>CAJJPX010000034.1 GCA_905193755.1 uncultured Clostridium sp. | reverse complement strand
TTATCAGGAAAACTCTCACTCATGATAAGTCTATACTTTGGTTCTCTAACAAGGAAAATATTATATTTACTAAAAACATAAGTAGATTTAGATAAACTAAATAAAGTATCAAGTAAATTTTGATTTAAATTTAATTCATAATTATAAACATCTTTTTTGTTTTTAGTACTATTCTTAATTTTTTTATAAACACTTAAAATATTATTATAAGAAATCATATTTTCATATAGAACATTTTTTCTCTTCATTAATATTACTCCAACTATAAGTCATTTTTCTAATTTCATTTAAGGAATTAATAACACTAGAAAATCTATTCTTTTTGATAATTTTCTTATCATATGCTTCTCCAATATAATAATCTATTAAACTAATATCTATTAACATTTCTTTTTGATATTTAATTCTAATATTACCAGTATTAGTATTACTTCTAATACAGTTTTCTAGTAGAGAATATAACCTATCTTGATACCTTATCTTTAAATTTATATGAACTTTAGTAAAAGAATTAAAAACATATTTATCAGAATAACTTATTAACCATTTAATCTTATTAAAAATAACTAATTCATTCATAAACTATCTACAAACTCCTTTAACTTATAATAATTTTCTCTATTACTTTCTATAACCTTTTTAATATCATTAATTAAATTATTAATTAATTTATCTCCATTTATTTTACTTTTATAAAGTTCAAGATAAAATGAATATTTATCTCCAAACTCAAAAAACATATTATCAACATAAACATTAACCTTAAACTCAGATAAAATACTAACAACTTTTTCTAAACTTTTAATTGGAAAACCACATCTATTATCTTTAAATTGATAATTACAAATACCACTTAGTACAAGTGCATTTTCTCCATATGCATAATAAAATATACCATGTTTTTCTAAAAATACTGTATTAGGGTACTCACTTTTAAATGTATTACTATAAATTCTCATAATATTCCTCCTTAATAAATAAAGAGCAGTATAAAATCTAAATTGATTTAAATACTGCTCATCAATTACAATAAATATCTAGGTTCAATATCATTTTTCAGTTATACTTACTAAAGGACAAGAACTGATAAATACTAAATATTTTAGACTATGTCTAAGGAAATAAACTTGTTTCTCAAAAATAACATCTACCATAACATTTATTATGACATTATTACCTCCTGAACTATGAGAAATTGAGGGGCGCACAGCCATCGAGTTGTCCACGTTGTTGTTGTTCAAGTTGCCAGGGTTATCAGAACCATTGACGTTCCAAACGTTCGAGTTAGAGCCATTCCAGTTGTTAGGGGAAAGGGCCCAGCCTCAGGGACACAAAGACCTAGTCACTTTAGTAGCTTATTCCCTATATCAAAAATGTTTTCACATTTGATACCATTATTATTATAAAACTGCATGCCGCCTCTAAAGCGGCGGACACGGAAGCAAAAGGGTTTTTGCTTCCGGCTTTAAATCCTAGCACGAACCACTTCCAATGTACACTGTATATGGATTATTCGCACTTCCGTCTCCTCTGGATATCAGATTACAAGATGACAGAGAAACTGAGGGGCGCACAGCCACCGAGAGGCCCACGTCGTCGAAGCCCAAGTCGCCAGGGCGACCAGAACCATAGACGAACCAAAC
>CAJJPX010000033.1 GCA_905193755.1 uncultured Clostridium sp. | reverse complement strand
CCATTCTATGTTCAATCACGTGAGCTTTTGCTTTTAGAACATTACTTCCAGTCGATTTCATCCATTTTACTTGATCATCCATCCTTTTAATTTCTTTTTGTTGATTAATATAATCTTTCATTCTCTCATTAAATCTTTGCTGTTTTTCAATTACATAATTTGAATAATTTCCATTATATGTTTCCATTATAGTAGGTGTTAATTCCCATATTTTATTAACAACTTTATCCAAAAAATATCTATCGTGCGAAATAATTACTAATGAACCTTTAAAACTTTGCAAATAGTTTTCTAACCAATTTAGAGATTCAATATCTAGATAATTTGTTGGCTCATCTAAAAAAAGTAAATTAGGTTCACTTAACAACATTTTTGCTATCAACACTTTTGTTTTTTGCCCTCCGCTTAATTCTTCAAATTGCTGCTCACAAAATTCTTCTGTTAAATTTAATCCAGAAACTACACTGTTATATTTAACTTCATATTCATACCCACCGATACTTTCAAATTTTTCACACAATTTACCATATAACTCTACTAAATCATTTAGAATTTTTTCGTCACTACAATTGGACATTTTTTCTTCTATTATATTCATTCTTGCTCTTAGTTCGTTTATATCCTTGAAAGCTGATAGCAATACATCTTTAACACTTTTATTTGGATATCTAGGTTGTTGTTCAAGATAGCCTATTTTCGTTCCCTTAGAAATCCTTATAGAGCCTTTATCAATTGATTCTTCTCCTTGTAGCATTTTAAGTAAAGTTGTTTTTCCACAACCATTTAGTCCTACCAATCCTATTTTTTCATGTTCTTGTATTTCTAGATTTATTCCCTCAAATAATTTATTGGCTCCAAACTCTTTTTTTAAATCATTACAACTTAGTAAAATCATAAATACACCTCTTTTTTTGGTATTATAACATAAAGTTAAATAATTGTCTAACGATGGCGTGTTTTATGTTTTAATTGACACACAAAAAAACTCAGTGTAATGCAACAGCACTAAGTTTTTTATATTGTTATCGTAATTTCTTTTTATAATTTTTAATTTTTATAATTCAAATATTCTTCAACTAACTCAATCATAATATCAATTGCGTATTTAAATTCATCTTTTGTTACCTTTATAGATGGCATAAAGTTAACGACTTGAGTCATTTGACTCATTATTATTCCTTTTTCTTTAAATTTATATAATAAATTAGGGATTACTAATGATTCTTTGGTACTAGGATTAATTAGTTCAATTGCGATCATCAATCCCTTGATTCTTATTTCACCTATATATTTTTTATCTTTAATGTCATTTAGTATTTTGCTGAACTCTTTTTCTTTTTGTTTTATAATTTCTAATATATTTTCTTTTTCAAATATATCTAAAGTTACATTACCTATTGCACATGATAATGGATGCCCTGCATTTGTAAATCCATGTTTAAATTGCATATCCTCGTTTTGATTATAAAAACTCTCAAATACATTTTTTGTGATAATTGTTCCCGCAAGAGGTGCGACCCCATTTGATATACATTTTCCAAATGTTACTATATCGGGTCTAACATTATAATCTAAAAATGAGAAATAGTTGCCACATCTTCCAAATCCTGATGTTACTTCATCAAATATAACCAAAATGTTATGCTCATGACATATATTCACTAGTGAAGTCAGCCAATCTTTGCTTGGTATTAGTATTCCACCAACTCCCATGATTGGTTCTATAATTAGAGAACTAATATTTTCTTCGCCATAAAATTCTATTTGCCATTTCAAATCATTTAGACAAGCGTAGTTGCAATGTTTTTTTTCTAATCCGAGTCTACATTTATAGCAATAATATGGATGTATTTTTAATGAATTTAACAAAATTGGATCATAGGCAATTCTATCCCAAGGGTCTCCAGAGACAGATAAAGCACCTAAAGTTGAGCCGTGATAACTATCGTACAAAGATATAATTCTGTTTTTGTTTTTATATCCCTTATTAAACCAATATTGTTTTGCAAATTTTATTGCAGTTTCTACTGCTTCCGCACCACCAGATGTAAAAAATACACTATGATATTCACCAGGCAATAATTTAATTATGCGTTTTGATAATTTTTCGCCTTCTTCATGATAAAATCTGACATTTGGTATAAATTGAACATTTCTATTTAATTCTTTGATACTTTTATTATATTCTTCCCTTCCGTACCCCAATATAACATTCCAGGTTCCACTATTCATATCAAGATACTTTTTACCATTTTCATCATATAAAAACTCATTTTCACATTTTACTATTTTATTTCTTTCATAAAACATCTGAGTTTCTGATGTATAGAATGATTTGCTATCTTTCATTTTTTCCTCCTAATAGGATATCATTATTAAATCTTTTTTCTTTTTTACATACGTGTTCTCTAAAAATTATTCTATATAGGCATATTAAGAGTGTTTTATTAAGTTGAAATTTTTTGAATAAAAATTTAATGTCTTTCTTTGCATCACTTATTCTATTAAGAATAACTAAATTCCAATTTCTATCGTTATAGTATTTTAGTGTTACTTCTCTTTGTTCTCTTTTACTTATTTTATTATAATATTTTCTACATAGCTTATAATACTCTTCATCAGCACTTACAATTTTATCATTTACATCTGTGATGCCTTCACCTTTTGCATGAAAATGATATATAACCAAATCCTTTTCAACAAGATCAATTTTATATCCATTTGCTAATAGATTTAACAATACAACACCGTCTTGGTGAGAATGTATTTTTTTAAAGCAACCACTTTTAATTAGTACATCTTTTCTTACCATCCAAAATGATGTTCCTGCTAAATTTCCTTTCATTTGTTC
>CAJJPX010000032.1 GCA_905193755.1 uncultured Clostridium sp. | reverse complement strand
GTTCTTATTTCGGTAAGTACTTTTTCTAATAGTTCTTCACCATTGTGAATTCTATTCATAATCATAAAATTTCTAGCTCTTACTAAATCATGATTAAGAGCTTTTATTTGTTCTAAAATAGGTTTAATCTCATCTTTATGAATAACATTATCCATATCTTCATTTATAATTTTTCTAATATATGATGATTGAGATAATCCTAATTTTTTAACTTTATTTTTAAATCTAATTTGTTCTTCTTCGTTTATAAATACATTAATTTTTATATTTCTTTTTCTCATTTTTTCATCCTTTCTATAATTTTTAGGGTTTGGGACTTGTCCCATAGGTTAGGCAAATGTTAGGAGTACATTTGCAGTGCTGGCTAAGACAATTTTATTCTATTTGTCCTCACACTTTTTCATTAAATATAAGTTCTTTTAAAACAATTTCTTCTGCAATATTTTTATAATTATTCATCTTTTGTACCCACAATAATTGGTTTTCTTCCTTTAAATTCTCATTTAAATCTTTATCTTTTTCAGCAAGTTCATTTATTAATAATTTTAATTTTTCTTCTGCTTCTTTACCGACTGAAAAAAGAAAAGTATATAGTTTGTCCTCAATAATTAGTCTTTGATATAAAACTTTATTATTCTTTTTTAGATAATCAAGTTTTAATAATCCATATTTGTTAAGATTTTTAATTTCATCCTTTGTAATAATTTTTCTCATTTTTCATCTCTCCGTTTCTTTGCTTTTATTATAGTTATCTATAAAATCTACATTTTTAGTTTTACTATTGTATTTAAAATAGCCAATATCATTATTTGTATCTATAACTTTAATTGTATATCTATCAATTAAATAAATAGCAATAGCATCAGTATTAAAAGTATCTTTTAAGTAGTTTAAAACTTTATATTGTTCTATTGTATTAACCTGATTTTTAATAATATTATTTTTATTTAACAATTTCATAATTGGTAAGTCCATTCTTTAACATACTTCAGTTTTAGGTATTAACATTACTTGGTCTATAATAGTTTCATTACTATACAAAGGGCAATGAATAATACCATCATAATAGAAATGTTCTGATGCTAGTGTAAGTAATATCTTTCTTTCATCATTTGAATATTCATTCTTTTCTAACTTTTGAAGTGATAAAACATAGTAGTTTTTAGAATAATCATTAAGTTCATCAGTAGTTATTAACTCTTGATATTTGATACCAATATTATTGTTCTTTAAAATATCATTTAGATATTCTAAATACTCTTTACAACTTCTAGATATAAATTCATCAGTAAACTTAATATTTTTGATTTCAATGTTGTAGTTTTTATCTCTTGTAATTTCTATTTGTGATACAAGTTTATTTAATATATCTCTTTTTGCTTTACGATTTAAGCTATCCCACATAAAGGAAAAGTCAAGTTTATTAAATAACAAATAATCTTCTTCTTTTTTGTAATCAAGTTTTTTAAGTAGTTCCACTGTATATTCTTTGAAGTCATCATTAGGATCTAGTAATTGCTTTTTCTTATTTAATTTCTCAATTTCTTTTTTGATAACTTCGTTTTTATGGTTGATAGCATCTACATTTAAGTTTGATGATAGGTATAAATCTACTAACTTCTTTTCTTGAATTTTTAGTTTTTCTATTGCTTTATCAATATCACTTATGTCTTTTGATTTAGTTGAGTTTGATACAATTATTTCATTATTCATATCATACATATATCTAGTTAGTTCATTTAAAACTCTTCCTAATTTCTTTTCAATCTTGTCAGAACTATAATGAAGTCCTTTTGCTTTACAATTAACATTTTTGCAAGTTAAATGGTAGTATTCTTTTTTATTTGATGTTCCACTATATTTATAAGAAATAGTAGAAGATAAAATATTACCACATTCAGGGCATTTAATTAAAGAAGTAAATAAATGTATATGTTCTCCGTAATTAGGATGTTTATTTTTCTCTAAATTCTTTCTAGTAATGTTCCAAGTCTTTAAATCAATAATTGGTTCACAGTAATTTTCAACTTTTAGTATATCTTCAGGTTTTCTTTTATATTTGCCATATTCAAATATTCCAATATAAATAGAATTAGTTAGTATTTTATAAACTCTATCAGCTTTCCATTTACCATGACTTAAATAAGCATTATTATTTTTCATAATAGTAGCAATATTTCTTGTTGAATGTCTTTCTTTACATAGTTCAAATATTTCTTTAACAACTTCAGCTTCAATAGGTTCAATTTCTAAATGACCTGTTTCTTTGTTTCTTATATATCCATAAGGTGCTTTACTAGGGTGAATATGTTCCATAGCCATTTCTTCCATAGCTCTTTTTGTTCTTGCTCCAATTTCTTTTCTTTCTCTTTGACCAAACACTAAATTCATTCCATAAATCATTTCACCATTAGCAGTACTTACATCAAATGGTTCAAGTATTAGTTCTAATTTAACATCGTGTTCTTCTAAATAATTAAGTAGCCAAAATCCATCATAATTACTTCTTGTAAGTCTATCTACTTTAATAGCAACTAATTTATCAATCTTCTTTGATTTAATGTCTTTTAATAATCTTTGCATTTCTGGTCTCATTAAATCTTTTCCTGAATGACCGGCATCATTATAAACATCAATGATGTCATAGTTTTTCTTTTCACAGTATTCTTTAATCATTCTAAGTTGTGAATCAATAGAATATCCATTATCTTTTTGGTCGTCAGTTGAAACTCTAACATAAACTCCACATCTCACAAAATCATCTCCTTTCTTTTATATTTGAGAGAAGTTATCCTCTCACTCGTTTGGCACTTTATAAGCAAAAAGTTAAGTGTAAAATTACAATTTCTTCAAAATTTTACATATTTCTTGCAACGTATATTTTTCATTATGTTCTTTTACATAAAATTGTTTATTAGATATTTCATTAACTTTGTACTCATAAATAGTGAGTTTTTTAGGAGATAATATTAAGTATTCAGTAGGTTCGATAAACTTTAAATTTGTGTTTTCAAGAATTTTAACCTTGCCATTTCTCGTTTTAAAGTCATAGCATTTAATAATATCAATAATAGTTGAGTTAGGTTTTAATCTTTCTATTGTTTTAAAATTAAGCATTAAAAAATGTCCTCCTTCCTAGAAAGAGAACATCTATAT
>CAJJPX010000031.1 GCA_905193755.1 uncultured Clostridium sp. | reverse complement strand
GCCGTGTCTCAGTCCCAGTGTGGCCGATCAACCTCTCAGTCCGGCTACGCATCGTTGACTTGGTAGGCCATTACCCCACCAACTATCTAATACGCCGCAGGCCCATCTTCAAGTGAAGCTTTAAAGGCTTCTTTACTATTTCTAGCACATTCGGTATTAGCAATCATTTCTAACTGTTATCCCCAGCTTGAAGGCAGGTAACCCACGTGTTACTCACCCGTTCGCCACTGGACGCAGAATCCAAATCCTACTTATTTCCATCTTCGAGCAAGCTCTCCAATTTATTTCCGTTCTCAATGGGGCGTCCCGTTCGACTTGCATGTCTTAGGCATGCCGCCAGCGTTTATCCTGAGCCAGGATCAAACTCTCAATAAAAAATTCTTTTATTGTTAAAGAATTGATTTCATTATTTAATCCTGTCTACAAAACTCATTATTTTACTTAGTTTTCAAAGATCATTTCAATCGCATTTCCTGCGGTTGCTCATATAATATAGCATTTTCATAATTCAATGTCAACAACTTTTTTAAAAATTTATATTATTTTTGACATTTTTCATTTTTTCTTGGTTTTTCAACGAAAAACCTGATTTTAAATTATAAAATACTCTTTATTTTGTCGTTTTCCTCAAACAACGAGATATATAATAACATAAGATTTTTTAAATGTAAATACTTTTTTTCTTTTTTTAAAAAAAACTTATACTACATGTACTATATGTACAACCAAAAGAAAAAATCACTAATAACTAGCGATTTTCTTGAATATTTCTAAATATTTTATAATAATATTCAATAACTTGAGTATCAAATGGAAACTCACCTGCTTTTTTCATTTCTATCAAAGATGATAATTCTTCTTTAATAATATAATTTATCTCTCTTGGATATCGCATAAGTTTTTTATGGTAATTATACTCATTTCGATCTAATATTTTAAAAGCACCATCGTTAAATACCCTTAAATCCAAATCATAATCAATATACTTTACAACATCACCATCAATAACATAAGGACTAGCAATATTGCAATAATAAAATATACCATTACTTTTTAATTGAGCAATTATATTAAACCATCTTTTTTTATAAAAGAACATTATGGCTGGTTCTTTAGTATGCCAAGTTCTTCCATCTTGTTTAGTAACTAAAACGTTTTCGTTTCCTAAAACAATAAAATCATCATTTACTTCCAACACAATAGCAGACTTCCAAGATTTATGAATCGCTCCATCGTGTTTATAGCAATGAATAACAAGTGTGTCCCCAACTTTAATGTTCATAAGACACCTCTTTCTAAAAATATTTTACCACAACATTAATAAAAATAAAATTATTTATATGTTTCAGTGTAAACCAAATAAAAAGATGTATTTTTTAAACACATCCTAATCATTATTTATAAATTATTTTTTAAATAAATTTATAGCAGTATTTAATTGCTCATTAGTATCTTTAACCTCAACATCTGGACTAATTCCAATACCATTAATAGTATTTCCTTTAGGACTTAACCAATATGCAGTTGTATATTTAACCATCGCCCCACTAGATAAAACATCTTTCTCTTGCACAGTACCTTTTCCATAAGATTTTACACCAATTATTTTTGCATCCGCACTTTCTTTCAAAGCCAATGTAAGCACTTCTGAAGCAGAAGCACTGTAATTATTAATTAGTACAGAAATCCCCTTAAAACTCCTCAAAACACCAGTTTTAGCATTATATTTAGTAATTTTATTATTCTTATCTTTTAATTGATAAATTATTTTTCCTTTAGCAACAAAATAATCGGCGATTTCATAAGCAGCACTCAAATATCCACCAGTATTATTTCTTAAATCAATTACAATAGAGTCAATATTATTACTAAATTTGCTTATTTTATTTTTAACCTGCTTACTAGTAGTAGCAGAAAAAGTTTGGATTTGAATATATCCTACATTCCCATATTCATTTGATGTAACAGAGTCAATTGTAACAACCTTTCTTTTTAAAATTACTTCATATTCTTTACTATCTCTTATATATTTTATTTTAAATTTATCATTCTTACTATTTTTTATTGTATCAGAGACATAAGTATATTCTTTAGTAGACAATAAAATGTCATCTAAAGCAATTAACTGATCTCCAACTTTTAAACCAGCATCCATCGCAGGTGAATCTTCAAAAATTTTACTTACTAATATTTTACCATCAGTTTTATTTGAAGTAATCTCAATGCCAACACCAGTATACTCTCCATCTAACCTTTGTTCCAATGACTCAGAAGTATCCTTATCTAAATAAACACTGTATTCATCATTTAAATAACTATACATTCCATCTATAGCAGCATCAATTAATTTTTCTTTATCAACTTCCTTAACATAACTACCAACAATATGATTATAAGCCTTATTAAATTCAGATAATTCACCTGAATTTTCATTACTAACGCTAGATAACTTATCATAATTTTTAAATACAATAAAACCACTAGCCACACTAACAACAATACCGGTAATTAAAATGATAACTATAACTTCAACTAAATTAAATTCAGCACTTTTCTTTATATCTTTACTCATGTCTTCACCACTCTATCATCTATAAAAAATTATACAACAAATAAATATAATTTTAAAGAAATATTTTGTCAAAAAAAAAGATTGAAACCAATCAACCTTTTTATACTAATTCTAAACGAACGATTAAAGCATCGTCTCCGATTCTTTCTTTTAGCTTAATTATTCTAGTATAGCCACCTTTTCTATCAGCATATTTAGTAGCATATTCATTAAATAATTTTTTAACTAAATCTTTGTCGTTATTTAAGAAAGCAAGTGCTTTTCTTCTAGAAACTAAATCACCTTTTTTAGCATATGTAATCATTTTTTCAACGAACTTACGAGCTTCTTTTGCTCTTTGTTCTGTAGTTTCAACATATCCAAATTCAAGTACACTTTTAGTTAAACCAGATAGAATACTTTTTCTAACACGAGTTTCTCTATTTAATTTTCTATATAATGCCATTGTATCCTCCTAATTAATCTTCATCACGGAACTTAAGTCCCATGTCTCTAACTTTATCTAAAACTTCTTTTAATGATTTTTTACCAAGATTTCTAATTTTCATCATTTCAGATTCACTCTTAGATGTTAAATCTTGTAAAGTATGAATTGCATCTCTCTTTAAGCAGTTATATGCTCTAACAGATAGATCTAATTCTTCGATAGGAGTTTCTAATGTCTTTTGAACTGAATTTTCTTCCTTATCGGCAAGAACACTTTCGATTCCTGTTAAATTATGTAAATCAGTAATAACTTCAAAATGATCAATAATTATTTTAGCAGCACGAGCAACAGCTTCTTCTGGTTTGATAGCTCCGTTTGTCCATACATTTAAAATTAATTTATCATAATTATCATTTTGTCCTACACGAGCAGGTTCAACTTCATAACTTACTCTTTCAATTGGACTATATAATGAATCAACACCTATAGCACCAATTACATCCTTTACAGCAACAGCATTGATTTTTCCATCAACATAACCACGACCATTTGATACAGTCATAGTCATATCTAAACTTCCACCTTTTGATAATGTAGCAATTAATAAATCAGGATTAATAATTTCTACTTCACCATTTTTATCTATATCAGAAGCATGAACTTCACCTTCGCTATTAGCTTTTAAATGTAATACTTGATCATTCTCACTATGATTTTTTAATACTAATTTTTTTAGATTAAGAATAATTTCAGTAACATCTTCTACTACTCCATCCATTTTTTGAAATTCGTGCATAACACCTTCAATTTTAACATCAGTAATTGCACTACCTTCTAAACTTGATAGCATAACTCTTCTAAGAGCATTTCCTATAGTTGTTCCAAAACCTCTTTCAAGTGGTTCTAAAACGAATTTTCCATAATAATTACTTTCAACATATTCGTTTACTTTATAATCTGGTTTAATAAATTTTAACATGGTATTTATTCCCCTTCCTCAATTCTTACATACGTCTTCTCTTAGGTGGTCTGCATCCATTATGTGGTACTGGTGTTACATCGTTAATTCCTGTGATTTCTAATCCAGCAGTTTGTAAACTTCTGATTGCAGTTTCACGACCTCCACCAATTCCTTTAACAAAAACTTCTACTTTTCTAATTCCTGCATCGAAAGCAGCTTTACCAGCAGCTTCAGCACTCATACCTGCTGCAAAAGGAGTTTTCTTTTTACTTCCTTTATATCCAACAGTTCCTGAAGAAGCCCAACTTATTACTCCACCATTATTATCAGTAATTGTTACGATTGTGTTATTAAATGTAGAATGAATATGTGCTTGACCTTCAGTGATATCTCTCTTTGCTTTTCTTTTTCTTCTATTATAAGCCATAAGTTATCCCTCCT
>CAJJPX010000030.1 GCA_905193755.1 uncultured Clostridium sp. | reverse complement strand
TTATATGTTCTTAATTAGTATTAATTTACTAGCTTAATTATATATCTATCTTACTAATAATATTTTATATCAAAAATAATATAAATAATAAAAATATCTTATTAATTTAAGAAATAGATGTCTTATCTACTAAGGACAAATGTTATAACGTTGAGAAAGTAAAACTCAAAATGATAAGAAATTATGCTAAATACTGATAATATTTAGAAGTATTTATATTAATTGAAACATTAATATAAATGATTCATAATTTATTTTCGGAAACTCGAAACAATCTTGTTTTATCAGAACGGGTTGTTTTTTGTTTGCACAAATATGTGAAAAGTGATATTATTATTATGGTGAAGATATGAGACATATAAAGAAGTATTTAAGATTTTATATTATGTTTGGTGTTACTGCTTTAATATCAATTTATTTGATATTTTGGGGTCCTACATCTAAGTATTTAGCTGTTTATAAAGATAAAATGACTATTGAGTATGATATGGATACTAAAGATGGTTATAGTTGGAGTTATGAATCTGATAATGATAATGTTAAGTTATCTAGTAGTGATGATGATAAATGGGTTTTCGAACCAAATAAAAATGGAAATACAACATTAACTTTTTATTATAAGAGTAATGATAATACCTTATATAAAATAATATATGGTCTTAAAGTATTAGGAAATAAAATTATTTGGACGAAAGGTGAAGGTACTGGTCTTACTAGTTATCCTAATCCATATTAAAATATACATATTTTTAATTGAATATGTATATTTTTTGTTATATTTATGATAATATATAATTAAGGAGTGTAAAGTATGGAACCATATAAAGCTAAAAAAATGCCTTTTAATTATGAACTTGATAGTTCTCTTATGAAACTTTTATGTGATGCGAAAGAAGCATACGGAGAATATAAGGGTTTTCTTAAGAGCATGACTTTTGATTATAAATCTTTTCTAGAGTCAGCATTTATAATTGAAACTTATTATTCTTTTAAAATTGATAATGCTAAGATAACTAAAGATGATATGTTTTTAATGCCATATAAGAATAAAAATAATACTGTAATACAATTTAATAATATTAAGTTGGCTTTATTATCTGGGCTCTCTTATGCTAGTAAGAATGGATTTAGTATTGATACTTTTAATAAAATAAATAAAGCTCTTTTAAATGGTTGTAAAAAAGATAATTCTACTAAAGGTAGTGGACACTTAAGAAAGACTCAAACTTATATATTAAAACCTGGTCTTGCTGGAGCTAGTGTTTCTTTTGTACCACCTTTATATAATGAATTAAATGGTTATATGAAGAATTTATGTGAGTATATGAATGAACATACGGATCCTGATTTTATTTCTATAGCAGCAACACATTATCAATATGAGAAGTTACATCCATATTTAACTGGTAATGGTAAAATAGGAAGGCTTACTATTCCTATACAGTTATCATTTTATAAGAAAGAACCACCAATACTTTTTATATCAGAAGCAATAGATAATTTGAAAAATACATATTTTACTTTATTAAGTGATGAAAATGATGAAAAATTTCCTAAGTTTATAAAGTTTATTCTAGAATGTATTATCAATCAATGTAGTATAAATATTAAAAGAATTAAAAAACTTAATAAAATATATACTAGAGATTTAGAGGATTTTAAGATTACTATTGGAGGGAGTACAATATATAAAGTATATCCTGTTATAGCTAAGAGAATAGTATTTACTACTAATGACATAGTAGAAGAATGTAAATTACATATTAATTCCGTTAATAAAGTTCTTAATAAATTAGTAGAACAAGGATACTTAGTAAAAGAAAAAAAGAAAGGTACTAATAGAGTAACTTTCACTTATACTAATATCTATGATATATTAATTAATACTTCTAATTAAATTTATATAATAATGCACATTATTACTTGTTATATCTTCAAAGTAAATATGTGCTTTTTTATTTGTATTGATTAAGTTACAAAGACTATTAAAGTCTAATTTATCTAATTTTATATACTTACTTAGATACTCTATATTTTTTAGATACTTATACATAAACATATTAATAAACTCTTTATGATAATAATCTATATTGTTGTAGTAATACTTTTTTGATAATAAAATATTATTATGCTTATTATTTAATGTTTCACTTAAAATATATCTTATTCTTAGTTCGCTTATATGTAAATGTTCTTTTATAAATGAAATATAATTATCTAAATTAAATATAAATTGTTCTTTGTGAGTAATTGTGTTTTCTTTATGGATTAGATGAGAAGTTACTGTTATAGTACTATTATCTATATTACTTATTAAATCATCGAGTAATTTATCATTTAGAAAATTTATAATATCAGAACAATTATTTATATAATCTTTTAAAATAATACTATAGTTCATCATTATCCTCCATAAACTTACTTATTGGTGTGTTTAGAACTATAGATATCTTATATAAGTTGTTTATGCTTATGCCAGTTCTACATTTATTACTTTCTAAATTACTTATTAAAGAAACTGAGACATTTATTAACTCAGCTAATTTCTCTTGCGTTAGTTTCTTTCCATTTAATATAGTTTTACTTCTATATTTTTTTATATTTTTACCAATAATCTTATTTAATTTATCTTGATCCATAGTTCACCTATAACAATTATAAAATAAATAAAACTAAATGTATAGTACTACATTACATAATTAAATATTAAAACAATGTAAAATATTACTTAGGTGAAATAATGACTAAGTTTAAGAGAGATTTTAATTTTGATGAAAATATAATTAAGACAATAGCATATAATGTAATCAAATATAGAAAGTTATGTGGTATTACTCAAGAACAACTTGCGATAGATATAGGTGTATCACCTGAATTTATTAGAAAGTTTGAGAGTACTAAAGGTAGTGAAGGATTATCACTGATGTCTTTATATAAAATATCAGTTGTTCTTAATGTATCTATCGATAAATTTTTTGAGTCAATAGAAGTTAACGGTTAATAAAAAACTTTTCTATTGGAACATTTAATATTAGACTTATTTTGTATAAATTATAAATACTTATACCTTGGTAAGTCTTTTTACTTTCAAGATTACCTATTAATGATGTTGATACATTAGCTAGTTCTGCTAAATGTTCTTGTGTTAATTCTTCAACATTTAGGCTATAAAGTTTTCTATAATATTTAATATTTTTTCCTATAATAGTGTATATTTCTTTTTCATCTTTAAAATTAAATGTATCTTTCATCACTAAACTCCTAACAATATTTTCCCATTATTTGGAAATTTTAACCATTTACTAGGAATGATAAAAATACACTTGTAGTGATAATTTATAAAAAAATACGATTTTTCTTGAAAAATACTTTAAAATAGTGTATTATTAAGTGCGTATCTAAGAGGGGATGAGATTATGGAAAAAATTATTAACTTTGCAGTTGTTGCTCATGTTGATGCTGGTAAGAGTACTTTAGTAGATGCCTTATTAAAACAAAATGGTGTATTTAGAGAGAATGAGCAAGTAGTTGACTGTGTAATGGATAGTGGAGACTTAGAACGTGAACGTGGTATTACAATTACTGCTAAAAACTGTTCTATTAAATATAAAGGTATTAAGATGAATATAGTTGATACTCCAGGACATGCTGATTTTTCTAGTGAAATAGAGAGAATTATTAAAACAGTAGATACTGTAGTATTATTAGTAGATTCAGCTGAAGGACCAATGCCTCAAACAAGATTTGTATTAAAAGAAGCATTAAAATATGGACTTAGACCAATACTATTTATTAATAAAATAGATAAGAAAGATGCTCGTGCTGAAGAAGTAGTAAATATGACTTTTGATTTATTCTGTGAATTAGGTGCTACTAATGAACAATTAGATTTTAAGATCATTTATGGTATAGCTAAAGAAGGAATAGCTAAGTATGAAGAAAATGATGATAATAAAGATATTACACCACTTCTTGATACTATAATTGAAACTACTAAACCATTTGAAGGAAATGAAAATGATCCTTTACAATTACAAATATCATCACTTGATTATGATGATTATATTGGTAGACTTGGTATAGGTAGAATTAATAAAGGTAAAATTAAAGTTGGTGAAACAGTAGCAATATCTAAAAATAATGGTGAACTTACTAAAGAAAGAATTACTAAAATATTTGTTAATGAAGGAATTAAGAGAAGAGAAGTAAATGAAGCATATTATGGTGATATAGTTATAGTAGCAGGTTGTCCTGAAATATCTATCGGAGACACTATTTGTGATGTTAATCATGTTGACCCTCTACCAAAAATTGAAATAGAAAAACCTACACTATCAATGAATTTTATGGTTAATAATAGTCCGTTTGCTGGTAAAGTTGGTAAGTTTGTTACATCAAGACATTTAAGAGATAGACTTATGGCTGAACTTGAACGTAATGTTGGACTTGAAGTAGAAGAATTACCTAGTAGTGATGGATTTAAAGTATCTGGTCGTGGAGAATTACACTTATCAATACTAATTGAAAATATGAGAAGAGAAGGTTACGAATTAGGTGTTTCTAAACCTGAAGTTATTTTCCATGAAATAGATGGTGTTAAGAGTGAACCATATGAGAGAGTAGTAATTACTGTGCCAAATGATTACTCTGGAACTATTATAAGTGATTTAAGTGAAAGAAAAGGTACTATGGAAATAATGGAACCTGCTGAAGATAATTATGTTAGACTTGAGTTTGTTGTTCCTACTAGAGGTTTAATAGGATATAGAAGTAACTTTATTACTAATACTAAGGGTGAAGGTATTATGGTTCGTAGTTTTGAAGATTATAGACCATATGCAGGAGAAATATCTGGACGTAAGAATGGTGTACTTGTATCTATGGAAAGTGGTAAAGCATTTGGATACGCACTTTATAACTTATTAGATAGAGGTACTATGATAATAGAACCATCTACTGAAGTATATTCTGGTATGATAGTTGGTATTAACAATAGAGAAAATGATTTAAATGTTAATCCATGTAAAAATAAAGAATTTTCTAATACTCGTTCATCTGGTAGTGATGAAGCAATAATACTTCCAAGACCTAGAACATTTACATTAGAAGAAGCATTAGAATTTATAGAAAAAGATGAACTTGTTGAAGTTACACCTGATGCGATAAGATTACGTAAGAAAATACTTGATGAAAAAGAAAGATTTAGAAATAACAGATAAAATAAAAGACTTAAGAATTTTTAATGAAGTGATAAAGTAAAAGTAGACACATAAAAAGAATTTATTGAAACCCTAGTTCAATTTTATATTGAATTGGGGTTTTATAA
>CAJJPX010000029.1 GCA_905193755.1 uncultured Clostridium sp. | reverse complement strand
ATAAAGAAGTAAATATAATTTAATATGAAAATAATAAAAAGTAAGATATTTAAAATATTAGTAGTATCTCTAGTAATAGGTTTTGTTATAGGTATAATTAGTTTTATATTTATGAATAAAAATGAAATAACATCTAGTATTATAAATTATATAACTCTAATAAAAAACAATGATTTTAATCATATAAATGGTTTAATATCATCAATAACATCTAACTTAAAATATAGTAGTATTATCTGGATATCTGGTATTATATTCTTTTGCTCAGCACTTATCCCATTAATAATCATTTATAGAGGCATTTCACTTAGTTTAACAATATGTATTATAATTTATACTTATAAAATGAAAGGCTTCTTATATGCCTTAATAATAGTGTTTCCTAGTATATTAAATGAAGTAATACTATTATTTTTAAGTTATTATAGTATAAGTTTTAGTATAAAGTGTTTTAACACTATCAAGAACAACAAAGATATAAATTTAAGGCAATTCATAAAAAACTATTTCTATATATTTATAATTCTATCTATATTCCTTATAATAAGTAGTTTGCTTGAAATATATTTATGTTCAAATATCATTAAATTTGTAGTATAATATTGATATTGAAAGGAAAGTATATTTATGAAAGTAGTAGTAGGAATAAGTGGAGGAGTAGATTCAGCAGTATCAGCTTTATTATTAAAGCAAGAAGGATACGAAGTAGTAGGTCTATTTATGAAAAACTGGGACTCTAATATTAATAATGATAAAGAAGGTATAACAGATGGAGTATGTCCTCAAGAATTAGATTATAGAGATGCTAAAGCTGTATGTGATGAACTTTGTATTCCACTTTATAGAGTAGATTTTATTAAAGAATACTGGGATGATGTATTTAAGTACTTTTTAGATGAATTAGAAAAAGGTAGAACTCCAAATCCTGATATTATGTGTAATAAATATATAAAGTTTGATTTATTCAAAAAAGAAGCTAAAAAACTAGGTGCTGATAAAATAGCTACTGGGCACTATGCTCGTATAAAAGGAAATAGACTTTTAAGAGGAGTAGACAACAACAAAGATCAAACATACTTTTTAAGTCAAGTTTCTAGTGAACAATTAAAAGACGTATTATTTCCAATAGGTCACTTAACTAAACCAGAAGTTCGTGAACTAGCAAAAGAATATAATCTTCCAGTCGCAGATAAAAAGGATTCAACAGGTATATGTTTCATTGGAGAACGTCATTATCAACAATTCGTATCTAACTATTTAAAAGGTAAAGACGGAGACATAATAGATGTAGAAACAGGTAAAAAAGTCGGTACTCATCATGGACTTATGAATTACACTATAGGTCAAAGACGTAATGTAGGCCTTTCAGGAGACGCAGAAAGACACTATGTATGTGGTAAAGACTCTAAAACAAATACACTTTATATAGCATACGGAAGTGATTCAAAATATCTTTTATCAGATGAAGCCTTAATAGAAGACGTAAACTTTATATCAGATAAACATCCAACATTTGCAACAGCTAAATTTAGATATAGAAGTGAAGATATACCAGTAACAATAGAATATCTAGAAAATAATCAAATAAGAGTTAAATATGTAGATGGTAAAGCAGTAACTCCTGGACAAGCATGTGTTATATATCTAGGAGAACAATGCTTAATGGGTGGTATTATTAAACAAGTATTCAAAGATGGAAAAGATATCTGGTATTTAAAATAATGATAAGAAAAACATATGAATTAATTAACTTAAAAAAACTAGAAAACAATATTAGAACAATAGTTAATTCATCTACAAATTATAAATATCATATCGCAGTAGTAAAAGCCAACTGCTACGGACTTGGTATTAAATGTGTAAAAAGTATATTGCTAGGTGGTGCAAACTATCTAGCAGTTTCTTCATTAGAAGAAGCATTAAAAATAAGAAAAATAGCAAATACTAGAATACTTGTATTAGAACCAATAGATATAAAATATATAGATAAAGCACATCAAAATAATATAACACTTACTATATCATCACTAGATTATTTAGAAAAAATTAAAGATAAATGCTTTACTTGTCATTTGAAAATAAATACTGGTATGAATAGATTAGGTATTAACAGCAAAGAAGAATTAAATGAAGTATATAAAATAATAAAAAGCTCAAATATAACTATAGAAGGAATATATACTCATATATATAAAAGTAGTGATAAAGTACTCACCGAAAAACAATTTAAAAGATTTGAAAATATTACGAAAGATATAGATCTAAATGAATTTGAAATAGTACATATCCCAAACAGTGAAACAATAACTAATTATAAAAAGAAAGACTATGTAAATGGATGCAGAATGGGTATTATAATGTATGGTTTTAGTAACAATCTTAATCTAGAATCGGTATTCACTCTAAAATCTAGAATAATTGAAATAAAGCATATTAAAAAAGAAGATACAGTTGGATACAATGGAAACTATAAAGCAACAAAAGATGAACTAATAGGAATAGTACCTATTGGATATGCAGATGGAATAATAAGAAAAAATACTGGAAGATATGTATATATAAATAATAAACAGTATCAAATAGTAGGTAATATATGTATGGATATGTTATTTGTTTTAATAGATGAAAATGTAAAACTAAATGACGAAGTACTAATTATAAAAGATAATAATCATATAAATGAAATAGCTGATCACTTAGACACAATTAATTACGAAGTAATGTGTAGTATTAGTAATAGAGTTAATAGGAAGTACACTAATAAATAGATTTGCATTTTATCAAATAAAAAATACGTAGTTGAAAGTAATAAAATAAATAAAGCATACAATATATTAGCATTTGAAGATACTCATTTTAGTTCATTTATACAACACCATATTATACAAAAATAGAAATATCACCAAACTAATTAAAAAACCGAAATACTTATTTGAGCATTTGTTTTATTATGTTAAAATAAATATAAGGAGATCATAAATATGAACAAAGTAATAATAATAGGTTGTGGAAATGTAGGTATGAGTTACGCATTCTCATTACTAAATCAAAATACAAATGTAAACGAGTTAGTACTAATTGATATAAATAAAGATAGAATAGTCGGAGAAGCAATGGATTTAAACCATTGCCTAGCATTTAGCCCATCTAAAATAGATATTAGAGTAGGTGACTATACTGACTGTAAGGATGCCAAACTAATCGTAATCGCCGCAGGTGCTAATCAAAATCCAGGTGAAACAAGAATGGACTTAATCAACAAAAACTCAAAGATATTTAAATCAATCATAACAGAAGTAATGAATAATGGTTTCAAAGGTTATTTCTTAGTCGCAACTAATCCACTTGATATAATGACATACATCACATATAAATATTCAGGTATGAAACCAAATAAAGTAATAGGTTCAGGTACAAGTCTAGATACAGCAAGATTAAGATATATAGTAGGAGAAAAAGTAAATATTAATCCTAAAAGTATACATACATATGTTATTGGTGAACACGGTGACTCAGAATTCGTTTTATGGAGTTCAGCACTAATAGGTAGTGAAAAAATAGATAAATATCTTACATTTGATGAAATGAATAAAATAGAAGATGACGTAAGAAACGCTGCATACGAAATAATAGATAGAAAAGGAGCTACTTACTATGGAATCGCAATGTGTCTTACAAGAATAACAAACGCAATATTAAATAATGAAAACACGATTATAACAGTATCAAGCTATGATGAAGAAAATGATATATACATTAGTACTCCAAGTGTTATAAATAAAGATGGTGCTATTAAAAAGATGAAAGTAGAATTAAATAATATAGAACAAGAAAAACTTGAAAATTCTATAAATGTTATAAAAGATGCTATAAAAAGAATAGAAGAATAAAAAGTTTGAAAATAATAAATATGCAGAGCTAAACAAAGAATAAATAGTAATAACTAAGAAATTAATAAATGCAAGATGAGACAATAAAAAAATTTGATTATGAAGAAAGAAAAGATTTATATACTGGAAATCATAGAATAATCTTTGAAGAAATATATCAAATTATGAAAGAAGATCAAGAAAATATTCAAACTAAAATTTTTAAAATATTTCTATTCTATCATTGACAAATAAGTGTAAAGTGTTATACAATTAATGTGTAGAGTAGAGAAGTGATTAGATAGATGAAAGAATTAAACAAGTTGTTAGGTGAAATAGGAATTTCTAAAGTTAAATTAGCTAAATATTTAGGTGTTTCTAGACAAATGATTTATAACTACTTAGAATTAGATTCACTAAATAAATGGCCACAAGAAAAAAGATTATTATTATTAAAATTATTAGATATAGAAGATGGTAGTGATAAAGCTATTAAAAGTATTAAAGTTACAAGTGAATATTTAGAGAATGTAGAAGCAAGATTAATTCAAAATGTAAAAGAACCAAAATATATAAAATATCTAAGACAATATCTAAGACAAAATTCACCATGGTATAAAACTTTAAATAGGAATCAATCCAAAAAGTATTCATACATACGTTATTGGCGAACATGGTGATTCAGAATTCGTATTATGGAGTTCAGCACTTATTGGAAGCGAAAAAATAGATAAATATCTAACACTTGATGAAATGAATAAAATAGAAGATGACGTAAGAAACGCAGCATACGAAATAATAGATAGAAAAGGTGCTACATACTATGGAATAGCTATGTGTCTTACAAGAATAACAAATGCTATACTTAATAATGAAAATACAATCATAACAGTATCTAGTTATGACGAAGAAAATAATATTTACTTTAGTACACCAAGTGTTATAAACAAAGATGGTGCTATTAAAAAAATGAAAGTTGAACTAAATAAAACAGAACAAGATAAACTTGAAAATTCAATAAATGTAATAAAAGATGCTATCAAAAAGATAGAATAAGGTACTAGAAATAGTACTTTTTATTTATAAAATAAATGTAAAATAACTTTTAATTAAGATAAAATATGTTATAATCTTTATAGAATATATATAATAGAAGAGGTAATATATGAATGAAAATGAAATATTAGAAGAAAATAGAATAAGAAATAAACCGTTAGATGATTTCACACCTAACCTTAGTAATGAAGAATTTTCTGAAATAAAATTAGAAGGAACTGTATCAAAAGATGAAAAAATAATTAATCCAAGATATGATTACTCAAATATAATTCCAAATAAAGAATATGTCAAAGTACTAACTCAATATTGTTTCGCAGTATATAATCAATTATTAAAAATGTTTGATGAAGATCAAAAGAAAAATGAAAGATTAAAATCAGAATATAAGAATTTTGAATATTTAAAACATTATTCAACTGGAATAGAAATATCTGTTAAAGAAAGAGCTAAAGAAGGTCAATATATTGGTTCATCATATGATTTTAATGACTATAAATCTTTTATAGATTATATTGATAGAAAGCCTACACTTACATCTTTAAAAATAGAATTAAATCTTTCATTTAAAAGAGGTGGAGAATATAAAAACACAGAATATACTAATGTATTTATTATATCATTTGAACCATATAATATAATATTCTCAAGAAAATCTAATCATGAAGATAAAAATATGGATCAAATAGAACAATATATTAAATCAGTATTAGATAAATTTAGTACTGTGGATACTATATTCTACAGTAAATAACGGAGGTAACAATGTATTACGATACAATTAAATGTGAAAACAAAATTATAACAAGCGAAGCTTTAATGGAAATAATTCAAACTATGAATGAAACATTAAAGAAATATGAAAGAATCGGAGATCAAGAAAAATTACAAAATCAAATGTTAGAAACAAAGTATCAAGCATATACTTATAAATATGGTACAAGTAAATTAACATTTGATGTAAATTTTAATGATAATACTGATATACATATAGATAGATATGAGGCATTCTCAGGTATTTATTATAGTAGACTTACAGAAATAAAAAGTATTAATGTTCATATGTATGCATTCTATGATACTAAAAAAGAAGGAGAACATTCTACTAGTTATAGTCAGTCAATAACAATGTATGTAACTAATAAAAAGATGGATATATCTATTAATCTTAAAAGTGAAGATCCAAAGTTCGATAATGTTTACAATAAAATAAAAGAAAAGATATTAACTGCTCCTGAAAAGTATGATGAAACTATAAAAAATAAAAGTAAGATCATGAATACAGTCGCAATAGCTACAGGAACAATTCCAGCTATCATAATAACATCAATATTTTTATTTGTTCCAGGAGTAAACAAAGTATTATTAAAAGGTATAGTTGTATATCCTCTAGTAGTAGCATTCTTAATGTACTTTATAGGCAGCATCGTTGCAAATTCAAAACTAGATAAATATTATGACCCAATCATGCCAGATAAAAAGTATGCTGGTTATGATACTACAAATCATAAAAGTGTTTATAAAGATGATGTAGATCAGTATGTAAATACAAGTGATATCTTAATAGGAACTAAAGTAAATAATCTAACTTATAGAGAAAAAATAAATGAAATATATAATAAATATAAAAAAAGAGTACTTCCAATGATTCTAGCAATAACAGGTATATCAATAATAGTATTAGTAGTCGGCCTACTAATTAAATTATAAAAATAAAAGACACATTAAAACAAATTGTGTCTTTTTATATTGGGTCATGGCATTGTTTTAAATTAATATAAAAAACTTCAAAATATTTCTATTCTATCATTGACAAATAAGTGTAAAGTGTTATACAATTAATGTGTAGAGTAGAGAAGTGATTAGATAGATGAAAGAATTAAACAAGTTGTTAGGTGAAATAGGAATTTCTAAAGTTAAATTAGCTAAATATTTAGGTGTTTCTAGACAAATGATTTATAACTACTTAGAATTAGATTCACTAAATAAATGGCCACAAGAAAAAAGATTATTATTATTAAAATTATTAGATATAGAAGATGGTAGTGATAAAGCTATTAAAAGTATTAAAGTTACAAGTGAATATTTAGAGAATGTAGAAGCAAGATTAAATCAAAATGTAAAAGATCCAAATAATCAAGTATTTAATTACAAAAATCTTACTAAAGAAGAACAAGAATTATTAAATGATTTAATATTCTTAATTAAAGAAAAATTCACAGAAGAAAAAACTAAAGATACTTACTATACATTCTTATATTTATACCATGTACTTCAATCACTTGAAAACGTACAAGAGATTAAATATATATTCGCATATCTTTCTAAGAAAACAGGATTCACTAATCCTAATGAATTTAAGTTCAACGAAACTAAGCAATTCATATTAGAGAGTATTATATTTACAGCATTTAACTTATATAATAATGGAGGAGCTTCTAGATCTAAATTAACTGAATCTCATAATAGATTCGTTCAAGAAATTGAAAATGATAAAGAAGAAAAACTTAGTAGAACTCAACAACTAAATACAGTTAAAATTCAAGCATTAAAAGAACTAGGATACACTGAAATTAATAAAGATAATGCATCAGAAGTTCTAAACAGAATGGCTGAAATAGAATCAAGAAAAGTTTGATATTAAAAGCATCACAAAGATGCTTTTTTTATGAAACATATATATAATAAAGGAGTAGAGTAGTATATAAAAAAAGTTAAAATAAATATACAACAAATTTATTTATAAAGCATACTATTAAATCAAAAAAATATATATTATGATTAGAATTTATTCTTAAGTAATCTAGATTTTCTTATAAAAGAAATTCTTAAATTAATTTTAATTCTAAAAATTACTACAGTAACATTCATCGTAAAACATCTCGACAATTAATAAATAAATACTTGAAAACATAATTTATTTTATCGTAT
>CAJJPX010000028.1 GCA_905193755.1 uncultured Clostridium sp. | reverse complement strand
TGAAAATAAAATGGAATCTATTACAAATTTAATAGTGCCACCAGATGAATGCTTTTATGTATATGAGGATGTCATTGATGATTATTATGACAAAGATATTTGCCCAAAAGAATTAATAGTTCCAAATAAAGTTGGAGAAACTAATATAACACAAATAAGTTACCAGGATTGCTACTCAACCACATTTCCATGTATGGGAGCATTTGAATCAAAAAAAATAAAAAAAGCAATTATTTCTAATGGAATAACAAAAATAAATA
Source organism: uncultured Clostridium sp. (assembly GCA_905193755.1). Taxonomy (GTDB): domain Bacteria; phylum Bacillota_I; class Bacilli_A; order RF39; family UBA660; genus CAG-1000. The sequence continues at coordinate 8,752 of CAJJPX010000028.1, read as the reverse complement.
AAAATTCATTTAATGACAACAATTTAGTAGACATAACAATTCCAACTAGTGTAATCTCAATAGAAGAATATGCTTTTAGCAATAACGATTTAACAAATGTAACTATATTAAATGGGGTAAATACTATTGGAGAAAGAGCGTTTCGTAACAACAAAATAACGAGTATAACGTTACCTAAAAGTGTAAACTATATTGGAAAGGAAGCATTTAATGTTAATAATCTTCCAAACTCACAAGCATTTATATATAAGAGAAATAGTGATGGAAATGAAGATAAAACAACTGTTATTGGATATGGTGGAAAAAGCAAGGATGTTATAATTCCTGATAATATTACATCAATTGGTGCTTATGCATTTGCAAGTTGCAATCTAGAAAATGTTACAATACCTAATAGTATTACTTCAATAGGAAGTGGAGCCTTTTCTAGTAACAACTTAACTAGTGTAACAATACCAGAAAGTATAAGTTCAATAGAAGAATTAGTATTTTCACAAAATGACTTAACAAGTGTAATAATACCAAATAGTGTGACATCGATAGGAGATGGTGCATTTCAACTTAATAATTTAACAAGCGTAACAATATCAGAAGGTGTAACAAAAATAGGAGCTTCAGCTTTTTCATATAACAATTTAACAAGTGTAACACTTCCAAATAGCATAACGTCAATAGGAGATTCAGCTTTTTCGTATAACAATTTAACAAGCGTAACAATATCAGAAGGTGTAACAAAAATAGGAGCTTCAGCTTTTTCATATAACAATTTAACAAGTGTAACACTTCCAAATAGTATAACATCTATAGAAAATTCTACATTTGCAGATAATAAATTAACAAGTATAAAATTACCTGATAGCATTACATCTATAGGAGCTTCAGCTTTTTCTAGTAACAATTTAACAAGTGTAATACTTTCAAATAAGATAACATCAATAGGAAAAAGAACTTTTGCAGATAATAAATTAACAAGTATAAAATTACCTGATAGCATTACATCTATAGGAGAATCAGCTTTTTCGTATAACAATTTAGTGAGTGTAACACTTCCAAGTAACATAACAACAATAGAAAATTCAACTTTTGAAAATAATAAATTAACAAATATAATAATTCCAAATAGTGTAACATCAATAGGAGAAATGGCTTTTGGAAATAATAAACTATCAAATATATCTATTCCTAGTAGCGTAACTTCAATTGAAGTGTGTGCATTCAATAATAATGCTCTTCCAGATTCACAAACATTCATATATAGTAGAAACACTGATGGTTCTGAAGATAAAACAACGGTAGTGAGCTATGGTGGAAAAAATAAGGATATTAGAATTCCAGATGGTGTAACAACAATAGGTTATAGATCATTTTCTAATAATGATCTAATAAGTGTTACAATACCTAGCAGTGTAACTCTAATTAAATGGGGTGCATTTGAAAAAAACAAATTAAAACAAGTTATAATCAAGGGAAAATCATCAAGTAAAGAGTTCACAGATTATAGTCCATATTCTATATATTGGGGTTGGGCATCAGATGTAACCTGCGTAAAAGACAATACAAGAAATGTAACAAACGGATGTATCACTTGGGGAGCATAGTAATAGTAAATAAAAGTGTAAAGTTAATGTTTACACTTTTTGTTTATTTTTGTATAATATGAGATGGAGATTAGGTGATTATGGCAGAATATAATGAAAAATCAATTAAGATATTAGAGGGTCTTGAAGCTGTACGTAAAAGACCTGGTATGTATATAGGAAGTACTGATAAAAGAGGACTTCACCATTTAGTATGGGAAATTGTTGATAACTCAATAGATGAAGCTATCAATGGTTATGGTAAAAAAATAACAGTAACACTTACTAAAATTGGAAGCGTAAGAGTTAGTGATGAAGGACGTGGAGTACCTATTGGAAAACACTCATCAGGTAAATCAACTCCAGAAGTAATCTATACTGTATTACACGCAGGTGGTAAATTTGAAACAGATGGTTACAAAGTATCTGGTGGTCTTCACGGAGTAGGTTCATCAGTAGTTAACGCATTATCTAAATGGATGAAAGTAACTATATGTAGAGAAGGTAAAATATGTGAAATATCATTTAAAAATGGTGGACACGTAGATAAAGAATTAAAACAAATAGGTACAACTAAACAAACTGGTACTACAGTTGAATTCTTCCCAGATGAAGAAATATTTGGTAATGCTAGATTCAGTTACACAACTATATGCGAAAGAATGCAAGAAAGTGCTTTCCTTATAAATGGACTAACTATGGAAGTTATTGATGAAGAAGATGATAAACATAGTGTATTTAGTTATGATAATGGACTTGTATCATTCGTAGAATATGTAAATGAAGGAAAAGAACCACTACATAAAACAATAAGTTTCAGTGGAGAAAAGAATGGCATTGAAGTAGATATCGCTATGCAGTATACAAACACATACAATGAAAACATAATGTCATTTGTTAACAATGTTAAAACTGTAGATGGTGGTAGTCACGAAGTAGGATATAAAACAGCACTTACTAAAGTATTTAATGAATATATTAAAAGTAACAACTTATTAAAGAGTAAAGAAGGACTAGATGGAACAGACACTCGTGAAGGCTTAACAGCAATAATAAGTTTAAAAATACCAGAAAATCTATTACAATTTGAAGGACAAACTAAAGGTAAACTAGGAACTCCTCAAGCAAGAACAGTAGTAGAAAGTATAGTATATGAAAAATTATCTTATTATTTAGAAGAAAACAAAGAAGCAGCTACATCTATAATGGATAAAGCGCTAAAGAGTAAATTAGCTCGTGAAGCTGCAAGAAAAGCAAGAGCAGAAGCAAGAGCTGGAAAAGGCAAGAGTGGCCGTGAAAAAGTACTTCTTGGTAAACTTACACCTGCCCAAAGTAAAGAATATAGCAAAAACGAACTATTCATAGTTGAAGGAAACAGTGCCGGTGGTACAGCAAAAAGTGGCCGTGACAAACGTCATCAAGCAATACTACCACTAAGAGGTAAAATAATTAACTGTGAAAAATCAACAGTAGCAGACCTTTTCAAAAATGAAGAAATTAATACAATAGTTCACGCTATAGGAGCAGGAGTAGGAGCAGAATTTGACTACACTGAATCAAACTATGGAAAAGTTATAATAATGACCGATGCCGATGATGATGGAGCTCACATTCAAACATTACTTTTAACATTCTTCTATAGATGGATGAGAGATTTAATAGAACAAGGAATGCTTTATATAGCAGTGCCACCTCTATACTTAGTTAAATATGGTAAAGATAAAAAATATATAAATACAAACGAAGAATTAAATGAATTTAAAGATACATTTAAAGGAAAATACACTATTCAAAGATACAAAGGACTTGGTGAAATGAATGCAGACCAATTATGGGAAACAACAATGGATCCAGCAACTCGTACACTAGTTAAAATCAAAATAGATGATAAAGCACTAGCTGAAAAAAGAGTAGGAGTCCTAATGGGAGATGACTCAGAAGTACGTAAAGAATGGATAGAAGAAAATGTAGAATTCACACTTGAAGATGACTATAAAGGGGGTAAATAATGGCTAAAGAAAAAGAAACAACAATTATAGAAAAGATAAATGACTTTGCCCTTGAAGAAATAATGGGAGAACGTTTTGGTAGATATGCTAAATACATAATCCAAGATAGAGCTCTTCCAGATGTTCGTGATGGACTAAAACCAGTACAAAGAAGAATACTTTATTCAATGTACAAAGACAAAAATACTTATGACAAAGAAACAAGAAAATCAGCAAAGACTGTAGGTAACGTTATAGGTAATTACCATCCACACGGAGATACATCAGTGTATGATGCAATGGTAAGACTTAGTCAAAAATGGAAACAAAGAGTAATACTTGTAGATATGCAAGGAAACAATGGTTCAATAGATGGTGATGGACCAGCCGCAATGCGTTATACTGAAGCAAAACTAGCCAAAATAAGTAATATACTTTTAGAAGACATAGAAAAAGATTCAGTAGAAATGGCTCTAACATTCGATGACTATAGTTATGAGCCAACAGTACTACCTGCATACTTTCCAAACCTTTTAGTAAATGGTTCAACTGGTATAAGTGCAGGTTATGCTACTAATATCCCACCACATAATTTAGGCGAAGTAATAGATGCTACTATTAAAAGAATAGATAGTCCTAACTGTAGACTAGATACTATCATGGACATTGTAAAAGGTCCAGACTTCCCAACTGGAGGTATAGTTGAAGGAAAAGATGCCCTTATAAAAGCATACACTACAGGAAAAGGAAAAGTAGTAGTAAAAGCAAGATACTCATTTGAATCAGAAAAAGGTAAAAATCAAATCGTAATAACAGAAATACCATATGATACATTAAAATGTAATATAATTCGTAAAATTGAAGAAATAAGACTTGATAAAAAAATAGATGGTATAGTTGAAGTACGTGATGAATCTGATAAAAATGATGAGTTAAGAATAGTAATAGATCTAAAGAAAGATGCTAATAAAGATTTAATAATAAACTACTTACTTAAAAATACTGACTTACAAACAAACTATGCATTTAATATGGTAGCTATCGTTAATAGAACACCAAAAACACTAGGTATCCTAGAAATGTTAGATGCATTTATTGCTCACAACAAAGAAGTAGTAACTAAAAGAACAAAATTTGACCTAGATGTAGACTTAAAGAAAATACATATTATTGAAGGATTCATTAAAGCACTTGATATACTTGATGAAGTAATTAAAACCATTCGTAAAAGTAAAAATAAAAGTGATGCTATAGAAAACTTAATGCATGAATATGAATTCACTAAAGCACAAGCAGAAGCTATTGTAATGATGCAACTATATAAATTAACTAATACAGACGTTACCGAACTTAAAAATGAATTCGATGCTCTTACAAAAGAAATAGCATACTTTAGAGAAATACTTGCTAGTGAAGAAAAACTAATGGGTGTTATTAAAGACAAATTAAGAAGCATTAAGAAAGAATTTGCTGATCCTAGACGTACAACTATTAAAGATGAAGTAAGTGAAATCAAAATAGATACTCTAGATATGATTAGTAAAGAAGACTTTATAGTTTGTATTTCTAATAATGGATATGTTAAGAAAGTATCATTAAAATCATATAATATGACTAATAATGAATATCCAGGCGTTAGAGAAAATGATTACATCGAAGGCTTCTATAAGATTAATAATATAGATACTGTATTATTATTCACAAACTTAGGTAACTATTTATTCTTACCAGTAAGAGAAATACAAGAAGCTAAATACAAAGATATAGGTACTCATATATCAAATTACATTAAAGTAAGTGATGGAGAAAAGATAGTTAAATCTATCGGAGTAGCTAAATTTGATGATACAGTTATTACAGCATTCACGAAACTTGGTATGGTAAAAAGAATGCTACTTAAAGATTTTGAAGTATCAAGATACACTAAACCAATCACAATGTTCAAACTAAAAGATAATGATGAATTAATATCTATAAATAAAAATGATGGTGAAGAAACACTTGTTATAACTAAAGAAGGCAACGCATTAAAATATAACACCAGTGAAATACCAGTAGTAGGCCTTAGAACAAGCGGAGTTAAATCTATTAATTTAAATGATAAAGATGAAGTAATTAGTGCATTCGTAGTAAGTGATTCTAAAGAATATGTAACATTATTCACAGATAGAAACACTGCTAAAAGAGTAAAAATAGATGAAATACCAAAAACAACAAGAGCTAAAAAAGGATCATCTATAATAAAGAGTCCTAAATCAAAAATATATAATTTATTTAAAGGATTCAATACAAACTCAAAAACAATATTTGGTATACTTGATGGAGATATAGGCTATATGAAATCAAGTGATATCAATATAATGGATAAACAAAGTGTCGGAAGCACAATAACTAAAAAGAATATAGAAGACATATTCGTAGTTACTAAATTAAAAGAAATCAAATTAAATAACGAAGAACATAAAGAAAATACAGAAGAAAAACAAGAAGTAAAAGAAGAAGTAAAAACTCCTGAAGTTAAAAAAGAAAAGAAAGAAACAAAGAGTCAACTAACAATGAGTGATTTCTTCGAAGAATTTAAAATATAGAATTCCTTTTATGGAATTCTTTTATTATACATGTTATAATTATATAGAATAGAGGTCTTATATGAATACAATATATATAATAACAGGTATAATGTTTACATTACTTTTAATACTAGTTTTTAAAATAAAAAAACAAAATAATTTACTATGTAATAATACATTCTTTATATTATCACTTAGTTTACTTATAGGTTTTATACTAGAACTAATTATTAATTTTCTAAGTACATTGGCACTTAAACCAATGATTTTAGAAGTATACACTAAACTATATTTAATTTTTATAGTATGTTGGTTCTCAATATTTAGTGTTTATACATTTCTTATCAGTAAGAAAGATGATACATTAAATAAACCAATTATGATTATGTATGCTCTTCTTACAATCGTATCATCTATTTCGATTATGCTCTTACCACTTAATGTTGATACATCAAACTTTATATATTTAAGTGGCAATTCTATAAACATTTTCAAAGTATTGCTTCCAGCAATGATATGTACTTTATTTATAAGAACAATACTTAATAGAAAAGTAATATCTATTACTAAATGTAACTATATATATGTAGCTCTTACATTATTATCAATATTTACATTCTTAGAATTAAAATATGAACTAAATGTAATAACAACTATACTATTATTTATAACTTACTTAGTATTCTTAACAATAGAAAATCCAGCTTTAAAAGAATATGAAATAATTAATAATTTAAGATTAAGAGCATTAAAAGCAAATACAAATAAAACAGATTTCTTAAGTAATATTAGTCATGAATTAAGAACACCACTTACATCAATCATATCTTCAATAGATGAAATTAAATCATATGATTTACCGCAAGAATTAAAAAGTAATTTAAATGATATTGTAGATTCTTCCTCATCTCTTTTAGATATAGTTGGTAATGTAATTGATATAAATAAGATCGAAAATAAAGTTTATGATATTAAAGAAAAGAATTATAGTATTAAAGAACTAGTAGAAAAACTAATCAAAATGAATACTAAAAAATATAATAAAGAAAATGTAATATTTAAGTATTCTATATCTGAAAGTACACCACAAAACTTATTTGGCGATAAAACTAAAATAAAAGAAATTATTAATAATGTACTAGATAACTCATTTAAATATACTGATAAAGGTAGTATATCTCTAACTATAAATAGTGAAATAATAAGTGATATATGTAATCTAGTTATTGAAATAAAAGATACTGGAATAGGTATTAAATCAGAAGATCTAAAAAAGATATTTAATGGTAATGACATAGATAATGAAATAAATAGTGATATTGATAGAGATGGACTAGGACTATTGGTAACTAAAGATTTAGTAAGTCTTTTAGGTGGAACTATAACTGTTAGTAGTTACTATGGAAGTGGTAGTGTATTCACTATTAAAATACCTCAAAGATTAAAAAATGAACTTGAATCTATAGAGCAAACTAATACAACAAAATTTATTAATAAAAGAATATTACTAGTAGACGATGATAAACTTAATAATAGAATTCTAAAAAGACTATTAAAGATTTATGATATTGAACTAGATACTTGTGAAAGAGGTATAGAATGTATTGATAAAATCAATAGTGGTGAACACTATGACTTAATACTTATGGATATAATGATGCCTGATATGAATGGAATAGATACATTAAAGAAACTAAAATCTAACAAGAACTTTAATACTAAAGTAGTAGCTCTAACTGCTGATGCTCTTTCTACATCAAAGAATAAATATATAAAAGCAGGTTTTACTGACTATATACCAAAACCATTCAAAAAAGAAGAACTTGAACAAAAACTAAAAGAATTACTAGGAGAATAACATGAAAGTAACTATTATTATTCCATCATACAATCCAACTAAAAAGTTAATAAAACTTGTGAGTTCTCTTCAAAAAGACTTTAATGATATTTTAATAGTTGATGATGGAAGCACTGAAGAAACAAAAAAGATTTATAAAGAACTTTCCAATGTAAAAATTATTTATCATGATATAAATAAAGGTAAAGGCGAAGCTTTAAAAACTGCTATAAAAAATTTAAAAGATACTGATGCATTCATAACAGTAGATGCAGATCTTCAACATAGTCCAAAAGATGTTTTAAAAGTTAAAGAAGAATTACTTAATAATGACATCGTACTAGGCACAAGAAACTTTAATAAAAAGAATGTACCATTTACTAGTAAGTTTGGAAATAAGTTTTCATCGCTTGTTTTTAAAATTAAAACCGGTATTACTCTAAAAGATACACAAACTGGTTTAAGAGGAATAAATATAAAATATAAAGACCTTTGCTTAAATACAAATGGAAGTAGATATGAATATGAAATGAATTTTCTCTATAATCTAGCAAAAAATAAAATAAATTTTAAATCCATAGATATAGCTACTATATATGAAGATAATAATTCTGGTTCACACTTTCATGCTATAAGAGATTCAATACTAATACATAAATGGATTATACCTTTATTAATCTTATTAATAGTGTTAATCATAATAATTATTTGAGGTAACTATGAAGAAGAATATAATAATTTATTTTATAATAATAATTTTACTAATTTATCCCAAGTAAA
>CAJJPX010000027.1 GCA_905193755.1 uncultured Clostridium sp. | reverse complement strand
TAAGTTTCGTATTATTTTTGAATTATATATTATTATTATAATACAATGTTCCACGTGGAACATTGTTTATAACTTTTTGAAATTTTAACTTGATTTGTGAATTTTGTCATATATTTTATATATATTATGATTGTATTTATTCTTATATTCTCTTTTTTACGGTATATATGCCAAATTCATTTAAATTTTTTCTTTTATTGTTCCACGTGGAACATTGTTTATAACTTTGCTTTTTTATTTCCCGGGAAATATTTTTTTCTTTGTTCCACGTGGAACATTAAAAGAAGAGTAATTAATTACTCTTCTTCAATAGAATTTTCTTCCTTTTCAATTACAGAAATAGAAGCTACTTTATTTTTATCTTTTAAGTTTATTAATCTAACACCTTTTGTTACTCTTCCCATTTGTGAAATACTGTTTATATCCATTCTAATTATTATTCCATCATCAGTTATAATCATAAGGTCTTTTTCATTATCAGTTGATTTAAATCCTATTACTTTTCCATTCTTTTCAGTAATGTTAATAGTTTTTACTCCTTTGCTTCCTCTTTTTGTCTCTCTATATTCTTCTATTGGAGTTTTTTTACCATATCCTCTTTCTGTAACAACTAATAATAGTTTTCCTGGTTCTGATATTTCCATACCTACGCATTTATCATCTGTTAGATTTATTCCTCTTACTCCAGATGCAGTTCTACCCATTATTCTTATTTCTTCTTCACTGAATCTTGCCATTCTACCGTTTGATGAACACATCAATACTTGATCGTTTCCTGTTGTCTTCTTTACTGAAATAAGCTCATCATCATCTTTTAATGTTATAGCTATTTTTCCACTTTGTCTAATATTATCAAATTCTGATATTAATGTACGTTTTACAAGTCCATCTTTTGTACTGAATAACAAACATTTGTACGTTTCTTTTTCATTTATTCTAATTATTGTATTAATTTTTTCGTCTTTTTCTAATGATAGTAGGTTTACTATTGGTAATCCTTTAGCTGTTCTTGAATATTCAGGTATTTTATAACCTTTTAGTCTATATACTTTTCCTTTATTTGAGAAGAATAGTATATAATCATGAGTGTTCATCGACAATAACTGTTCTACATAGTCTTCTTCTGTTGTTGTCATACCTTTTACTCCAACTCCACCTCTATTTTGAACTTTATAAGTGTCTTTTGGAGTTCTTTTTATATAATTTTTATTTGTTATTGTTACGATTATTTCTTCCTGAGGTATTAAGGATTCATCTTCAATGTATTCTATTGCACTATTGTCAATCTTTGTTCTTCTTTCATCTCCAAATTTTGCCTTAATTTCAAGCATTTCTTGTTTTATAATAGCTAGTACTTTTTCTTCACTTGCTAATATTGATTTATACTCTTCAATTAATTTTAAGATATTTGCAAGTTCTTCCTCTATTTTTTCTCTTTCTAATCCAGTTAATCTTCTTAATTTTAATTCTAAAATTGCATCTGCTTGAATTTCACTAAATCCGTATTTTTCTATTAATCTTGCTTTAGCTATTGAATCGCTTTGGCTCTCTTTGATTATCTTAATAATATCGTCAATGTGATCTAAGGCTATTTTATATCCTTCTAAGATGTGTGCCCTTGCTTCTGCTTTTGCTAAATCAAATTTTGTTCTTCTTATAATAATTTCTTTTTGATAATCAACGTATTTAGAAATAATATCTTTAATTCCTAATGTTCTTGGTTGTCCTTGGTCTAACATTAAGAATATAATTCCAAATGTTGATTGTAATTGTGTATGTTTATATAAATTATTTAATACAACATTTGCGTTAGCTTCTTTTTTAAGAGTTACAACGATTTTTATACCATTTTCGATATTTGTTTCTTCGTGATAATCTGCTATTCCTTCTAATACTTTATCTCTAACTAGTTCTGCTATTCTATTTTTTAAATCTAATGTATTAACGTTATAAGGAATTTCAGTTATTACAATTCTATTTCTGTTGTTTGTTTCTTCTATTTCAGCTTTACATCTTATAGTGATTGTTCCACGACCAGTTTCGTATGCCTTTTTTATACCACTACTTCCTAAGATTATACCACCTGTTGGAAAATCTGGACCTTTAATGTAGTTCATCATTTCTATGGTGTCTATTTCAGGATTATCTATATAAGCTACGCATCCATCTATAACTTCTCCTAAATTATGTGGTGGAATATTTGTTGCCATACCTACAGCAATTCCCATTGTTCCGTTTACTAGTATATTTGGAAATCTACTTGGTAATACTACTGGTTCTTTTTCTGTTTCATCAAAGTTTGGTGTGAAATCAACTGTATCTTTGTTAATATCTCTTAATAGATCTAAACTTACTTTGGCAAGTCTGGCTTCTGTATAACGCATTGCTGCTGCTCCATCACCATCCATATTACCGAAGTTTCCGTGTCCATCAACTAACATATATCTATAACTGAAGTCTTGAGCCATTCTAACCATTGCTTCATAGATTGATGAATCTCCGTGTGGGTGATATTTTCCAATTACATCTCCGACAATTCTAGCACATTTTCTGTGTTGTTTGTCTGGTGTGTAACCTGATTCATACATTGAATAAAGTATTCTTCTATGAACAGGCTTTAAACCATCTCTTAAATCTGGAATTGCCCTTGAAACGATAACGCTCATTGAATAATCTAAAAATGAATCTCTTACTTCTTTGATTATATTATTTTGTTCTATCTTATCCATTTTAACCTCCTATATATCCAAGTTACTAACATATATAGCATTTTCTTCTATAAATTTTCTTCTTGGTTCTACGTCTTCGCCCATTAGGGTTGTGAATATTTCGTCAGCTCCCATTGCGTCATCGACAGTTATTTTTCTTAGGATTCTGAATTCTTTTGACATTGTAGTGTCTCTTAATTCATCTGCATCCATCTCTCCTAAACCTTTCATACGTGTAATAATATATTTAGCATTTTCTGGCAAAGTTTTTAGATATTCATCTCTTTCTTTTACGTCTAATACATACTTGATATTTTTTCCATATACTATCTTAAATAATGGTGGTTGTGCCGCATATACGTGACCATTTTCTACTACTGGTTTGAAAAATCTATAGAATAATGTTAAGAGAAGAATTCTTATGTGTGAACCATCGACATCGGCATCGGTCATTATTATTATTTTGTCATATCTAAGTTTTGAAAGATCAAATTCTTCGCCTATTCCTGTACCAAATGCAGTAACTATTGTTCTAATTTCTTCATTGCTTAATGCTCTATCAAGTCTTGCTTTCTCAACATTAAGAATTTTTCCTCTAAGTGGAAGAATTGCTTGTGTCATATAATCTCTACCTTTTTTAGCAGAGCCACCGGCTGAATCTCCCTCGACTAGGAATATTTCAGATTCGCTTGGATCTTTACTCTTACAATCTGTAAGTTTTCCATAGAAGTTTGTTATCTCTAAGTCGCCTTTTCGTCTTGTTAATTCTCTTGCTTTTTTAGCAGCAACTCTAGCTCTAGATGCAAGTAGTACTTTTTCCATTATTGCTTTAGCTTGATCTGGATTTTCTAGTAGAAATTTTTCAAATCCTGCACCAAAAATGTTACTTGCGATTTTTCTTACTTCTACATTTCCTAATTTTGTCTTTGTTTGACCTTCAAATTGTGGATTTGGATGTTTACAAGATATTACCATTGTGATTCCTTCTTTAACATCATCTTGTGTTAATGAATCATCCTTTTCTTTTAAAAATCCATTATTTCTTGCGTAGTTGTTAATAACCCTTGATAGTGCAAACCTAACTCCGTCCTCGTGTGTTCCTCCCTCGACTGTGTTAATGTTATTTGTGAATGAATAAACATTGCTATTATATCCATCGTTATATTGCATTGCTACTTCTATGCTTATATCATCTTCTGAACCAGATACATCTACTATATCTTCGTGAATTACTTTTTTATTTGTATTTAATAATTTTACGTATTCAACAAGTCCACCATTATATAAAAATTCATCTTTTTGACCACTTCTTAGATCACTAAGAATTATTCTAAGTCCTTTATTTAAGAAGGCTAGCTCCCTTGATCTTGTTTTTAATGTTTCGTAATCAAATGTTGTTGTTTCTTCAAATATTGTTGGATCTGGTTTGAAGGTAACTGTCGTTCCTGTTCTATTTTCATCACAATCACCTATTACTTCAAGGCTTTTAACTGGATGTCCACCATTCTCAAATCTTTGATGATATATTTTACCATCTCTATATACCTTTACATCTAACCAACTTGATAAGGCGTTAACTACTGATGCACCTACGCCGTGTAGACCGCCCGATACTTTATATCCTTTACCACCAAATTTACCACCAGCATGTAATACAGTGAAGATTGTTTCTACTGTTGATATTCCTGTTTTAGGATGTATTCCTGTAGGCATTCCTCTACCATCATCTTTAACTGTTACACTGTTGTCTTCATTTACTATAACTTCAATGTCATCACAATATCCAGCTAATGATTCATCTACTGAGTTATCAACAATTTCCCATACAAGGTGGTGTAGACCTCTAACTCCTGTAGTACCAATGTACATACCAGGTCTTTTTCTTACCGCTTCTAAGCCTTCTAATACTTGAATATCATTTACGCCATATTCTTCTTTCATTTACTCACTCCCTCATCTAAATCAAATATTTTTGCTTTTTCTACTATTCTTTTATTAATATTCTTTAAATCTGTTGTTGTGATGAATACTTGTATGTTTTTATCTAATGATTTAAAAATATTATTTCTATTTTTTTCATCAAGTTCACTAAATAAATCATCGAGTAATAATATAGGTTTTATATCATATTTTTCTATGAATATTTTGACTTCTGCTAGTTTCATTGCTAAAATAATCAACTTTTGTATTCCTTGTGAACTATATTCTTTAGCATCATTTTCATTTTGACAAAATTTGTAATCATCTCTGTGTACTCCGAATGAAGTCATTCCTATATTTATTTCTTTATTTCTATTTTTCTTCAGTTCTTTTAGTAATTTTTCTTTATCATTTACTTTGTAATCTGATTCATACTCAATATTTATTTTTTGATTTTTTATATAGTTTTTAAATATCTCGTTTATGTACAAATTAATTAATTCAATATAGTTTTTTCTATAATTATAGATTTTTAAGCCTTCATCCACTATTTTTTCATCTAATATATCTAAATATCTGGAATCTAAATTATTATTTAACATTAATTTTTTTAAAAAGTCATTTTTGTTCTTAATTAAGGTATTATAATTATTTAAATAATAAATGTATTCTTTGTGTAGTTGAGATATTTGTATATTTAGATAATTTCTTCTAGTGTTTGGTGATGATTTAATAAGTTTTAACTCATCTGGAGATAGCATTATTATTCTATATTGAGAAATGAAATCACTAAGTTTTCTTTGTATCTTGGTATTGATTTTTGTCTTTTTACCATTCTTATCAAGATATAATTCGAGATTCTTTTTAGGACCGTAATCAAAATAGAAAACTTTTATTTTAAAAAAATCTTCTCCTTCTTTAATAATCGACATTTCATTACTTGTTTTAAAAGATTTTGCTAAACTGCCTAAATAGATAGATTCAATAATTGTTGTCTTTCCAATTCCATTTTTGCCAATTATGATGTTTAAATTTGAAAAATTATCGAAGATTTTTTTCTTGTAATTTCTAAAATTTAGTAGTTCTATTCTTATAATATTCATTTTTAAACCTCATTTACCCCTCTTTTTTAATTTTTCTATCATTTAGGTACACCTACACAACAATTAAATTATACCATAATTTAGCATATAAAAAAAGATAATTTTAATTTTAATTATCTTTTTTTGATATTCTTTCGTCCAAAATAAATTTTAATCTGGTTGCTCTTAAAATTTGGTTTGACAATGAACCAAACGAGATGTCAAATTCTAAAATATCACCGTTTTTAAATAAAATTGCTGACTTACCATTATCAATCTTGTAATATTTTTCAATTTTTTCTAAATTAATCCATATACAATCTTGTCTTTCTGGAGATGTTGTAGGAAAAAATATCATTTTTCTGCTTTCTTCAACTATTATTGGAGACTTATGAGTTATGCCAAGCATCTTACGAGTTCCATCTTTTCTTCCTTCATATGAGCTACCAAAATATTCACAACTATGTTCTAATATTTCTTGTACACTATTGTTGACCACATACTCTTCATCGTGTTCTATAACTTTTGATTCAAATTCTCCTATGGGCAATATTAATTGAGTATTATAGTTTATCTCATAATTCATAATTTTCCCCCCCTTTCTAAAAATTGCTTACTATGCTAGCACAACTCCTTTGTCGAAATTTGTCGAATTTTGTCGAAAAATGTAAAAAAGTTAAAAAAATGTAAAAAAAAACGAAATATTTCGCTTTTTAGTATGTTTTCATTGGTAAAATTAATTCTATTAGTTCATCATTTTCTGATTCTTTTAGTATTATAGGACTAATTTCACCATTTAATAATATATATATTTCTTCTTTATTAAATACTTTTAATGCTTCCATCATGTATTTAACACTGAATGAAATTTTTATATCATTCTCAGTTTCGTTTGTAACTGTTATTTTGTCTTTTCCTTTTCCTTCTGTACTTGCTGCTCTAATAATAAGTTCATTTCCAACTACTTCCATATCTACGATGTTTTTATCTTTTGACTGAGTAAGTGAAGATGCTGTATCAAGTAAACTATATAAATCTCTAAGATTTGCCTTGATTTTGTGTTTAAATTCTTTTGGAATTGAATTATCTGTGTTTGGATAAGTACCATTTAATAATGATGTTTGGAATATAATATTATCAAATTTAAATAGTGCTTTGTTTGGAAATACATGAATTTCTAATTCTGAATCTTTGTCTATTGTTTTAACAAGTTCATTTATGTTTCTTGCTGGAATTACCATGTTAACATTTTCTGAATACATTTCATCTAATTTGATTGTTACTTTTGAAAGTCTATAAGAATCTGTTGCTACACATTCAAATATATCTCCTATTAATTTAATGTTAACACCTGTTAATAAAGGTCTACTTTCTTGTAGTGAACATGCAAATGATGTTTTATTGATTATTTCTTTGAATTTTTGACTATCTAATTTAATAGGATTTTTAACCTCTTCTAGTTTAATATTGGGAAAGTCTTCTTGATTGAAACAAGGAAAGTCATAAATACCTCCGCTTTCAGTTTTAAATGATACTTCATTGTTTTCAAAGTTTTCTACTAGGATGTTAGTATTTTGTAGTTTACTAACAGTACTTAATAGTGTTTTTCCATATATAATAGTACAACCAACTTCATCTATGCTTTTAATATCTTTTTTGTCAATAAACGTTTGAATTGTAATATCGTTGTCAGTAGCTGTTAAATAAAGGCCATCCTTAGTTAGTTCAAATTTAATACCGTTAAGTACAGGTATAATATTTCTTGTAGAAAGTGCTTTACTTACACAATTTAGTCCTTCCATTAAAATATTTTTTTCTATTAACATTTTCATAATAATTTTTCCTCCTTTTTCTTATTATATATATTATTTATTACTATTATAGAGTGTTAATAATGTTGATAACTCATTTATCACTAGGTTTTATCTACATATTATGTAAACTTATGATTGTTAAGATGTTTATAACTTGTGTGTTTATTCACAAATTTTTTCTTTTAGTATTTTAATTTCTTCTTGAAGTTTTGTATTTGTTTTTAGTTCATTTGAAATTTTTTCGTGTGAATATATAACTGTTGAATGATCTCTACCTCCAAATTCTAAACCGATTCTTTGCAAGCTTTCTTCTGTCATTATTCTGCTTAAATACATAGCTATTGCTCTAGCGTCTGTAACATTTTTCTTTTTCATTTTTCCTTTTAGCATTGATGCTTCTAAGTTAAAGTATTTAGCTACTATATCTATGATTTTAGCCACTGAATTCGTTCTATATACTGTTTTAGGTACGAATTCTTGTAATGCATCTTGTGCTATTTCTAATGTGACTTCAGGTATATTGAATGCTGCTTTATATGCAACTATTCTTATGACTGCTCCTTCAAGATTTCTTATATCACTTCCACAGTTACTTGCTATATAGTTAATAACATCTTCATTTATATCTAAGTCATAGTCATTAACCATAATTTTATTTTTTATTATATTCTTTTTAAGTTCTAGTTCTGGAGGATTGATTGATTCTGTTAGTCCCCACCTAAACCTTGTCTTAAGTCTGTCTTCTAAGTATTTATAGTCATTTATTGATGTATCAGAAGCAATTATTATTTGTTTTTCATTATCATATAGAGTATTAAATGTATTTGTGAATTCTATTTGAGATTTTGTTGCATTTTCCAAAAATTGAATGTCATCAATCATTAATACATCCACATTTCTATACTTTTCTCTAAATGCTTCTAAATAACTGACATTGTTATCATATTTACTTTTTGCGTTAATTATAGCTCTATAATCATTTGTAAATTGTTCAGCTGTTATATAGAGAACTCTTTTATCTGAATGATTTACTATATAGTTTCCAATTGCGTGCATTAAATGTGTTTTTCCAAGTCCACTTTTTGCATATATAAAATAAGGATTATATAGTTTTCCAGGGTTTTGTGCTACTGCAAGTGCAGTACCATATGCTAATTTATTTGAATCTCCAACAACAAATGTATCAAAAGTATATTTCGGATTGAAATTACTTATATATTTATAATTTGTTAAATCATTTGTTGTAGATTCTTCGATTTCTTCTTCTATATCAATTTTTGTTTGTTTTTTTTGCTTTTCGGATTTTTTTTCAAGTTTTTTAGCATCTTTTTCAAACATATAGCTTATTTCGCAAGTGTCATTTGTTATATCATTTAATATGTCTTCGATAATCGAGCTGTAATTTTTAGTTATATTTTGTAGTAAAAGTTCATTTGTTGGCACTATAATTATTATTTTACTATCATCATAAGAATAGAGTTTTAAATCTTTAAATATATAGTTATATGACATCAATGATACTTTTGTCTTTATTTTTTCTAAAAATTTTTTCCAAATATCTTCAATATCCATAACTTACTATCCTTTCTAATGTTGCCTTCTAACTAAAATTATAGTTCATCTTTTTTTAAAGTCAAACATAAAATTTATTTAACATTTATATTAACAACTTATTCACGATTTGTAAACAACTTTTTTCTTTTTATTTCTTAGTTTGTTTTTAGTTATCCACAATATTAACAAAATTACTTTTTATTTAATTTAACAATTGTGGATAACTTGTTAATAAGTTAACATAATATTGTTAATATAATGTTGATAAGTTAACATAATAATTTTAAAAAATAAGTTTACATAATATTAAAAATGGTTTAAAATATATGTGGAGATATGGGAAAATGAATAAGAAAGAATTGTTAGAAAATTATTTAAAAAAATTATATAAAATTTATGTTGAAAAAGACTTTAATGAATTTGTTAACACTATATTGAGTTACAACATAAGAATTGGAGACTATAATAGGGATATTTCTTTAATTTCTAAAAAAATTTTTAACGAAATATTGGTTTTACTCCCTGAAAGTAAGGTAAAATTTTCATATAAAGAATTTAATAA
>CAJJPX010000026.1 GCA_905193755.1 uncultured Clostridium sp. | reverse complement strand
AAGAAATCAAAATCTGTTTTTACATAAGTAAATCCATTTATTCTTGATATTACTTCAGGAGTGGGTTTGTTTTTGAAGAATTGGTATGGAAGGTTAAAAAGTTTTCTTATAACGTCATTATTAAGGCTTATAGATATTTTTGAATTAATATCGATTATTAATTTACCCCTTATAAAATTAATACTGCTTTTAATTACTGCTGTTATTAAAAACATAATGGTTAGTTTTATTAGAATACTTAAATTATAGTTTGGTAATATATAATCTATTATAATAAGTGTATAGTAATTTAAAAGAATACTAATCATTATTAAAAGTATAGATATGAGTATTATTTTATGTATTTTATTTTTTTCTAAATTGAGGTATGAAAGAATTACTTCTAATAATTTGTTTTTATTTCTTAAATTATTTACTTGTTTAACAGGATATATTACTAGTGATGTATTTTGATACATTTCTTTAAATTCATCAAATGAGATTTTAGTTATATTAGTAGATGGATCCATTATAGTAATAGTGTTTTTATTTACTTTATAAAGAACTATAAAATGATACATGTTGTTTTTTATAATATGACAAATTATAGGGAAAGATATTTCATTATTGATAATTTCTTCATATGTATAATGTACTCCATAGCCATCAAATCCATAATTTCTACTTCCGTTAATTATATTATATGCGTTAGATCCATCTATATCGGTTTTAAGTATAAATGTTACTTCTTCGTGTGATGCTTCACATCCATAATATTTCATTATAGAGAGTAAACACGAAGGGCCACAATCTTTTAAGCCATTCTGTCTAACCATTAGTTTTTTATTTAGCATTTTAACCCTCCTATTATTATAGTTAGGCATAAAATACTAAAACACTTCTTTTTTTAGATTTTTTTTAAAAAAAATAAACACTTTTATAATTGTGTTTATTTAGTTTAGTTTTTTTAGCGTATTTATGTTGTTTTCTATATCCTTATGTATATATGAAGCTGATACTAACATATCTACTCCTTTATCTACGCAAAGTTTACCAGTTTCATCATTTATACCACCATCTACCGAAATAATAGTTTTAGCATTTTGATGAATTATTTCTTGTTTTAGATTTTCTATCTTATTTGGAGTAGTCTCTATAAAAGATTGGCCACTTTTACCTGGATGTACGCTCATTACTAATACTTGATCTATTTTAGATAAATATGGATAAAGAACTTTTTCATCAGTTTCTGGATTTATAGCTATACCTACTTTTAACCCATAGTTTTTTATTTCATCAATCATTTTATCTATATTTTTTACTGTTTCATAATGAAATGTTATATAACTTGTATTTAATAATGCGTAATCTTCTATATATTTAGAAGGTTTTTCTACCATTAAATGGACATCTAATGGTAATTTAGAATAACTTACTATTTTTTTAACTTCACTTATTGTCCAGGTTTTATTTTCTACAAATTTTCCATCCATTATATCTACATGTATAAAGTCTGCTTTTGTATTATCTAGTTTTTTTACAATATCTTGTGGTTTTATACTACTTGATAGTATTGAAACGCTTACCTTCATTTTTTGTTTCCTCCATAAATTTTAAATAATTATCATATCTCCAACTTGGAATTTTACCGTTTTCAACTAGTTTTATTATTTCACATCCGTCTTCTTTTACATGAGTGCATGTTCTATATTTGCATGGCTTTGTGAAGTCAGGATAATACTTTTTTATTTCTTTTGATGGGATATTTATTTCAAGTGAACTAAATCCAGGTGTATCTGCGATTAAGCCATCATTTACTTCTAAAAGTTCTACTAATCTTGTAGTGTGTTTACCTCTTCCTAGTGAAAGAGATACTTCACCAGTTTTTAATTTTAAAGATGCATCCACTCTATTTAATAAAGATGATTTTCCACTACCAGTTTGTCCACATAGTGCTACTGTTGAGTTTTTGAATTCTTTCTTTATTTTTGTAATACTTGTATTAATATATACTTTTATACCTAGTTTTCTATAATAATTTATATATTTTTTAATATCAGATTTTTCTTTTAAAGTAATCATGTCTAACTTAGTAATTATTATAATTGGCTCTATGTTATTATAGTTTGCGATTAGTAAGAATTTATCTATTAAATAATCAGAAAAAACTGGAATAGATGTACTCATTACAATTAGAAGTTTATCTATATTTGCAATAAGTGGTCTTTCCAGATAGTTCTTTCTAGGTTCGACTTTTTCTATTGTTTTATTAGATATATCTACAATTACGTTATCACCTACAACTGGGGAAACTTTTTGATTACGTAGTTTCCCTCTAGTTCTAGTATCAATTATTGTATTGTTTTCTAATAGTACTCTATGTATATATTTATTTATACATATTATTTTGCCTTTCATATTATTCCCCTGTTTCTGTAGTGTCGTTTGGATCTCCCTCTGTGATTGCTTCTGGTGCTTTAGCTATTGTTATAACTAATGTTGCGCCTGGAGTTACTACTGAAGATGCTGCTCTACTTTGTTTTATGATTGTTCCTTCAATTACTGTTTCACTTTCTTGATATTTATATTCTAATTTTAATTCATGTTTACTAGCGAATTCTTCTATTTGTTCTAGAGTATATCCACTTGTGAAATTAGGATATTTGTATTCTACTTTTGGTATATATATTTTAATTTGACTACCTAGTTTACTTGATTCTCCAGCTTTTGGTTCTGTTCTAAGTACTGTGTCTTCTTTTATTTTTTTGTCTTCGCTAACTATTTCTTCTTCTACTGTTACGTTGCATTCACATTGTGCTTCGATTTTACCTTTTGCTTCTAGGTAATTTTTTCCAGTGAAGTCTTCTACTATGTAAGCTGCTTCTCCTGAAGAAATATAAATTATAACTTTAGTACCAGTTTTTCTTTTAGAACCTATTTCTGGGCTTGTTTTAACTACTTTACCTTTTTCAACTGTATCGCTTGGTATGTATTTGTATTCAGTATCTACGTCAAAACCTAAGTCAGTAAGTTCGTTTGCTGCATCAACTGGTTCTTTATTTACAACGTCTGGTATAGTAACATTTTTAACTTTTGTTTTTTCAAAATATAAAGTCATACCTATTGTAACCGTTAAAACTAATGCTGTAAAGATACTTACGATAACTATTAAAGTTTTGTTACCTTTCTTTTCTTCTAAGAAGTCTTCATCATCGTCTTCTTTTGTTTTTTTCTTTTTTGTTGTTTCTTTCTTTAATGGTTCTAGTTCTTTATCAAGTACTTTTGTTTCTTCTAAGTCATTCTCTGGATATGGATAAACATATCTTTTTTCGTTTTGTCTTGATTCATCTAATGCTGTTTTTAAGTCTTCATGCATAGCTCTTGCATCTGTATATCTATTCTTTGGATTCTTAGCTGTTGCTTTAATAATAACATTTTCTATTGATTGAGGTATGCTACTATTAAATTTCCTAACACTAGGAAGTGGTTCTTTTAGATGTTTTAGAGCTATTTCTACAGCATTATCTCCTTTATATGGAACTAAACCAGTTAGAAGTTCATACATCATTATTCCCATTGAATAAATATCACTTCTTATAGTTGAACCTTTTCCATTTGCTTGTTCTGGTGGTAGATAATGTACTGTTCCCATAACTGAGTTTGTTTGTGTTAGTTGTGTTGAGTTAAGTGCTGTTGCTACTCCGAAGTCAGTTATTTTTATCATACCATTTGAAAGTATCATTATATTTTGAGGTTTTATGTCTCTATGAATAATATAGGCATCGTGTGCATGAGCCATACCATCTGTTACTTGTAACATTATATCTATTACTTCTGTAACAGAAAGGTGTCCTCTTTTCTTTAATACTTGTTTTAGAGTCATTCCATCTACATATTCCATAACAATATAATATTGACCGTCATCTTCTCCAACATCATACATTTCAACTATATTTGGATGGCTTAAACTAGATGCTGAAAGTGCTTCTCTTTGAAATCTACGAACGAATTTTTCATCGTTTGCTAGATCTCCTCTTAGTACTTTAACAGCTACATTTCTATCAAGTATTGTATCATGTGCTAAATATACGTTAGCCATTCCACCTTCTCCAAGTGTCTTAATTATTTGATACCTATCGTTAATTTTAGAACCTTTAACTATCACACTATTCACCACTCATTCTTGCATAAGCAATTGTAATATTATCATTTCCCCCACGAGTATTAGCTTTCATAATTAATTTATCTACTTGCTCCTCTATATCTAATTCTTTATCATTTAATACTTTTTCCATTTGTTCTACTGTTAACATATTAGTAAGTCCATCACTACATAAGAAAATACCATCTACTGTACGTTCTACATCAAAAATATCCATTTCTATTGTTTCTGCTGCACCTAATGCTTTCATAAGTACATTCTTTTGTGGATGATTTTTTGCTGCACTTTCAGTAAGTTCTCCATTTTCAAGTAAGATGTTTACTAGTGTATGATCTTTAGTAACTTTGTAAAGTTTACCTTTTTTATATACAAAACCACTTGAATCTCCTACGTTTCCGAATAGTAAGAATTCTTTAGTTAATATTGAACAAACACATGTTGTTCCAAGACCACTAGCATCTATATGTTCTTCAGAATATTTAAGTATTTTAATATTTACTTCATCTATTATTTCTTTTAACCAAATTACTGCTTCTTCTTTAGTACCAATACTTGATAGTTCAGCAAATCTTTTACCAAGCTCAGTTACTACTAAAGAACTTGCAACTTCTCCAGCTTTATGTCCACCCATTCCATCAGCTACTACTAATAAATACTCATCACTCATATTTTTAATTATTGTTACTGAGTCTTCGTTATGGCTTCTTACTTTTCCTGGGTCTGTTTGATAACAAGTCTTCATTTTTCACCTTCTTTTTCAAATGTAAATTATCTATTGTTGTAGAAATACCATTTACTATGATCATTCGTATGTAACTGATAAATTGCTACTTGTTCTTCTTTATTACTATATTTACATTATTTGATTTAAGTATATCATAAAATATTTTCATTTTAAAGATATTACTTTATCTCTCTGTAAAATCAGTTTACTTAAAACCATTTTTTTGAAAGTACTTTTGCTCTTTCTTTACCTTTTAAATATTCTTCGACTGTTTGTCTACTGCTTCCAGCAAAGCATGTTTCTGATCTATCAATTTTACTATTTCTAGCTATTCTTGCCAGTTCTATTTGATTTTTTATTTGATTTGAATCAACACTAATTTTTTTAATTTCTTTAAACACTTTATAATTCACCTCTTATATATTATTGTTTTCATGGCTTGCTTTTAATTGTCCACAAGCACCTTTAATTCCTTTACCCATTTCTCTTCTCATTTGAACATTAATTTTATGTTTTACTAGTTCATCATAGAATGCATTTATTCTATCTTTAGAACTTCTCTTAAAATTACTACTTGTACTGTTATATGGTATTAAGTTTACATAAACTAGTTTTCCTTTTAAAAGATTTGCTAGTTCTTTAGCATTTTCTATACTATCATTTATTCCTTCTAATAAAATATATTCCATAGTTACTTTTCTATTAGTTTTAGAAATATAGTAGTCTACTGCAGACATTAATTCATCCATTTTGTATGCTTTACTAATAGGCATTAATGTTTCTCGTATTGCTTGATTTGGTGCATGAAGACTTATTGCTAAATTTACTTGTGTATCTAAGTCTGCAAATTCTTTTATTTTTGGTACTATTCCACAAGTACTTACTGTGATTCTTCTAGAACCTAAATCTATTCCCTTTGGACAATTTAATATCTTGATAGCTTTTACTAAATTTATAAAGTTATCGAATGGTTCACCTATTCCCATTACAACTATATTATCAACTTTGATATTTTCTAGCTTTTCTATAGTTAAAACTTCTAATATAATTTCAGCTGTAGTTAAGTTTCTTACTTTTTTTAGTTTACCACTCTCACAAAAAGCACAGGCCATGTTGCATCCGATTTGTGTGCTAATGCATATACTATTTCCATAGTTGTGTTTCATTAGTACTACTTCAATACTAGAATCTTTTACTTCAAGTAGATATTTGTTAGTATCTTCGCTTTTTAACTCATCTAATACTTTTAAATATTTTATCTCAAAGTTATTATTTAAGAATGTTTTTAACTCTTTACTTATATTAGTTATTTCATCAAATGAACTAACTCTTTTTTTATATATTCCTTCAAAAACTTGAGTAGCATTATATTTTTTAAAACCATTTTCTACTAAAAAGTTTTCAAGTTCTTCTAAAGTAAAATCATATATACTCATTTTCTTCACCTCTTAAATTATAACATATTTTTATATTAAAACCATATTCTTATGAATATGGTTGTTTTTAGTATCCTAGTTTTTTTACTAATGATTTTATTTCATCTTTGTCTTCTACATTTGCATTTATATATAGAAGTGTGTTATCTATTCTACATGTGTACATATACATAAGGTCAGTAGTAAGTTCATAGGATTCATAATTATTTATTTTTATTGAATTTTCTATTGTTTTACCATCTTTACTTGCTTCAAATGTAGATTTTTCATCTTGAAATAATGCTTCTGCTTTAGATGTATTTTCTAGAATATAGAAGTCTATAGTATAAGACCCATTTGTTATATACGCTCCTCTTTGTAGGCCATCAATAACTGTGTCTATTTGACCTTCTTGATATTCACCAACTGTATATTTGTTAGTATCAAATGATGATGTGAATTCTTCTATAGTTATTGCTTTCTTAAAACATCCTGTCAACAATAACAACGAACTCATTAATACTAATACTAAAAATACTTTCTTTTTCATATATTCTCCTATTCTTAAGAAGATTTTATCATTATTTTTATATATTGCCAACAAAGTTATATAGTTTTTTACATAAAGGATAGTTTCTCGTCCCCTCATGAATTTCAAGTTCTTCTAAATTTTCATAAATATTTAATACTCTAAATCCATTTTTTCTTAGTATTTCACTATCAAACTCTTTAAAGGCTGGACATGGCAGTATAGTTCCATCATATTTAATAACTAGTTTGCTTAGACCTGCTGTACATTTATGAGAATTGCTGCTATCAAGAGGTATTCCTATTCTAATTTTACCATTGAATCTTTCATTTGCTTCCTTAACTATCTTTCTAAATTCTTCATAGTCTTCTTTGCTCATCTTAAGTTTAGATTCATTAACTTTTCCTCTTCCTTGAGGTACAAAATTTAATAAACTTAGATTTTTAACTTCAGCTATATTTAGTAATTCTACTATATCAACTAAAGATTTATAGTTATATTTCATAGGTACAAAGTGTATATCAGTATCTAAACCTACTTGGCAAGCTCTTATTATTGACGTTGATACTTCACAAAAATTATCTTTACCCATCAATAAATTGTATTCTTCTCTATTTGATCCTTGATAATCAAATACTATTTTATCTAAGCCTAAGTTTTTCAATGCTTCTAATTCGTTCTTTGATATACTTGTATATTCTCTTTTATATATCATTTCATATATTTTTTGTAATTTTCTTTTAATATTTTCTTTATCTTCTTCACTTGGATCAAATCTTTTAATATCACTTTCAATCATTAAGTTTAATTCTTCTTCCGTTAATTTATGTGCACATTTAACACCGCTTGTAAATAAAACTACTCTAATGCCTTTGCTTTTAGCATATTCTATCATTTTGAATAAATCAGGGTTCAAAAATGGTTCTCCACCTGAAAATGATAATTCTTCCACTCCACCTTTTGATAATATATAATCTAAAGTCTTTTTAAATGTATCAAACCTTATAATTGTTACTTTATTTATACTTGCTAGTGATGAACAAAATATACATTCATTAGGACATTTTTGAATTATTTCAAAACATAAATCTTTAATCATCTATTGCTCCTTGGCTGTATTATAACAATTTTTATAAAAAAGAAAAAGTACCAAAGTACTTATTCTAATATTGCTTTTATTCTTCTGACTCCAGCTGATGATGCTTCTTCTTTTACTATCTTGAAGTGTCCAAGTTCATTTGTGTTTTTAACGTGTGGGCCACCACAAAGTTCTTTAGATATATTATCTCCGATAGTATAAACTGTAACGATATCAGGATATTTTTCTATAAACATACATTCTGCTCCTGATTTAATAGCGTCTTCTTTACTCATTTCTTCTACTGTTACAGGCAGTCCTTCTTTAATCCATTCATTAACTAAATCTTCAGTTTTTTGTTTTTCTTCAACACTTAGTTTATGGTCACAACTAAAATCAAATCTCATTCTTTCATCAGTAATATTGCTTCCTTTTTGATGAACATCTTTGTTTACAACAACTTTTAATGCTGCGTTTAATAAATGTGTTGCTGTATGATACTTAGTTTCTATTTCATTGTTTCCGCTAAGTCCACCTTTGAATTGACCAGCAGATGCTGTTCTTGATAATTCTTGATGAGCTTTAAATTTTTCTTTGAATCCTTCTTCATCAACATTTAATTTTCTTTCGTTAGCTAGTTCAATAGTTAATTCAATTGGGAATCCATAAGTATCATATAGTCTAAATGCTGTAGTTGCATCTATATCTTTATTATCTTTAGTTACTTTTTCAAATTCTCTTAAACCTTTTTCTAATGTTCTATTGAATTTTTCTTTTTCATTTTTAAGTACTTCTAAAACAGTATTTTTATTATCTTTTAATTCTGAATAATATTTTTCATATTTAGAAATTATTAGTTTTGCGATTTCTTGTTCCCAGTTACTAGAAATATCCATTCCTAGTTTTTTAGCATGTCTAATGGCACGTCTAATTAATCTTCTTAAGATGTATCCTTGACCTACATTACTTGGTTTTACTCCTGCGTAGTCTGCACTTATAAATACACTTGTTCTTAGGTGATCAGCTATTATTCTCATACTTTGTTCATTACCTTCATATGACAAATTACTAATTTTAGATATAAGTTCTATTACATCTTTAAAAATGCTTGATAGGTAGTTATCGTTTACTCCTTCTAGGATTGCTGTTACTCTTTCTACTCCCATACCAGTATCTACGTTCTTTTTAGGTAGTTCTGTTATAGTGCCATCTACCCCTTTATTATATTGCATAAATACGTCATTCCAAATTTCTACCCATCTTTCATCTTCAGTATCAAATACCTCTGGAATTGGATCATTACTTCTCCAGTAAAACATTTCTGAGTCTGGTCCACATGGTCCTGATTCACCAGCTATCCAGAAATTATCATCTACTGTTTTAGCAATTCTTTCTTTTTTAATACCTAAACTTAACCATTTATTATATGATGTCTCATCAAATGGAATGTTGTCGCTTCCAGCATAAACTGTTACAGCTAATCTTTCAACTGGAATATTTAATACTTTTGTTAAGAATTCAAAACTCCATTCGATAGCTTCATCTTTGAAATAGTCTCCAAGTGACCAATTACCTAACATTTCAAAGAATGTGTGATGATATGTGTCTCCTATATTATCTAAATCATTTGTTCTAATACATTTTTGATAATCACAAAGTCTAGTACCATATGGATGAGTTTGTCCCATTAAATATGGTATTAATGGTTGCATACCAGCTGTATTAAATAAAACACTTGGATCATTTTCAGGTACTACTGGCGCACTTGGTATTTGTTTATGTCCTTTACTTACAAAAAAATCAATGTACAAATCTTTAATATTCATAATTTCCTCCTTAAAATAAAAAAGAATGGCACACAAGGAGTCATATAGACGGTACCATCCTTTAATTAACTTAATTAATGTAACGTATTTCCACGTGAGCTATTAACTCATAAGTGAAAGTAGCTTCAAATATAG
>CAJJPX010000025.1 GCA_905193755.1 uncultured Clostridium sp. | reverse complement strand
ATGTGATGCCCTTATAAATGAATACAAGCCAAAAAGTTTTTATTTATATTATAATTATTTATTAAGAAATGGAGTTGCTTCATTTATATTTCCATATTTCATACCATTGTTAGTAATATTTCCAATTGTATATAAACTATCAGAAGAATTTAGGAGTAAATATATTAAAAATTATCTTCAAAGAAAAGACTACAAAGAATATATAAAAAGTATTATAAAAAGATCATACAAGTATATTTTGATTATTCCTATTTTACTACTTTCTTTTGCGATCATAGCAGCGATTTGCTCGAAGTTTAATTTTGATCCTAGATATGATATAGCATTTTCTAGATTAAGTTCAGAGATAGAAACTTATTATAATAAACCATTCTTCTATATATCATATATTTTAATAATATTATTTAACATGGGAATTTATATAAATATAGGATTAATTATTCTAAGGAAAAACAAAAATTTCTTTGTAGCTTTAATAGAAAGTTTTGTAGCAATATATGTATTTTTATGTTTCACATTTATTATAATTGGGCTTGGAATTCAAAAAATATTTAATATTCCTGCTGAGTCAATAAATTTATTAGAAATATACACATGGAGTAATATTAGTAATATAGGATTATATCTACTAGCTAACATTATATACTTTGTAATATCATTTGCATTAGTTATAATGTCATATAAAAACAAAGAAAATTTTATAAAGGAATGCGAGAAGTAATATGAAAATAGAAGTAAAAAATTTAAATAAGAAATTAAAAAATATTGATGTTATTAAAAATGTAAATGTAGTATTCAAATCAGGAAAAATATATGGAATTACTGGAAGAAATGGTAGTGGTAAGAGCGTCTTTTTAAAATTATTATGTTCATTTTATGTACCAGATTCAGGTTCCATAATTCAAGATGGATTTAATTATACAAAAGAAAATACTTTTCCAAAAAATACAAGAGCTTTAATAGAAGGACCAAATTTTATAGGCTCACTAACTGGATTTGAAAATTTAAAACTACTTGCTAAAATACAAAATAAAATAACAGATAATGATATAGAAGATATATTAAAAAGAGTAAATTTATATAAAGAGAAAGATAAAAAATATAATGAGTATTCATTAGGAATGAAACAAAAACTAGGAATTGCACAAACTTTAATGGAAGATCCTGAAGTAATAATTTTAGATGAACCTTTCAATGGCTTAGAGCAATCTACTATTAAAGTAGTAAAAGAAATTTTGAAAAGCAAAAAAGAAAAAAATAAAATAATAATTTTAACAAGTCATATTAAAGAAGACATTGAAGAATTATCTGACGAAGTATATGAATTTGATAATGGAGTATTAACAAAAAATGTTAAAAAGATATTCAGAAATATATAAAGAAGGAAAATTTAAAATTATTATTATTTTATCAGTTATATCTGGATACTTTAACATGGTAGATATAGGAAAAAATATTAGTTTTGAAAATGCAATAACAAATAGTTTTAATGGAATAATGTATCCTTTATTTTTATTCTTTATACTTGTCATGACAGCAAGCTTTACGATAACAAATTACAATAAGAACTATCAATCGTTGATAAGATTTAATAATAAGAAAGAATATCTGGAAGATTTATTATCAACAATTTTTAAGAATCTATTATTTGTATATATAGTATATTCTATAATATGTCTTTCATTTATTATAATTAAATATTTTGGAAGATATGAATTTGAAACTTCAGTATATAGTGGAATTCCTAATTTCATATATAACATATTTCTATATATTAAAGTTTTTCTGATTTATGAGTTGATAATAAAAGTAGGAGTTTTAATTTATAAAGGAACATCAAAAATAATAGGGGTATTGTTTTTGTTGCAAATGTACATACTTAAATCTAGTTGGATATACAATATAAATATAATTGATTCATTTAAAAAGATACCATTATTTTTTGGATATTATCTAATAACAATAAGTTATAGCAATCTATTTTTAGAACTATTTTCATTTATTTTACAAGTGACTATATTAGTTATAATTATAGAATTAATTAAACACTTTATATTAAAATATAAAGAAATAAATATAGAGGATTAAAATGAAATATTATCTTTTAAAATTAAGAACAATTTTTAATAAAAAAATATTAAAATATTTTATAATAGAATTTATATTAATAACAATATATGCATTCTTAATGAGTGAAGGAAACAAATATTATGAGTCAATTATGGGAATAAATGTTATTAATTTAAATAATGAACCAATGGAAATTTTAATTAGAATAATAAATACTAGTGTAATAATGTTGTCGGCTTCTATAATATATACTTATGATCTTACAAGAAATGTTGAATATATATTTTTAAGAGAAGATAAGAAAAAGATATATATAGAGCATTTAATTACATGTATAATATATAACACTTCAATGATGATAGTATTCTTTTTACTTTATCTAATTTTATTTAAAAATATAAATATGGATGCTATAAAAATTTTTATAACTGGTATTATAAACACGATCTATATAACAACTATAACAACTAGTATAATTAATTTTATTTCATCAAAAAAGAATGTTTTATTAGTTATGAGTTTATCTTTATTAGTATTAAACATATTTAAAATATCAAATTTGGGCTACTTAGAATTTATAATCACAACATTTTTAATAATCTATAATTATTATGTATTTAATCCAAGAGAGGTATTTAATAAACTAAATTAAAAAGAAAAACTGTATGAATTGACATATAAGAAGTACTAGTTGCTTCTTTTTAAATGTTTGACAAACAAAAAAATGAGTAGTATAATTGACCCATAAATCTTTGAAGTGGAGAAGTAATATATAGATGTTTTAAAGAGAGTTAGTGGCTGGTGAAAACTAATAAAACTATATATATGAATAACACCACTGAGTGGAACATTGAAATTTTAGTAAGTGTTCTCGGGTAATCCGTTATAAAAATAAAGTTAATAAGAGGGATGGTACCGTCTATTATGGACTCCTTGTACTATCTCTCTTTTTTTAGGAAAGGAAAGTGAAGATATATGGACGTTAAAGATTTATTTAAAGACATCATAAAATATGAAAACAAAGATGTTACTTTAGAAGGATGGGTTCGTAATAATAGAAATCAATCAAATTTTGGATTCATTGATTTTAACGATGGAACTTATTTTCAAAGTTTACAATTAGTATATGAAAAAGAATTAAAAGACTTTGATAGTATTAGTAAAATTAGAGTAGGAAGTGCTATAAGAGTAAATGGTACTATTGTTAAATCAGAAGGTAGTGGTCAAAGCCATGAAATGAAAGTTAAAACTATAGAAGTACTTGGAGATTCACCTGAAGATTATCCAATTCAACCAAAAAGACATACAAGAGAATTTTTAAGAGAAGTAGCATACTTAAGACCAAGAACAAACTTATTTAATGCAGTATTTAGAGTAAGAAGCGTAGCTGCTCAAGCAATACATGAATACTTCCAAAGCAATAACTATGTATATTTTCATAGTCCAATCATAACAGGAGCAGATTGTGAAGGATCAGGACAAATGTTCAAAATAACTACTCTTGATATGAATAATCTTCCTTTAGGGGAAGACAAAAAAGTAGACTTCAAAAAAGACTTATTCGGAAAACAAACATATATAACAGGTTCTGGTCAACTTCATGGAGAAACTTTCGCTTTAGCGTACAAAAAGATATATACATTTGGCCCAACAATGAGAACAGAAAACTCAAATACTAAAACACATGCTAATGAATTCTGGATGATTGAACCAGAAGTAGCATTTTGTGACCTAAATGGAATAATGGATATTGAAGAAGAAATGTTAAAATTTATAGTTAAATATGTTATGGACAAATGTCCTTTAGAAATAGACTTCTTTGATAAATTTGTAGAGAAAGGTTTAAAAGAAAAACTTACTAAAGTATTAAATAGTAAATTTGTACGTATAACTCATAAAGAAGCAATTACTTTATTAAAAGAAGCAAAAGTAGACTTTGAATTCAAACCAGAATATGGCGAAGACATCGCTAAAGAACATGAAAAATATATAACAGAACACTTTAATGGACCAGTATTTATTACAGATTGGCCAAAAGATATTAAAGCATTCTATATGAAACTTAATGATGACAACGAAACAGTAGCAGCAGTAGACCTAGAAGTACCAGGTTCAGGTGAACTAATTGGTGGTAGTCAAAGAGAAGATGATTATGACAAACTAATTAATAGAATGGAAGAAATGAATATCCCAAGAGAAAACCTAGAATGGTATACTAACCTAAGAAGATTCGGAGGATGTTATCACGCAGGATTCGGTCTTGGATTTGAAAGACTTATTATGTACCTAACAGGAGTAGAAAACATAAGAGATGTAATTCCATATCCAAGAACACCTAATAACTGTGATTATTAATAAATAAAGGAGGAATAATATGAGTAATTTCACAAAAGAAATGATAGATGACTACGCAGATAAATTACTTATTGGTTTAACTGAAGAAGAAAGAACTAATATACAAGAAGAATTTGATGAAATAGAAAAGAATATGGATTTAATAAATAAAATACCAAATATTAAAGATACTGAACCACTTAGTTATCCATTTGAAATGATTTTAGAAGATTTAAGAAGCGATGACGAAGTAGGAGAAGAAATTCCAATCGAAGAACTTCTAAGAAACTGCGATCAATATGAAGGCAGAGAAGTAGAAGTACCAAAGGTGGTGGGATAATGATAACTAAAAGTATAAAAGAATTACATGAAGATTTATTAAATAAGAAAGTTACTTCAAGAGAACTTATAGATGAATCTTTAGAAAAATGCCATAGTATTCAAGATAAAACTAATGCATTTGTAACTATAATAGATGATGCGAAAGAAAGAGAAGTAACAGATGAACTAGTTAGTGGCATTCCATATGGTATTAAAGATAACTTTTCTACTAAAGATATTCTTTCAACAGGAAGTTCTAATACTTTAAAAGATTATGTTCCATTCTTTGATGCAACTGCTGTTGCTAATTTAAAGAAAAAAGGTGCAGTAGGTGTAACAAAGACTGTATTAGATGAACTTGGTATGGGAGGAACTGGTACAACAGGACATACTGGTGTAGTACATAATCCATGGAGAATAGACAGAATGACAGCAGGTTCTTCAGCAGGTAGTGCAGCATCAGTTGCAAGTGGTTGTTATCCATTTGCATTGGGTAGTGATACGGGAGACTCAATTCGTAAACCAGCTGCATACTGCGGAATAGTAGGATATAAACCAACATATGGAATGATCTCAAGATATGGACTTTTCCCATTTGCTTGTTCACTTGATACAATAGGTGTATTATCAAGAAGTGTAGAAGATGCAGCTATCGCAGTAGATGCTATGAAAGGAAAAGATCCTAAAGATATGACATCTTGGGATTCAAGTAATATAGAACTTTATAAGAATCTAAATAAAGATGTAAAAGGTAAAAAATTATTCTACATCAAAGAAATCGTAGACTTAAGTAATTATGAAAATCCAAGTGAAGAATTAAAGAGTCACTTAGAAAACTTTAATAAAACAGTTGAACTTTATAAGTCACTAGGTATGACAGTTGACGAAGTATCAATAGATAAAGCTCTATTAGATGCAGTATCTAGTGTATACGTAGTTATATCTTGCGCAGAAGCAACAAGTAATATGTCAAACTTAACAGGTATTAGTTTTGGACCAAGAGGTGAAGGAGATAGTCCAGCTGCTATAATGAAAGATCACAGAACTAAAGGATTCTCACCACTTATTAAAAGAAGATTTGTAATTGGTTCATACGTACTACAAAAAGAAAACCAAGAAAAATATTTCATAAATGCTAAAAGAGTAAGAAGAATGATAGTAGACAAGATGAATGAATTATTTGAAACTTATGATGGACTAATTCTTCCAGTTGGAAGTGGACCTGCTAAATTTATAGAAGGTAGCAAAAACGCATTATCAAGTTCAAATAACATCTTAGAAGATCACTTACAAATAGGTAACTTCGGTGGTTTTCCATCTATTACTATACCAAATGGATTTGTAAGTAACTTACCAGTCGGAGTAAATATAACTGGAAAAGTAAAAGACGATATAAATGTTTTAAATATAGCTTATGCTTTAGAAAACAAAATGGAATATAAAAATCAAATAGCAAAGGAGGTACTATAATGGCATATAAAGCAGTAATAGGTTTAGAATTTCACTGTGAAATGAAATCTAATACAAAAGTATTCTCTAATGCAAGAAATAGTTTCTCAAAAGTAGCTAATGAAAATGTAGTACCACTAGACATGGCTTTTCCAGGAACACTACCAGTAGTAAATAAAACATGTGTTAAAAAAGCATTAATGATGTCAATGATACTTAATTGTAAACAACCAGAATTTATGGAATTTGATAGAAAGAATTACTACTATCCAGATCTACCTAAAGGTTATCAATTAACACAATTCTTTAACCCAGTAGGAGTAGATGGAAAAATAGAAATAGATGTAAATGGTACTAAAAAAGAAGTATTAATTCATGATATACACTTAGAAGAAGATGCAGCATCACTTGATCATTACTATAATACTTCAACAATAGATTATAATAGAGCAGGTGTACCTCTTCTAGAACTAGTAACAGAACCATGCCTTCATTCAGCAGATGAAGCACTAGCTTTCTTAGAACACATTAAAAGTATTTATGAATACACTGATATTTCAGAATGTGATACTAAAAAAGGACAAATAAGAGCTGATGTTAATGTATCAATTATGGATGAAGATGCTACTGAATTTGGTACTAAAGTAGAAGTTAAAAATGTAAATAGTTTTGATGCTATTAGAAAAACAATTAATTATGAAATTAAAAGACAATCAGAACTTAAAGATGGTGGACGCTATGATGAAGTAGTACAAGAAACAAGAAGATGGGATGACGAGTCAGGTACTACTATTCATATGAGAAGTAAAGCAGATGCAATAGATTATAAATACTTCACAGAACCAAATATTCCGAAATTTAGAATTACTAAAGAGTTATTAGATGATATAAGAAGTAAAATACCAGTGTTAGCTTATGAAAGAAAAGAAAAATATATTAAAGAATATGGACTTTCTGATTATGATGCAGGAGTACTTACTAAAGATAAAAAAATATCTGATTACTTTGAAGAATGTGTATCACTAAAATGTGATCCAAAGAGTGCTTGTAACTGGATTACAACTAGAATACTTGGAGAACTAAATAAGAGTGAAGAAAACACTATAGATGATTTATTCATAAGACCAAACATGATAGTAGAACTAGTAACACTTGTTAATGATAAAAAAATATCATCAGATCAAGCAAAAAAAGTATTTACTAAAATGTTAGAAGAAAAATTAACTCCAAAAGAAATAGTAAAAAAATATGATATGGAAGTTATAGAAGACTCTGGTCTTATTGAATCATTAGTTAATGAAGTAATAAGTGAAAACCAAAAAGCTATAGAAGACTACCACAATGGTAGAACTAATATGTTAGATTATCTAGTTGGACAAGTAATGAAAAAATCAAAAGGAAAAGCTAATCCAGTAGAAGCAAAATCTAAAATGTTAGAACGTATTAGTTAACATAAAATGTCTATTCATAGACATTTTTATTTATACAAAAATTGATAAATAATACAAATGATGTTAAAATATCAATAGAAAAATGGAGGCTGTTATGAAAGATAAAAAACTTACTAAAGAAGAGTTAAATAAAATTATAAAAGAAAGTGCTGATGAATTTTCAAAAGAAGTTATCAAAGAATCAGAAAATATAAGTGAAGAAGAAAGCAAAGAAATTGATAGAATTTTAGCAATTGAGGACCCTACAGAAAGAATAAAAGAATTGCAAAAACTATATCCAAATGTAAAAGGTATAGGAAATTGTCAATAATAAATATAGAAACAAGTAATTACTTGTTTTTATTATACAAAAATGTAAATATATTTAAGAAAGTATAATAATTAAAAATATACGTGATATAATTAAATTGGAGAATGAGTATGAAAAGATTTTTAAGAAGTTTTATTATTTTTGTCGTATTAACTTTAATAGTTGGAGGAGTTGCATACTACTTTAACCTAAATGAAAGAATTGAAAAAATGATTTCAAAGATTGGTATTAATATAGGTATAATTTATGTAGAAAAACCTAAAGTAAAGATTATTGATGAAACAAGTAAATCTAGACCAATTGCAGTATCTATTAATAATAATCATGCCGCTTGGCCACATGCAGGACTTCAAGATGCATATTTAGGATATGAACTTATCGCAGAAGGTGGGATTACAAGATTAGTTACATTATTTAAAGATCAAAATACTGATAAGATTGGTTCTGTAAGAAGTGCTAGACACTATTTCTTAGATTATGTTATGGAAAACGATGCTATATTTGTTCATTATGGACAGTCACCTCAGGCAAAATCAGATTTAGCATCATTAGGTATAAATAATGTTAATGGTATGTATGATGCTAAAGGATTCTTTAGAGATAAAACATTAAAAAGAGCATGGGAACATACAGCATTCACTTCAATTGATAGAATAAATACAGTAGTAAAATCAAAAAAATATAGGACAACAACAGAAACACAATTATTAAAGTATAGTCCAATCAAAGTAGACCATTCAAAAGATGAAACACTAAAGACAGCAAATAAAGTATCTATTAAATACTCAAATTATCAAACAACTTCATATGAGTACGATAAAGAAAATATGAATTATAAAATGTTTATGGGAGGACAAGCACATACTGACTTGGTTACTAAAAAACAATATACTGTTAAAAACATAATAACTTATCAAGTAAAGAACACTTCTTTAGGAGATAAAAAAGGAAGACAAGATTTAGATAATGTGGGTAGTGGAGAAGGATATTATATTTCTAATGGAGACGCTATTAAAATTAAATGGAGTAAAGCAAGTAGAGATGCTAAAACAAAATATACTTTAATGGATGGAACTGAATTAGTTGTTAATGATGGTAACACATGGATTCATATTCAACCTAAAGGTCAAACATTAAAAATAGAATAATTTTAATTACTAAGAATATAATTTAATAAAAAATGTTGAAATATTATTTTAATAATGTTAGAATAATATTGATAAGAATAAGGAGGAACCTATGGATAATATACTTAGCTTTTTAGCAGATAATTATAAATGGTTTATGTTAGCAGCAGTACTTTTATTGTTTGCGTTAATTGGATTTATAGTAGATGGAAAGAAGAAAAAGAAAAATGAGGAAGTTGTGCCTGTACCAAATGCAGACGCTCAAGCAGCAACAACAGCATCAGCTGCACCTACAACAGTAAGTGCAAACGCTGAACCAGCAGCTCCAGCTCCTGCACAAACTCCTGCAGAAGAACAAGGAATAGTTATTGAAGAACCTTCACTTAATAATGTTGAAGCAACTAGTACTGAAGTAAATGTTACTACTCCAGAAGAAGAAGGAAGCATTTTTGGAACTCCAGAAATGCAAGCACCAGCATCAGTAGAAACAACTGCAGAAGATCCAGCTATTACAGAAGGACCAACTTTAGTTATAGAAGAAAAAGAAGAAGCAGCACCTGAAATGAGTGCTCCAGTTCAAACTGAAAGTGCACCTGAAGTAGCACCAACAACTCCAGAAGTTGTTGTTAGTGAACCTGCTCCTGAAATGGCACCAACTGCTCCAGAAGCTCCAGTTGCTACTGCACCAGAAGTACCAGCTGCTCCAGAAACACCAAGTGCACCAACAACACCAGTTCAATAAAATAAAATAAAACTGAAAATTAACTTTTCAGTTTTATTTTGCACTAAAAAATGTTATAATCAAAA
>CAJJPX010000024.1 GCA_905193755.1 uncultured Clostridium sp. | reverse complement strand
AATAAACATTATTATATAGATATCTATTTCTATATTTAAAAATAAATTTGATATTAGTAATAGTGTTATAAATATTAAAAGTGATTCACTATTTATAAAGCTTATTAAATAATTAGTTATTTCTATTATATTAGGTTTTTCTTTCATATACTTTACCTATTTAATTGTACAAAAAAATAAAGAACTATTTCTAGTTCTTATATACTTAATTTTAGTTCTTTTACTTGTTCTTTAGATAATTTATTGAATTCAAGACTTCTTATTAGATTTAACACTTCTTCAGTAGTTTCTTCTTTTGATAGCTCTGTGATCATATTACTTTTAACAAAACCATTTTCTATTAGTGCATCTATACAAATCATAATTGATTTTTTTAAGTCTTCAAAGTAACTATCTTCTAGTCTTTTTAGTGTTACTTCGCTTTCATTTTCTTTTACTTCAAACATATATACACTAGCAAAATTTCTAAGTATTTTTCTTTGTTCTATAAGACTATAATTATCTTTTGTTTTTAAGAATAATTCCATTAGTTTGTCTAAATCATCTAGTGTTATTTTAGTTTTATCTTTACTATCTGTTACGAAATGTGTTAAATATTCTCGTCTTAATTCTTCTAGTTTGCCTGTTAAAGTTGTATTTTTTCCTTTAGTAAACATAAGTTCAAACTCTAAAGATGCTTCTAGATTTATGAGTGTAGCTAAAGAGATATTATTTTTACTAAGAATATCTTCTTCGTTTAATGCAAGTTCATATTTTTTATTAAATTCTTTTGCCTTAGTAGGATCTATCTTTTTTAATTTTCTTATTAAGTATTCAATACTCTCCATTACTTTAGTAATATTATCTTGAGTTTCTCTTTGTCTTTTTTCTTTCTTTTTAGGTTTTATTACTGATACTTCTACTTCTTCTATTAAAGTATTTGTATTTGAGTTTTCTCTTATTCTTTTTAAGAATGTTTCTTTTTTCTTTTCACGTCTAAAGCCTGTATCAAATCTAGTTTTATATTCTTCTATTTCTTTGGGAGTTGCAACTTCATTATCAACTAATATTGTTTCAAGTCTAGCATAATTTCTATGTTTAAAGTTTTGTGTTATAGTTAATGTCATAACAATACCATTAATGCTTCTATAGTTTCTTTCTATTTCGTATTCTTTAAAATCTATTGAAGTATCACTTGCGATTGGGAAAAGACTTCCTGTTAAAATTTCTCTTCCATATATATTTCCTTCTTCATCACTAACCTTTTCGTATATTATTTCATCCCTTGAACTAATGCCATCGTAATCGTGTACTAGACTTTTATATTCTCTATCAAGTATTGCGATTATTTCAGGATCTGTGATTTCAAATGATTCATCATTATCTATATTTCTTAATTTACTTCCTATAGAACGAGATATTTTAGAGTTATTTGATTCATCTATATTTTCAAAATTTTTTCCATTTTCTTTTTTTATTCTTACAATTCCAGTGAAGTATTCTAGTTCTTCTTCTTCATAATCTATGTCTTCTACTCTAAACATAGTTCCTTTATATAGCATAATATCACCTACTGAGTTTGTATTATAGCATAAAGAGTACATAAAAAAAAGAACTATTACTAGTTCTCATAAACACTAACTTGTTTTTTATCTTTTCCTTTTCTTTCAAACTTTACATTTCCGCTAACTTTAGCATATAAAGTATGATCTTTACCCATACCTACGTTAGTACCTGGATAAATTTTAGTTCCTCTTTGACGATAGATAATAGCTCCAGCTTTAGCAACTTGTCCATCACTAAGTTTAGCTCCTAATCTACGGCCAGCAGAATCTCTACCATTCTTTGTAGAACCAACACCTTTTTTAGATGCGAATAATTGTATATTTAAATTCATTTTAAACATCTTGGTTTTCCTCCTTAACTTTAATATTTTTATCATAATTGTCTCTTAGTTCATATATCATATTAACTAAGTTATTAAGTAGGCCATTTGTTATATTATCTTTCTTAATATTAATAATCTTTAAATCATTAGTATCAGTATAACTAATAGCTTCTTTGTCAAATTCAAGTATTGCATTTATTGTTGTAATAATCATTGTACTAAAAGATGCACAAACTATATCTTTTCCATAATTTGCATATCCAGCATGACCAATACAGTGAATACTTTCTATGACATTATTTTTCTTATTTACTTCTACTCTAATCATTACTTAGTAATAGATTTAATAAGAATTTTAGTATAAGGTTGTCTATGTCCTTGAGTTTTTCTATATTTTTTCTTTGGCTTATATTTAAATACTAAAATCTTTTTTTGCTTTCCGTGTTTTAACACTTTAGCAACAACCTTAGCTCCTTTAACAGTAGGAGTACCTACTTTACCATCAACATATAAAACTTCATCAAAAACAACTTCTGATTCTACTTCATTGTCTAGTTTTTCAACATATAGTTCTTGTCCTTCTTCAACCATATATTGTTTTCCACCAGTTACGAATATTGCTTTCATTTTATTCCTCCTTCAATAAGACTCGCTCTTAAGGTAAGATTGCTCTTTTTTATTAACCTTCTCAATGCGGTTGTAGAGAAAGATTTCTACAAACATGGATATTTTAGCATATTTATTTAGTTGTGTCAAATAATTTACATAAAAAATCGTGTTCAAAAGTATTATTTATTATATGTTTTTTATCTCTTTTAAATTTATATATACTTGAAACTATTATTGTATTTTTAAAATTATAATTATTTATGTAACGTTCTAGTAAAAATTTATTATATTTATATTTTAAGTTATAGATTTCTATTAGAATACTTTTTATTAAAAATAAAGTTAGAATTATTCCAAAAATTGTTTTGTTTTTTAAGATAAAAACACATATAAAAAATATACTTATTGTTATACTAATAGTATTAGAGAGTCTATAATTAAATATTTTATCAAATATTATGTTTGTTAGTTTTCCTCCATCAAGTGGTAGAACTGGCATAAAGTTAAAAGATATTAGTACTATGTTTATTCTTTTAATAATGGTGTATGTATGATCAGTTACTAGTGAGTTATTATAAAGTATATAAATTAAAAGAAAAAACAATAATTGAAAAGTTATACCTCCTAGTAAGACAAATAATTCTTTATTAGAGTTTACATTTAAGTCCTCATTATAAATAGTAATACCGCCAAATGGATAAAGTATTATTTTATCAAATTTAAAGCCTATTATTTTAGCAAATATCATGTGACCACATTCATGTATTAAAATAGTTAGAAGAAATAAATAAACGTATTCAAAATAGCCTGCTAAAAAGGATAGAAGTAAACAAACATAAGTTGAATTATTTATATTAATTTTCATTTATATTTACTGGTTTATCATCTTTTAATAGAACATAATAGTATTCATCAGTAGCAGTACCTATCACAGTACCTTTTTCTACATAATCATATAGTTTAACTTTAGGATTTACATTTCCATACCAAGCATAGTATCCATTACTTTGTTGTACTATTATGGTATTATTATACCCTTCTTTTTCACCAATAAAAGTAATAATACCAGAGTCACTCAAATACACATTTTCTTCTCCATTTAAAATATATTTAAGACCATCTTTATATTTTTCACTGTCTTTATAAACTTTAGATACATTTAATGTATTATCTTTAGTATTAAATATATCTGTTACATTACTTATTAGTTTATTTATCTTACTAAAATCAAATGTTGAATTTAAAACTTTGTCTATAATAAATGATTTAAAAGATGGACTATTATTACTTATAATTACTACTAAAAGAGTAAATACTACTATAGTTAGAAATTTACTAAGTAAATTCTTAAAAAAATTATTTTCATTTGGAACTTTATGATTCTTATTATTTTTATATTCTTCGTATGTCATATTAAAGTTTATTCTTTAAAGTATTCATATATTCATAAAAACTATAGTATTTATCTTTACCAATTATTATGTGATCTATTACTGGTATTTTAACTATAGAACCTATTTTCATTAATGATTCAGTTACTTCTATATCTTGTATACTAGGACTTACGTCTCCGCTTGGATGATTATGAATTACTATAATAGAAGCTGCACTTTCTAAGAATGCATACTTGAATACTTCTCTTGGATGAACAGTTGATGAGTTAAGAGTACCTTTAAATAATAGTTTAAATGATATAAGTTTTGATTTAGTATCTAAGTATAATGCATAGAAGTTTTCTTGTTTTTCGTATGTAAAAATATTCTTAAAGTATTCAAATATCTTTTTTGAGTTATTAAGTATTACTTCTTTTTGTTCATTAGCGTAATATACTCTTTTACCTAGTTCTATAGCTGATAAAAGTTCTATTGCTTTTACTTTACCTATTCCTTTTATTTTAGTAAGTCTATTTATAGTCATATCTTTTAAGGATGTTATGTCATCTAATTCACTTAGAATATTTCTTGATAAAGTTTTAACTGAGTAACCACTAGTACCAGTTTTAAGTATTATAGATATTAATTCTTCGTTAGATAAGTTATTTGTACCAAGTGACATCATTCTTTCTCTTGGACGCTCGCTTTCCAACATTTCTTTAATAGTGTTATCTTTCATTATGTACCTCCTATTATTATAGTTAGTCATAAATACTTAAAACACTTCAAAATAAAAAAGTGATTGCTCACTTTATTTAAAATTAGTCATTCTTTTCTTTAATCATATTTAACGTACTAGTAAATTTCTCAGTACAATATTTATTTAATTCTTCGTCTGTATAATTTAATAATTTTGATATTTTAATTAATATAGATAATAATTTTATTAATTTAGTTTTATCTAAATCTATAGTTAGAGATGAAGCTATTCTATTGGCTTCTATAAATAATTCGATTATATTTGCTTCTTTGATATCTACTAATTCTAGTGTATCAATACCTGATAAATCACAAAAGCATAATGTTATCATTAAACAATCAGCAAATTCATGTAT
Source organism: uncultured Clostridium sp. (assembly GCA_905193755.1). GTDB lineage: Bacteria > Bacillota_I > Bacilli_A > RF39 > UBA660 > CAG-1000. The sequence goes on along the minus strand of CAJJPX010000024.1, from coordinate 5,361 downwards.
AGTTATTTCAGCACTACTTGGTTTATCTTTTTTCCAATATTTAAAGCATTTTGTTTCGTAGGCAAATTCGCTCAGTTCACATAGTAGTTCTAAAACTTGTTTATTAAAGATATCTTCACTCTTATAATTATATTTCTTCTTAAAGTGTGAATTAATTATTTTTTCTTTTTCATATATTTCGTTTATATTCATGATGTTCTCCCTACGTTATCTTGCTTTTAGTTTTTCAATTACATTATGAAGAGTATCTGCTTCGATTATTTCTATGTCGTAGTTATGTTTTTCTTTTTCATATAGTGCTTCTTTATAGTTATCTGTTGGTACTATAAATACTTTAGCGTGTTTTTTAACTGCTCCTGCTAGTTTGTATTTAACTCCATCTATACTTCCTACTACTCCGTTATCGTCAATTGAACCAGTACCTGAAATGATGTCTCCTTTAGTTAGATCAAACTCAGTGATTTTATTATAAATATCCAATGCACAAAGAAGTCCTCTTGATGCTCCGCTTTCATTATCTTTGAATATATAATCTACTTTAGGATCAGTTTTGATATTTTTAAGTTCTGTTAGAGATGCACCTATAACTATTCTATCATCAACTTCGATTAAAGTTGCAGTGCATTCTATTATTTTGCTATTTCTTTCTACATTTACTTTTATAGTATCATCTTTTTTATATTTTGTTATTTCGTCTTTTAGTGAGTTAAAGTCTTTTATTGTTTGTCCATTTATAGTTTTTACTATGTCACCTATTTTTATATCAGTTTTAGCATATTCATATACATGTGTTACTGTTACATCTATGCTTTCTACTTCGTATGGTATGTTTGCTTCAGTGAAAGCAGCTATTATAGCATCATAACTGGTTTCTTTTAAATATATTTTGTTTCTTTCGATTATTTCATCTTCACTTTCATCTTCTATTCTCATTTCAGAGTTACCTACGATGTCCCAGTTATTAAAGAATTTAGATAATATAATATTTGGAAGCGTTCCACGTCTTGCACTTACATAAGTTAAATTGAAACTGCCTTCTGATTTATAACTATTATCTACTTCTATTCTATCTGTAAGGTCTACTAAAGAACCTGGTGTATAAATATTGCAATCAAAAGATATAAATAGCCAAGGTACAATAAGTATGAATACTAAATAATTCTTCCAGTAAGTTTGTATATCTTTTTTTATATATTTAAATAATTTTGTCATAAATCACTCCTAACTATAATATTATATCACAGATGAATACAATTATTAAAAAACTAAAATATATAGTGTTAACTTTAATATTAATATTGTTTATATTGAATATTAAAGTAGTAATTAATTCTACGTATGAAGCTAGTATTTTATTCTTTAAGAAAGTATTTATAAGTATATTTCCATTTATAATATTATGTGACATACTTATATACTTTAATTATCATTTATTCATTAAGAAGATATTTGGTAAAATGATAAATAAGATATTTAACATAGACTCTAATACTAGCATTATCTTTATACTTAGCGTGCTTACTAGTCACCCTAATAATGCAGTTTATATTAAGAAATTACTTGATGATAAGATTATAGATGTTAAGACTGCGAATAAAATACTTAATTATAGTTATTTTCCATCTATAGCATTTGTTATTGGAGTTATAGGAGTATCTATATATAATAGTTTTAAAGTTGGTGTTCTTTTATGGTTCATTTGTTTTCTTAATAATATAGTAATAGGTTTATTTCTAAGAAAAGATGATCTTGCATTAGAAAGTAATGATAAAATAATAAGTAATGATAACTTTTTTATATGTTTTAAGAATTCTATAATTAAGGGTGTAAATACTTCTATAATTATTCTTGGTAATTTAATAGTGTTTACTATAATAGTTAATCTTATAACAAAATATATTTCTATTAAACCATATATATTATCTATTTTAACTGGCTTTTTAGAACTAACTAGTGGTGTTATATCAGTATCTAAGTTAAATATACCTTTTAATATTAAGTTTGCTTTAACAAGTCTTATTTTAAACTTTAGTAGTCTATCTATATTATTTCAAAGTTTTAGTATATTATCTGACTATAAAATTAATATTAAAAAAACATTAACTATTAAGTTAATGTTTAGTATTATTAGTTTTCTATTGATTCTTATATGTACCAGATGAATATAAATCTATATTATATTTTTCATTACTAAGACCTATTATTATATGTGTTATTTTATCTGTTATATCATAATCATCTATGTTTTTATATTTATATGTTTTAACTGATAAGTCAGTAAATTTATATCCATAAGTATTTACTAAGTTATTATCTACTTCGTTATTAGATTTTACTATTAATTCTATTGTTTTTATTAATAGTGTTTTTACTGCGCCTGTTGTTGAATCACTATATCTTAGTGTTGTTTTTTCATATGTTTTAGTACCTATATTTTTACCATTTTCATATATTGTTTCTTTATCATTAGGAATAGTGTTTCTTAGTATTTCTAATGTTCTTTTTTGATTTGTACCAAGTACTATTTCACATGAACTCATGTCTTCATCATTTGAACAAGATATATCTCTTATACCATTATTTTTAAGAAAATCATCGTTTATTATTTTTGAAATGGTTGCTCCAAATATTCTAGCATCTGCATCTTCATTTACTACGTTATATGTTTCTTTTAGTTTAACAAGTGTACCTGTCATAGATACTAATACTATACTTACTAGTACTATACTTACTATTAATTCTACTAATGTAAATCCATTTTTATTCATATGTACCCCTTATACTAATCATCATATAGTGGAATAGATGCATAACGATAAGTACTATTCTTATAGAATACTCCAACTATATAGCCTTCTCCAGTCGATGCTTCTATACTATGGCTTGAAGAAGATAACTCTTTTTTTAATGTTTTTAAGTATTCTATTGTTCCACTATCATATACTGATGTTATATCTGGTCTTTTTAATTCTTTTTTTATATCTTTTATAACTATAAAGTATACTAAGTCAGTATCTTTAAATAGTTGTTTACAATCACTTAATCTATTTTTCATAGGAGTATTTTCACAACTATTTGGATTGGTTACTGATGCTTCTCTTCTATTAGCAATATATCCTGAGTTCGTATAATATTCATCATCTTTTGCATTTAGTCTAGCTATATTAAATAATAAATATCTATCACTTGGAAAATTATATGTTTCTTTTTCTTTTGATTTTCTTACGAATAGTGAGTAACTACTTAATAGCATTGTAGTAGCAAGTAATACTACTATTAATACTGTTAAACTCTCCATAAATATAAATCCATCTTTTTTCATATTATTTCACCTTTATTGTATATGGAGAACCTATTTTTCCATTACCACTTTCTATTAGTGTTGTATTTTTTAATGATATTACTGGCAAGATATAGTGTGTTTCATTAACGTTTGATTCTATTAACTCTCCATTTGCTTTAACACTTACCACTCTTGCTGCATTGCTTGTAAATGAACTTGGTGTCATTGTCCATAAATCAGTATTATAATTTAAGAAGTTTGTTGTGTTATCTATTTGAAAAGAAGACCCTGCAATTATGAATTCATCTGCTGTTAGTGTACCTATTGGATATGTTAATTTTTTATTACCAGAATTATTATTTGTAGTAAATTTATCATTTGCTTGTTCACATCTAAATATTGGGTATGCTGTACTCATACTTATTGTTGTACCTTCTGTTCCATCAGTTCCATTTCTTCTAAGTGACTGATATAATGTATTGGAATTACCATAACCATTAAAAGTATAATTTGTTCCATTGAAGTTACCACCTAGACCTATTTTTCTTTCATTGCAAAATATTTGATCATCTATAAATCTTTCATATGATGAACCTGATATATTGTTTTGATACCAAATATCTAGTGTATTCTTTATTGAACTATCGTATGTATTCGCATGTGTTGTATCATAATTATAACTACTAGTACCATACATATATCCTATATACTTATTGTTATTTATATTGTTGTTGTAAGTAGATTTTGGTAATTTATTAATATTAAATTGACAACTTCCTGAATTACTTTGATATGGTCCATAATACACTAATCTTGCTGATTCATCTTCATTAGTTCTATATATTTTCCAGCAATCACTCCCAAGTAATATGTAGTTATCATCTACTTTACCTCTAAAGAAGTATGCTATTTTATCTTCTTCAGTCATATGAATCTTATTATTATCTTCATCATCTACTACCTGAGTGAAATAAAAACCATTTGTTACTGAAGATATATCTGTATTTATACCTGTTCTTGTATGATATCTACCTTCAGAATTTTTAGAATAATCTATGATACCACTTTCTTCAGCATAGTATGCATTTAGAATAGTTTGTAATATAGTTTTACCATAATTAGTAGGTGTACTAAATTTTAAATCTATTTTATCGTCTATTGCTTGTAAGAATTTATTTTTTTCAGAGTATGCGTGTAATACACCAAGCATTAAGAATAAAAATAATATTAAAAAAGTATATACTAGTGTCATAGAAATAAATCCTTTTTTATTCATTTTTTCACTCCCTTATTATGTACTAATTATATAACAAATAAAAATAAAAATCTACATAAGTAGATTATTTATTTTCACTAACTATGTAGTGTTACAATTGATGTGAGACTTTTATTTATAAAAAAGTGATAAGTCTAGTAAAATGTAATTATCAAACAAACATTTACGAAAGGACTTATCACAATGAAAAGTATATCACATTATCCATATAGTTTAAATACTAAATAAGGAATCCCAACATATCTTTATGTGACCTCTATGGTAAATTAAGGGTCGAAAAAGGATATTCTAGACATGCTTGCTCACTTTTTAGAATAGTTAGAAAAATAAAGTATACAGTTAATACTGAAACTCATAAAAAGTATGTACCTAAGAAATATGATACTCCAGAACTTATAGGCATTAAATGGTAAATGGATGTTAAAGTTGTTCCAAAGCAATGCTATACTGGAGAATTACAAGACAAATTTTGCCAGTATACTGTTATTGATAAAGTTTCTAGAGAAAGATTTATTTTTCCTTATAAAGAACAATCTTCATATTCTACTATAGATTTCATTAAAAGAGCTATCACATATTTTGGTTATCAACCTAAAATCATACAAACTGACAATAATCAAGAATTTACTTACAAAAAAATCAATGTACAAATCTTTAATATTCATAATTTCCTCCCTATAAAATAAAAAAGAATGGTACACAATGAGTCATATAGACGGTACCATCCTTTAATTAACTTAATTAATATAACGTATTTCCACGTGAGCTATTAACTCATAAGTGAAAGTAGCTTCAAATATAG
>CAJJPX010000023.1 GCA_905193755.1 uncultured Clostridium sp. | reverse complement strand
ATGTTTACTCATATTTTTGGGAATACTATTAATATATATATCACTAAGAAAGGATAAAAAATATGAACTATATTTATAATATAAAAGTGAATTTAAAAGATGAATTAATTAATTTCTATGAATGGACTAATACAGATAAAATAATAAAATTAAATAAAGTAAAAATATATGTAATTAGTTATTATGATTATAATAATGTTCTATCTATGAATATAAAAGTACGAAAAGAATTTCTAAAAAATATAAAAACTGATAATTATATATGTTTATTTACTAATACTATAGATGTAGTATGTGTTAACTTTAGTAAAGATGGTATTATATCAAAGATAAGTAAACTTGATATTTATGAAGAAAGAGAAGTACTAGATGAATTAAGTTATAAATCTAAAACTAAACTCTTATATTCGAAAATTAACAAAAATAATAATTATAAACTAATTACTAGAAAAGAAGAACAAATAATAGAAAAATTATTAAGCTATTTAAATGATTCTAAGAATGACACTGAACTAATTGATTATTTATACTATGAATGGTTTCATAATAACAAATCAAATAATAAGTATAACGATCTAATAACAGAAATAAATAGTGAATATACAGAAAAACACAATAAATTATACGAAATTATAGAACTTATAAATTCATAGTATATTTTATTATAAAATGTTAAAAATACTATTAGGAGGATCAAATGAAAAAGATAATTAAAACTCTTATTATAGTATTTATGTTAACAGCATGTTCTATGTCTAACACACCAAAATCTAAAGTAGAAATCTATTTAAATCAATTTAATAGTTTATCAGAAAATGTTAAGAAAGACTTAGAAACTTCAGTTGCTAGTGAAAACTTATCAGATAGTAATAAAGACATCTATAGAAAAGTATTAGAAAGGCAATATAAAAATATTAAATATGATATTAAAGATGAACAAATAAATAGTGATAATGCTACTGTAACAGTACAAATAACTGTATATGATTTTTACAAATCAAACAATAATGCCGAAAAATACTATGATGAACATACTGATGAATTTACAACTGATAATGGAACAACAATCGACTTAGAAAAATATACTAAATATAGATTAGACGAAATGCTAAAAATGGATGAAACAGTAGATTACGAAATAAAATTTAATCTAAATAAAGAAGATGGAGAGTGGGTTATACAAAATCCAGATAGAACTACTTTAGAAAAAATACACGGTCTTTATGATTATGAAAATGAATAAAAAGGTAAAACTTTTTATTTTTTTTTATGAAAAGTGTTGACAAATAATTCTGTTATTAATATAATGTTAATAACAAGAGACAAAAAGTTCTCTTTTAAAAATAATGATTGTTATTAATAAAATATTAATAACAAAAAAAGGAGAAATATGAAAAAGAGAGAAGAATTAACAAAATTATTAGTCGTAGTTGATATGGTTAATGGATTTATCAAAGAAGGAAAAATGAGTGATGAAGATATTAATCATATAACACCAAGAATCAAAGCATTAGTAGAATCATTCTTAAGTGAAGAAGAAGGAATAGCTTTTATAAAAGATACTCATGAACCTAATTCATTAGAATTTAAAAAGTATCCACCTCACTGTTTAAAAGGAACACCTGAGTCAGAATTAATTAGTGAATTATCAAGTTATGAAGGAAAAGCGTTAAGTTATGAAAAAAATTCAACAAGTACTATATTTGCTAGAAATTTTATGAAAGATATTGAAAGAATGGCATCACTTGAAAAAGTAATAATTACCGGTTGTTGTACAGATATATGTGTAATGAATCTAGCTATACCACTAGTAAACTACTTTGATGAAAAAAATAAAAACGTAAGAATATGGGTGCCACAAAATGCAGTAGAAACTTTTAACAGTGAGACACATAATAGAGATGAATATAACGGTATAGCATTAAAACTAATGAAAAACCAAGGAATAGGAGTTGAAAATATATAATGGAAAAGTTAATTGATTTTTATGAACTTACAATGGAACACACAGATATAAAGAATAAGAAAGATAATGAAGTTTGTTATTTCGATGTGTTCTTTAGAAAAAACTTAGATAATGGTGGGTACAACGTAATATGTGGACTTCACGAAATAATTGATTATATTAAAAATATTAGATTTACTGAAGAAGATATAGAATATTTAAGAAGTCTAAACAAGTTTGATGAAGAAACTCTAAATTACCTAAGAAATTTTAAATTTACTGGAGACATTTATGCAGTACCTGATGGGACAGTAATGTTCAAAGGCGAACCTTGTATAACAGTTAGAGCTAACGCTTTAGAAGCACAAATAATTGAAACTGATCTTTTGAATAAATTTAATCACGGAAGCTTAATAGCCACAAAAGCAAGAAGAATAACTAATGCAGCTAAAGATAAAGGAGTAATGGAATTTGGGGCAAGAAGAGCTCAAGGAAGTGACGCAGCAATCATCGGAGCAAAAGATGCTTATATAAGTGGATGCATTGGAACTTCTTGTTACGAAACAGGTAAAAGATACGGAGTACCACTACTAGGTACAATGGCACACTCACATATAATGAAGTATGATAATGAGTACGATGCTTTTCTAGCATATGCAAAATGTTTCCCAAACGATTCAATATTCCTAGTAGATACAATAGATACCCTAAAAAGCGGAGTACCAAATGCTATAAAAGTAGCTAAAGATTATTTAATACCAAATGGATATACATTAAAAGGTATAAGACTTGATAGTGGAGACTTAGCATACTTATCAAAACAAACAAGAAAAATGTTAGATGATGCAGGACTTACTAATACTAAGATTTGTGTTTCAAACTCACTAGATGAATACACAATAACATCATTACTAAACGAAGGGGTACCAATTGACTCATTCGGAGTAGGAGAAAACTTAATAACATCAAAGTCAACACCAGTATTCGGAGGAGTATATAAACTTTCAGCAATTGAAAAAGAAGACAAGATTGAACCAAAAATAAAAATAAGCGATAATGTAGACAAAATAACAAACCCAGGATTTAAGAAAGTAATAAGATTTTATGATAAAGATACTGGATATGCGGTAAGTGATGTAATTGCTCTTAAAGATGAAGAAATAAGTTGTGATGGTTACACAATAATTGATGAACATAGTGAATTTAAAAGACATAAAATTAAAAACTACATAGCTCGTGAATTACAAGTACCAATATTCATAAACGGGGAACTTGTTTATATTGAGCCATCTTTAGAAGAAACAAGAAAGTATGCTAAAGAAGAAATGAAAACAATATATCCAGAATCACAAAGACTATATAACCCTCATATCCATCATGTAGGTTTATCAAAGAATCTATTAGCTTTAAAAAGAAAAATGATTATGGAAAGCAGAAATTTAACTCAAGATGATGAATTAAAGAAAGTATTAAAGTAGGAGGAAAATATGAAATTTAATGCTAAAAAAGAAACAGAAAAGATTATAGAATTTATAAGAGATTATTATAAAAAATACAATTTAAAAGGAGTCGTACTTGGTATAAGTGGAGGAAAAGATTCAGGAGTAGTAGCAGCCTTATTTTCAAAAGCATTAGGTAGTAAAAATGTAGTTGGTATAACTCTTCCATGTCACTCTAAAAGTACTGATGCATCTGACGCAAAACTAGTAAGTGATAAATATGGTTTTGAACTAATAAATATTGATTTAACAAAAACATTTGATACATTTAAAAGCGAAATATCATCTCTAGGAAACTTTAATGATAATGAACTTATAAATAGTGATATAAATATCAAACCAAGACTTAGAATGAGTGCTTGTTACTATGTAGCAGCCTTATATTCAGAACTAAAGCAAGGAACATACTTAGTAGCCGGAACATCTAACAAATGTGAACTTTATGTAGGCTACTTTACCAAAGGAGGAGATTCAACATATGATATTGGAGTATTAAATAACTATACAGTTGATGAAGTAATTGAAATAGGAAAGTATCTTGAAGTACCAGAACAAGTACTATTTAAAAGTCCAAGTGATGGCTTAAGTGGAAAAACTGATGAAGACAAATTAGGAGTTAAATATAAAGATATCGCATCAGTTATAAATGGTAAAAAAGTATCGAAAGAAACAAAAAGTAAAGTTGACAAACTACATACAAATAATTTACATAAATTTAACATACCAGTATACGATAGAATTTAAAATGCTAAACAGTATCAAAAGAAAATTAATAACTAAAAAATATACAATATTGCAAAGGAGAAAAAATATATGAATGAAGAAATTACATTAAAAATATCAAAAAAGGATTTAGTAAAACTACTAGAAAGACATTATCAAGATAAACTAGGTAAGAAAATTAAAATATCTATAACAACAACAAAAGAATATGTAGGTTTTTATGAAACAGAAGAATTAGTGACAAGAATAAGTTTTGAAACAAAAGAAACCATGATGGATGAAATACTTGGTAAGATTGAACATACGATTACACACAGTATAAACGAATCTGATATAAAAGAAGTATTAAGTGAACATCTAAGAGAAAAAGGCTATATAGTAGACATTGTTAATTATCAACAATATCAAGATTATGATAGAGGAACCTATAGTTTTACAGGAGTTGAAGCAATACTTGAAAGAAAAGAACTAACAAGAAAATTTACTATATGAAAATAGCTGTTTACGTAGGTAGTTTCAATCCAGTTCACAAAGGACACATAAAAGTCATTAAAAAAATACTTAAAGAATATGTGGATAAAGTTATAATAGTGCCAACAATGAGTTACTGGAATAAAAATAATCTAATAAGTGTTAATGATAGAATTAACATGCTGAAACTATATGAAACGAAAGACATTGTAATAGATACTAAAAATAATAATTATGAATTTACTTATCAAATCCTTAGAAATATCCAAAATGATTATAAGAATAATAAAATTTACTTAGTTATTGGAGATGATTTACTAAAAGATTTTGACAAATGGAAAAACGTTTCAGAAATATTAAAATATAACATAATAGTTATCAAAAGAAATGATATAGATGAATTTACTTATAAGAAATATGAACAATATAATTTTATAGTTACAAACAAGATATCAAGTGAAGAAATATCTTCTACAATAGTGAGAAATATGTTAAGAGATAAAAACAAAGAAGTACTTAAATATATTGATTTAAAAGTTTATGATTATATTAAAAGAAATAATTTATATGTTAGTTAATAATGTGTTATAATCAATTTATATAAAAGAGGTATTATGAAAGAAAAAGAAGTAGTGAAAAAATTAATAGATAAAAAAGAAACAATTGCATCAATGGAAAGCTGTACTGGAGGATATTTTGCTAGTACTATTACATGCGTTGATGGCTCAAGTGAAGTATTAAAGTTTTCAGCTGTTACTTATTCAAATGAATATAAAATTAAAATGGGAGTGGACCCTAAAGTTATTGAAAAGTATTCTGTTTATAGCATTGAAACAGCACATGAAATGAGCGAAAATATTAGTATGTTTGCAGGAAGTACTTATGGGGTAGGTATAACTGGAAAGATAAATAGGGTAGATGAAAATAATTTAAGTGGTAATAATAACGAAGTTTTTGTAAGTATTTTCAATAGTAAGAATAAAACACATACTGATATGAAAATAACAGTTCCAAATAAACCACGTAAAGAAGTAAAAGAAATAATAGTAAAAGATATACTTGATAAGTTAATAGAAATATTATAAGGAGGAAATATGGAATATAAAAGCGAAGAAGAATTTTTAAAAAACTATGATGCAAGCATATACGATCACCCATCAGTAACAAGTGATGTTTTACTATTAAGCGTATCAAACGGAGTACAAAATAATTATAGAAAACTTAAAGATAAATTTTATAGTGTCTTACTTGTCAAAAGAAAAGAATATCCATTTAAAGGAAAATGGTGTCTTCCAGGAGGATTTGTAAAGAATACTGAAACTACAGAAGAAGCTGCAAGAAGAGTCTTAGCAAGTGAAACAAATCTACATAACATATTTATGGAACAACTATACACATTTGACAGTATTGATAGAGATCCAAGAATGAGAGTATTAAGTGTCTCATACATAGCTCTAGTAGATAAAAATAAACTTAATGATTCTTTATACGAAAACGCATCTTGGTTCAACATAAGTTATATTGAAGATGAAAAAGGTTTTAATGTAACACTTGATAATGGAAATGAAACTTTAAATTTTGTAGTAAGTAAAACTCTTAAAGAAAGTACAACTGATAGATATAAATTTGATATAGTAAAAAATGATTCATTAGCATTTGACCATCCACTCGTAATAGTAAGTGGAATTGAAAGACTAAAAAATAAGATAATGTACACTGATATAGTATTTAACATGATGAGTGAATATTTCACACTAGGTGAACTTCAGCAAGTATATGAAGTAATACTTAATAAAAAACTACTTGATCCAGCTTTTAGAAGGATAATTGCTAACAAAGTTGAAAAGACTGACAAAATTAAAACTGGAGAAGGTCATAGGCCGAGTGTACTATTTAAATACAAAGGTAAATAATATGAGAAAGATTAATAAAGTTAAAATATTTGCTAATGAAAATGAAGTATCATATAAAATAAAATTAAAACTTATAGAAGAATTAGAAAAGTATAATTTTGAAATAGTTGATGAAAATTATGATTTAGCTATTGCAATAGGTGGAGATGGTTCGTTTCTAAGAATGGTAAATAACACTAATTTTAATAGCGATATTTATTATGTTGGAATAAATACTGGTACACTTGGATTCCTTCAAGAAATTAAACCAGATAATTTAGAATACTTTGTAGCATCTTTAAATGATAATGATTTTAAGGTTGATAATATTGGTACACTTGAAACAAAAATTACAACTGATGACTCAGTATCAAGACACTTCTCATTAAACGAAATAGTTATTAGACAAATGGAATTAAACGCATTAACTATGGAAATTTATATAGATGGATACTTTCTAGAAACATTTGCAGGAGACGGAATACTTGTTTCAACATCAGTTGGAAGTAGCGCATACAACACTAGTTTTAATGGAGCACTTATCTATAACACACTTCATACATTACAAATAACACCAATAGCTCCACTAAATACAAAAGTATATAGAAACTTGCTAACTCCAATAGTACTCCCTGAAAAGAAACATATATTAATTAAGCCAATCAAAAAAGACTTAATTATTACATTTGACGGAACAAATAAGAGATATGAAAACGTAAAGAAAATAGAATGTTTTGTAAAGAATAAAAAAATAAAATTCTTGAGAATGAAAGAATATAATTTTATAAATATAGTAAATGAAAAATTCTTAAAAGATTAATATTTTGTAATAAAAATCATAAGATATAATATGAAAAAAATATTACTAGTATTAATTTTTTTATTATGTATAAATGTCAAAGCATCAATAGTGGTAATGGACGCAGACTCTGGTAGAATCCTTTATAGTAAAAATAAAAGTGAAAGAAAATTAATTGCATCAACAACAAAGATAATGACAACAATAATTGCTCTTGAAAATGCAAAATTATCAGACAAATTAAAAGTAGGAAAAGAAATACAAACAGTAAATGGTTCAATGATATATGTAAAAGAAGGCGAAACATTTACACTAAATGATCTTTTGCATGGACTTATGCTCCAAAGTGGAAACGATGCAGCTATGATAATAGCATCTAAAATAATGTCTTATGATAATTTCATCGCACAAATGAATTTAAAAGCACACAAACTTGGTATGTACAACACAACATTTGAAAATCCACATGGACTTAATGATGATACGAAAAACTACTCAACAGCTGAAGATATGTCAAAATTAATAAGATACGCAATAAAAAACAAAGATTTTTTAAATATTACCAGTACCAAAAAGTATAAAGTTGACAACTACATATGGTATAACAAAAACAAACTATTAAGTGATTATAAATATTTAATAAGTGGAAAAATAGGCTACACAAAAGCAAGTGGTCAAGTATTTGTATCCGCGGCTAAAAAAGATGGTAAAACCCTCGTTATTGCTTCAATCGATGAAAATGATAAATTTAATTTACACAAAAATCTATATGAAAAATATTTCAAAGAATATGAAAAATATAAAATTCTTGATAAAAATACTTTTTCATTCAAGGTAAAAAATAAAAATCATGATCATTACTTTATCAAAAATGATTTTAATATGTTACTTACAAAAAATGAAATAAAAAGGTTAAAAGTTAATGTTACTTTAAATAAGAAAAATAATTATGTGAATATTTATCTAGATAACAACCTCATTCATAGTGAAAAACTTTATGTACTTAAATATCAAAGCAGGCTAAAGAAGGTAAAAGAATTATTGTTATTTTGGAAATAATAATGTATAATCTCTAAGAGAGGTGGCAAGTATGGAAAGATTACAAAAATATTTAAGTTCTTGTGGTATCGCTTCAAGAAGAAAAAGTGAAGAATTAATTTTAGCTGGAAAAGTAAAAGTAAATGGTATAATTGTACGTGAACTTGGAACAAAAGTATCTAATAAAGACGAAGTAGAAGTGGAAAATATGGAGGTTTACAGAAAACAAAAAGAATATTATTTACTTTATAAACCAGAAAAAACTATATGTTCTGTAAGTGATGACAAGGGTAGAGTAACGGTAGTAGACTTAATCGAGACAAATGAAAAAATCTTTCCGGTAGGAAGACTAGATTATGATACAACAGGATTATTGTTACTTACAAACGATGGTGAACTTACTAACAAGTTAACTCATCCAAAGGGATGCATTGAAAAAACATACATTGCCAAAGTAAGTGGACTTGTAACAGGAAAAGAAATTCATGAACTTGAAAATGGAATTGAACTTGATGGAGTTAAAACTAAAAAAGCAAGAGCAAAACTCAAAAAAATGGACAAAAAAAATAATAAGTCATATGTTGAGCTTACTATAACAGAAGGACGAAATCATCAAGTTAAAAATATGTTTGCATCATTGGGTCACAAAGTATTAAAACTTAAAAGAACAAACTATGCTTTTTTTGATTTAGAAGGACTTAAAATAGGCGAATATAGAAGTCTTACAACAAAAGAAGTAAAACAATTATATAATTATGCTAATATAAAATAAAAAGAAGCTTAAAAATAAAACTAAGCTTCTTTTTCTTCTTCAATAACGATAGCTCCAACAGGACAACTTTCAACAATATTTAAAAGTTCCTTTTTATCTTCAGGTTTAACTGGAACATCTTTAGCTTGGCTTAATCCTTCATCATTGAATTCGAAATAATCTTCTTTCTGACTAACACATAAACCACATCCGATACATGTGTCATTTACTTTTACTTTTTCCATTTTTATTTCCTCCATATAAATTATACAATAATTATATATTAAAAACATCAAAAAAACTACAACAGTGTCAAATAACTTTTATTGAATTTGCTCATCATTTGTGTTATTATTATACTGGTGAAAGATATGAGTTCAAGAATGGAAAGATACGAAAATTCAGAACTAGGTAATTTGAGTAGAACAAAAAGAAATCAAGATATTTATAATTCTACTGATATGAGCGATTTATCTAGAATAAAAACTAACACAAATGTTAGTGTCATTTCTGACGCGCCAAAAGAGATAGATATTGAAAAAATAAAGAAGTATCTAAATGCCCTAAACAATGAAGAAGAACAAAAAAGAAAAAAAATATCTCTTGACTTTCCAGAACCAGAAGAAAAAATTGTTGAAAGACAAGAACAAAAAACGTATGACATAAATTCAGTTTTAGAACAAGCAAGAGAAAAGAAAGAAACAAATTATGAGGAAGATAGACACAGAAAACTAAATAATATAGGATATGATATCTTAAAAAATATAAAAATAAAAGAAGAACAAGAAGAAAAAAATAAATTAACAGATACAGAAGAATTTACTTCGCCAATAGAAGAACTGAATACACAAGAAAAAACAATAGTCAATTTAATTCAAGATATTCAAAATGGAAAATCCTCTGGCAATAACCCAAAAGAGAATGTATCAAAATATGACACAACCGATCTTTTTAAGGAATTGATGGGAGATAACGAAAATACAATTGTAATGGCTCCAATTAATGAAGATGAGACAAATGAAAGTAACATAAAAGAAGTTCTTTTTGATATAACAAAAGAATTAGACGCAATAAAAGAGCCAACTAATGATTTAACACAAGATTTAATATTAGAAAAAGAAAAATTAAAACAACAATACCAATTGAAAGCAACAAATGAGGAAGACGAAAATATAGATTCAGATGCACCAAAGATAAGCAGTATAGACAAATCTTTTTATACAAATTCAATATCATTCAATAAAACTGATTTTGAGGGATTTGAAGATTTAGAAAAAAGTGAAAAAAAGAGTGGAATACTCGCAAAAATAGGAATTATACTAATAATTTTAATACTTTTAGCAACTATATTCTTGATACTAAATTCTATATTAGAATGGAATATAATTTAATAAAGGAGCATTAATGGCTTCTTTTTTTATATAATTTAATATGGCTAATTATAAAATGAAATTACGAAAAAAAATAGCTATAAAAATGGAGGACATAATCATTATTATAATAGTAATGATATTTCTTTTGACATACATCTTTATAAAAATCTTTACGGAAAAAAGTAAGATAATATTGCTAGAATATGCCAAAAATAAATCGGTTGAGGTCTCTACAATGATTATAAATGAGTCGATAAAAGAAGCATTACTTGAAGAAAAAATAAATGACATAATAAAAATAGAAAAAAATGAAAACAATGAAATAATAAGCGTAGATTTTGATAATGTTAAAACAAATAAAATATTATATGATGTAAACTACAGTATGATGAATTATATAAAAAAAATAGAAAACAATGAAAGTATATCTGAAGATAGCAAACTAAAAGATAATTACTTAAATAAAGAAAAAATGATTTATAATGTACCATTTAATGTGATAAGTGAAAAACCTGTACTAATAGGTATCAGTCCAAGAATACCATTCAAATTAGAAATAATAAGTAGTGCAACTAATAATATATCAACATACATTAAAGAATATGGAATTAATAACTCGATGGTAGAACTTCAACTTGAAATAGAAATAAATGTTCAAATAATTCTGCCTTTCACATCGCAAAAAACAACAATTAATAAACAACTACCAATTAGTACAAAAATAATACAAGGAAAAATACCAGAATATTATGGAGGAATGATTAGTGCAAGAACATGATAAAATCGTTCATGGCAAATTAACAACTTTACTCGATGAAATTAAAATGCTATAATAGGTTACAAGGTGAAAAATCATGGAAATTGAAGTAGATGGTATAATATATAAATTGAAAAAAAACTATAGAGATGCCTTTGACAAGGAAATGTTTTTGGCAAGATATACAAATTATTTTGAAAACTACGATTACATAGTTGGGGATATTGCATACTCAAAATTAAGACTAAAAGGATTTAATAAAAAAGAAAACAAAGGTTTAAATAAAATTAATGATTTTGAGAATGTGAAAAAGTATATTAGCGAAAATTGTGCATATGATTGCAAATATTTTATATTGGAAAAACTAAGTGAAAAAAACAGAAAATAATATCAAATTAATTGATATTATTTTTAATGTATGATAAGATTATATAAGAATAGAGAGGAAAAAGGTATGAGCAGAATTTCAATAAAAAATATGGATGGAACGATGGAAGAAGTTGATTTAGTTAATGCATTCAAAATTAACGAAATAAATAAAAGATTTGTGATTTTGTCAAAAGGCGAATCAGCTGGTGAAGGAATGAGTAAGATATACATATCAGAATTTGTAGAAAATGAGCCAGGAGTATATAGCCTTGTAGGTATAAAAGATGACCAAATATGGCAAAAAGTAAAAGAAGCAATGAAACAAATAGTTGAAAGTTAGGTGATAAAATGATAAGTGAAATCGAAAATATAGAAAAGGGTATAGTTGTATCCACGATAGAGTATGACGCAAATAAAAGAATAATTGGCATTGGAACGCCAACAATCACGCCTAATCCAACTACAGGTGTAGCACCATTATCAAAGCAATCAGCGTTTATACCTGAAGTAAAAGAAAATTTAGCACAAGTCGCAGAAAAAGTATTAGGAGCAAACCCAAATCAAACAGTTCCTATTCAAGAACCAGCAATAGGTCAACCTGCAACAGTAATTCCAACACCAACACTAAACGATTCGATTACAACTGAAGCAGTAAATGTTGAAATTCCAACAGAATTAGGAAATTTGTCAACAGCAAAAGACATGACAAAACCTATAAAAAATTCAATTACTGAGTTAGCAAAATCAATACCAAATCCAGAACAAAAAATAGAATCAAGTGAGCTTGTAGTTCCAGTTGCAGAACCAGTTGCAACTCCACAAGAAGTTCTAGCTACCGAACCAACAGGAATAAATGAAAACCTTTTTGCAACAAACCCAACCGGAACAGTAGAAACAACACCTGCTGATATTCCTGCAGTCAAACCGTCAGCACCAATTTCAGAAACAACAGAACCTGTAATATCACCAGCTCCATTATCATTTGAACCTAGAGCCGAGTTGAGTAAGCCACAAGAAATGGCAACACCAGCAGAGAGAACATCAACCTTAGGTGTGACTACAACTCCTATTGTAGAAATGACTCCAAAACAAATTGAACCAACACCAGGTACATCAGTTCATACAGACGATATGACAGAAGAAGAAAAGAAGAAAATGGCACAAAAATTAGCAAATATCGTTTCAAGTATAGTTTCAAGTAAAATATCAGAAATCGCATATAATGCGTCATATGAAGAAATTATGGGGTTACTAAATGAACTATCAAAAAGCAAGACACAAAATATTGAACAATCTGCAACTGCTTCAGTAAATAACATTCCAACTTTAGTTAATCCAATGTTAGAAGAAGAAAAAACAATGAAAATGGTAGCGTAACCAGTTTATAATGATACAAAAACAATGATAATAAAAGAGGATAACAATATAAATTTCACCTTAATATTAAAGAGGCAAAAATAATGTTAAATGAATAAGTCAACAAAAAGTGGACACTAAAAAAGAATTTATTGAAACCCTAGTTC
>CAJJPX010000022.1 GCA_905193755.1 uncultured Clostridium sp. | reverse complement strand
TCACAGTTCAAATCACAATATCCATCTTTATTGTTATCACAGTTAACATCGCACTTACCGTCACCATTAGTATCACAATTTAAATCGCATTTTCCATCTCCATTAGTATCACAATTTATATTACAAATTCCATCATTATCAGTGTCACAACTATGATTACATTTTCCATCGTCATCAGTATCACAATTTAAATCACAATATCCGTCTTTATTATTATCACAATTCAAATCGCATTTACCATCATCATTAGTATCGCAATTAGTATTACACTTACCGTCCCCATCTGTATCACAATTTAAATCACATTTGCCATCATCATCAAGATCTAAATTCTTATCTGGCCAACCATCATCATCAGTATCACAGTTTAAATCACACTTACCGTCCCCATCTGTATCTTGATTGATCAAGTTTTTATCAGGTTTACCATCACCGTCTGTATCAACATTAAATGTTGGCTTATGATTCTTTTTATAATCTATATTAGTATTAGGTTTCTTATTATCAGTACTACAGTTAACTTGACATTTACCAGTACCATTATCAATATTAATTTCAGCAATACCGTCACCATCAATATCAATATTCATGTTACCATTGCCTTTATGCTTAATATATAAGCCAGCTCCTCCTAATATCAATATTACAAAAAATAACAACAAAAGCAGTAAAATCAAAAATCTTTTCTTCTTTTTTTCTTTTTCTTCTTCATCTTCAATTTGACCATTATTATTAAAATCATCATTTAATATAACATTATCTTCCATAATTTATCTCCTATTATCAAAATAATTTTAACATAAACAACTAAATACTTCAATATTTTAAAATAGATATAACAGGTTTAACATCAAGTTTATTTGTAAATTCTTCAAGTATATAAACATCATAACTATATTGAACAGAAGAACCTTTATCATCATCACCCAAATCCATTAACCAATAATTACCATTTAAAACACTATAATTATTTACTTTATTATAAATATTAACATACTCATTATAAGTTATAATTCTAACTTTACTTTTACTATAATTATTACATGTCCAATTATTATTACTTATTTCTTCTTTAGTATAGCCTCCACACCCTTCACCATTACAACCATACTTTATAAAATCATCACAAATAGCTGTTTCCTTTAAATTATTTATTATTTCTTTATCCAAAGTTTTAATAAACACATTATTCAAATAATAGTTTATATAAGAATTACTCCATTTATATTTATTTATCTCACTATTTGTATAATAACAATAGTCACTAACTTTATCAGTACAATGATATAACTTTTCTTCTAAAGGATTTTGTTTCATAAGAGTTATTTCATTCTCATTATCATTAACTACAATATAATTTATATCATTTAGACTAACAATAGAGCCATCACAATAATATTTATCTTTTTCATACTCACCTTTATTGCTTAAAAAACACTCAACTTGATAGCTATATGCATCACTTACATTACCAGCCACATCTCTAAACCAAATATAATATTTACTAGTATCATAAGACTTAAGTATTATATTATCTTTATAATTCTTATGTATCCACTCTCCTTTAAAGTCATCTCTCTTAGATATCATATAATCTAAATCATTCTTATTAACATTAAAAGATATAATATTATTATTCTTAACAACCTTAGCATCTATATTAACAAACTCTCCACATTTACTTTTTTCTATCTTTATACTTCCCAAAGCTGTTTTACTAACACAATATTCATTTGACTCAATAAGAAAACTAACATTATTATATTTGTCTATCTTTATTTTTCCATTACCATCAAAATAATAAGTATTATTAAAAATTTTATTTTCATTATATATTGAACCAGACTTAAAATTATATTCACCAGCGTCTAAAGTATATAAATATGAAAGTAAATCTCTAGATTTACTAAGTAAATGTAATTCTTCATACTTAAATACAAAGAATATTAAAATTCCTATCATAATAATTAAAAACAAACTTAATATTAATATATATTTCTTCACGTTCTTCATACTAAACATTATAAAATAAACCAAATAAAAAGGAAATACTTTTTATTTCCTAATCACACCAAGTACACTCAGTTATATCAAGTTTATTAAGTGTTTTCTTATTTCCTTCTATTTCTATTTTTAAATTGACTAATGTATCATAATTATAAAATCTACCTTCCTTTATATCAGTAAGAATAGTATTTATAAACTTATTAGTTGAATTTGTATAATGAAATGATACTACACTAGAATCATTATATTCATTATTAGTATAATATGGATTAGAATAACTACTTCCATATACCTTAACATTTATAACATTATCTTCAAGATTATTATTATATTTCTTATCAACACTTCCACAGCTATCACAATTTATCTTTTTAACATTTGTTACATCTAATTGATATTCTTTTCTAAGAACATAATTTATTTCAGCATCACTAAACTCTAAATCAGTTACTTCTACCATAAACGCACCCATACCAAACCCAAATAAAACTATTGATGCTATAAAAGTAATAAGAAGTCTAGTAGTATTAACTTTATAATTAAATATAAATCTATATAATAATTCACTTACCCATATAAATCCAACAAGAAGTCCAAGCGAAGCTATTATAATTCCTAAGAATAAATAATATTTAATTGAAAACTCAATTGCCATCGCAAATAATACTGATGATGTTACTAAACCACAAGCCATAATAACAAGTATAAAAAATGCTATACATTTGATAAATATAAGAATCATTTTACTAACAAATGATATAAAAGAATTATCTTCTTTATGTAAACTCTTCTTTTCTTTAATTAATACTTCCTTTTTAGTTTCTTTAACTTCTTTAGACTTTTTATTCTTAATAACTTTTTCTTCACTTGTTAAATTATAACTATTAAGAATTTTCTCATTCATTAACTTAATAAATACTATATAAGCAACAACTATATATAAAAGATTAATAACTATTTCCACAATAGTACTTATAAAATTATAGAACTTATATGGTATAGATGAAATTATATTTTCAAAACCATCTTGTATAAAATAGAATGGTAACTTAACAATCGCACATATTATTAAAGCTATTAATATATATATAAGTAACTGCATTATATCTTTAAATGTACCATTAGAGAATATTTTAATAGTCTTATTAAACACATCCTTAGTAGTATCAATAATATCCCTTACTAAATGACTTTCTCCTTTATTATAGTCTTTATTTATTTTATAAGCATCAAGTATCCCAGATACTAACTCATCAATACTACCAAATTCACTTATAGCTTCACTCTCACTAACACCAGACTTAACTTTCTCATCAATGTGTTCACTATATTCATTAATTATGTCATCTACTTCATTTTTATTTAATATACTAAGTTTATCTTTTAATTTATTTATAAATTCACTCTTAGTCACCATTTTCACTCTCCTTTATAAAAGCATTAACACTACTTTCAAACTTCTTCCACTCTTCAAGTAAATCATTCTTTCTTTTTTCTCCTAGAACTGTAAGTTTATAATATTTACGACTCGGTCCTCCAGTTGATTCCTTCAAATACGTTTCAAAATAATTCTCATTTGTTAGTCTCTTTAATATCGGATATATAGTCCCTTCATTAACATTAACTACTTTACTAATCTCTTCAACAAGTTCATAACCATATCTATCCTTTTTAGATGCAAATATAAGTACCAACAATTCTAAGACACCCTTCTTAAATTGTGTATCCATCATCCACCTCACACACATAATATCACTACTACTATGTATTGTCAAGTAGTGTTTATTACATAATAATATATTTAATAACAAAAAGTATCAATAAATGTAAAGGATAAAATATATAAAAGAAATATTTATTAATTTTAAATTTAGTATTTGTATTAATAAGAATAAATGGTAAAGCAAAAATAGAACATGCTGTTAAACAAGATGGAATATTATTAAAATATATTTCAGTATCTAATGCATAATTGAAATAAAATGCTGTATATGATAAGAATAATAAAAATTTATTATTTCTAAAGTAATAAAACATTGGTACTAAAAATAAATATATTAAAGCATAATCAAACTTTAAAGTAAAAGGTATTATCACTAAGAATGGTAAATACCACCATTTCTTATTATCTAAAGCATAATAAAGTAATACTTCAAAAACTAAAGTAAACATTATATTTGGTGTATTTATATTAAAAAGTAGCATATAAATAGGTTGACTAATTATTCCTACTACTAAAAGTCTTATTATATATTTATTTATATTTTTAGTATTAAAGTAACCTATCATTATTGAATATGTAAATAAAGGAAAAGCTATTCTACCAATAGAACGCATTAACAAACTACTAGGAAAAAATACACTTCCTGCATGATCAATAACCATAGATATAATAGCTATTATCTTTAAAAATGTAGTATCCATATTCATAATTGTAGTCTTACTGTTTTTCATACTTCATCATATAAATTTTAACATATAGATGTATATATGTAAATTAACAAATTTTTTACACATAAAAAATAGATTGCATGTAAACAATCTATTTAGTTTCTAATCTATTAAATAATATTTCTGCTTCATTTAGTGTTATATCAGTTTCCAAATTACCAAAATCTAAAGTGTCAAATTCTATATTTTTAGTATTTAACATTTTAAATATTCTATCACTTGTTCCTGGTATATATGCTCTTAATAATATAGTAGATATTCTAATACATTCTAGTAAGTTATAAAGTACTGTTCTAAGTCTATCAGCATTTGCTTCATCTTTAGCAAGTACCCAAGGAGTAGTATCATCTATATATTTATTACTCTTCTTTAATAATTCAAATATATCTTCTAAAGCTTCATTAACTTTTAATGAATTCATTTTTTCATCTACTAGACTAGGTAACTTTTTAGCATAACTAATAAGTGCATCATCAACTTCTTCACTTATACCTGGATTTTCAACTTTAGATTCAAAATATTTCTTACTCATCGCTATAGTTCTATTTACTAAATTACCTAAAGTATTTACTAAGTCTGCATTAGTTCTAGTAATAAGTGCTTCTTCACTAAAGTTTCCATCATTACCAAATGGTACTTCTCTTAATGCAAAATATCTAACAGCATCTACCCCATATGTATTAATATATTCTCTAGGATCTTTATAGTTTCCAAGTGACTTAGATATTTTACCACCATCTATAATTAACCATCCATGACCAAATACTTGCTTTGGTAAATCAATACCTAAACTCATACACATACATGGCCATATAATAGTATGAAATCTTACTATTTCTTTACCTACTAAATGTAAATCAGCTGGCCAATACTTTTTAAACATTTCACTATTTCTGTCTGGATACCCAAGTGAAGTAATATAGTTAGAAAGAGCATCTACCCAAACATATACTACGTGTTTTTCATCAAATGTTACAGGAATACCCCAAGTAAATGATGTTCTTGATACACATAAATCAGCAAGACCTGGCTTAATGAAATTATTAAGCATTTCATTCTTTCTAGTAAGTGGTAATATAAAATCAGGATTTTCTTCATAATACTTAACTAAATCACTCTGATATTTAGATAACTTAAAGAAATATGCTTCTTCACTTACTTCATGAACTTCTCTATGACAATCAGGGCACATACCATTTTCATCTAGTTGACTCTCAGTCCAGAATGATTCACAAGGTGTACAATAAAGACCTTTATATTCTCCCTTATAAATATCCCCTTTATCATACATTTCTTTAAATATAGCTTGTACAGCCTTAACATGTTCTTCGTCAGTAGTTCTAATAAAATGATCATATGAAATACCAAGTTTATTCCATAAATCTTTAGCATTCTCTACGATTGGATTTACATACTCAATTGGTGTAACTCCTGCATCTTCTGCTTTCTTTTCAATTTTTTGTCCATGCTCATCTGTTCCAGTTTGAAAATAAACATCAAAACCTTTAAGTCTTTTATAACGAGCTATAGCATCAGCAACAATAGTTGTATAACAGTGTCCAATATGAAAATCAGCACTTGGATAATATATTGGTGTTGTTATATAAAATTTTTCCTTTTCCATTTTTCCCTCCTAAAATAAAAAAGCCATAAACTAAGGACGACTAATGCCGCGGTACCACCTTAATTCATGACTTATCATGCTTCTCTATATTCTTAACGCGAATAACGTTTTGACTCCAGAACCATTTTCAAGTACCTTCTTATTAGTTTACACCAAACACTAACTCTCTATAAATTAGGTATCTATCTCTTTCCTTCTTCATCAATTACAACTGATTTTAACACAAAAAATATATTTTGTCTAGACTAAATATCACTTCTACTCATAATCTCTGCCGGAGTCTTTCTAAGTGTTAACATAACTGGTAATAATCCAACTATTAAGTTAAATAAATATACAAGTATTATTACTGTTAATAAAGTTCTACCATTCATTAAAAATTTATTCGCATAATAACTAACTGTTGATAATTGATATATTATATATGATGAAAAGAATACACCAGTCATACTACCAATAGTACTTATCGCAACTATCTCACCAGTAAACATTTTATAAATATCACTTCTCTTCATACCTATAGCTCTATAAATACCAACTTCTTTAATTCTTGATAAGAAAGAAGATCTCATCATTAAATATATTTCTATTAATGAAATAAATAACACAACAGTACTAAATATAAGTACTGAAGCCATAGACGACATCCTAGCATTTACATATTTATCCTTACTATAACTATAAGAATCTTTTATGTTTAATCCCTTACTTCTATAATCATTTAAAGCTTTATTTTTATCTTTAACACTCATAAACATATCACTAGAACTAAGAACTAAACTATATTTAATAGTATTATTATTTACAAGCATATAATTAATATCATCATCACTATGATAATAACCTACTACTTTAAGTTTCTTATTATTTATTTTAATATCTATTTCTTTATTTAATTCATAAATATCTTTATATGAATCATTAACTATCACTTCATAATCACTTTTAGGTATTTTTCCTTTTACAATATCAACATTATTTTTATAAGTTTCATAATCATATATTAAATTATTATTTTCTTCATCCTTAGTATATATTTCATCTATCATATAAGTATCAGTAATATTATTTTTACTGTTATATAAAATATTTATAAATTCACTATTTTTAGTATATATAGATGGACTACCTTCATCAACAATACCAACTATTTTATAATTCTTTAAGTTACCTACTGATAGATTTCTATTAAATAATTTTGTCGGTTTATCTATTCCTAACATCTTAGCAAATTCACCATTATAATAATTATTAAATACTAACTTATCTATAACAATCTCTTTATTATTATTAGGCATTCTCCCATCAATAATATCTGAATCACTAATCATATCTAAACTAGAAAGAGATCCACTTATATTTTCACCATAATTCATTGTTTGATAATAGTCATCATATCTCATATAAAATGAAACACTACTATTACCTGGTAATATATAATTAATATTTGTATCATTCTCATACTCTAAAAACTTATTTAAATCTATTTTATTAGAACTAATCACTAAATAATTCTTATTCATCGTAACAAATCTACTATCATCTATATTATAAATTCCATATAAAGATGATACTGAATATGTTATAAATATACCTGATAAAAAGAATCCAATTAATAATAATTTCTTAATAACAGAATAATTAAGTACTTTTGAAAATCCATTCTTTATAAGACTCACTGGATTAAATATAGAAGTATACTTTTTCTTAATATTTTTATTAACTATATTATCAAAATCAAACTTATATTCTTGATATATATTCTTAGATATTTTTTTATAATGATCATCCACTAACTCTATACTTGAATTAGTATCTATTACTTCTACTTTATTTTTACTTTCTATATAAACATTACCATTTTTAACAACAATATTTATACTTAGTTTATCATTATTATCACTATAGTAATTTACATCTATATTATTACCATTTATTACCTCATGAACACTTAAATCCTTAAGATATATCTTATTATCTATTCTATAATCTAAATCATTATCATGATTATTTTCTATATCTTCTATAATTTTTCCATCTTCTATTCTAAGTATTCTAGAAGCATAAAAATTAGCAAGTTCAGTTTCATGAGTAACAAGTATAACTAATCTATCTTTAGAAATAGCTTTTATTATATTCATTATCTCAATTGTATTTTTAGAATCTAAGTTACCAGTTGGTTCATCAGCTATTATAATACTTGGATCCTTAACAATCGCACGAGCAATGCCAACTCTTTGTCTCTCACCACCAGATAACATATTAGCAGGTCTATTTCTATATCTATACATACCTACTTTTTCTAAAACATAACTTACCCTTTTAGTTATCTCTTCTTTATCTTTAATACCATTTATTTTTAAAACCAAAGCTACATTATCAAAAACAGTCATATTATTTACTAAATAATAATCTTGAAATATATAACCAATATTTATATTCCTAATTTTATCTACTTTAGAAATACTTCTTTTAGAAATTCTTTCTCCATTAATATAAATCTTACCACTATTTATTTTATCTAAACCACCAATAGCATTCAAAAGTGTAGTCTTTCCACATCCAGAAGGTCCAAGTAAAGCAACCATACCTTTATCATCTAAAGTAAGAGATGTATCATTAATAACATGTATTTGGTTCTTTTTATGTCTATAAAAATACTTATTAACATTTTCTAACTTTATCATACTACACCTCTTCTCTATATGTATTCATTACTGAATCTTTAAATAGTTTTCTTGAATATCTCATCGTAATCATCAAAGACATAAGTAACAATAAAATGTAAAGTAATATATAATTACCAATACCCATATAAGTAGATAAATCTAATAATAATTCATTATTTATAATAGATAATTTAACTAACAATAAGAATATAATGAATACTAAGTATGAAAGATGAGCTAAAGTAAGTAATTCTATATTTAATAAAGACTTAGTAGTTTTAAATGAAGAACCTAATATTCTAAGAGTTGAATAATAAATATTTCTAGACTTAAATACAAGTTTTATAATGAAATATGATATAAAGAATAATGTAATAAATAATATAACAAGTACAAGCATCCTAGCTATTTTTAAACCTGCCACACTATCAGAAACTAAACTATATAACACATCTGGCATATACAACGTTTCAAAACCTAAATCATTTAGTTCTCTTAATGTATCACGAACTATTTTTTCATCCTTAATAAATACACTGCTTTGATAATAACCTTTATCAAATAATGAATTATAGTCTTTATCATTTATGAATATCGAATTGTTATATTTTTCATATTTATAACCAGTTAATTTTTCTATATTTTTAGAGTCATAATTATCAAGTACATCAAAATACTTATCAAAATTAAAATACAAATTATTTACATTTATTTTAACACTTCTATTCTTACAATTAAAATTTTTACATTGATTAGTCCATAATTCAGGAATAACTATTTTACCAAGAGGAACCCTATCACTAGGAAGTATCTCATTAAATATACTACCTAAACATGATTCACCTTTTATATCCCCAAATTTATATGTTAAATCACTATAACTTCTATTAAGCTCATCATTTAATTTATCTTGTAAAGCATCTGTGATATAAATTACTGATTCAGAATAATAATTATTAGCTACATTATCATCTTGAATTTTAACACCAACTACTTTTAATTTTACAAACTCTCTTCCAGAAACTTCCATAGTATAGGTTTTATTAAGTATACGTTCACTATTATTCTCTAAGTAATAACTATTTTTATCAAGCCCTATAACAACCTCATCTTCATCTTTAGGAAGAACTCCATAATTAACTTTATCGATACTCGAAGAATTTAAAACAGTACCATATAAATAAAATGCATAATCACTATCATGTAAAGTAACTCTCTCATCTAAATATAAATCATTTTTAATAACATCATCTACATTACTTAAATTAATTATCTTTTTATAATCATCTTCTGTAATATTAGATTTATTTTTCTTCTTTATTACTATTCTTTTATCACTTGTATTGCTAAAAAACATACTAATACCATCAAGTGATAATTGATATTCATACTTTTTAAATGATGAATAAGCAAAAAATATAGACATCACCATAAAGAAATAAACAGCAATCACTAAAAATAACTTAGATGGAATATTAAATGCGTTACGTACTCCTAAACATATTTTATTAATCCACTTTATATCAGAAAACTTATTTTCGCGAATATCAGTAACTGTTTCATACTCTCTTACTTTCTTATCTTCAAGTACTCTACCATCATGCATAGTTATCTTTCTAGTAACATACTTCTCTATCTGATCATAATTGTGAGTTACTATAATAACTAATTTATCTTTAGAAATATCATGTAATAATTTAAGTACACTCTCGCTAGATTTTTTATCTAAATTACCTGTAGGCTCATCCGCAAGTATAATTGGTGTATTCATAGCTAAAGCACGAGCTATCGCAACTCTTTGTTTTTGACCACCTGATAATTTTGAAACTTTTCTATTTCTATACTTATATAAATCAACTTGCTTTATTAAAGAAATAATTTCATCTTTTATATCTTTCTTATTTTTACCACTTAGTAATAACACTAATTCTATATTTTGATAAACTGTATAACTATTAACTAAATTAAAATTTTGAAATATGTTACCTACGTATTTTCTTCTATAAATTTCATATTCTTTCTCAGTATAATGACTTGTTTCTTCACCATTAATATACATTTCTCCTTCTTCATAAGAATCAAGTCCACTAATAACATTTAATAAAGTACTCTTGCCACTGCCACTTTCACCAGTAATAGCTACAAATTCCCCTAAGTCAAACTTTAATGAAACACGTGAAAATCCAGTTGATACCATTCCATTACTAGAATAAAATTTAGAAACATTTTTTAATTCCAACATATATTCACCTAATTTCTATATTCTTTTATTATAAATATATTATAGCAAACTTAAAAATTATGCACAATAAAACTCAAGACAGTTTTTATCTTGAGTTTTTAGACTAATTGGTTACACTATTACTTTTTAAAGTAACTGTTAATACTTTTTCACTACCATCTCTTACGACAGTAATTTTTATTTTATCACCGATATTATATTTATATAATTGATATCTAAAGTATGATGTATTAGAAACCTCAACATCTTCAACTTTAATAATTTTATCTCCTTTTTTCATACCCGCCTTATCAGCAGCACCACCTTGTTCAACTGATTCAACATAAATACCAGTCTCACCACTGAAATAATTATTATTATCATAAATACTGACACCCAAATAAGGTCTACTAATTTTTTCACCACTAATTATAGATTCAGCGTTTTTAATAGCATCTTCAATTGGAATAGCAAATCCCATACCCTCGATTTGTGAGCTAGCAAGTTTCATATTTGTAATACCAATCACTTCACCATTCGAATTACACAAAGGACCTCCACTATTACCAGAGTTAATAGCCGTATCAGTTTGAAGAACGCTCATGACATAATTATCTACTTGAACTATTCTATTTTTACCACTTAGAATTCCACGAGTAACACTCCATGAATAAACGCTTGAATCAACAGGAGTGCCAACAGCAAAAGTAGTATCACCAATTCTTAAATTCTCACTACTTCCAATTTGCGCAATAGAAATTATGCTAGATTTCTCAACAGCAAGAACAGCAACATCTGAATACTCATCATAGCCAACTACATTAACATTTTCTTCTTTATTATTAGTAAAGACAACAGATACTTGACTCCCACCATTAATTACATGATAATTTGTTAAAATATAGCCATACTTATCATCTGTCTTAAAAACAAATCCACTACCAGTAGAATATAATTGACCACGTACATAATTTTTAACTGTTACAACAGAATCATAAACTTTTTCAACAGCATCGGCAATTCCAGTATCAGTTACAGTTACATCTTTAATAGTCTTAGTAGTTTCAACAACAAGATTTTTTAAATAAAAGTTATAGAATAAACCAAATACACATAAACAAATAATAAACGTAATAAACGAATACTTGAATCCCTCGCTATTCAATAATGACTTTTTAATAATAATAGGTTCTACATTTTTAGAATGATCAGAACCACTACTTAATTTTTCATTTAATAAAACATTATCGTCACTAGAATTGTTCTTAACATTATTTTTAATATTATTCTTTTCATCCTTTTTCATATCCCTTCACCTCAATATAAATATTAGTACTCAATTGTTAACAAATTGTGAAAAATTTATAAATAAATTAAAAAAAATAAAAAAGTCTCAAAAAGACTTATTTATAAATATGGGGCGCAATATGGGAATCGAACCCATGCATAACGGGACCACAATCCGCCGTGTTAACCACTTCACCAATTGCGCCATAGCAACACATATTATAGCAAAGAAAATAAACGATTTCAAGTATTAAAGTAAAAATAAATAAAAAATTGAAAATAAAGTAACAATATAATATAATAAACATAGAGGTTAAAAAATGAAAAAAATATTAATAATAATAGTAATAATAACACTATTATGTTCGTGCAAAACACAAGAAGAAATAAAAGAAGAAAAAAACAAAAAAGAAATAAATGAAATAACAGAAAACATCAGTAAAGAAAATATACCTGAAAAAGCAAAACAATGGATAATCGACACCAAAACAGAAAAAGTATTAACAATAATATGTACAAGTGAATCAAAAAAATGCAACAATATTAAAGAAAACATAGAAAAAGTTAATAAAGAAGTAAAAACTTACTACTTAGAAATAAATAATATGGAAGATGTAGAAAAAGAAATCTATAAAGAAACATATGAATTAAAAGATTATACTGGATACCTACCTTATATCATGTTAACAAACAAAGGAAAGATAATAGAAAGTCAAACAGATAAATATAAAGAAGATGATATAAAAAAAATAATAAAAAAATAACAGTAAAAATAAAAATTACTGTTTTTATATACATATAAATAAATAAAAATGTGCAAAAAAAAATTGGCAACTTGCTATCTTCGCTTACACTATTTTCGCCGTTAAAGTGCTTAACTTCTCTGTTCGGTATGGGAAGAGGTGTATCCACTTTGCTATCGTCACCAATTAAATGTATTATACCATAATTGTTCTCTGGAAACAAGATAATGTGATTCTTATATCAAACTATTAAAATGATTAAATTGTCGATCTATTAGTATTAGTCAGCTCAACATATCACTATGCTTACACATCTAACCTATCAACCTTGTCGTCTACAAGGGATCTTATATCTTGAAGATAAAGAAAACTCATCTTGGAGAGGGCTTCTCGCTTAGATGCCTTCAGCGATTATCCCTTCCGAACATAGCTACTCTGCACTGCCACTGGCGTGACAACAGATACACCATCGGTTCGTCCTTTCCGGTCCTCTCGTACTAGGAAAAGCACTCCTCAATTTTCTAACGCCCACTACGGATAGAGACCGAACTGTCTCACGACGTTCTGAACCCAGCTCGCGTGCCGTTTTAATGGGCGAACAGCCCAACCCTTGGAAGCGATTCCACCTCCAGGATACGACGAGCCGACATCGAGGTGCCAAACCCCACCGTCTATATGAACTATTGGGTGGGATCAGCCTGTTATCCCCGGGGTAACTTTTATCCGTTAAGCAACGACCCTTCCATTCGGGATCGCAAGATCACTATGCCCTGCTTTCGCATCTGCTTGACTTGTAGGTCTCGCAGTTAAGCTCCCTTCTGCCATTACACTCTACGAATGATTTCCAACCATTCTGAGGGAACCTTTGGGCGCCTCCGTTACTCTTTGGGAGGCGACCGCCCCAGTCAAACTGCCCACCAGACACTGTCCTCCACCCAGATAATGGGCGCAAGTTAGAAGTCAAACATAACAAGGGTGGTATTCCAAGGTTGACTCCATTAGAACTGACGTCCTAACTTCAAAGTCTCCCACCTATCCTCTACATGTTACATCTGATTTCAATATCAAGTTGCAGTAAAGCTCCACGGGGTCTTTTTGTCCTGTAGCGGGTAACCTGCATTTTCACAGGTATTAAGATTTCACCGAGTCTATGGTTGAGACAGTATCCAGATCATTACGCCTTTCGTGCGGGTCAGAACTTACCTGACAAGGAATTTCGCTACCTTAGGACCGTTATAGTTACGGCCGCCGTTCACTGGGGCTTCAATTCGAAGCTTCGTTGTTATCGACTTGCGTCCAACTAACATCTCCTCTTAACCTTCCAGCA
This sequence comes from uncultured Clostridium sp., assembly GCA_905193755.1. Classification (GTDB taxonomy): domain Bacteria; phylum Bacillota_I; class Bacilli_A; order RF39; family UBA660; genus CAG-1000. Next base: position 443 of record CAJJPX010000022.1, on the reverse strand, counting down.
CTGGGCAGGCGTCAGCCCCTATACATCAGCTTACGCTTTAGCAGAGACCTGTGTTTTTGGTAAACAGTTGCCTGGACCTATTTCCTGCGGGTGTATCGCTACACCTCCCCTTATTCCGAAGTTACGGGGTCATTTTGCCGAGTTCCTTAACCATAGTTATCTCGCTCACCTTAGGATTCTCTCCTTGACTACCAGTGTCGGTTCTGAGTACAGGCACCTATATGATTAGCCCTAGAAGTTTTTCTTGAAAGCTTGGCTTCATCAGAGTTGAAGTTCCGTAGAACTTTTTCCCCATCACACTTCAGAGTTATAGTTGGTAGATTTGCTTACCCAACACTCCTTTGTGCTTAGACCAAAATCCAATAATTGGCTCTGATTAGCCTTCTTTGTCACTCCATCAGTCATATAGGTGGTACAGGAATATAAACCTGTTGTCCATCGAC
>CAJJPX010000021.1 GCA_905193755.1 uncultured Clostridium sp. | reverse complement strand
AAATTATAATATTATTTAATTAAATGAATCACGATGATTCATAAAACGCATCGACAGACAAAAACATATATAATTCTCCATCTTGATGAAATAATTTATCATTTACGTGTACATATATATCATATTTAATTTAAATAAAATAAGATATACGTATATGTATAAAAATGTGAATTCGTAAAACGCATCGAAAAATAAAAAGATGGATAATTCTCCACCTTGATTCAAATTGATGCAAATAAAAACATAATCATATTATTAAGTCAGGAAAAAATTAGGTAGTAAATATTATATTTTTTAAAGTAGGGGTCCCCTACTATTTTTTGTAATAATTGATAGGGGTCTCTATATTAAAAATCTATAAACCAAATTATGTTAGATAAATATTAAATCAAATAAAAATAAACACTTAAAAATCAAACATATAATTACAGCATAATTAATAAGATAGTTTCAATAAGAAATTAAAAATAGAAGGTAGGGGTCCATAAAATAACTACCTCTTCCCTTCACTCCTCATATACAATTATTTTTTATATAAACAAGGTTACACAAAAAACAACGAAAGATATTAATAAACCATAAATCATATATTTAAATTTATTATATTTCTTTATTTCTCTTAATATATCATTTAAAGATAAACTTATCATTAACCCAGAAACAAATACTAGCACTACCGATAAAAATACTTCATTTATAAAATCCTTCAATATAACATATGCAAGTAATGCTCCAACAGGTTCAGATAATCCAGATAATAAAGTATACATAAATACTTTTTTCTTCTCTACACCACTATAATAAAGTGGAACACTTATAGCTATACCTTCCGGAATATTATGTAACATAATCGCAATGCATAATTTAATGCCAATACTAGTATTAGTTAAAGCACCAATAAATACAGCTATCCCTTCAGGAAAATTATGAAGTACTAAAGATATCATACTTAAAATACCAATTTTATATAAAGAAGAATCATTATCTTTAATTCTATCATTAATTAATTTAACACTTTGATATCCAAGTAAAAAAACTAAAATAAATATAATAATTCCATATATAAAACCATAATTATTTATAATGACTGGATAACTAGATGGAATAAGATCAAATAAAGATATAAGAGTCATAATACCCAAACTAAAACTCAAAGAAAAAACAACGAACTCCCCTACTTTCTTAATTCTAAATAAAATAAACAAACTACCTAATACAGTTGAAATACCAGCAATAAAAGATAACAACAAAGGAAATAAATCATTCATAATAAATAGTATGCAAATAGCAAAAAAATAAGCCAATTATTTCCATTAAATAAATACATATTAAATATAATAATTACCATAATAATAACAGGTGGTGATTAAAGTGGCTAACGCTAGAAATAATTCTAGAGGTAAATCTAATGCTAGAAACAATGCTAATTCTAGAGCAAGATCAAACGCTAGAAGTAATGCAAGAAGCAATTCTAGATGTAAATCAAATTCTAGAAGTCGCTAATATGCAGAAAAGATATTCATTTGGTGAATATCTTTTTTTATGTTATAATTAATAATATGAATAGAGGGTTCCTATGAAAAGAAGAAAGAAAAAGAAATTAAGATTTAAACCACCTTTTTATATTTTATTATCGATTATAATAGCATTATTTATATTATCAAATTTAGAAACACTTGAAATATTTAATGTAAAATATGTAGAAAATATAGAATTTGAAAATAATGAATTTAAGATATATTTAAAGAGTAATAAAGATTATTCATGTATTCTTACATCAGAAGATAAAATACCTGATATAGACGATAAAAACTGGGCTAAATCAGAAAATAATATCTGTACAATTAAATATACTAATAACTATAATAATTTATATATTAAAAATGACAAGAAAATTCTTTATAATAACCTACATCTAGAATATTTATCTATAGAAAAAGAAAAATTCTATCCAGCATATAAAGAAGAACAAGATCTTCCAATTATTTATATAGGAAATAAAAAAGAAATATCTATAGAAGTAAATAATGAATACATAGAATTAAATGATTTAAAAATCAAACCAATTAAAAGTGGTAAATCAAATATAGAAATAGAAGGACTAGAAATAAACAAAACAATCGAAGTAACAACTTCAGAATTTTATGTACCTACTACACCTTTAACAGGCAAAGAAAATCTATCATGTGACAAAATATCTGAAACTGAAAATGATTTACTTGATGAAATATTAAAAGAAAAAGTTAATGAAGTTGGAAATAAAACAAGAGCTGGCGTAGTAGAAGCAGCAAGATTCTTAACACTACATTTTCCTTATAAAATAGAATATTTTTATGAAAATGGTAGACTTGGAACTAATAAAATAGATGGTGAAGGAAGATATTATCATGAAGGGCTCTATTTAAATAGTAGTAGATACTCTTCCATCTCTAAAAGTGGAAGTGGTCCTAAAGCATGGGGATGTAAACTATATAGTAGTCCTGTCAGAAAAAAAACAAATAACGGTCTTGACTGTAGTGGATTTGTAAGTTGGGCACTATTAAATGGTGGATTTAACCCAGGAGATATAGGAGCAGGATTCACAAGTACAAGAAACTTAACAGATTTAGGAGAACTTAAAAAAGTAACAAAATCTTTAATAGAATCTAACAAAATTAAAGCCGGAGATTTAGTACACAATTATGAAGCAACTGGTCACATAGGTATAATTATTGGTATTGATGAAGATAACTATTATGTAGCTCAAGCAATATGGTATGATGATAAGGGAGTTACTGTTACGAAAGTATCAAAATCTTACATGCCAACTAAATTCCCACATGTTGTCTTAATGGATTCATATTACAAAGAAGATGGAAAATATACAGAAATATGGTAAAACAAAAAGAGGATTTATTCCTCTTTTATTATGTATTATTCTTCTCTAAGTACAGCTCCACACATCTTATTAAGTGTTCTAATTATAGCGTCTAACTTAGTATTAATTTCTTCACTTGTTAAAGTTGTATCTCCTGAATCAAAAGTAACTCTAAGCATTATAGATTTCTTACCTTCAGGTATTTGATTACCTCTATATTCTTCAATAAACTTAATACTACTAGCTTTACTTCTAATATATTTAGTCATTTCAGCCCATGTAATATTTTCATCAACTATTAAAGATAAATCTTTTTCAACTGATGGAAGAACTGGTATATGTTTAAATTTATTAGTTCTAGATTCAAGTGGTACAAATTTATCACTATCTATTTCAAATATAGCAGCGTTTGTTCTCTTAATCTTAGCATCACTCATAGCTTTAACGCTTAATAGTCCTATATAACCAATAACTTCATTATTTAATTTAATAGCTAAATATGCATTTATATCAGCCCAACTTGGTTTATCACATTCAGTACTGAAAGTTAATTCCTTCATATGATTATATCTAGCAAGATTTTCAATAACACCTTTTAATTCATAGAATATTTTTTTAGAATCGTTTCCTACTATAGATCCAGTTAACATTTTTCTATGTATTGGTAAAGTTTCATCTTCACTTGATTCATGATATTCACCCTTACTAAATACTTGAGCCATTTCAAACATCTTAAAGTTATCAAAATATCTTAAGTTTTTACTTATTGCTTCTAACATACCAGGAACTAAAGAACTTCTTAAATATGCTTCTTCTGGTGAAGGTGGTGTTGCTAGTTTAATACTATCTTCTTTATTAATAGAAGCAGCATTAATATATTTTTCATTTATCCAAGGATAAGTAAATATTTCATAGAATCCACATCTACTAGATAAATATTCTTTAATTCTAGTTTCAAGTAATACTTTATTTTGTAAAACAGCATGATCGAAACTTATAGTAAGTGGTTGTGCTTCAAAGCTTTCAAAACTTAAAAGTCTAGCTATATCACCCATAACGTCATCTTTTAATGAAACATCTCCTGTACTTCTATAAGTTGGAACCACTACACTATATACCCCATTTTTATATTTAACTTCGTATCCTAAACGAGTAAGTACACGAGTAATAGTTTCTTTATCTATCTTTTTACCAAGTCTAGTATCTAAGAATTCTTCACTTACATCAATCTTTTCATTTTTAGTTTCTACTGGATATACATCATTAAATGCTACTACTTTAGATTCTGGGAATATTTCTTTGAATAATGAAAGTGCTAAGTTAAGTCCTTCATCAACTCTTTGTGTATCAATATTCTTTTCATAACGAATAGATGCATCAGTTTTTTCATCAAATCTTTTACCAGTCTTACGAATAGTTTTAGCTGTAAAGTTAGCTACTTCTAGTACAACACTAGTAGTTTCAGGAAGAATTGAATCCTTCTTTCCACCACGTATACCAGCAAGAGCCATTGCATCATTAATATCACTTATTACTAAGTCATCAGTAGTAAGCTCAATAGAATTATTATCAAGTAATAACAATTCTTCTCCTTCACGAGCATTTCTAACTATAATTTTATTTCCATCTACGTGTGTTTTATCAAATGCATGTAATGGTTGTCCAACAGCCATCATAACATAATTAGTAATATCAACTATAGCATTAATAGGTCTCATACCACCCTTAATAATAGCAGATTGCATCCATAATGGACTTCTCTTTTCATATACATTATCTATTTCTACAGCAACATATCTTTGACACTTAGAAGAGTCCTCAATTTCTACATCATACTTTGGTAATTTACTATCAAGTTCTACTTTTTCAATTGGTTTTAAATCTACATCATAGATTGCACTAAGTTCACGAGCAATACCATAATGTCCCCATAAATCAGGTCTATTAGTAAGTGACTTATTATCTATTTCAAGTACAACGTCTTTCATATCAATAATTTCAGTTATACTTTGTCCTGGATAACAATCTATTCCAGCTAAATCAACAATTTCATCTTCACTTTTAGCAGGAAAAATATTCTCTAAATATACTTCTTCAGCTCCACAAATCATACCATATGAGTCAACTCCACGTACTTTAGAGTCTTTAATCTTCATAAGTTCACTTTCACCATGCCAATAAACTTCAGCACCTGGTTTACATACAACAACCATTTCATTTGGATATAAATTACATCCACCACATACGATTTGTTTTATTTCACCATTACCTATATCTACTTTACAAACTCTTAATTTATCAGCATTAGGATGTTCATTAACTTCAACAACTTTACCAACAATAATATCATGGAACTTTTCTTCAGTATTTTCATATCCTTCAACTTCAACTGTTCTTAAAGTTAAGTCTTCTGTCATTTGTTTTGTAGTTATATTTTCAGGTAAATCAACATATTTTTTTACCCAATTTAATGATATTTTCATACTTTTACACCTCCTACTTAAATTGACTTAAGAATCTTAAGTCTGCACTATGGAATAATCTAACATCATCTACTCCATATCTCATCATAACAAGTCTATCAAGACCAATATTTATATAGAACCCTGTCCATTCTTCAGGATCTAGTCCAGCACTTTTAAGTACATTTGGATGTATTACACCACCTGGCATAACTTCAATCCATCCATTATGATTACATACTTTGCATCCTTTACCACCACAAACTAAACATTCCATATCTATTTCATATCCAGGTTCAGTAAATGGGAAGAATCCTTCTCTCATACGAGTATTAATCTTTCTTCCAAATACTTTTTCAAGTATAGTTTGAATCATAACAACTCCTTCAGAGAATGAAATGTTCTTATCTACTATTAATGCTTCATATTGGAAGAATGCTCTTTCATGTCTAGCATCAGTATTTTCATTTCTATAAACTCTACCAGGATATACAAATCTAGCAGGAGCTCCATGTTTAAGTAAATATCTAACACTTCCACCAGTTAAATGTGGTCTTAAGCATAATCTTTCACATCCACATTTATCTTCTGTTCCTTCTACCCAGAATGTATCCATAGATTGTCTTGCTGGATGATCTTCTGGGAAATTTAAGTTATCAAATGCATACTTTTCACTACTTATATCATCTTCACTATAAACTTCAAATCCAAGTGATAAGAATGCTTGGTTTAGGTCATAACACATTTGAGTTATAGGATGTAATGCTCCACCATTTATTTCTGTGCCAGGTAAAGTTAAATCCATAGGACTATCAAGTACACTTTGAAGTGAAACTAATTCATCTTGTTTCTTTTGATTAGCTTCAGCTACTACTTTTTTAATTTCAGTAGTAATCATACCTATTTCACGTCTTTCATCAGCCTCTAAGCTACCCATAGATTTCATTATTTCAGTAAGTTCACTCTTTTTACCAGTAAGTTCTTTCATAACTTCTTGAAGTTCAGAAGTAGTCTTACATTCATTAATCTTCTTTAAGCTATTTTCTTTAATTTGTTCTAATTTTTCTTTCATAACTTCTTCCTTTCTTATATAAAAAAATAGTGTTCATCCATAAAGGACGAATCACTATTAAATCCGCGGTACCACCTTTGTTCTAAATATTTAGCACTCTATAGAATAACGCTCATCACGATTTGACTCAGTTATTGAAATTCATGAATATAGTTCTAATAATAGCTCTCAGTCAATGGCTATTAATTCCTGTATAGAGTTTTATATCACTACTGTGGTAACATCTTCATCAACAAAACTATTAAAATTATACATCTTATTTTTATAGTTGTCAAACTATTCTGTTCTAAGTGCTTCAACTGGATCTTTACGACTAGCCATCTTAGATGGTATTATACCAGCTATTAATGTAAGAACAACACTAAGTATAATAAGAAGTACTGCTCCTACAAATGGAAGTGTCGCAAGATTACTAACACTTATAAAGTGTTCAATAACTATATTTATAGGTATACATAAAAGCAATGTAATTCCAATACCAAATATACCAGATATAAGTCCTTCTATAAATGTTTCAGCATTAAATACATGAGATATATCACTTTTACTAGCACCAACAGCCCTTAAAATACCAATCTCTTTGGTTCTCTCAAGAACACTAATATATGTAATAATAGCTATCATAATACTAGAAACAACAAGTGAAATAGAAACAAATGCTATTAAAACATAACTAACAGTGTTCACTACCTTTTTAACAGAAGACATAAGTATACCAGTAGTATCAGTATATTTAATTTCTTTATCTTCTTTATTACTGTTTTTCATTTTTTCATTATAGTTATCTAAATATTTTATAAAATTTTCTTTTGAATCAAATGAATTAAAGTAAAACGATATCATCGTAGGTTCTTCTAAATCTTGATAGCCTAAATTAATAAGATTATTTGAGTAACTTGATTCTTTCTTAGTCATCATAGAAGACATAAGTCTTTTTAGTTCATCTTCATCTAAATTGAACTTAAAAGCACCTACTATTTTACTTGAGTCTACATTAAATGCATTAGAGAATTTACTAACTAAACTTCCAGTTAAATTTCCTACTTCAGTAAGTATATTTTTTTGCATAGAAGCTTCTGTCATCTTACTAGCAAATCCTTCACCAGCAGCAATTATTGTCTCACTTCCCATATAGTTTTCAGTAACACTACTGCTTATATCATCATCAAGATATGCACCGATATTAGTTGCGTCCCCTACCATCAATCCACTTTGTGAAGCAATTCCTACATACATCTGTAGATATCCAACTAATAATTTTTGATATGTACTTTTAAATACATCACTAGGTATTACATATGACTCTTCTAAAGATTTAAATATCTTAGATGTACCACTATTACTTATATAAGAATTTACTATATTATCAATATCTTTCATATATATAACAGGTTTATTATTATTTTTTTCTAAAGGATTATTTTTATAATCAGTAAGCATACCACTTATTAAGTTAGTAAGACCATTCATAAAGTTCCCTTTAGCAGTACTTGTATCAACTGTTATATTACTTGATATTTTATTCATATAATTAGTTGTTGTATTTTTTATATCATTTTGATCAATATTAACACCAAAAGCACTCTTTAACATATCTTCATCTACACTAATCATATCTTCAAAATTTAAATTAGACTGTTTACTTTCATCATCAAATCTTTTATTAGAAAACACATCAATATCTTCTCTATATAATTGAGTTTTAACAATCTTACTATTTTTAGCATAATCAACTATATGATATATTAATTCTTTTTTATAAGCAACTCCTGGATTCAAAGATTTAGATGTTACACCCTTTTTAGGAGCAACAACGCCAACAATCTTCAAATCTTCACTTTTATCATATAAATCTTTCATATATGTTTCATCATCACTCATATCTTCATATGTTTGATATTTAGAGTTATATTTATAAGTATCACTTTGATTTATAAGTTTTAATTTAATATTCATTAAATCTTTATACGTAAATTTATATGATTCATGACTTATTTTAACATCTTCACCAGACATAACTTTAGTAATCATATCAGTTAGTTCATTCATATCTCTAAGTCCAAGAGAATAAACAAGCAAATCTGATATTGAGTATGGATCTGATAAAACTATAACCATTTCATTATATTTTTCTGGCCATTTACCTTCTAAAACATCATATTGACTATTTAATTTATCAGTGTCATCAACCATTTGAGTAAATACACTACTAAAAGCTGAAACTGACATAGACATACTAGAACTATACATTGTACTCATAAGAGAACTAGGGTTAAGTTTAGTTAGTTTATCATTAGTATCAATTGTATATATATTAGGACTTATACTATATCCATACTTAATACTAGCTATATCTTTCATTATAGAATTATCTTCTTTTTCATAATATTTTTTAAAACTCTTAAGGTCATTTACTGACATACTACCAAACATATTAGTCATATATTGTTTTTCCTCTATAACACCATCTTTTCCTTCTTCATTTGAGTCCATCATCGATAAGAATAATGATGTCATATCAGCAGAACTACTAGTTATAGTAAGAGGATACGATGATAAAGTATCTTCTTGTATACTATCTATATAATTTTGAAAACCATTTGATAAAGCAAGTATTAAGGCTATACCAATAATACCAATACTACCAGCAAAAGATACTAAAACAGTTCTTCCTTTTTTAGTCATTAAGTTATTAAAAGAAAGTCCAAGTGCAGTTATTAAAGACATAGAGGTTCTATGTTCTCCTTCATCAGTTCTTATAATTTTATTTTTTTCACTTTTATACGGATTGGAGTCATCAGTAATTTTACCATCTTTAAGTTTAATTATTCTTGTACTATATTCTTTCGCAAGATCAGGATTATGTGTAACCATAATAACTAATTTTTCTTTAGAAACATTCTTTAATATTTCCATTATTTGTATAGATGTTTCAGAATCTAACGCACCAGTTGGTTCATCCGCTAGTATTATATCAGGGTCATTTACTAAAGCACGAGCTATTGCAACTCTCTGCATTTGGCCACCACTTAATTGACTAGGTTTTTTATCTATATGTTCTTTTAACCCAACTTTAATTAATACTTCCCTTGCTCTTTCTTTTCTTTCGCGAGAAGAAACACCAGATAAAGTTAAAGCAAGTTCTACATTAGAGAGTATAGACTGATGACTAATCAAATTATAACTTTGAAATACAAAACCTACTCTATAATTTCTATAAGCATCCCAATCTCTATCTTTATATAATTTAGTGCTTATACCATTTATTATCAAGTCACCACTAGTATATTGATCTAAACCACCAATAATATTTAAAAGTGTAGTTTTACCACTACCTGAAGGACCAAGTATAGATGCAAATTCACATTCTCTAAAAGATAAACTAACACCATCAAGAGCCTTCTGCTTAAAATCATTCATTTCATAACTCTTTTTAATGTTTTTTAGTTCTAGCATACTTTACCTCCTTAGCAATATATCATCTTAAATTATATCAAATTGTATAAAAAATGTAAACTAAACGAAAGCTGTTTACATAAGAAAAAAGTCTAATTATTAGACTCATTCTTTAAACATAGTTTCATTACTTCATCACCTATAGAATCAATTTCAATTTGTACATTTTTATTAACTAAATCTCTATATGTTATTACCCCATCTCTAATATTTTTAATTACAGTTTTAGGACTAATTTTTAACTTTTCGCTTATTTCCTCTACACTATAACATTTACCATCAATATATCCAAATCTCAAACTTATTATAAATGCTTTATATGGCTCTAATAAAGAAAATATATTTCTAATTTCACTATCTTTCAAAAAATTAAAAAATTCTTTATTTACTGACTCATCTTCTTTACTAAAATCTAAACTTTTACCATTAAATTTATGAATTCTCATCTTTTCTAATTTCTTTTCATCTTAGGTATTAACTTATTATAAAAGTCGTAATTATATTTACTATGCCATTCACTACTTAATGTATTTCCTCTTAAATTTTCACCGTATCTTATATGTAATAACATTATATCTTTTTCATTCAAATGATCTATAACAGTATTAACTTCATCAAAAGTATATTCATTGAAACATTCATATATATTTTTCTCTTCATAATTTTAACCTTTCTTCATTTTTAATATATATTTTACTTCTTCAGATGAAATATCAACATCAGGATTATATTCTTTGTTATAAAATACTAAAGTGTCTCTAATTGATTTGATAACATCCTTCTTACTAATTTTAAGTGTATCACTAATTTCTTCCAAAGAATAACACTTGTCATCAATAAAACCAAATCTCATAGATATTATTAATGCATCTCTAGTGCTTAAATCACTAAACATATCATTAAAATCACTTTTTCTCAAATATTCTACTAGATTTTTCTCATTTAATTCTTTTTCTTTTTTTCTTGCTTTTGCTAGTCTTCTTTTAATTTTCGTAGACACATTATAATAAAATATATTTCTTATATCAACACTTAAAGAATTATTTTGAACTGGACTTATAAAATCATCACCAAATTTAGTATGTAATATTTTAATTTCATCATCAGTTAAAGTTTTAACAACACTATTTATTTCATCAGGTGTATATTCTTTAAAAAATTCATACATAGTCTTTGGCTTAAGACCAGTTATAGGTTCATTGCTTTTTAATTTTTTTAGTCTTCTTTCTATTTTATATAACAATCCTGAAAAGAAATATCCACGTGTATCTTTATCCCATTTACATACATCATTACTAACAAAAGTATCTAATTTTTCTCCAAATTTCTGATACAATAACTCTTTATCTTTTTCAGTTAAACTATCAAAAACTTGCATTATTTCTTCTGCAGTATACTCACTAAATCTATCAAATAACGAAAGATTACTAGATTTATTTTTATAAGAAATAGGTTTTCTTTTAATATTATTTTTAAGAGAAGAATTAACAATTATTTTTAGTTTCTTAATTTGTGCCTCAGTTAAAACTATCGCTCCACTATCTAATAATTTAGAAGCAATTTCTCTTGTGTATTTAACAATCAGTTTAGATATATAACCTTGTGATAAATTAAATTTTTTGCTTAACTCTACCTGATTCATATAAGTACATCCAAAACCATACGCTCTTTTAATAATTTCACGATCTCTATTATTTTCAATTTCACAAATAAATCTAAACATAAGATTTCCAAGATCATTATTAGATACTTCTTCTGAAACATTAACATTCTCATCAGCAATAATATCACTATAGCGCAACACTTGTCCATCTTTATCAATATAAAGTGGAGCATCATAACTTATTTCACCACTATAGTTCTTACGGAAAAGCATAAGTATTTCATTTTCAATACAAGTAATTGCATAAGTAGAAAACTTAAAACCTTTATCCGCATCAAAAGCATCTACAGCCTTTATAAGACCAATTATTCCTACACTCTCTAAATCTTTATAATCAAAAGAAGTATTCATAAATTTCTTATTAATAATATATCTAACTAAATTTAAATTACTAAGTATTATTTCATCACGAACACCAATATCTCCATTTTTCATTCTTGAAAATAATGCCTTATTTTTACTATTATTTAATGATTCAAAAAATTCTTTCTGATCATTCATAATTATTACCTCCTAATCTAAAATTAGTTTTTTATTATTATTTTCATCTAAATTTACACTATATCTTAAATGTATGATTCATAAATCATAACTTTCAAACTCATTAAATGCTTTATCAACCTTATTCATAAATATAATTACTTAATACTACATATAATGTTTTAACTACATTTCTAGACTTGTACATAAAACCAACTTAAATTGTTAATTTAAAACATGCGTATTGTATCACACAAACTAATTTTTGTAAATAAAAAGTAGAGTTCACTCTACTTAATATTCTTTCTAGTTTTTAAAGTTATATTTCCTATACCACCATCTATTAATATAGATTTAGACGACTCTTTATTATTTCTATAATTAGAATTTATTTTTTCGTCATTAATAATTATATTTCCAATACTTTTATCTACCTCTACAGTATAATCTTCTAAATCACTATTGATTTCTACATATATATCGCCAATACCAGTATCAAAATCACTTTTTCCAAATAAATCGCCTTCAAATCTAAAGTTACCAACATCACCATCAAATTCTAGATTATTTATTTGAGAATCTAATAGTTCTATATTACCTACTCCAATTTCAATTTTAATTTCTTCAGTAACACTCAAATTATTAAAAGTAATATCACCCATTCCACCATCTATTTTTAAGTATATAGAACTAAAATTATCAGCATCTATATTACCAGCACCAGTATCAATAATAACACTATCAAATATTTTATCTTCAGGTACAGTTATTATCACTTTAGAATCTTTAAAATTTAAATTTCTTTTTTCTTTTATAGTAATTTTATCTTCATTCACACTATAATTAATATTTTTATTATTAGTTTCTATTGAAAAAAAATCTCCACTAACTATTTTTAAACTACTTATCTTTAATTTAATTTCTAAAGAATTTATTTCTTGCTCTTTAGTTTCAGTATAAATATATGTATTTTTTTCATCATAAAGTCTAGGAGTAAAAGAATCAATTATATTTATAACAAAACTAACTATAGCACCAAAAATACCAACTATTAATAGAATTGCTAAAGTAAGAGCACAATATTTTATTATCTTTTGGCCATTTGTCATTTAATTTCTACTCCACCAAATATAGCACTTCCGTTAACATATAATGTTGTTTTATCTTTCTTTTCTCTAGTCTTTGTTTTATCAGTTACTCCACCGAATACTGATGTTGATTTAATTTCAACTTTTAAGTCTTCTGGTATAAGTATAGTAACGCCACCAAATACAGCAGCAGCATCTATTACACTTCCATCTTTAATTTTAGCATTTCTAAGATCAAGAGTAATACCACCAAATATACCATTTACTTCAGCACCTTTAAAATCTTGATCATCGAATTTTACAGTTTGTCCACTAAAACAAGCACAAAATTCGCGACCTTTATTATTAGACTTTTCTTTTTTATCATTATTGCCAAACATAATAAAAAGTCCAATAAACACTAAGATTAGCGGTAACATTAATTTCCATATGAAACTAAAACTAATCATATCTTGACATCCTAATAAAAGAATAATTCCAACTACCAGCCATATAATACTACCAAGTTTTTCATCATCACCAATAATTCCATTAATCGCAGGAATTATAATAAATAAAGTCCACCATCCATCAAAGAATATATTAATACTAGTAATTCCAAATGAATTAAGACCAATAATAACACCAACTATTATAAATAAAATTCCTATTATAACAGTATTTACTTTTTTCATATCCTTCACCTCTACTTTATTATACAATATTTTAAATATATTTTATAGTTTTTTTATAAAACTCCTAAATGTTCAAGTAAAATCTGAACACCTAAAAGTATAAGAATAATTCCTCCAGTTAACTCAGCCACACTCTTGTATTTACTACCAAACTTATTTCCTATGTAAACACCAACTACTGATAGAATAAATGTAATAATACCTATCATTGGAAAAGTAACAACCGCATTCTTACTACCATAAGCACAAACATAAGCAATCCCTACTACTAAAGCATCTATACTTGTCGCAATAGATAGCATCAACATAGTTCTAACCCCTAAATCACTATCTACTTTTTCACTCTTAGAACGTGACTCAACAACCATCTTACCACCAATAAACACTAATAATATAAATGCTATCCAATGATCTATGCTTGTTATTATATGACGGGAAGCATCTCCTAAAAAGAATCCAATCGTAGGCATCAATGCTTGAAAAACACCAAACCATATACCAATCTTAACTGCATCATTAACTTTAATTTTCTTTAAAGAAAGTCCTTTACATACACTAACCGCAAAAGCATCAGCCGCAAGTGACACACTAATAAGTAATATTTCTAAAAAATTCATAAATCCTCCTAAATTGGGTTAACATGAATTATAACCAAGTATATTTCATCTATCTCTTTAACGATTTCTTTTTCAAGTTTATTTGCTATATCATGACTATCAAAAGTACTCATATTTCCATCTACATATATAGTAAAACTTATTTGATACTTGTATCCTACTGGCGTTGAATTAAAATGAAATACTTTTTTTATTTCTTTATGTCTATCTATTATTTCATATACTTCATTTTTTGTTTCTATAGATATTGACTTATCCATCAAAACATTATAACTTTCAATAAATAGTTTTATAGATGTATATATAATCCAAACTGATATTATAATACCAACTACTCCATCTAAAAAGTATATTCCATATATCGATAATATACATGACACTAAGTTTACACTAGTAATAATCATATCATTAAAGTGATCTCTTGAATTAGCTTTAACAAGTAAATTATTATATTTCTTATACACTTTACTAGTATAAATATATAAACTAAACTTAATAATTATTGTAATTATACATACAACTATTAACCACACTGAAAAGTCATATTCTTTTCCTTTTATTAATGAAATAAATGAATCTTTTAATATAAATAAAGCCATTAAAATCATAGATATACTAATAAGCATTGAATATATATATTCAGCTTTACCATGTCCTAAGTTATGATCATCATCCCTAGGTTTACTAGATATCTTGTTACCTATATATGTCATAAGTGAAGAAAATATATCTCCAGCACTATTAAATGCATCAGCGATCATTGCCTGACTACCAGTTAACAAAGCAACAATTCCTTTAATTATCATAAGAAGTATATTACCAAGTATTCCAAATATACTAGCTAATTTTGTACTTTTAAATCTATTCATAATTCCTCACTATTCAAAATATTTTATAGTAAATATAGTACCAATTTTAGGAGAACTTTTAACACTAATACTTCCATTATCTTTTTCAATTATTGACTTTGATAAAGCAAGGCCAATTCCAACACTATCTTTACTAGTATTCTTTCCTTTATAAAATCTATCAAATATATATGGTAAATCTTCCGCGTTTATTCCAACACCATTATCTCTAATAAGTATCCTAGAATATACTTTATTCTTAGTATAATTTACTTCTACAAACCCTTCCCCTTCTATATGTTCAATAGAATTCTTAATTATATTTGATAGAGCCTCTACTTCCCACATAAAATCACATTTTATAGTAGAACCCTTATCTCCAGATACTTTAATACTTACACCCTTTAATTCACTTAAAGCACTAACTTTCTTAATAGCTTCATCTACTATATCTTTAATTAATACTTCTTCATTATTAAATTTTATTACATTCGCATCAAACTTAGAAAGTTTAAGAAGATTCTGAACTAAAAAATTAATATTTATTATCTCTCTTTTAATATTTACTAAGAACTTACATCTAGTTTTAGAGTCCATCTCTTCATTATCAAGTATATTATCTATCATAATAGTTATACTCGTAAGAGGAGTTTTTAACTGATGACTTATATCACTTAAAGAATCCTTAAGATTTAATTTATCTTTTAAAGAATTATCTGTTTCACTTCTAAGCATTAAAGACGTTTTATATACTTCTTGCTTTAATATAGAAAGTTCATCTTCTGTATAATCTTCTATATCAATATCAAAGTTTCTTCTATTTATTTTAGATATTAATTCTATTATTTTATTAATTTTCTTAGTTCTTTTATTTCTCTCATAAATTCCTCCATTATTAAAGAACAGCCACTTAAGCTGTTCTTTTCCAAACATAAACTGTTAAATATGGTGGCATATTTCCTGCATTTCCACTTCCTGCACTTCCAGTAGTTCCACCATTTACACTAACTGAATGTGTATGTGCTCCTGCACTTTCAGATACACAGTTTTCTGTATAGTCTGCTTTTACAGATGTAGGAGACGCAATGGCACGGTAATTTGTCTGAGTACCTGCTGCATATGTTGTCGTTCTTTTTGACACTATGTGAGTGTGCGCTCCAGCTGATGCTGCAGTACCTGATAGCGACGGTATTGAGTGAGTATGAGACTGGATAGAAGCACTTCCGCCTGTACTACCAGCACTATAAGTATTACCTGCTGCTAATAAGAATCTGTCTTTTATTTGTTCCCATGTTCCACCAAAGTAAGTTTTAGGGTTAGTTGAATTTACTGATAGATATATACTACCTACTGGGTATATTTGATTAAATGTTAGTGATGGCTCTTCAGTTTGTCCAGTTGTTAATATAGTATTACAAGTAATATTACCCATGCTATCTATTCTGAAGTTACCTGATTTACTAGACAAGCATTTAACTTTGCATTCATTAAATTCAACATTAATATCTCCTTCGTTATCAGTAAAACAGTCTTTAAAATAGATGTCGTCCAAAGTTAAAACTTCTGTTTTTCTGTTTAAGCTATATAGAGTATTGTTTAAAAATAATTTAACAAAATCTATATTTTTTGGATATACAATATCTATCACAGCATTTTCATAGTTAGTAGTAATTGTGTTTAAATCTTCAACTAGATATATTGGCAAACTAGTTACGTCTTCAATGGTTGGGGTACTTTTAACAGCGTTTCCTTCAATTCTTCTTATAACTTTTGCTGCTAATGTAACTTTATTTTCCATAATAACTGGTTCTAAAACAAATTCGTCAGTTACTCCATCTAAGTATGATAAAGGGTTTTGTAAATTAAAAGTATAATTTACCGCTTCAGTCGTAGTACTTCCTGTTGTATTAGTAATTACTATATTATTCCCAGTGGGAGCTATAGTATTTTCGTTTAATTTTAAAGTAAATTTAAGTATTGGTGCATTAATAGAGTCATTTATAGAAATACTATTAATGCCTGTTTTAATCATTTCATTTAAGTTCATTAATTATCTCTCCTTTCAAACTTTGTAATTATTAAAACTTATTAATTTTCAAACAATAATCATTTCATAAAATTCACCTCCAAAAAAAATGAGCTGTATTTGAAATCAAATCAACTCATTTTACTACATTATACCGCAGTATAAATTAAAGTAAATATTTTAAAAGTG
>CAJJPX010000020.1 GCA_905193755.1 uncultured Clostridium sp. | reverse complement strand
ATATGCGATATATGCTTCCGATTACAGCGAGTACGATTTTATATGTTGCATTTATAAATGAAATAATATATAAAGAATATAATGATCCAACACCTAAAGTTATAATTGATGTTCCAGTGTTTATAGAAAACTATGAAAAAATTTCAATAAATTTAATAAAGTTTTTGATAGAAAATAAAATTAATTCATATATCAAATTACAAAAAGTATCTAAAAATGCTTTACTTGAAATTCGCGTTGACAACGAAATAGAAGCTATCAAAATAGTTAATCACTTTAAAAGTAATAAAGAAATAGTTGATGAAATAAAATCTAGAGTTATTCCATTTCTTCCAGAAGATAATTTACTAGGTTTTTCATATGAATATAAGCCATACAACTTTAAGAATTTCTATTATATTTGTTTATACGAATATTTTTCAACATTAAAGAATATTGATGATTTAACTTTAGATAATTTAGAAGTTTATATAGATAGTAGATATAAAAATGAAAGAAGATTGAATAAAAAAAGAATGTTACTATCAATATATAATAGTATTAAAGTTATTAATAATGATGAAGATATATATTCTATGTTTAAATATAATTCTGATATGAATATTGGAAGTATGAACCCAAATGAATATAATTTAAAAGTAGATGAGAATAAAATGATATATTTTATTAATAAGTTAGATGAAAGAATAATCTCTTATGGAAGTGAAGATTATTTAAATTTAGTTTATTCAAAATTTTATGATAATTTTATTAAAAGAGAAGAAAGTTCAACATTTTATGGTTATTTTTACAATATTTTCAGTAAATTATTATCAGAAAATTATAAAGATATTGATAAGTTATTGGATTTTTCAAGTATGAAGAAAGATTATATTTATACTTTAATGATGTTGATATCAAGTTTGTTTTTTGCGTATAAAAAAATGAATTTTTCATTAAATGATGTTTATTCCATATTAAAATATGTATTATTTAAAAAATATAAGATTGAAATTGAAGTAAAGTCTTTAGAAGAATTCGATAAACCAAGAAATGTATACTTGTTTCCTTTAAATATAGAATACGGTAATAAAGTTGTTGATTTAAAAGATAAATCTAAAATAACAGTAAAAGAATATTTTAGGATAAATAAAGTTATAGATACGATTCCATTAGATTCTCTTGTATATACGAAAGATGGAAAAATATTAAAAGGTGAAGATTTTTTAAAAGATTTATATAAATATATAGGACTTTATGATACGTTTGAAGAATTGAGAAATTCATTAATAACTTTAATAGAATTTAAATAAATAATTGACAATTTTAACTTGTTAGTATATAATCTAACTCAGTCGAGAGAAGAAATGGAGGTATAAACAATGAAAAGAACATTTCAACCTAACAATAGAAAGAAATCAAAAACTTCAGGATTTTTAGCAAGAAAAGGTACTAATGTATTAAAATCTAGAAGAGCAAAAGGAAGAAAAGAATTATCAAAATAAATAAATTACTTTAAAATAAGTAATTTTTTTTATATAATATTTTTTAGAGGCAGATATGAATAAAAAATTTATAGTAAGAAAAAATGAAGAAATACAAGAAATAATAAAAAAATCTAACAAAAAATATAATAAATTTTTTGTGATTTATATTGCCAAAAATTCCTTAGGATATAATAGGTTTTGTATAAGTGTAGGTAAAAAAATAGGAAAAGCTCATACTAGAAACTTATATAAAAGAAGAGTTAAGGATATATTAATGAAAAATGTTATTAATTCTTCTAATGATTATGTTATAATATTAAGGACTAACATTTTAGGTGGTTCATATCAAGAAATAAGTAATGAATTACTTAAATTATTGAGAGGAGAAAAATAATGAAGAAAAAAATTGCTATTGTTCTTCTATTAATGTTAACACTTTGTGGATGTACTAAAAGATTTAATACAGAAGTTGATATTGATGGTGAGAAGGTAGAAAAGAGCTATGTTTCAAACATAATATGTAAACCAGAGAGTGCCGAGTTAAAAGAAACATATGAAAATAATAAAGATAATCTAATTGTTGATTATGATAAATTGCCTGCATGCAAGGATTTAAAAATCAACTCTGGTGGTTATGAGGGGTTATGGACATCCTTATTTGTTAAACCATTAGCTTGGGTTATCGTCAAAGTTGGATTACTTGTAAAAAATTATGGTGTAGCAATTATGATTGTTGGACTTATACTAAGAGCTATAATGTTCCCACTATCTAAAAAATCTGTTAATATGAGTGAAAATATGCAAAAAGCTCAAAAAGATTTGAATAAGTTAGAGAAGAAATATAGGGGTAAAGAAGCAGATAGAGATGCTATGATGGCTAAAAGTCAAGAAATGTTACTTATTTATAAGAAATATGATATTAGTCCTTTATCAGGATGTTTATTCTCATTCTTACAATTACCAATATTCTTTGCATTCTTAGAAGCTGTTTATAGAGTACCTGCTTTCTTTGAAAAGAATTTCTTAGTATTTAATTTAGGTACTACACCACTTGAAGGATTTAAAGCTGGCAATTACTGGTATATAATTCTTATATTATTAATTATTGGAGCAACATATTTTTCATTTAAGAATATGAATGTAAGTGGTGATGCTGAACAAGCTAAGCAAATGAAAATGATGAGTACATTTATGATTGTATTTATATCTATGGTATCATTTAGTTTACCAACATCTATCGCATTATATTGGATAGTTTCAAATGGATTTACAGTTGTCCAAAACTTGATATTAAAGAAAGGTAAGTTGTAGTAATATGGAGAAGTATAAATTTCAAGCTAAAAGTGAAGAAGGTCTTTTAGATAAGGCGTTAAATGAGCTAGGGTTAAAAGAAGAAGATGTAATTACTAGATCATATGAAGAAAAAGGTGGATTATTTAGTGGTAAAAAATATACACTAGAAGTAATAAAGATTAGTGATGTAGCTGAAGTAGGAAAAGAAATAATTAAAGAATTATTATCTTCTATGGGAGTAAATGCTAATGTTGAAACTAAAATTAGAGATGGACAAATCTATTATGGATTACATTCTCAAAATAATTCATTGTTAATTGGAAAGAATGGTCATATACTTGATTCAATTCAAACATATGTAAGACAGGCAATATTAAATGCAATTGATTTATATGTAAATATTACAATTGATGTTGAAGGATACAAGGAAAAACAAAATTATTTCTTAGAAAAGAAAGTTAAGAAAATAGCTAGAGATGTAACTTTGTCAAAGGTTGATGTTAAGTTGGATCCTATGAATTCTTATGAAAGAAAAGTTGTTCATTCAGCACTTCAAGGTTTTAAATATATAAAGACTGAAAGTGAAGGAGAAGAACCTAATAGATGTGTAGTTATTAAGTACACAGAGAGCAAAGAAGATGAATAGTATGCTAAATGCATACTTTTTGTTTTACATATTTCTTATATTGTGTTATAATCTAGCGTGAAGAAAAAGGAGACTAATATATGGAAGATACTATAGCAGCAGTTGCTACAACTATAGGAGAAAGTTCTATTAATGTTATTAGAATTAGTGGAAAAGATTCTATAAATGTAGCAAATAAAATATTTTCAAAGGATATGAGTAATGTACCAAGTCATACTGTACATTATGGTTTTATAATGGAAAATGAAGAAAAAATCGATGAAGTATTTTTATCTGTATTTAGATCTCCTAAAAGTTTTACAACTGAAGATATAGTTGAAATAAGTGTACATGGTGGTAGTGCCTCTGTTAATAAAGTTATGGAGTTAGTACTATCAAATGGTGCTAGGCTTGCTGAACCTGGAGAATTTTTAAAAAGGGCATTCTTAAATGGAAGAATAGATTTAACTCAAGCTGAAGCAGTAGGGGACCTTATAAATGCACAAACAGAAAGTTCAAGAAAGATGGCACTTAAAGGTGTTGATAAAACTATTTTTGGTGAAATAAATGAATTAAAAGAGAAAGTTCTTGCTTTGATTGCTAATATAGAAGTTAATATAGATTATCCTGAATATGAAGATGCAATTGTTGTAACTAAAGAAATGATAAATGATACAAATGAATTTATAAGAGAAAAAGTTAACAAGTTACTTAAAAATAGTAAAAAAGGATTATTAATAAAAAATGGCCTTAAGATTGTTATTGTTGGTAAACCTAATGTTGGTAAAAGTAGTATTTTAAATTCATTATTAAAAGAAAATAAAGCAATTGTTACTGATATAAAAGGAACGACTCGTGATATTGTTGAAGGCACATTAATGATTGATGGAGTTAAACTTGATATATTGGATACTGCTGGTATTAGAGAAACTAATGATGTAGTTGAGGCTATCGGTGTTAAAAGAAGTGTAGATGCAATAGATGAAGCTGATTTAGTACTTTTTGTTATTGATAGTGAAGATGGGTTTGATAAGGAAGATAAAGAAGTACTTGATAAAATTAAAGATAAAGAGATACTTGTAGTTTATAATAAAAATGATAAGAAAAAAGATTATAAAGTAGATGAACTAAGTAGTTATAATTCTATTAATATGTCGACGTTTGATAATGATATGATAGAAAAACTTAAAGATAAAATTTCTAGTATATTTGATTTAAAATCTATTGCTGAATCAAATTATACTTATATATCTAATGCTAGACAAATAGCTTTATTAAATAAGTCTTTGAGTATTGTTGATGAGATTGAAAATGCTGTTAATAATGATTTAGAAGTAGATATGATTGAAATAGATGTTAAAAGATTATGGGAAACTTTAGGTGAAATAACTGGTGAAGTTGGTAGTGAGGACTTGTTAAATGAAATATTTAGTAAGTTCTGTCTTGGAAAGTAGATGATAAATAATGAAATATGATGTTATAGTTGTTGGTGGAGGTCATGCTGGATGTGAGGCTTCTTTAGCTAGTGCTAGAATGGGTGAAAAGACTTTGCTTATTACAATTAATATAAATAATATAGCAGATATGCCTTGTAATCCATCAATAGGTGGTTCTGCAAAGGGTATTGTTGTACGTGAAATAGATGCATTAGGTGGAGAAATGGGTTATTGTGCTGATAAAACTCATCTTCAAATTAAGATGCTTAATGTTAAAAAAGGACCAGGTGTTAGATCACTTAGATGTCAGGGATGCAAGGTTAATTATCCTAAAGAAATGTTAAAGACTTTAAGAGAAACTAAAAATTTAGATATTAAAGAAGCAATAGTTAAAGAATTAATTGTTGAACATAAAAAAGTATGTGGAATTATTACTGAAGAAGGGGAAAAAATAGAAAGTAAAGCAGTTGTTCTTACTACTGGAACATATTTAAACTCTGATATTATGTGTGGTCATGAAAAACATAAGGGTGGTCCTCATGGTGAAAAGAATTCTATGTATTTGAGTGATTCACTTCAAAAGAATGGTATAAATATAATAAGATTAAAGACTGGTACTCCTCCTAGAATATTAAAGAGTAGTATTAATTTTGATGAAATACAAATAGAAGAAGGAGATAAAGAGCCACTTACATTTAGTAATTTTTATGATGCAACATATGATGTTAATAAACAAACTCCTTGTTATTTAACTTATACTAATAAAGAAACACATAAAATAATTATGGACAACTTAGATAAATGTGCTTTATATAGTGGAATGATTAAAGGAATTGGTCCTCGTTATTGTCCATCTATTGAAGATAAAGTTGTTAAATTTAATGATAAAGATAGACATCAAATATTTTTAGAACCTGAACGTAGTGATGATATTGAGTATTATGTTGGTGGTTTTTCTACTACTATGCCTCATGAAATACAAGAAAGATTATTAAAAACTATGTATGGTCTTCATGATGTGGTGATAACTAAGTATGGTTATGCAATTGAATATGATGCGATAGATCCATTACAATTAAAGATGTCTTTAGAAAATAAAGTACTCGAAAATTTATTTACTGCTGGTCAAATAAATGGAACAAGTGGCTATGAAGAAGCTGCTGCTCAAGGACTTATGGCAGGTATTAATGCATCTTTGAAATTACAAGGAAAAGATCCATTTATATTAAAGAGAAATGAAGCATATATAGGTGTACTTATTGATGACTTGATTAATAAAGGAATAACTGAACCATATAGATTATTAACTTCTCGTGCCGAATTTAGATTACTTCTAAGACATGATAATGCATCACTTAGATTAACACCTTATGGTAGAAAACTTGGTCTTATAAATGATGAAAAGTATCAGATATTTACTAAGATGGTTAATGATATGAAAGAGTTAGAAGAGTATTTAGATAATACTTATTTAACGTCTACAGATGAAGTAAATAAGTTTTTAGAAAGTATTAATTCTTCTAAAATATATGGAAGGACATCACTTAAAGATTTAGTAAAAAGACCTGAAATTGATATATGTGTTTTACTTGACTATATGAATAGGCCATATGATAAAAAGATAGCTGATATGGTTCAAATAGAAATTAAATATAAAGGATATATAGATAAAACTAAGGCTGAAGTAGAAAAGATGTTAAAGTTAGAAAATAAGCAAATACCCGAAGATATAGATTATGATAAGGTACCTAATATAGCTACTGAAGCAAGACAAAAATTTAGTAAGATTAGACCTTTAACTATAGGACAAGCATCTAGAATAAGTGGTGTTAACCCATCTGATATTACTATGTTATTAGTTTATTTAAAAAAGGAATACAATAATGACTAAAGAAGAATTTATATTATATTGTGATAAATTGAATATTAAGATAAGTGAAGAGGTATATAGTAAGTTTTTTACTTATTTTGAAATGCTAGTAGAATGGAATAATAAATTTAATATGACTACTATTCTTGAAGAAAAAGATGTATTTTTGTTACACTTTTATGATTCATTATGTTTATCAAAAGTAGTAGATTTAAATAAAGAAGTTAGTCTATGTGATTTTGGTACGGGTGCTGGATTTCCTGGTCTTCCTATAGCTATAGTTTTTCCTAAAGTAAGTATTACATTAGTTGAATCTAATCAGAAGAAATGTATGTTCTTAAATGCAGTAAAAGAGTCACTAAAATTAGAAAATGTTACCGTTATAAATGATAGAATTGAAAATTATAGTTCTAAGGAACGTGAAAAATTTGATATAGTTACTTGTAGAGCTGTTACTTCAATACCTATGATACTTGAAATGGCTACATCTTTAGTAAAAGTAAATGGTTTTTTAGTTCCATTAAAGTCTAATTGTGAAGAAGAACTAGTAAAATATAGTTATTTAGAGAGTGAACTTGGAATAAAATTAATTCAGAAAGAAGTATATACTTTACCAATAAATGATGCTTATAGAGTAATACCTGTATATAAGAAAGAAAAAGTAACTGATAAAAAGTATCCTAGAAGTTATAATTCTTTATTAAAAATGTATAAAAATAAATAGTAAATATCTAGTTATTAACTTGATAAAATCTTTAAAATGCTTTAAAATGAATATATAGTAGGAAAAAAGGATAGAGATTATGGACGAGAATAAAGATAAAATTTATTATATACCAGTTGAAGATATTATACCTAATAGATTTCAACCAAGACTTGCTTTTGATGAGAAAGAATTAAATGAACTTGCTAATTCTATTATTAAGTATGGTGTTATTCAACCTATAGTGCTTAGAAGTATAGGAGAAAAATATGAAATAATCGCAGGAGAAAGAAGATATAAAGCTTCATGTCTTGCTGGGCTTAAAAAGATTCCTGCTATTATAAATAATACTGATGATAATACTAGTGCTGAAATTGCATTACTTGAAAATCTTCAAAGAAAGAATTTATCTGTTATTGAAGAAGCACAGTCATATAAAAAATTAATGGACAGAGGATTTACTCAGGAAGATATTGCTACTAAACTTGGAATAAGTCAATCAGCAGTAGCCAATAAAATGAGACTTTTAAATTTACCAAAAGAAGTGCAAGATGCTCTTTTATATAATAGAATATCTGAAAGACATGCTAGAAGTTTATTATCGCTTAATAATGAAGATTTACAAAAGAGTTTATTACATAGAATTACTAGTGAGAAACTTACTGTTAGACAAACTGAAGAAGCAGTTAGTGAGTTATTAAATAGAGATAAAATACATGAAGAATTACCGGCTGATATTCAAAGATTCTTAAAACCTGAGCCTGTTCAAGAAACAAAAGAACAAGTAATTGGTAATAATCCAATTGAAGAATATTTAGATATAAAGGTACCTGAAGTGGTTTCTATTGAACCTGATAAAGCGGTTTTAACTGAGTATACTGATGATACTGAAATAATAAATCCATTTCAAAATACTAGTCCAGTACAAACTAGTCAAAATACTATGAATGTTAGTGAAAACAATGAAATACCAAGTAGTATAGAGACACCATTCATAAGTGAAAATACTAATTCTTCTGGGGATTTTGAAAAAGAAAGTACACCTGAAAATTTTGTTAAGAATGAGGAATCAGAAAGTACTATTGGTAATACTTATTTCAATCCATATAAATTTCCTGAGGAACAAGAAGAAGTGGAAGAAGAAAAGCCTGATGAGGATTCATTACTTAATGAATATGGAGAAGTTAATTTACCAAAAGTAATTAATAAAGTTAGAGATTTTGTTAGTAGTTTATCTGAAGTAAGCAGTATGATTGAAACTAGTGAAGTTGATTTAACTGATAAATATCAAATAATAATAGATATTAATAAGAACACACCTATGTAAGTGTTTTTTACTTTACATTTTAAGATAAAAAATTATTTAAATATAGAATATACATGTTATAATAAACTTAGAATTATAGAAAAGAGGTAATTGTTATGGGATTAATTAAGGCATTATCAAGTGCTACTACAACTGCTTTTGGTGATCAATTTAAAGAGTTTGTGACTTGTCCTACTATTTCAAAAAATGTATTAATACAAAGAGGTATTATAAATCATGGAACTGGTAATTCTAATCCAAGTGAAGGAATTATTTCTAATGGAAGTACTATTGTTGTACCTCAAGGTATGGCAATGATGATCATTGAAAATGGTGAAATTAAAGAATTTACTGCTGATGCAGGGACATTCTATTTTGATTCTAGTAGTGAACCTAGTATATTTACTGGTGGTCTTGGAAAAGGTATTATAGATACATTTAAGACTATTGGAAAACGTTTTACTTATGGAGGACAAACTGCTAAAGATCAAAGAGTTTACTATGTAAATTTATTAACTATTACAGGAAATAAATTTGGTTCACCACAACCAAGAAAGATTACTGATGAAAAATATGGTATGTTAGAAGTTACATTCTTTGGAGAATATGCATTTAAAGTAGTTGATCCAATTATGTTAGTAAATAGTGTTATAGGAGCTAATGCTGCTGATACTGTTTATTATGAAGATGTTGTTGGAAGCCAATTACAATCTAAATTTATTGAAAAGTTAACTCAAGCAATTACTGTTGTTATGAGAAAACATAAAGTTTCTTTTGGTGATATAGGGCTTTATAATGGTGATATTTCTGAAGAAATGAATGTATGTTTGGATGATTCTTGGAGACAAAATTATGGTTTAGAAGTAGTAGATGTAGCTATTGGAGACATCAATCTTACTGATGAATCTATGGTTAAAGTAAATAAGATAGATGAAGCAACAATTTTCTCAAATAAGAATTTACAATCTGGCTTAATGGCTAGTGCTTCTGCTGATGCTTTAAGAAATGCATCTTCTAATGAAAATGGTGCTATGATGGGATTCATGGGTATGAATATGGCTAGTGGTGCTGTTAACAATATGATGGGTGCTATAAATAATGGTACTGATGTTAATGGTTATAAACCTGAAACTAATCAACCAGAGATGGGTACAATATTCAATAATGAAGAAGTTAAAGTAGAAGATGTACCTGAACCAAAGAAATGTCCTAATTGTGGAGAAATGGCAATTGGTAAGTTCTGTAGTAATTGTGGAACTAAACTAAAAGAATAAAAAATAGACTCTTAATTAAAAGAGTCTTTTATATTGGAAAAATTTATATCATATTTTGGTTCTGAACCTTTTTCATAGTAACAAACAAAACCATTACTGCTAGGTTCTCCACTGATTGAATTTATAGATGCGGCTGTTATTCCCTTAGGTATGTCATACCATTCATTTTTATTATCTTTAATAGTTGATATAGTTTTTGCCCATATTTTTTTTGTTATTTTAGAGTCCTTTGATTTGACTTTAGTATTATCATCATTTCCAGCCCAAACAAGCATTAAATAGTCTTTATTATATCCAACAGTCCAGTAATCAGTTGATGTACTACCACTTTTAGCAGCATATTTACTTTTTAGTTCATTTCCTATACTAACTAGTGTTGGAGAAGTATAGTTAATCAAACTATAGTTATAAGTAGATGTTAATAAATTGTTTAGAATATATACATATTTTTTATTTAATACATAGTCTTCATTATATTTATATTCATAAAGTATTTTACCTGTGTTATCAGTTACTTTTTCAATTAAATGAGGACTCTCATGTTTACCTTCGTTTGCTAGAGTAATAAAACCATTAGAAAAGTCTATCATATTAATTTCAGTTGTACCTAAGGCAGAAGATGCATTCTCTTTTACTTCTGTTTTTATACCAACTCTTTTTATTGTTTTAGATAGCATATCGGTTCCTAAGAAAAGGTGTGTTTTCATCGCATAAATGTTATCTGAATATGCGATAGCTGACAACATAGAAATATTTTTATTAGCATAGATATTACCTGCGTTTCTTGGAGAATAAACAGTGTCTCCTAGGTTGAATGTTGTTCTTTCACTTAGAAATGTACTTGACGGAGTAAATCCATTTTCAAGAGCGCTATAATAAAGAAAAGGTTTTATAGTTGAACCAACTTGTCTTTTTGATGAGTATGCTCTATTGTACTCTGAAATTGAGTAGTCTTTTCCTCCAATTAGAGCAACTATTTTACCATTTGTTGGCGTTATTACTATAGAAGCTACCTGTAAAGTAGTGTCTTTCATTTCTTTATCAACATTATTTTCTAAGTTTTTTTGTACATCTTTATCAAGATTAGTGTATATTTTAAGACCTTCCATATCTAGTAGAGAAGATGGTATTTCTTTTATACTGGAAAGTTCTTTTAAGACAGCATCTTTGTAATAATAAATACTTGAAAGTTCTACTTTATCATTTTTTCCATGGAATTTTAATTCTTCATTATAAGCTTTATTCATTTCATCAGCGGATATTAATTTATTTTTAACCATGCTAGAGAGTACATCTTTTTGTCTATTTTTAGCATGGTCATAATGAGTAACTGGATTATAATAACTTGGATTTTTTGGTATACCAACTATAATAGATGCTTCAGCAAGTGTTAGGTCTTTGGGTTCTTTATTAAAATAATATTTACTTGCTTCTTTAATTCCATAATTACCAGCACCAAAATCAATAGTATTTAAGTATCCTTCAAGTATTTCATTTTTAGAATAATGTGTTTCAAGTTCTAAAGTAAGAAGTGCTTCTTGTATTTTTCTTTCCCAAGTTTTATCAAAAGTTAAATATAAATTTTTAATATATTGTTGAGATATAGTAGAGGCTCCTTCTTTAATTTTTTTACTTTTTAAATTTACAAACATAGCTTTAGCAATTCTTAAATAATCGAATCCCTTATGATTATAAAAGTTTTTATCTTCTATAGAAACAATAGCATTTTTAACATAATCACTAATGTTAGATAGTTCTACAAAATCGTTTTTTTCTCTTTCTTGGAATAAATCATTACCATATTTATCATAATAAATTATACTCTTACTTGTATTAATATTGAACTTAGGTGTGATAAAAGCATAAGCATAAAGACTTAAAATTATTATAATAATAGAGAAAAATGTGAATATAAATATTTTAGTTAATAATAGTAATTTTTTCATATCATTTACACCATTAATTATTATGTATTGTAAATCTATAAAAAATACT
This sequence comes from uncultured Clostridium sp., assembly GCA_905193755.1. Classification (GTDB taxonomy): domain Bacteria; phylum Bacillota_I; class Bacilli_A; order RF39; family UBA660; genus CAG-1000. The sequence goes on along the minus strand of CAJJPX010000020.1, from coordinate 10,075 downwards.
TGATTTATATAAAAAAATATGTATAATTTTAAGGGAAAGAAAAAATAGTCTTAAGGAGGCTTAATAAATAATGAAATTTAAAACTGTAAGTAAAGAAGAGTTAGAAACAATGCCATTTGATGACATTGCATATATAATATTAAAAGAAAAAGGAAAAAAGATGAAGATCAATGACATATTTAAGATAATATGTGATGAACTTAATCTTGGTGAGGATGCATTTGAAAATCAAATAGCTGATTTCTTTGCACTACTTGCGACTGAAAAGAGATTTATTCAACTTGAAAAGGGATATTGGGATTTAAGAGAGAATCATACTGCTGAAATCAATATTAAGGAGCTTGAAGAAGAACTTGAAGATGATGAAGATACTCTTGAAGAAAAAGAAGAAGATATGGAAGAACATGAAAGTGACTTCTATGATGATATTGATGAAACAGAAGATGATGATACTGATGATGACTTAAGAGATTTAGTTATCGTTGATGAAGGATACGAAGACGAATCTGACTTGTAGCGAGGCTTTCTTAAATATTTAATAAAGGGAGGAAATATGAAAGAAAGATTAGAAATAATACAGGAAAGATATAATAATTTATGTGATGAATTATTAAAACCAGAAGTATATAATGATTACAAGAAGATGCAAACTATATCTAAAGAGAAGAATTCTATTGAACCAGTAGTAGAAGCTTATAAAAAGTATAATACTGTTTTAGATGATATAGAAGCAGCTAAAGAGATGAGTAAAGATCCTGAAATGAAGGAATTTGCTTTAGAAGAAATTGATAATTTACATAAAGAAAAAGAAACATTAGAAAGTAAATTAAAGATTATGCTTTTACCTAAGGATCCTAATGATGAAAAGAACGTTATTATTGAGATTCGTGGTGCGGCTGGAGGAGATGAAGCCAATATATTTGCTGGAGACTTATTTAGAATGTATACTAAATATGCTGAAAAGCAAGGATGGAAGCTTGAAGTAACCCATGAAGTACCTGGTGAAAGTGGGGGATACTCACAAATAGAATTTATGCTTAGTGGAGAAAGCGTTTATTCAAAACTTAAGTATGAAAGTGGTGCTCATAGAGTTCAAAGAGTACCTGAAACAGAATCTGCTGGTAGAGTACATACAAGTACTGCGACAGTATTAGTTATGCCTGAAGCAGAAGAAATAGATGTAGAAATAAAAGATAGTGATATAAGAATAGATATAACTCGTAGTAGTGGAGCTGGAGGACAATGTGTTAATACTACAGACTCTGCGGTTAGAGTTACACATATACCAACTGGTATAATAGTTTATTGCCAAGTAGAAAGAAGTCAAATAAAGAATAAAGAAAGGGCACTTCAAATATTAAAAACAAGACTTTATGATTTAAAACAAAGAGAGCAAGATGAAAAACTTGGTAATGAAAGAAGAAGTAAGATAGGTACAGGAGATAGAGCTGAAAAGATAAGAACATATAATTATCCACAAAATAGACTTACTGATCATAGAATTAATTATACTGTAATGCATTTAGATAAGATTATGGAAGGTGACCTAGAAGACTTAATTAATGCATTAATTGCTGAAGATGAAAGAATGAGACTTGAAGAACATAATGATTGATAAATTTATGTCTTTAGGATTTAGTCGTTCTGAATGTGAAGAATTAATTAAAGTAAGTAAAGATATAGATAGTGATTATCAAAGATTACTAGAAGGCTATCCAATACAATATTTGATAGGATACGTTAACTTTTATGGATATAAAATAAATGTTAATGAGAATGTGTTAATACCTAGATATGAAACTGAATATTTGGTAGAGAAAACTATAAATTATTCAAAGAAATTATTTAATAAAAAGGTTAATATTCTTGATTTAGGTACTGGTAGTGGAGCTATAAGTATTGCTTTAGGTAAAGAATTGGATTCTAATGTTACTGCGATTGATATATCTAATAGTGCTTTAGAAGTAGCAATGATGAATGCTAAAGAGAATAACTTAGATATTAAGTTTATTAAAAGTGATATGTTAGATGAAGTAAGTGGTAAGTATGACATAGTTATAAGTAATCCACCATATATAGATACTGATGAGAAAATAATGGATTCAGTTAAAAAGTATGAACCAAATATAGCATTATTTGCTAGTGAAGATGGACTATATTTCTATAAAAAGATAATATCTAATATTAAGCCATTTCTTAGTGAAAAATTTATAATAGCTTTTGAAATAGGATGGTGGCAAGGAAACTTTATAAAAGAAATAGCAACTGAATACTTTAAAGATTCTAGAATAATGATAGAAAAAGATTTAACTAATAGAGATAGATATATCTTTATAATTAGTGAATAAAAAAATATAAAACCAGCCAACATTAAATTGAAAGGTTGGTTTTTAAATGAAGAAAATAATATATTTAGTACTTTTTGTAATAGTTTTAATAGTTGTATCTAAGCCAAGATATAATTTAAGTGGTGATATGGTTAGATTTAGAGTTATTCCTAATAGTAATTCATCTATTGATATATTAATAAAAGAAAAAGTTGTTAACGAGTTATCAACATTGTTATTTAAAGATTCTAATGATATAAATGATACACGTAATAATGTAGTTAATAATTTAGATAAAGTAAACTCAAGTATAGATAAAGTATTTAGTGAAAATAATTATAATTTAAAATATAAAGTAAAGTATGGTATGAACTATTTTCCTAGAAAAGAATATAATAATATTGAGTTTGAGGCAGGGGAATATGAGAGTTTAGTTGTTGAAATAGGTGAAGCTAAAGGTAACAATTATTGGTGTATTTTATATCCTCCACTTTGTATGGTTGATTATGAAAAAGATGAAAAAATAGAATATAAATCTAAAATATACGAAGTTTTATCTAAATGGTTCTAAATGTAAACACTGCTTAAAAACTGTCTAATTCGTTGATAAAATCTATTTTTAATAGTATATTATAAGTAGAAAGGCATTGGTGTTTATGTCAAAGATAACTATAGAAGGTAACCATAGGTTATCTGGTGAAATTAAAATTAGTGGGGCTAAGAATAGTGCGGTTGCGCTTATTCCTACTGCAATACTTGCTAAAACTAAGAGTGTTATATATAATGTACCAACTATAAGTGATATAGAATATTTAATTAATATTTTAGAATTACTTAATTGTAAAGTTGAACATAAAGATGATGCATTATATATAGATTCAACTAATCTTGTTAATAAACCTATACCTGAAGAATTAAGTGTTCAAATGAGGGCTTCATATTATTTTATGGGTGTATTGCTTGCTAAGTTTGGAAGAGTTGAGATGTCTTTTCCTGGTGGATGTAATATTGGAGCAAGACCAATAGATATTCATATCAAGGGTTTTGAACAATTAGGAGCTAAAGTAGAAATAATTAAAAATAGATATATAATAACTGCTGATAAGTTAGTAGGTAAAAGAATATATTTTGATTTTCCAAGTGTTGGAGCAACTATTAATGTTATGCTTGCAGCAGTTGGAGCAGAAGGCACTACTATTATAGATAATGCTGCGATGGAGCCTGAGATAGTAAATGTTGCATCTTTCTTAATAAATATGGGTGTTAAGATAATAGGTGCTGGTACTAAACGTATTGAAATAGAAGGTACTAAAAACTTAGATAATGGAGTTATTGAAGTATTTCCAGATAGAATAGAAAGTGGTACTTATATAATTATAGGTGCGTTACTTGGAGATAATCTTAGAATTAAAGGTATTATTAAAGAACATATAGAAGCTCTTCTTATGAAACTTAAAGAAATAGGAGTAGAGTATTCAATAGATGCAGATGTTCTTACAATATCTAAGTGTGAACATTTAAAACCAACTTATATTAAGACTTTAGTGTTTCCGGGATTTCCAACTGACTTGCAACAACCGATAACAACATTATTAACGCAAGCAGAAGGTAAATCTATAGTAGAAGAAACACTATATGAAAATAGATTTAAAAATACATATGATCTTAATAGAATGGGAGCAATTACTAATATATTAAGTTTAAATAAAATAGAAATTAAAGGTCCTCGTAAACTTAAAGGTACTAAAGTAATAGCTACTGATTTAAGAGGTGGAGCATCATTATTGATAGCTGGTCTTATAGCAGAAGGTGTTACTGAAATAGAAAGTAGTGAATATATTCTAAGAGGATATGGGGATGTTGAAAAGAAACTAGCAAATGTAGGTGCTAAAATAAAAGTAGCTGAGTAATATTTATTAGGTGATAAATCTATGAAAAAAAATAAATTACTAGTTATTTTTTTCTTGTCTTGTATTTTCTCATATATAATTTATAACTATACTATGGAAAGTAGGGTTAATATTTTATTACTTGGAGATAACTATTTACTTAATAGTAAGTATAAAACATATGATAAGTATTTGCTTGATAAATATTATAATCTTAACGATTTTAACAAGTTATTCACATCTGAAAATACTACTTATAAAGATATTATTTACAATATTAAAAACAATGACTATGTTTATTCTAAAGATAAGAAAGTATATATAAATCCATTAATAGCTAATGCTGATATAATAATAGTTAATGCTAATAATGAGAAATACTTTGAAAAATGTAATAAGAGTAAAAGTGTAATTTTAAAATATAATGAAGATGTATCTAATGATATAAAAGAACTAAAGAATCTTATTAAGAAAATAAGTCCAGCTAAAATTATAGTAATTTCTAATTATTGTTATAATGAAAACTATAAATTAAATAATGGAGATATCAATATAAATGAAATATATTATAAATACCAAAATTCTAAAAGTAAGAGACTAAATGATAAAGTAAATTATCAAATATATAGTAAAATAGTTGAATATATTGGTTAGTGGTGTGTTAATTTAACATTTTGTACTTGATTTTAGATAAAAAACCATGTATAATACTCACTGAAGTTATTTCTATAACTGTTAATTAGTTATGGCGAGGAGGATAAAATATGAAAAAGGGAATACATCCAGTACAAAAAGTGTGCAAAGTTAAATGTGCTTGTGGAAATGAATTTGAAGTTAAATCAACAAAAGATGAAATTCAATTAGAATCTTGTAATAAATGTCATTCATTCTATACAGGTAAATTTAAAACTGTTAAGACTGGTAACGTACAAAAATTCAAAGATAAATATGGAATCACTGATTAATAGTGATTTTTTATTAGGTGAAAAGTATGAATATTAATGGACAAGAAGTAAATATAAATGATTTATATGAAAAAAAATATATGCATAAAGAAATTAAAAAAGGTATATACTTATCAGAATATCAAATAGAAGTACTTAATAGATATGGAATAGATCCTATGAAGTATGGTTCTATAAATGATATAATGTTTCTTATAGATGAAATTCTTGAAGATGAAGCAGATGCTGATGATTTAGATAATATATCAAGAGAAATAAGTGAATTTAATTATTATGCAAATACTAACAAGTAATTGAAAAATTACTTGTTTTTTGATATGATAATACTATGAATAATAGGAATATAATATGTATAATTGGTATCTTTATTATAGGTATAATACTAACGTTATTATATATTTTTAAGTATGATAAAATAAGTAGTGATATACTTGATAAGAATTGGTATAGGTATAACTATATTAATGGATACTATGATGTATTTAATATAAATGAATATAAGATGTCTTATTATAGACCTAGTAGTGAAAATTATACTAATCAATATGACAAATGTGGTAATTATAGATACAACAAGAAAAAGAAAACTATAATATTAGATTGCAATAAAGAAATAGTAATTAAAAGTAGTGATAAAGATAAATTAACATTATTAATAGATGGTGAAAAAAATGTGTTTTATACTAATATAGATGATTCTTTAAATTATGAATTTAATAAATTTTATGGTAAAAGTATGTCTGAATATAAGAAATCTGAAAGTCAAGTAGTTGATTTAATAAAATTACCAATAAATAGCTTAATAAATACTATTAGAGAAAAAGAAGATGCTAAGATAATATTTATGGGTAGTAAATGTAGTAGTGTTGATTGTTTAGCATCTTATGATGTTATTGAGAAATGGTTAACAGTGTCTACTAATACATACTATATAAATAGTGATGAACTTAATATTAATATTACAACTATGTTAAATAAAATAAATAATGCCTTTTCTAAAGAAGTTGATTTTTATAATGAAGCTTATCCTAGAGTTATAATAACTAATGGTGGCAAAATAATAGATTCATATTTAATTAAGTGCTATGGATTTAATTGTAGTGCTTTCTATAATAAATAATTTTAATAATATACATAAACTTTTCACAAATATTTCATAATATGATATTATATTAATTACCAGAGGTGAAGAGTAGTGAAAGTACTAATTGTTGATGATGAAAAACTTATAAGAGATGTTATAAAAGAGTATTGTATTGGTAATAAATATGATGTATTAGAGGCTGAAAATGGTGTTGAAGCTATTGATAAAGCAAAGGATGCAGATATTATAATTCTTGATATAATGATGCCTAAGATGGATGGATTTAGTGCATATAAAGTTATTAAAGAGAGATATAATACACCTACTATTATGTTATCAGCTAGAGGAGAAGAATATGATAAATTAGCTGGTTTTGATTTAGGAATAGATGATTATATGACAAAACCATTTAGTCCTAAAGAATTAATGGCTAGAATTAATGCAGTAATAAAGAGATATAAAGGAGAAGATGATTTCTATATATATAAGAATCTTAAAGTGGATTTCTTAGGACATGCTGCATACATAAATGGAAAAGAATTATTATTAACGCCTAAAGAGTATGATTTACTTGTATATTTTATAAATAATAAAGGTATTGCTTTATCTCGTGAACAACTTCTTAATAATATATGGAATTATGATTATTTAGGAAATGATAGGACAATAGATACACATATAAAGATGCTTAGAAATAATTTAGGAGAATATAGAGATTTAGTTACCACTGTAAGAGGAATGGGGTATAAGTTTGATGATAAAGAATAGTAAGATTAAACATATAGTACTTGGATGCTTAATAGCGTTCTCGAGTTTCATATTACTATTTCTTTTTTTAATGCAGATAGTATTCTTAAATAAATATTATGAAGTATACAAAAAGAATCAATTAAATGATATAGTAAATTCTATTAAGAATAATAATTCTATGGATATAAATACTCTTGAAGATATAGCTTATAACTATGGAGTATGTGTATCTATATATTCCAATGGAATAATACAAACTATATCAAATACATATAACAAAGGATGTTTATTTAGTGATAAAACCAGTAGTGATAACTATATTACTTCTTTTGTTGATAGTGGTAAATCTGAAGACACTAGACTACTTTATAATAAAAGATTTGGTAATAAAACAATAATTAAAGCATTAAAATATAATAACGAAGTATATATATTTTTAAATACTTCTATTCAACCATTAGATTCATCTATAATACTATTAAAGAGTCAATACGGATATATAGCATTAATAATATTTGGTATATCTTTAATAATTAGTTATGTTATATCTAGTCAAATATCTAGACCAATTGTTAAGATAAGTGATTCTGCGAAGAAACTAGCTAATGGGGACTTTAATGTATCATTCTCTACTGATAGTAAAGTACAAGAAATAAAAGAATTATCAACTACATTAGATTTAGCTAAGAATGAGCTTTCTAAAACAGATGAATTAAGAAGAGACTTAATGGCAAATGTAGGACACGACTTAAGGACTCCACTTACTATGATAAAAGCATATGCTGAAATGACTAGAGATTTGGAAAGTCAAACACCAGAAAAAAGAGCAGAAAACATGAATATTATAATAGAAGAAACTGATAGATTAAATGTTTTAGTAAGTGATATTCTTGATTTATCTAAGTTACAATCTAGTACTTATGAACTTAAAATAGAAGAGTTTGATCTTAATGAATTAATTAGAAATATTATTAAGAGATTCTATATTCTTATAGATAGTGATGGTTATGAATTTATATATAATAATGATAAAGAAATAAAAGTTAAAGCTGATAAGAAGAGAATTGAACAAGTTATATATAATTTACTTAATAATGCTGTTAACTATACTGGAGAAGATAAAAAAATATATATAAATGTTACTGATGAAAAGAAGAAAGTATTAGTTGAGATTAGAGATACTGGGAAGGGTATTGATAAAGAAGAAATTAAATATATATGGAATAAATATTATCATAATGAAAAGAAACATAAGAGAAATGCTTTTGGTACTGGTTTAGGTCTTTCTATAGTTAAAACTATACTGGAGAGTCATAATTATAAATATGGTGTTAAAAGTGTTAAAAATAAGGGTACTACATTCTATTTTGAAATTGTTAAGAAAAATATGTTATAATTGTTTTGAAAAAGATGTAAAGGAGATAATATGGCAAAATATATATGTGCTAAATGTGGATATATAGTTGAAACTGAGAAATTATCAGATGATTATGTATGTCCTATGTGTGAAAGTGTGAAAGATGAATTTAAGTTAGTAACTAATGATATATTTGATCAAGATGATTTAGATTCAGTAATAGATTCTGTAGTTGAAGAAGCATTAGATATTAAAACAAGTAAAATTGTTAATGATACAGTTGAAGATAAAAAAGTTAGAATTAGTCAATATAATCCAGCAATAGTTAGGATACCTGAAAAGTGTATTAATTGTGGTCAATGTAAGAAGACTTGTGAAAAGATTGTTAATCTTTCGTATGATTTAAATGTATGTAAGAATCCTATATGTTTAGGATGTGGTCAATGTATATTAAATTGTCCTACTGGTGCGATAGTGCCAAGATATTGTTATAAAGAAGTTAAGGAAATAATTAATACCAATGAGAAAGTAGTTGTTGCTATGATTGCTCCAGCTGTTAGAGTCTCTATTGGAGAAAATTTTGGAATGGAACCTGGAGAAAATGCAGAATATAAAATGGTTACTGCTCTTAAAAAAATAGGTTTTGACTATGTGTTTGATACAGCTTTTGGTGCAGATTTAACTATTATGGAGGAAGTTGCTGAGTTTGCGTCTAGGCTTACAAATAATGGCCCATTACCTCAGTTTACTAGTTGTTGTCCAGCTTGGGTTAAATATTGTGAGGTGTATCATCCAGAACTTTTAGATAATTTATCTACTTGTAAGAGTCCTATAGGGATGCAATGTGCAATTATAAAAGAATATTTTTCTAAAGAAAAAAATATAGATCCATCAAAAATAGTTACTGTTGCTATAACACCTTGCACTTCAAAGAAGATGGAAGCACGTGAATATACAATAAATATAGATTATGTAATGACTACTAGTGAACTTTCAATTTTATTTAAGGAAGAAGATATCAAACTTGCTAGTATGAATGAAAGTGAATATGATAAATTAATTGGTGAAGGAAGTGGCGGTGGAGTTATATTTGGTAACTCTGGAGGGGTAACTGAATCAGTTATTCGTACCCTTTATAGAATAATGACTAAAACAAATCTAAAGAATGGCGAACTAAATTTTTCTAGTTTGAGAAGTTTTGATGGTATAAAAGAAGCTAATATAGATATTAAGGGTTATAAATTAAATGTAGCTGTTGTTCAACAATTAGAGAATCTTGAAGAATTACTTAAGAATGATAAGTATAAAAAGTATCATTTTATTGAAGTGATGAATTGTAAGGGAGGATGTATTGGTGGCGGAGGTCAACCTTTATGCCAAATAACTCAACTTGATAAGATTAGAGAAAAGAGATCTCGTGGACTTTATGATGTTGATAATAAAAGAGCAATTAGAGCAGCACATGATAATAAGGAAATTAAATTATTATATAAAAATTATTTAAAGAAACCATTAAGTGAAGAATGCTTTAAGTTATTACATACATCTTATAGTAATAAAAGTCATTTATTAAGAGGAGAAGAGAAATAGTTACAATAAAATGTAACTATTTTAAAAAAATTAAAAAATGTATTGACAGCATAAAAAATATTTGGTAATATATATTTGTCCAATAGATAATTAAATGTTATATCTATTATATA
>CAJJPX010000019.1 GCA_905193755.1 uncultured Clostridium sp. | reverse complement strand
TTTTGATTATAACATTTTTTAGTGCAAAATAAAACTGAAAAGTTAATTTTCAGTTATTCTAGTGTTACAATTGATGTGAGACTTTTATATATAAAAAAATGATAAGCCTAGTAAAATGTAATTATCAAACAAACATTTATGAAAGGACTTATCACAATGAAAACTGATAGAACTCATCCTGTTGATGACCTATTAAATTCTTTAAATATAACACATAAACTTATTAAGCCTAGAACTCCTAGACATAATGGTAATGTAGAGAGTTCACATAGAAATAATCAACAAAGATTTTATTCTTATAATGACTTAATCCTTCAAATGAAAGCATATTTAAAACGTTCAAATAATATTCCAATGCAATCATTAAATTGGCTTTCTCCTATAGAAATGAGACAAGAACTTATAAAAAAACAATATTCAATAATTACATTGTAACTATATCATATTGCTTTTAATTTTTTTATAAATTTTGTCTCACATCATTTACAATTATACAGTAGATTATTTATTTTCACTAACTACACTTATACCACTATATATATAATCATAGAGTTCTTTTACATTTATAGTATTTAAAGATTCATCTTTTATATTGATTAGTTTTGGTGGCATAGATATTAAAATATATAATAGTTGTTTTTCTTCAGGAGTTAGTTCTAAATTATCATTATATATTTTTAATAAGTAGTTAAAATCTAGTTTAAAACCTTCTTTTTTATAAAAGTTATATATATCTAAAACTGGAGTATCAACCTTATAATTATCCCAACTTAAGAGATAATTTTTATCCCCTCTTATGAAATGACTCAATGATAAATTATTATGTATTATAGATACTCTTTCTTTGCTATTGTTTGATACTTTTTTATACCATTTTTTAAGTTCTTTTTCAGCATAAACAAGTGAACTATCAAGAGCACTATAATTTCTTATAAATAAATACATTGATGGACTCATATATTCAGTTTCTTCTATATCAGTTACAATATTTTCATAGTATTCTTTTAAGTATTCAATGTTACTTAGTAATTTATCATATATAGTTTTATATTTATTTTTACTTACGTCTTTATAAAATAAAGTTTTTAAATGTAAACTAGAAACTACTTTTATGAATTCTACTCCTTTAGTCATTTCATGATACTTTTCTTCTTTTATAAATTCATAATTAATATTTCTTTCATCTTTAGATATTATTTTAGGAAAGTTATCGAAGTTTCTAGTAAGCAAGTAATCATATAATTCTATAACATCATCATTACGTTTTTTAGTTACTATGTCATTATCTATTATTACTTTATTTTTATATTTTTTACTCATTAATTTGTTGTATTATTATTTTATCTCCGACGTTTATTTCATTAATATTGTTGTATTCTTTTAAATCATTAGGAGTAACATTATATTTAGAACATATGGTTTCTAAAGTATCTCCTTCTCTTACAATGTATATTTTGTATGTATAATATTTATTTTCATTATTTATTATGTTTGTTATATTATTTATATTTTCATTTAGATCTATATCATTCTTTTCTAGATTTATTTCTGTATTTATGCTGTTATCTTTTATTTCTTCATTATGTTCTTCTATATTTAAATCTATTGGTTTGTCATCAAAGTAGTTATCAATGTAATTATCTAAGTCATAGTCTTCTTCCATAGGTTCTTCCCTCTCATCACAAGTTAATTCTAACTCAATGTTTACTTTTAGTATGTCTTTATCAATAGTATATTTGAAGTCATCTATTTCTATTTTGATAGTATCTTTATCAATCCTAGAACTAATAGCTACTTCGAATGGTATTGTATAATAGAACTCTTCTTCTATAACACTTGCTTCAGTCATTTTGTATGTACCACTTATTGAGACTGTTCCAACTACATTGTCTTCATTTATTTTATAATCATGATCTAGACTAATATTGTTTAATTCACCTATTTTAGTTTTAAAAATTATATCTTTTTTAATTGGAATAATTTCTTTCATATATTCTCCTTTCAATAAAATATATGTTGCAATAAAAAAAATATTCTTTAATGGAATATTTTTTTAAATAGTTCTTCGTAGTTATTTATAGGTATGAATTCTATTTTTTCTTTTAAATCTTTTTCTAACCAATTTATATCATTTTTGTTATCTACTGGTATATAAAGTGTTTTGATTTTATTTCTAAAACAAGCTATTGATTTTTCTTTTATGCCACCCACTTTTAAAATGTCTCCTTTAAGTGTTATTTCTCCGGTCATTGAGATTTCATCACTTATTTTTTGATTTTTAATATGAGATAAAATTGCTGTTGTGATAGCTATACCTGCGGATGGACCATCTTTTGGGTTAGATCCTTCAGTAAAGTGTATATGTATGTCATGTGTCATAAAGAATTCTTCATCAATATCTAGAAGTTTGCTATTACTTTTTATGTAGCTTATTGCCACTTCTATGCTTTCTTTTGTTATATCTCCGAGTGAGCCTGTAAATGTGTAGTTACCATTACCTTTGAATGATGAGCATTCTATATCTAATGTTGTTCCACCTGATTTATTACATGCGACTGCTCTTACCACTCCTGTACTTGTTATCTTCTTTGTCTTTTTAGTACTATAAAGTTCTTGTTCTAAGTAGTGAGGCAAGTCAGCTTCTTTTATTCGAACACTTACTATTTTTCTTGATGCTTTTATATGTTCTGTTATAACTTTTCTTGTTATTTTACTTATACATCTTTCTAATTCTCTGACTCCTGCTTCATTAGTATATTCTTCTATAATTTTTATAATAGCTGGTGTTTCAAACTTTATGACTGTGTTTTTAAGTCCTGCTTTTTTTAGTATATTTGGTATTAAGTAATTTTCACATATAAGTAGTTTTTCACTATCTGTGTATCCAGTTAAGTCTATTATTTCAAGTCTATCTAAAAGTGCTGGTGGAATACCTGAAATATCGTTTGCTGTTAAAACGAATAGTATCTTTGATAAATCTATTTCTTCATCTATGTAGTTATCTACAAATCTTTTATTTTGACTTACATCTAATATATCTAATAGAGTTGATGCTGGATCTCCCTTATAGTCTTTCTTTAGTTTGTCTACTTCATCTAATAAGAATACTGGGTTATTGCTTTCACATCTAATAAGAGATGAAACGATTTTACCTGGATTAGATCCTATGTATGCTCTTCTATGTCCAACTAGTTCAGATGAATCACTCATTCCACCTAATGATATTTTTACGAAGTTTCTATTAAGTGCATGTGAAATAGATTCTGCGAATGTTGTTTTACCTACTCCTGGAGGACCAACCAAACATAATATTGGACTATTAATATCTGGTGATATACTTTTAACTGCTATATATTCTACTATTCTAAGTTTAGCATTATCCATACCATAGTGTGATTCATTTAATTTCTTTTCTATTCTTAATAAATCTTTTTCATCTTTAGTTTCATTGTACCAAGGAACTGATAGTAGATATTCTATATAATTTCTTATAACTCCTGCATCTGGACTTACTTCACTCGTTGCATTATATCTTTCTATTTCAGTTATTAGTTTTGCTTTTATTCTATCTGGAAATAAACCATTTTCAAGTCTTTCTTTGAATTTTAAAACATCATCATCCTTTGTATCATTTTGTCCTAGTTCACTCTTTATAACTTTTAATTTTTCTTTTAATATGAATTCTTTTTGTGTGTCATCTAATCCTTTTTTTATTTCAGTTTCTATATGACCTTCTAAGTCCATTACGGCGCTTTCAATAGCTAGTTCTTTTATTAATAGTTTACTTCTACTTATGGATGATGCGTCTAACATTAAATTTAATTTTTTCTCAAAACTAAGTGGTAAGAAGTTACCAATTAAATCAGTCAATTTATCTAATGAAATATTAGTTCTTATTTGAGACATTATTGAATTAGTAACAAATGGATTTTTATTGACATAACTCTCTAACTCAGACATAAGTTTTCTTTGATATGCGGAACATTCTATTTCACTATCATGCACTTCAATATTTGTGATAATACTATCTAATATATCTTCTTCATTTGAATAATTTACATAGCTTATTACTTTAACTCTATATTGACCATATATGATTACTCTCATGTTTCCATTAGGCAAATCTATTATACTTTTTATTTTACCAACTACACCTATTCTAGGTAAGTCTGATGTATCTGGTTTTTCTTCAAGAGAATTTAGGGGGCAAACGATTAAGACTTCGCTATCATGATATAGTTTTGAAATTTCAGTAACTTTTTTACTTACGTCACTTTTTATTTCAACTCTAACCTCTTGATAAGGAAGTAATACAAGATTTTTTAATAAAATAACTGGTAAATTACTCTTAATCATGCTTCCTCCTGTGTACGAGTATTTATTATAAAAGTAATTTAGTTAAATGTAAACCTTAAAACTTAAATTTCACAAAAAAAGAACTGATTATTCTTCAGTTCTCTTTAAAATTGCACCTTCTATTTCTTGTTGTTCTTTTAATTTCTTTAGTACTTTTGATCTATATATACCTTTGTACATATCAATTCTAGATTTATCATATTTAAATTCTATTTTTCTGTCTTCATTTTCAAGTTCTAAAATTCTTTCTAATGATGGTTGTTCATCATCTCTTCTACAAACCCTTACTGAATCATAGAATTTTTTTGGTTCATGTGCTCTTAGTATGAAACTTGGTTTTTCAAATACTGCCTCTTCACTTAACCCAGCTGTTTCAGTTATAGCTAAAACAGTTAACACTTGGTTATAACTCATTTCGAATATTCTTTTATTTGCATTTAGAAATTTTATAGATTCTTCTTCAGTAAAACCTTTACCTCTAAAAATTGCACTAAACAATTTTATAATTGCATCTACATTAGCATCTGTAGTACATCCTGCATTCATTGTTTTTGCAATTATCTTAGCAGTATCTGCATTTCCAAAATATTCTCTATATTTTATGAAACATTTTGATGCTACCATATCACTATAAGCACTTTGTCTTCTTTCTGTAAATTTACTCATTTAAATCAAAACCCCCTTTTTGATTACGTGTTCATTATAACATTACTATTATATCTTGTCAATGCTTTTGTTACATTTATGATACACTATATTCTATCAAATGTTATTCCTTTTATTTTTTCTTGTTTGATTGAGTTTAGTATTACTAAGCTTACTCTTTCATAATCTACTTCTCCATTAACTGGTATATTTTTATATTTAGATATTTTTGTAAAACATTCCTCTACTTCATCATCATTATAATAATCTATTCCAAATTCTTTTTGTAAAATTTCTTTATAGTATTTATCAAGTTTTTTTAGTATATGAATCGCAACTTCTTCTATAGTTAGAATTTCTTCTTTGATAATTGTCATAGATGCTAAGTTTAATGCGACACTTTGATCTTCAAATTTAGGCCATAATATTCCTGGAGTATCTAATAAATCCATAATTTCATTTATTTTTATAGTGTTTATTTGTTTTGTAACTCCTGGCTTATTACCAACACCCACTATGTTTCTTCCAGCAAGTTTATTAATTAACGTACTTTTTCCTACGTTTGGTACTCCAATTACTAAGCATTTTGCCTTTTTAGGAAGCATTCCTTTTGCTTCTCTTTTCTTATTTACTTCAGTCATTAACTTTCTTACTTCTTCTATAATTTTTTTATAATCATTTGAATTTTTAGAATCACATGTAACTGTTATATATCCTTCATTTTTATATTTTTCAATCCATTTTTCTGTTTCTTTTTTATCACATAAATCATATTTATTGAATACTATTATATTTTGTTTTTCTCTTGTTATTTTCTTTAAATCTGGTATTCTACTTGAGAATGGAACTCTTGAATCAATTACTTCGATTACTATGTCTACCATACTCATAATATTTCCTATTTCTCTTTTAGTTTTGGCCATGTGACCTGGATACCAGTTGATATTGTTTTTTCTAATCTCCCCATTATTTTCAATTTTTTCCATTACTATCACGCCTTTCATGTTTTAAAATAAAACTTATTTAGGAACTATTATAACATATTATTTATTTTTAGGATAACTAAGCGCCTTATCTATTTACTAAGACCTTTTTCTTCACTTTCTTTTTGTCTTTCTATCATACTTTCAATTTCTATTTTTGGACCTTTTTTATGTTCTGGATAATAAATTAATGGATTGGGTATTGTTGCGATAGCAAATTTATCTGGAGAAATATGACCTGATTCTACAACATAACCTTCTCCATTGGCAACTTCAAAATGTTTAATAGCAAAAGTTGTAACATTTTTTAAAAACATATCTTTTATTGTTTGATCTAAGATAGCAGTTTCTCTAGAGCCTTGATATTTAGTATGCATATAATTAGCAAATATTTCTAATATTTCTACCCCCTTATCGCCATAATTTCTTAATGCTGTATCTGTTTTTTCATACATTGTTCTGAAGGTTTCATCGCTTTCTAACAATTTTTGATATTCATATTCATTAGAAAGAACATACATAAATGGTGAAATACTATCATCGTATTCTCTTTTGTTATCACCTTCAATTACTGCTATACAGCTTTTGTCATTCGAAAAATAAAAGTTGCTTATGTCAGTTAAGTAATCTTTTATGGTTTCTAAGTTTTCTTCATCACAATTTTTTAATTCTAAATTTTCGATAACTCTGTGATAATATTCTAAGCTTGTTTCACTATCTTCTTCTTTTAAATCTGTATGTGATGTAAGTACCATTCTAGCCATTTCTGATGGCTGAAGGGCATAGCCCATAGTTTGATACGATAATTCTGTTATATGTAGTTTTCCACGAGCGTATGGGGTTTTGAAACCAAAGTATGATAAGAAACGAAATTCATCTTTAAATTTTTCACTTTTAGCATCTAATCCTTTTTCTGAAATATCATTAAATAAGGCTCCAGAAAAAGAATGTGTAAAAAATTTATTACTATTAGAATTCACAGACATTTCTTTATAGATATTATTATAATCAATTAATGATAGTGGTCCTTCTATTCCATGATCTTTTTTATATTTGTTTTCAATAAGTGGAAAAATATAATTACCAAAATATTTATCTAATGATAGTGGCTCATTTTTATGAATAACAAAATCATATAAAATAGTATTTAGACTTTCTTGAGATAAATCTCCTGTTGATGTTACGTAGGCGAAGATAAATCTGCTTAGATTACTAAGTTGTTCAAGTAGTTCAGCTCTACTTTTAGAATCTTGTGTTAACAGTTTTATATACTCGTTATCAAAAGCTCGTGAAATATATTCTGCTAATTCCTCTTTTTTTATTTTCATATTTTTCTCCTTTACTTTAATCAAATTATATCATACTTTATATTTTGATTGTATATAATTTATGTTAGTTTATAGAACTTATATGTTGTGTTATAGGAAAACTCTTTTTGTTTTTATAATTTTTTTACTTCTTAATTAATGATAAAAATATTTGTTTTTCTTGCTCATCTATCTTTATGTGTTTTTTTATAAACTTGTTTATAGCTTCTCTTACAGTTAGTGTTCTATCAAAATGCGTTTCGAGTATACTTAGGTTAAATTTAGCACCTATTTTAGTTCTTTCGCAGTTAAAGAATTCTATTATCTTTCTTAGTAAATAGAAATCAACTTCATTATTATTAATGAATAATAATTCATCTAATAATTTATTAAGTTTATCATAATTCCACAATTCAATTATTTCTTTTTTATTGGTGGTATTTTGGCCTATAATCGTTAGGTATGAAATCAAATCTTTAATATCATTTAAAAAATAGTTGCCAGGATCTATTAGGTATAATTCACCATTAAAAATTGTATTTTCTAAGTTTATATCCATCAGTCTTATCAATGCTTTACTTAGCAATTTTATATCTTCATCTACGATGCGTAATTCTTGAATTAAATCTTCCATTTTTGCATCTAGTATATTGGATTTCCCTTTTATATAAGGCATTTTGTATCCTCTTAGTTCGCCATCTTTTATAATTAATGAAGTTGGCATCAATATTCTTTTTGTTCTTATTGAAGACATGTATTCTAGTTCTTCTTTTGTTTTATGTTTTAACTTATAATCTTTTCTAAATAGTTTATATACATAATCTTCATCACTATAAACTATAAATTCTGATCCTTTGTCACTTAATAGTTTCATTTATTGATCCCCCTTCTAAAATTATAATGTATTAATAATTATGTTTATTTTCTTATTTCATTTCCTTTGAACAAATTTGATATGGTTTCTAGTTTGTTTTTAATATTATGTTCCTTCAATCAATGTACTTATATATTAAATTACAAACATGTGTTTGTCAATATAAATTTATATAATTTTAAATATTTTTTGCATCTAAAAAGTAGGCTTTAACCTACTATATTGTTCTTTCAGTTACTCATAAATTACTTCTGAGTGCATTGCATAACCTCCATTTTTTTATTGCTTCCTTGTATCCATCTAGACTATTTATAGATTTTACTCCTTTATTAAAATCATTTGTTGATGATAAAGTGTACCTTGTCCCTTCCATTACAAGAAGTTCTTCTATAGTATTATAATGGTTTATATCTGTTATTCTTACTAATAGATGTTCAGAGTCCGAAGTAAAATCTATTATGTCATTTTCTTTTAATACTTTATAGTCAAATGAATCTTTTTCAAGTTTTGTTGCTCTTACTTCTATTCTTTTTGTTTTGTTTTTTATTGCATTAAATGCTCTTCTATTAATATCTAATTCATAAGTCATATTTAATTCCTTTTATTATTTAACACACTACTCTATTATTACTTCATCTTGAGTTACATTGTTTCTCATACTGTATTTGTAGAATCCTTCTACTTCTTTAAGGGCATCTACTATTTTATAAACATCTCTTCCTTCTGAATCTTTATATCTAGTACATACTCCTGGATTATCTTCGCTTGTTAAATATCTTGCTAAAACCACTTCATCATTTCTTTTTATTTCATTGTTTTTAAGTAGCTTTTCATTTTTCTTTGATATTTTCCCTATTTTGATCTGTTTTAAAGTCTCTTTTTACTTTTTTTAAATCAATTTCATTTATTTCACCATTAACCAATTTGTGAATTTCTCTCATAAATGGTGTATTGGTATTAACTTTTGTTTTTTTTTGATACTGGAAAATAATAAAATCTATCTTTTTCCTTTCCTTTCGGAATATCTTTAAATTCAATCTTTTTTTTCATTCTATGCCTCTTCCAATTCAATATATATTTTTTTGTTTTTATTATATGATGAAGTTATTCTAAATTTAGTATTTTTCTTAAATATAACTTCACTTTCATTGATGTTGAGCATACTTATGTCCCTACCAGTTTTTGATTTAATAATGAGCCTTAAATCATCATTTTCTATCCTTTATATTAAATCTTTCTTTATAATATTCTATCATATCATTTATAATGGTTGTGCCTATTTCTCTAACTTTTTTATTATCTTTCATTAATTCTTTGATATAAGAAATTCCATATTTTGAGTCCAAGTATTTCATTGCGAGCAAGCTCATTTTATATCCATCAAATACACCTTTTCTTAAAAATATTAAATCATCAGGTATACTACTATTACCTTGTATTCTATCATTTAAATTAGTTATTTCTTTATAATTATCATAAAATTCTAAGAATACTGAGTTTAGTCTTTCTTCGTTGTTTATCCATAAGTCATCTTCTCCTGATAAGTATTGAGCTAAGCCTTCATCAAACCATACAACTCTGTCATCTTTATAGATATATTTTTTATAATATATATGGAATGCTTCGTGTGCATTAGTAGATATTGTATGAAACCATAGTGGTGTGCTATATAAGACTCCACTTTTTTGTACGCTATAACATAGATTATTTTCACTCTCAAAACAACCTCTACTGTATTCTGGTGGTTCTCTATGATTTCTTGATATATAGAATTCTTTCCATTCTTCATAATCATCAAAAAGTATAAATTCTATTTTATCTAGTTTTTCTTTATTAAAGAGTTCTCTATAGAAATCAAATCTTTCTTTTGTTTTTTCTAGTATATAATCACTTATGCTTCTTTTATCTGGTGTATCATCATTTTCTGTAAAACTTTTTGAAACACTTATTTTCATTTCATCATTATTAATTATAGTTATCATTTTTATCTCCTACTTGGGATTTTTATTCTCATTTCTTGTTTTAGTAATTCTTCTATGTCTTTTAAGGCAGGTTCTGGTGTATGTCCGTATCCTTCATATGTTTTAAATATCGCATTTACTCCTAAGTCTTTATATATCTTTTGAAGGTTTTTCCATCTATCCGGAAGCATTTTCTTACCAATAAACTTATATAATTGTTTGCTTTCTTCTTTTGTTATTGATGAAGGACTTATGAGTGCACCATCTTCCCTTTCACCAAGTGGATCATTGTCTAAAGGATCAAGTGTCCCCATATAATAGAATTGTTTTATATTTTTAAATTCTTCTTGTTTACTTTCGGTTATCTCATCTATGTTTCCACTACCAATTGGATAAAGCAATTTTTCATTATTCATTTCTTTTAATGGAAGTATACCTGTACCACTACAGGCTCCAGCAATAACAAGTTTAACTACTTCTGGATGAAGTAATGCAAATCTATTAACGAATTTAGCAGATGCTGAGAATCCATCTAATATTACCTTTGGATCAATATTTATACCTTTTTCTTTTAAAAGTTTTTCTACACTTTTTATCATATTAACAAGTTGATTATCTATTCTTTCTAAACCAAAACGTTTATAATTTAAAGATGTACTTGTAAGCATGTGAGTATATATTCCTCCATCTTCTTTAGTATGAATTCTTGGAAAGCACGGAGTTAATATTGGAAATCTTGTTTCTCTATTTGCATCTATAATCATCACATCCATGCATCTATCAATTACATCATTTATAGCAATTTTTATATCATTTTTAGATTCACCAGTGTTTGCGCCTTCAACTATTAAACTTGTATTCTCTTCTACCCCTTCAGGTATAAACAAAGTATACGGAAAATTGAAACCTTCTTTTTGATTGTCTTCTACTAAGAATAATTCTCCTTTAACACCGATTGATTCATAATTTATATCTTTTAGTTTTATCATTGTTAACTCCTTTTAATATAGAATGAATAATTTAATGATATTATTATTAGAATTACCGGTATTAAGTATGTAGATAATTCATTTTGAACATTAAATATTGCGAGTGAATTGATAAGTGAGTGAGTAATTATACATGGAAGTAGTGATTTACTTTTTATAAATACAGTTACAAATAAGTATCCAAGTGATACTGCATAACATATTTGAAATAGTGTTGGTATTAGGGTCGCACCATTTAGTAGGTTTACTATGTGACCTATTCCGAATGTTAAACTACTTATTATGATAGCTTTATTTAGATTGTCTTTTTCTATCATTTTGAATAAGAATCCTCTAAATATTATTTCTTCTATAAAGCCTACATTTATCATAGTTAGAATATAAAATAATATTTCTTTTGGTGTATTATTTATATTAAAACCATTCCATATATTAACTGTTCCTATTATTAGTAATGGTATAAAGTATAAGTATTTTTTTGAGTTTTTTACCTTGGTTAGTCCATAGTATTTAGTTCTATCTAATGCTTTAATTAAAACTATTAGAAGCACTGAGATAAGTGTGTTTATAATAGTTGTTATATAACTAGTAGTACCAAAGGAATTAATACAATATGAATTTAATACTACATAGATAACTATTAATAATATTGTAAATAGTGTTTCTTTCTTTTTAAATAATTCTTTCATTATATTTCTAAACTACTTATATAAGTATATCCTTTCTTTATTTTGTTTTCGATGGAAATTTCTTCATTAAATATATGTTTTAAGTTATCCATTACTTTTCCATCTTTAAGTTCATAGAAACTATCGTATGCTTTTTCAGTGAATGGAAACAAACTATTAAATGTTTTACTATTTAATATTGGGTCAGTTACCATTTCACTATATTGCCATACTTTGTGAGGAAATTCTAGTTCTTCGCGTTTAGTATTTGGATAAAGTTCTAGCCATTTTTGAAACCAAAAGAAATGTAATGTTTCATGAGCACATACTTCGATTACTTTTTCAGGAGTAAGATTAATTCCTAAATCAAATGTATGATTAGTTATATTTCTTGGGAACACTGGTATTATACCGATGTATGCGATTACTTCGTCAAAAGGAACTTCTACGTTTAGATAGTTTTTTAACTCATTAAAATATTTATCATTATATTTATTCCATAGATTAGTATATCTTTCTATTTCACTTTCTATAATACTTAAAGATTCATCATATTTTTTAGTGACTAACCCATCTATTTTAGACGTTTCATTTTCTTTGACACTCTCTAATTCAGGAAATAATTCTATAGCGTAGTGTCTAAAATTACTTATTTCATTTTCATCAAATAGTGTCCATTTAACTATTTCAATGTTTTCTTCTAGTGATAGTTTTTTAAATACTATTTTCATAATTACTTTATCCTTTCTTTTATTATATCATTACTTTTTAATTCTCCAATTAATAATGAACTTTTTTTGTCATGTTGTTTTATATTATTTTTTACTTGTTTTTCATCATAGTTAGCATAACAATATTTGCATAAATGATTACATGTATTATAAGCACCTATATCTACCATTTCTACGCAATTACATTTTCTTTCCTTTCTAGCTTTCCATGGTTTATATATTTTACCCGTTAATTTAAAAGCAAGTTCAGCAGAAATACATTCTCCTTTTATAAATCCATATTTTGTTAGATTTCTATCTTCAAAACATGTTTGAACTGTCATATTGTTTTCTTTTGCTATTTTACTAAAGTTTTCACCAATTTTTTTATAAATTTCTTCTGTGAATGGTAAATCATTTATATACTGTTTATTACTTCTTACATTTTTATAATTATCTATAAAAGAAACAATTACTTTTTTAACATAGCCATTAAGTAAACTACATAATTTAGAAAATGCTTTTATGTGATATTCTACTGTGTACTTATCACTTATAAATATTGGATCATATCTTACACATACATTATCTATACCAATTATATTTGATATTTCTTTTATACCTTCGATTATTTTTGTTTTATCTGGTACGTAGGGTTCAATATCGCATTTATATGGTGTTAAAGTTATATGAAATAATATGGGTTTATCTATATCTTTTAAATATTTAATAATAGGTAGTGGATTTTTAGTACAAAACATAATCAAATCAACATTTTCAAATTTTATTCTACTAACTAAGCTTGGATTAAATGGATTTCTAACATCAACATATCCTTCTTTATATCTATTTATAAACCATTCTGTATAGAATGCTACTATATCTGTTCTTCCACTTACATTCAATATCATTTTGTACCTCTACTTCGATTATAGCATAAAAGAGTAGCATTTTCTTCTACTCTTTAAGTTTCTTTTTATAAAATTTAATTATTAGAAATATTAATATTATAAATATTAATGTAACTGTGTAAACTGAATATAAATCAAATATTTTTAATATACTTTTCCAGTTACTACCAACTACGTGTCCAAGTATTATTAAGACTACGTTCCATATTAATGAACCTAATGTTGTATAAATAATAAACTTTGTTATATTCATTTTATTTATGCCTGCTGGTAGTGAGATAAGACTTCTAATAAGTGGAATAAATCTACAATAAAATATAGTTTTTTCTCCTTTAGTTTGAAAATAATTAAATGATGAATCTATATCACTATTATTAATTCTTAAGAATTTGCCTAGTCTTGTTGAAGTAAGATGTTTTAGTTTTTCTTTGTTAAAGATAGACCCAATTTTATATAGAAAGATGGCTCCTAAAACTGAAGCTAAAGTAGAAGACATGGTGACTCCTAAAATATTAAGACTAGAGTATGTAGTCATAAAGCCACCAAATAATAGTATTACTTCTGATGGAATTGGAGGAAAAATGTTTTCTAGTAATATTAACAAAAATACTCCTAAATATCCATAACTATTCATTATATTTATAATAAAATCTTCTATAGTTTTCACCCTTAATATTCTTTTATTAAATTATATATGTTTTATAATCAATTATTACTTTTTTTATTTCAAAATAATTATATTTTTTTATTGTGATGCGTGTTTTAATTTGATAAACTTATTATAGGAAGTGATCGTATGAAAAAGAAATTGTTTTATTTAGTTGGAGGTATTCTAGTAATATTATGTATCTTATTTATTTATAATAGATATTTTAGAATTCAAATTAATAAGTATAATATTAGTGATACTCTTGTTAAATATAGTTATGATAGTAAAGATTATTATGTTATTAAAGGAGACTATAAGGGTGTATATGATATTGAATATAGTTATTTTAATGATACTGAAAGTATACCTAGTGGATTTAATATTACTAAAGTATTAAGTTTTGATGAATATAAAGAATATGCTAAAAGCAATAATATTAAGATGAAGTATTTAGACAGAACTAAAAATTATATTGTAGTTAGTTATTGTAGAATTAATTCAGTTAGTATGGAAGCTAGAGTTGCTCATGTAGAATTTGATAACGATATTGCTAAACTTTATATGTGGGAAAATTCACGTGGCGTTGTAGCTGATAGTGCTGCTTATACTATTGTTATACCTGTTAGTAAAGATATTACAAAATTAGATATAGTAACAGTGTATACAGAGGAAGAGTTTGAAAATATTAAAAAATATGGATTTACATATGATCCAAATAATGTTACAGTTGATAAACCAATTATTTATTTATACCCTACTAAAGATGAAAATATAAGTGTTAAATTACTTAATGAAAATTTGATAACTCATTCTTATCCTAAATATAATAATGAATGGAATGTAAGAGCTAGTAGTAATGGTGACTTGGTAGATTTAAAAACTAATAGAAAGCTTTATTCCCTATATTATGAAAGTAAAAATATAGTTAACTTTAATACTGATGATGGATTTATTGTTGAAGGAAAAGATAGTATTAAATTTTTAGAAGAAAAATTAGAAATACTTGGACTTAATGAAAGAGAAAGTGAAGAATTTATAATATATTGGTTACCAAGATTAGAAAATAATAAATATAATTATATTAGATTTGCTAGTGTGGATGAGATAAATAAAAATATGCCTTTAGAAATTAATCCTAAACCTCAAACTTTAATAAGAATACTTATGATATATAAGAGTCTTGATAGTAAAATATCTATTAAAGAGCAAGAATTAACTCAAGCTAATAGAAGTGGTTATACTGTTATTGAATGGGGAGGAACTGAAATTAAATAAAAAATGTAGAATTAATTTTCTACATTTTATTTTGGAATAAACTTAATACTTTTTGTTTTTCTTGTTGTTCATTTATTATTTCTATACTTATTTCACCGTTTTCCATAGTTTGAATACCAAATCTAATTTCTAGTGGTTTAAAGTTACTAATTAAATATAGATAATGTTTTCCTTCGTGTTCTAAAGTACTAAAACAAATGTATTCTTTATTATTATCCAATGTTATAATTTCACCTGTTTCTATCATAAATCCTCCTTATTTATATAATATTTCTGATACTTTGTTGAAGTATGAACCTAATGACTCTCTAATTACATGTATATATACAAACATTGCTTCAGTAAAATCATCATCACTAATATTGTCACTATTTAAATCTAATATTTCTCTATTAAATAATGTTTGATCTTTAATACCTATATCTGCATTTATTTTTTCAATAAAAGCTATTAATTTTTTTGTTTCTTCATTAACCATTTCCTTTTTCTTTTGAAGTGGTAATTTTTTATATGCATTTATATATTGATTAAAAGATGAATCTTCTCTCATAATTGTGGACCTCCTAAATTTTCTATATCTTCAACTGTTATTTGTTGCCCTATTAGTGCTGATTTTAAGTTTGCATTTTCTACTTTTTCTGGTTTTATATTTTTATTTACAAGTTTATTAGCTGCTTTTTCAAATTCACTATTGTTTGTAAATCTACTTTTTGCCATTTCTACTTTTTCTTCAATTTGTTCTTCTGTTAGTGTAACCATCTTTTTTTCTTTTTTAGAAGCTAGTTTTGATGCGACTATTGATGCAGCTGCTGCTAAAAGTGCTGTTTCTGCATTTATATTGTGTATGCTCCATGTTAGATGGCTTCCTGTTTCAACCTGTTCTACTTTAGTTGTTGTTATTTCTTTTGTATCAAGACTATCTAATCTATAAGTTTCACCATTACTGCCAGTTATTAATGATCCTGATTTTAATTCTTTTCCATTTTCATCTACTACTTGTAATGTTACTTCTTCGCCATTATCATTTATTGAAATAGTGTTTCCATTGAAGTTATCAGTTTGCCCTTTGAGTTTATTTTCTATGAAAGCGTTTTCACTTTGTTTTATTTGACCTGCTTGAAACTTTACTAAGTCATCAGTTGATACCCATCCTGATACTGGACCTCCTACGTGAATGTATGATTCTAAATCACTTATTGAAACTCCTAGTCTATCAGCTGTTTCTTTTAGATTTTGTCCTAAGCTTTCTCCTTCGTTGTATTTTACTTGTTCTATATGACCATTATTTAATATTGAAATATAATCAACGTTATATTCTCCGGCTTCTCTAATTTTTCCACCAAACTCTGCATGTTTGTTTGCTCCACCATATTTATAGTCACTTGATTCATGGTAATCTATACCTTCCCCCATATCTATTTTACTTCCAGTAGTGATAGTACCCACTTTTTCAATTGCATCTTCTAATATTTGTTCATCAGTTTTTTCTTCTCTACTTGTGACTTCAACTGCGGCTGCAACTCTACTATCTAATACTGTTTGATTAGTATAAGTTGGCATCATTTTAAAACCTGATAATAGTGTTGCTGTTAGAGCTATGATGACTGGGAGTATTCGTAGTTTTTTCTTTATTCTATCAATTACTCTATATTTTTTGTTTTTTTGTTCTGGCTCTTTTTCTATTACTGTTGGAGTAAGTTTTACATAGTCTCCTAATGCTCTTTGTAGTTCACCTGCTAAAATGTATTCTCCATTTGGTAACTTAACTGGCTCGTTTCCAAGCATCATTACACCTTTATTATGTGTAACTCCTTTTGAATGTTCAACTAATGAAACAGCTGCTGAGTGTTGATTTTGCATCACTTCATCTTCTGTTAATTTAATTGTACTGTTTTGTTTAACAGCTTCATTAAATATCTCTTCTATAAGTCTTGAACTGTCTACTTTTTTACCTGTTCTCTTACATGCATATTTTACATTTGGTCCATCGCTTGACAATGCACTTCTTAATGCTGCACTTACTTCTTCAAAACTAACATAACTTCCATTTTCTAAAGATATTCCTTGTCTATTATAACCCATCATTATGGAACTTGTTTTTTGTTCTTCACCATTTTGTGGTGTTACATATACTGTTCTATCATCACGTTTTTCACCTAACGCTTCTTTTTCTTGAGGATATAGATCTATTTTACTAACTTCTCCTAAAGCTACTCTTATTTCTTCTTCTGTATATCCTATTCTTTTTAATTGTTCAATATCGCTTTGTTTCATAACTCACCTTTTATTAAAATCCTTCTGTTATATGAATAATTTTTTCGTTCTTTAAAATATTTTTTATATTTTTGGGTTCTATTAAGATGTTATCTATGTCATTTATATCTATCCATTTAAATAAACACCAATTTCCTTCGAGCCCACAAAATTCATTATTTTCTATATCTTTTGAATAAATTCCTTCATAAACTGTATCCACTTGTTGATATGTCTTATCTTTATCTTTTACGATCACCTCACAAAATGCTTTAAAATTTTTAATTTCTATTTCTAATCCTGTTTCTTCTTTTATTTCTCTTTTAAGAGCAGTTTCGCTACTTTCGAGTTCATTTACTTTACCACCTGGAAGCATATAAAATTCTCTATTTGATGATTTAAAAAGTAATATTTTCGTTTTATCTTTATTATAGATTATTCCTGATGTTCTATAGTGAAATTGATAATTATTTTCTTTATATTTAATATCTTTCATAAAACTTTATTCTTTCATTATTTCTTCTACTAGATCATTTAATACTTTAATTCTATTATCTTCTCTACTAGTGTTTATTAACCTAAAACTATATTTTTTGCATTCTTCTTTGAGTAATTCATTTCTGTTTAAAATATAATTGATATTTCTTTTTATATCATCTTTTGTTGCAGTCATTGGCCAATCATAAGATTTGGAATATTTTTGCATATCGCTTTCAATATTGTTTTCAGTTGCATCTAAGTTTGCTAAAAAATAAACTTTAATATTGTCTCTATTTTTTAATTTTGATATTTGGTCTGGTGTAAAAATATATTCGTATATGGTACTTATTCCGTAGCTTTTAGCATCAGCAAGACTTCTATTTATCATGTTATCGAGTAATTCTATATATTTGTTATCGTTTCCATCATCTAATTCTTTGAATGTTGTTTCTAAAGAGTCTAATAACATATCAAAATTATACTGGTTAAAATTATATTTGTTATGTAGTAGATTAGATAATGTTGTTTTACCTGCTCTTTTGTTTCCGCCTATTAAAATAACTTTTCCTTCCATATTATCACCTTATAACTATGCCATCTAAATTACATATATATGAGTTTGGTAATAGTTTTTTTATTTCATCTAATATTTTAGTTTCTTTTTCATAAGTTCTTCCAACTAATATTCCTTCTATGAAGTTTGAAGGTATTCCAAATATTATTGCGCTTTCTCTATCAGTAAAGAAATCATCTTTATGTTTTTTATCTTTTATGAATCTTTCATAGTATGCTGGATTTACAAATTCTTTTAGTTTTCTATTTGAAATAGTGTTTGATAAGATATCTCCTTTTAATAATTTTTCTATATATTTGTTATCACTATCAAAAATTATTCCGATTTGTACTCTATCTTGAAGTAAGCTTGGTAAGAATCTCGCTTCTTTAGTTTCTTCGAGTGTCCACATATGACAATCATACTTTTTTGATTCTTCTATGATGTTATTCATCTTTGAATATGGAATTACTGCTGTTTTATTAATTTGTGTATCTTTTCCATTTTCAAATACTCCAGCATATAGAATAGTTCCTCCTGAATAAAAATCTATATAATCTTTTAAATAATAATCTTGTTTTAAATTCCATACACTTACACTACTTGGATATTTAGATGTTCTAGCATTTGCAAACCAACTTGATATTAAACCATTCTTTAATATTTCTTTTAGTCCTTCTAAATTTTTATATGTTCCATGAAGTAATGTTCCTTTTTGTAATTTTACTTTATCTCCTGTATCATATTTAGAATTTTCTATTTTATAATTATCTTTTGCTTTATAATAATTATTTATTTGTCTAATTACAATGGCTTGTGTATTCTTACTGAATTTTTCTTTGACTATTTTTAAATACTCATTTTTATTCATGATAACTCCTACTATTATCATTTTAACATAAAAAAAGTAATAATGAAACCATTATTACCTTATTTTTCCTATTTTATCGAATGGATAGAACCTTATTCCTACTCTTCCAATAATATCTTTTTTATGGAAGTTTCCAAGTAGTCTACTATCTTTTGATACTGGCCTATTGTCTCCTAAAACAAAATATTCATCTTCTTTAGTTTCAACTTTAAAATCATCAGTATCTTTAAAGTCTATATTTGTCTTTACTTCTTTATCATTAATATAGAGTTTATTATCTTTATATTCTATTGTTTCATTTGGAAGTCCTATTACTCTTTTAATTATTTTATCGTTATCTTCTGTATTTTTTACTACTACGATATCAAATCTTTCAATATCTTTAATTCTATAAACCAATTTATTTATAATAACTAAATCATGGCTTTTTAAAGTATCTTCCATACTACTTCCACTTACTGCAGCTGGTGTTACTAAGAACGTTCTTATTAGTACTACTATTAAAACTATATAAACATAGTCTTTTATTGAATACCATATTTTTTTCATTTAGTCTCCTTTTTATTAATAAAAAATTAGGTGTAAAACCTAATTTCTTTCTTTAATTCTAAAGCTTCCTGTTAAACCTTTTAAGAAGTTAAGTTTAGCTCTTCTTACTTTTCCTTTTTTAACAACTGTGATCTTATCGATTAATGGGCTATTAACTGGGAAAATTCTATTAACTCCAACGCTTCCACTTTTCTTTCTAACTGTGAAAGTTTCAGATACGCTTCCACCTTTACGAGCAGTTACGATTCCTTCGAATGCTTGAATTCTTTCTCTTTTACCTTCTTTAATTTTAACATCAACTCTTACTGTGTCTCCAACTTGAAAATCAGGAACATTTGGGTTGATTTGCTTCTTATTGATCTTGTCAATTAGATTCATACTATATATCCTCCTTTGTGCTTGATTTAATCATACATAAATGCATCGGATTAAGCGATATAATAATAACACAATTTATACACATTGTCTAGTTTTTTGGCTATTTTTCGATAAATTTCTCTATAAATTTTTCTTTTTCTATTAAATTTAAGCCATTATTACTTATTATATATAATTTATTTGGTACTTCCTCTATATAATTTCTATCATGTGATACTGATATAATAGTTCCATTAAAGTCTTTTAATACTTTTCTAATTACTGGATTTGATAGTGGACTTACATTTCTAGTAGGTTCATCTAATATTAAGACGTTACACTTATCAAGAACTAACTTCATTAATATTAATTTAGCTTTACTTCCTCCACTTAGATTATCTATATTTCCTACCATTTCTTCAGAAGTAAATTTCATATTACCTAAATACATTCTTGATTTAGTAATTATATCTTTACTCTTACTATTATTTGTGATGTAATCTAGTACATTTTTATAGTCATTAAATACTTCACTATAATCTTGTGACATATATCCTACTTTTATATCAGTTCTATCTTTTAAAATATCATAGATTTTTCTTATCAATGTTGTTTTACCAGCACCATTTTTACCTATTATACATATATGTTCATTACCATGTACTTCTAGATTTATGTTCTTCGATAATATTGTACTACCTATAGTTAAATTATAACTACTAAGATTTAATATTTTTTTGTTATTTGGGATATAAACATCTTCAAATTTTAAATATATAGATTCTTCAGGATCTGGTTTTTCTATTATATCAGTATCTTCTAATTTCTTTTCTTGACTTTTTATATTGTGCATTTTCTTTTTAAGAAGTCTTCCACCGTGAGGGTCACTTCTGGAAATATTATTTTGTTCAAATTCTACTCTTTGTTTTTGCCATTTTAATTTTTCTTCTTTTTTTTCTAGTTCTTTTCTTTCATAATTATGTATTTGCGTTTCATGAAGAATTGTTCTAAGTCTTAAGTTTACGTACTCATCATATTTGATTTTTAAAAGTGTATGTTTACATTCTGTTTTCTTTTTTAAGCTTTCTATATGGAGTATCATATTTGCTGTTTTAGAAAGTAATGTTTCATCGTGTGATATATAAATAATTGGTTTATCTATTTTGTTAATAAAATTTTCTAACCATAATAGAGTTTCAATATCTAAATCATTAGTTGGTTCGTCTAATAAAAGTACATCGTTATCATCAAGTAATAACTTTAAAATTGCAACTTTTATTTTTTCTCCTCCTGATAATATATTCATTTTCTTATCAAGTATATTATCATTAATATTTAAAATAGTTAATTGTTTATATAAATTATTTATCTTACTGTAGTAGTCATTATCACTTGAAAATAAATAATCAAATACTTTTTGATTTTTATAGTTCTCTGTTATATGTTGTTCTAGGTATCCTATCTTGTTATTATTTAGATTTATAATACCTGTTACTTCTGCATAACTACATTTATTTATTATACATTTTAAAAGTGTTGATTTTCCATTTCCTTCTTCACCAATAATGGCTAGTTTATCATTTTTATTAAGAGTAAGAGAAAAATTTTTTACTAAGTATCTATCATTTACTTTGATAGATAGATTTTTTATTTCTATCATATTATGCCTCCTTTTTTGGCATAATTAAAGTTTATGCCATACTTAAATTAATTTGTTCATCTCTTTCACCTTCTTTTGTTCATTATAACATTTTTTTAGAAAAATAAAAAGGAACTCATGTTCCTTATCTATTAACTATTTTATTAATTTCTCTATTTTTCTTTTCAATTTGACTTTCTATGTATATTCTTTGTACTGCTGTAAATGCTCCGATAGTTGCTAAACATGAACTACCACCATAACTTAAGAATGGAAGTGGGACTCCTGTTAGTGGTATTATTCCAAGAACTCCACCTAAGTTTACAAATATGTGAAGCATAAAATATACTCCTAGGCCATAACAAATTATTGAGTTTGAAAGATTATATGTATTAGTTGCTACTCTAAATACTAAGTATGTAAGTAACATATATGCTAGTATTATAACTATACTCCATAATACTCCGAATTCTTCTACTATTATAGGAAATATAAAATCTGTATGGCTTTCTGGTAAGTACAAATACTTTTGTATTGAATTTCCTTGACCTACTCCTCCAAGTCCACCATTATCAATTGCTATAAATCCATTGCATACTTGATATCCAGTTTGTTCTTCATATCTATCACATGGGTTTGTATAAATAAGTCTACTCCATCTTGAACTTGACTCTAATTTATCTTGTGGTATTATTTTATATCCAAACTTTAATATAAGTACTGCTGATACTAAACCAAATACTGTAAATCTTTTTATCCATTTAATCATTGTTGCAAATTTTTTATCATTTTTGTTATCAGATAATAATATGTCTTTTCTTATTGGAGTACTTATAAATATTAATGCAAATAATGCTGCCATTATCGCTGCACTACCATAATCTCCTCCTATGAATACAACTCCTACAGCCACTATACTGGCTATTACTGGAAACAAAAGCATCCAATTTGGTTTCTCGCAATTACTCCATTTACCAAGAAAACTTCCTATATAGAGTGTTACAAATACTTTTAAAAACTCTGCTGGTTGTAATTGCATAACTCCTAAATTAATTGTTAATGTACTAATATTTCCTGTTATAGCATTACTAAAAATCTTTGATAAAGTCAGTATTAAAAATATTGCTGCTGCAACACCTGATAAAAACTCATAATGTTTTGTTTCTATTTTCAAAATGGGAATTGCAACTATAAATGAAACAACTACAAAGAAAAGTTGTCTTATGAAAAAGAAATATGGTGTATCTTTTCCATATGTAAGTATCGCTGATATAGAAGATGCATCCAATATAAAAAATGCTCCTACTATAGCAAATAGTAGTGTTGCCACTAGAATTGGTTTATTTAAATACTTCAATACTTTTACTTTTTTCTTTCTCTTCATATTCTATCATGTATATTATACAAAAAATATCATTAAATGTAAATTATATACTATTTTAGTAGTGTCAATATATTAAGCTCGCCATAAAATAATATAGATAAGTTAGGAGGTAATATATGTATTATTATGGATATAATGGTGGATATGCTGGTGGTAATGCAATGAATTATGGTGTATATCCAGGTTATTATAATAGTGGATATGGTTATGGCTATGGAGCAGCAATTATATTAGTATTGTTTATATTATTAGTTATTATCTTTGGTGTAGGTTTTGTTAATAATGGTTATTCAAATAATTGTAATAGCTGTAATAATTAAAAAAGGAAGTGCTATACTTCCTTTTACTCTATAGTAAGATTGTATTTTTTAGATAAAGTTTCTATATTTTTAGTTGTTTTATCAATTAATACATTCTTATTTTTTGATTTAATTATATTTAATAGATCTAATTCGTCATTAATTTTTATTTTATGATTGCTTAATGATTTAGTATAAACTATCACTTTATTATTTTCTTTATATGCAAATATTATATTTTCAATCTTTATTAATTCTAAACCTAGTTTACCTATTAAAATATAATTATCTGTTATATAAATATTTTTGTATTTTTTTGATTTTGTTAATTCTTTATTAATTTTTGATATTTCTGATTTGCTTAATGTTCTTAATAATTTATAATTTTTATTATTATTTCTTATAAACATAATAGATATTATAATACCTGTGAAGACTGATAATAAAGATATAGCAATTATAACATTACTTTTCTTAGTTATCTTGTCACCTGTACTTTTTTGATCCAAATACATATATCCGAATTTTTCATTATATTCTTCTTTTGTTATTGTTTCGTCTTTTTTTATTCTATTATATGTGTTAACAAACTCTTCTATAGTAGTATCATCAATTTTTTCGGATTTACCATATAGAGTATATTTTTTATTTTTATTTAAATCTTTTCTTATTTTTTGAACTTCATTTACTGATATTTTTGCGACATAAAATGTATCGTTATTCATAACTAAATAATAATTATCTTTTAATAAAAGTATATTCTTAATTCCTGTTATTCTTGTTTTTTCATTTTCTTTAGTTTGATCAAATGTTATACAATTTAATTCTAGTTCTGTTTCGATTATTTTTTTTGAGTATATTTGAAATGAAATACAAATTATTAATGTTAGTACTATAAATATAGTTGAGATTGGTAAAAGTTTTATATTTCTATTAAATAATTTTTCAAACATATTATCACTTCCTAGAAATATTATAATATATTTTTTTGTTAAAAAAAAGAAGAATTACTTCTTCTTATATAGTACGTGTTTATATGAAATATTATTGTCTTCGTTTTCTTTTAGTATTGTCTTTTGCCATTCTTCTTTATCAAATTCTGGAAAGTATGAATCTGCATCTTTGCATTCTGCTTCTATTTCTGTTAAATACATTTTATCTACGATATCTATAAATTCTTTATATATAGAAGCACCACCTATTACAAATATTTCTTCATTTCTTCCTTTTAGTCCGTTTAATAGTTCTTTTAATGATTTATAGTGTTCTATTTCCGAATTAAATTCATCTCTACTTGATAAAACTATATGATGACGATTAGGTAGTAGTTTTGGAAGAGATTCAAGTGTTTTTCTTCCCATTATTATTGAGTGTCCAGTTGTTATTTCTTTAAAAAATTTTAAGTCTCCAGGTAAATGCCATATTAGGTTATTATCTTTACCTAGTTCTCTATTTTTACCTATTGCGGCTATTATTGTATAACTCATATCTCACCTACTGTGCGATTGGAAAAGATATTTTGCCATGATGACGATAGTTTACTACTTTTATATCTTTTAATTCACTACTGTTATCAAATTCATAAAAATCTTTCACTTCTGGATTTAACCATAGTTTGGGTGCTGGTAAGTCTTCTAATTCTTTTCCTCTTCTTATTTGTTCTTTTATACCATCGATTTGGTTTACATAAATATGTGCATCTTTAATACTCCAATATAGTTTACCTGGTTTAAGTCCTGTTACGTGAGCAATCATATAAAGTAGTACTGAATATTGTGTGACATTAAATGGAAGTCCTAAAGGTACATCACAACTTCTTTGATGAACATATGCATTTAGGTGTCCATCTGTTACATCCCATTCTGATGACCATACACAAGATGGTAAAACCGCTGTATCTAAGTGTTTATTTTGCCATAAGTTTATTATCATTCTTCTATCAGTTGGATTAGTTTTAATAGTATTAATTAGTTTATTCATTTGATCATATTCTTTTACTATCCATCCATATGCTGTTCCGATAGTGTGTGACCATTCCTTACCAAATTCTTTTACTATTTCTTTTTTTACAAGTTTACCATTTTCATTTGGCACCATTTGAGTTGCTTTCCAAAAACCATCTTCATCTACTTCCCATTCATCCCAAATATGGACATTTCTTTCTTGAAGCCATCTTACATCATTACTTTGTACTTGATAAATCCACAGCATTTCTAAAATAGCTTGTCTATAAAATAGTTGTTTAGTTGTAAGAAATGGAAATTCTTTTTCAAGATTAAATTCAAAACTGTATGCTGGTATTTTAATAGTATTAATTCCAGTTCTATTTTCTACCTCTTTTCCTTCCTTCAATATTTTTTTACATAGCTTAAGATATTCTTTATCCCAACGTCCCATAATTACCTCACTTCCTTATATTAAAATCTTGTCATTCTTTTTATTTTGCCTGGTTCTTCTGCTAGTTTACTATTAAGAGTGGCAATGATTTCTTCACTTATTTCATCGATTGACTTGATGTCTTCAATTTTTTCGAATTTTTTTGTTTTTAAACAATCTATATGTGTCCATCCATAACGAGATGATATATCTAAATATGTTTGTTCTGCTTTTCTTAAATGTTCTTCGCTGTTTTCATTTCCATCTCCAGCAGCTCTTCCTTTTCTAAGTTCTTTGGTTGCTTCAAATGGCATATATAAGAATACTACTACATCTGGTCTTGGAAGTTCACATAAATCAAATTCTAATTTTTCAATAAATCTTAATATTTGGTTTTCTTCTTTTTTATTTTTTGCTTTTCCTGCTTGATGTCCCATATTAGATGTAGTATATCTATCAAGAATTATAATATCATTTTGATATATTTCTTCTTCAATGAATTTTAAAAAGTTGTAACGTCTATCCGCAGCATAATAAAGGCTACTAACAAGCGGGTCTACTTTTGCTGATGTTTCTGGAAATACTGATTCACCTAACTCTGGTTTGCCTAAATATGATGCACCTACAATTTTACCTGTTGGAGTATCATATTGAGGAAAAGAATATTTCTTAACTTTTAAGCCTTTAGAAATATAGTATTCTTCTATCTTTTTGCTTTGTGTTTCTTTTCCTGAACCATCTGTTCCTTCTATTACTATTATTTTTGCTCTTTGCATATTTTCCTCCATTAAAAAATAACATAGTAATATTCTATGTTAAAAATGTATTAATTTATCATTAACACTAATATTACCTCTATATTTAATATAGCACATTAAATATATTTTTTGTATATAAAGAAGTAATAAGTGTAAATATTTTTTATTGTTTCAATTGTTTTAGATAACTTGGTGTGTCTACTGACATAGCGTATACTACACTTTCCATATAATTTTTAAAAGACACTGCCATTTCTCCTATCATATTTGCTTTTTCTAATGGAATATCCTTAAATAAATCTTTAGTTTTATCAGTAATAATGTCATTATTAGCATTTATAAAATCATCAAGAACATATCTTGCGTCATAACCTTCTTTTCCTTTTTTTACTTTTATTATCATCTTGAAACAGTCAATAGTTGTAGGATTTAAATTATCTTTTACAAATGCATTAAATATGCTGATAAAGTTTTCATTTAATTCAAATTTTCCAAATAACATACTTAAATCATAAAAGAATATTCTTAAATATTTGTCTTTCATAATATACCTCTTGGTTTTTTATTATATATTTTTTATTTTAAGATTTCAAGAATTATTAAAATATGTTAAAATATTCTTGGATGTGATTATATGGCAGAACAAAAAACTATTGTATTTAAAGTAAGTGATAATATCAAAGAAAAGATGATTGATTATTATGAATTACTACAAAGAGATAAGAAACCACCATACTCTGTTTTTCAAGCTGAGGAAGGTGGAACTATTATAACTTTATATGAAAGTGGTAAAGTTATGTTTCAAGGTATAAGTGCTGATATAGATGCTAATATGTGGAAAGACTTAGAAAGACACTTTAATGATAGAGATATAGATAGTGAAATGAAAACTAAATATGATAAAGAGAATGACAAAACATACTACTATTATGATGCGATTGGTAGTGATGAAGTTGGTACTGGTGACTATTTTGGTCCTATTATTGTAACCGCTACATTAGTTGATAAATCTACTAGAAAATTACTTGAGGACTTAAAGATTATGGATTCTAAAAAGATGACTGATGAAAAGATTCGTAGATGTGCCCCTATTCTTATGGATAAAATACCTTATGTTACGTTTACATTGTCAAATATTAAATATAATGAACTTTCTAATAAAGGTTTTAATATGAATAAAATAAAAGCAATTCTTCATAATAGAGTTTTATATGAACTATCTAATAAAGGAATACCATATCATAAAATCATTGTTGATCAATTTACTACTCCTAGAAGTTATTTTAGTTATTTAAAACAAGAAAATATTACTGATAAAGTTACTAAAATAACATTCTTAACTAAGGGTGAAAGTAAACATTTAAGTGTAGCCGCTGCAAGTGTAATAAGTAGATATTTATTCTTAGTAGAAATGGATAAATTATCAGAAAAATATGGAGTTACAATATTAAAAGGTGCCAGCGATAAAGTAGATGAACTTGGTAAAAAGATAGTATCTAAATATGGTAAACTTGAACTTGAAAAGATATCTAAACTTAATTTTAAGAATACAGAAAAGATTCTAAATAATTAGAATCTTTTCATTTTCTATGAGTTTGATTTTATAAATACCAGTTTTAGGACAAGTATATTCAAATTTTACTTTTAATTCTTCTTTTGGTTGTTCCTTTGGTTCAGTTTTTACTTCATCTTTTAATATTTTATATTCTTTAGATGTAGCTTCATTTAGAATATTATTACTTTCTAAGTATGTATATTTTAGTGGATCTACTTTTTCATTGTTGATTTTCACTTCATAGTGACAATGTGTACCTTTTGAGTATCCAGTGTTTCCCATTACTCCTAGTACGTCGCCTTTATGCACTTTATCACCTTTTTTAACTCTTATAGTATTATATTTCAAGTGAGCGACTATTGTTTCGATATTATTGCCATGGTCTATAATCACATAATTACCATAAGTTTTACTAGTTTTATCAGTCTTATTATAGTTCTTTAACACTTTTGTTACGGTTCCGTCTGCTGGAGCTAAAATATTATGATTAGGTCCTCCGTATTTAGAGTTCCATGCCATATCTAATCCTTTATGACTACTTGAATACCCTTTTGTGAAACTTACATACTTACAGGGAAAATATAATTTTATCATAAGTCTTTTCTTTCTATTTCTTTTACTTCATTTATTTTATTAAATGATTTAAATAGTTTGTCTTCAAATGCTTTATAAAGTGAGTCTGCTCCAATGAAACTAAATAGTCCTACCCAAGCAGAATCTACTAGTGTGTATTCTGTAAATGACAAAGTAAAAAGCATTCCAAAACTCATAGATATTAAGAATGATATATATATCAGGCAATCACTACATTTTATTAATGATACAGTTTTTATTTTTTGAACAAATGATGTACTTATAATACTTGATGATACTGCTACTAATAGTAGTGCTTTTATTAATTCTATATTCATATTATCACCTATAGTATTTTATTACATATAGAGATTTATGAATATTATTAGAGTCTAAAATAAGTTACTTTGTACAGTAACTTATTATATATTTATCTTCGTATATGAAGTAATTTAGTTTATAATTATTTTTTGTTTTTAATATTTTATTATCTTTAACAAATGAAATATCTTTTAGGTTTGGATTTAGTCCTGTGCCTATACATTTTAAATATGACTCTTTTAAGGTCCATATAAGAGTAAAAGTAAAATCTTTATTATTTCTATTAACAAAGTCATATTCTTCTCTAGAGAGTATTCTTTTAGCCATTACTTCATCATATTTTCTTATTCTTTCTATATCTATACCACATTCTTTATTATCTATAATTAATACTGATAAATCTAAAGTATTACTTTTATTAAATCTAATATTAATATTTTCATAATATGGTTTTCCATATTCATTCTTTAAAAGTTTTTCGTTAGATAAAGATTTTATCTTTTCATTTATTTCTTTTTCTGTTCCGATTATGATCATACATGCATCCCTTTATTAAATTATTTTTATACCACAATTTAATATATTTTATTATATCATATCAAAACTT
>CAJJPX010000018.1 GCA_905193755.1 uncultured Clostridium sp. | reverse complement strand
TATTATAAAATATAAGAAAAAAATTAACTTTTATAATTAAAACACTTGATATAATTAAACTATCATCAAAGACTCAATTATTAAAATCAATATTTTATATTTAAAAGTATACGTAAAATAAAAAAATTGCACTTTTGACATCATTTTCTTATTATGTTAAGGTGTTAACGAAGTGCTTGTTTAGGTACCACCTTTATATTTATGGAGGTGGTCTTTATGACAAATCATTTGTTGAAATTCTTAGATCATAAAACTACCTTCAATTTTAATGGAGGTAGCTAATGGATAAGAAAGACTTACTTATTGTGATATTGTTAATTATCATAATCTTGCTAATCGTCTTCAACTAGATATGACATATAAAAACCTAACTCACTCGTAGTTAGGTTCCGCAATTTCGTGGTACCTAACCAGGGGGTCAAGCACTTCACTAACAATAATATACCATAATTTAATTTTTTAGTAAATTATTTTTTATAAATTCACATCTTAAGTAAATATCTTTACTTCAAACTATAACTGTTATTTATTATAGAAGTATTATAAATAAATAGTACATCTTTATTATCAAAATCAATATAATTACCCAGTATTTTAGGACTCATATATCTAGTATCAACTAAAGTAATAGTTTTATATGATGAAACTAATAACGGAGCTAAACTACTACCAAAACTATCTCTAAATATTATTAATTCTCTATCATTATCAGAAAGATCATTATAAATACTTACCAAAGGAGTACTACCACCCAAATACATTTCATATTTGTCACTCTCTCTAAGTTTATCCATATCATAAAAACTTATATAACTATTCTTACTATAGTCATATACTAAACTATTATTGATACTATCATTCTTTATAATATTTAATTCATCACTTCTAGTACTTATAGGGACGCGAGACTTATAAACTCCATCAAAACTACCAACCTTCTCTACATCATAATTAATACTATTATAATTATTCATACCACTTAGTAATCTAGAAGCAACATTATCTATTCTATCAATCTTAAAATGACTATCAGTCTTATAATAATCATCTAACTCTAAAGTATTAAAAATATCAATATATCTAAAGTCCAATTTATTATACATATAATCTTCTAAATATTGATAATCTATTCTTAAATTATTATCATCTATAAAATAATTCTTATCTGGTATTATAGAATAATAAACATTACTTTCACTTAAATAATTATCTCTTATATAATTAATTTTATTTATTAAATTATCTACTGAATCCATATTTAAAGGATATTCCATCTCTATAAAATGATCATCTTTAATATACAAATTATGATAATTACCTTTTATATTTATATCCATCTTTGCTTTTAAAGTTCTAAAACTATCTCTATATATAAATTGATCAGTAGTATATTTATCAAACTCATTAAAATACGTTCCATTAAATAATGTTTTAAAACTAAAATGAGGCATCAACGTAAGTTTACGTCTTTCACTTAATGATACTTCATCGTCACTCTTAAAAATATTTAGAATAAAGAATAACGAAAGAATTAATACAAATAATACACTAATAACTATATCTCTATATTTATTACTCATACATCCTCCTTAAAACCTAAAATATAAAAATGGATTATAACTACTATCAATAAGCATAGATGTCACAACTAAAAGTATTAAAACAATAACAATTACTTCCACTATATTAATTATTTTATTAAGTATATCATTTTTTCTAAGCTTCTCTATTACATTCTTTAATAAAGGTGTACAAAGTATTATACCAATAACTAATATAACAACATAGCTTCTTATATAATAAAGTATAAAATTATTAGAAAATTCTAAACTTTTAAAACTAAATAATCCTTTTATAATAGTAAGAGCACTACCCAAATCTTCACTTGAAAATATTATAAAACTAATCATAACAACAAACGAAGTATAAATGATTCTAATTGCTTTAGGTAATTTCTCTAATACTTTATTAAGAAAATACTTTTCAATTATAAGTATTATTCCAAAGTATAAACCCCATATTATAAAATTCCAACTAGCTCCATGCCATAGACCAGTAAGCATCCATACTATAAATATATTTCTTATATGTTTTAATGTACTTACTCTGTTTCCACCAAGTGGAATATATACATAATCTTTAAACCAACTACTTAGTGTCATATGCCAACGTCTCCAAAAATTAGTAACACTATCAGCTATATAAGGATAATTAAAGTTTTCTGGAAACTTAAATCCAATCATCTTACCAATACCTATCGCAATATCACTATATCCAGAAAAATCAAAATATATCTGTAACATATAACTAATACCAAGTATCCAATATAATAAAACAGATACTTCTGTACTACCAACTAATGTGTTACATAACTCTCCTATATTATTCGCAATAACTACCTTCTTAAATAAACCAATTATAAATCTATTAACACCATTACTAAAGTCTTCAAATTTTACTTTTCTTGATTTTAAACTCTTATTTACACTTTCATATCTAACAATAGGTCCAGCAATTAATTGAGGAAACAAGAATACATAAGTCATAAACTCTATTAAATTCTTTGATGCTTTTACTTTACCTCTATATACATCTACTTCATAACTTATTATTTGAAAAGTATAAAAGCTTATCCCAATAGGTAAAACTATATTTAAAAGTGTTATATTACTACTAAAAATACTATTGATATTACTAATTATAAAATTAAAATATTTAAATATACAAAGTAATAACAAATGAAAAAATATAATTACTGTAAGTAAACTTTTACTCTTATTCTTTTCTAAACTAAGCGTCATAAAATATGCAAAGAATACATCAATAAGCATTAGTAATATATATTTAGGTTCACCATAAAAATAAAATATAAAACTAAAAACTAATAACACTATATTCTTATATTTTTTAGGCACAATAAAATATAAAATTAAAAATATTGGTAAAAAATAATATAAAAATGTAATACTTGCAAATACCATAATCTTCTCCTTTTAAAAAAGCTCCTTTAAGGAGCCATATTATTTAAGCAACAGGCTTAGTTAGGCATTTCACCTGGAAGATTTATATCACCACTATTAGTCTTAACTAATTCTTTTCCAATATTATTATTAACATATTTTTTAAAACTATTATATACTGGAGTAGCCCAATCTTCACTTGCCATTACCATAAATATTATATCATTACTATTAGTGATATACATCTTATCAGCGCTTACACATATCCATTTAGCCATATCAATATTATCATACATTTCTTGTTTCATACTTTCTATTTTAGAAGTATCTTTAACTTTTAATACAACTAAACTATATGCTTGAGCATTCATAAGTGGTTCACTTATAACTATATAGTCTACATTACTGCTATCACTAAGTCCTGTATAATATTTCCATGCTTCAGTACTATCATTAATGCCTTGAAATTCAAGTGCTGGTAAAGTATCACCTAAATCATTATATATACTTTTTATCATAGTCTTAACATCACGAGCAGTCTTAAATTTAGAAGTATTATTTTGATTATCTCTACCTCTTACATACATAATTACAACAAGCATAACAACAGCAAGTGCTATTAAAGAAACACCTATTATTAATGGTTTATTCTTACTATCCATACTTTCCTCCTTATTATCTATATAAATTATATCAAATTAAATATTTTATTCAATATAATCATTATAATTTACTACTTAATTTTTCTTTTAATAAAATATATCTTCTCATAGTGTCATCATTATCTAATAAAAGGTCTCTACTAATAATTTCA
This sequence comes from uncultured Clostridium sp., assembly GCA_905193755.1. GTDB lineage: Bacteria > Bacillota_I > Bacilli_A > RF39 > UBA660 > CAG-1000. The sequence continues at coordinate 27,152 of CAJJPX010000018.1, read as the reverse complement.
TAATTACTATAATCCACATCACACTTAAATTGACTAGAAGTTAAATCAACTATATTACTATCTATTATATTAAAATAATGACTAATACCTTTAACATGTATTTTACATATACTACCACCAAAATAATCATTAAGAACTAAAGCAGTAATTGCACACATACCAAAGTATTTATTATTACTACTCCACATATCTTGTACTTTAGGATAACACAAATCTCTACTATAACACTTTAATAATTTACTTTTTATATTATCTATATTCATAACACAATTATATCAACAAAAAAAGACTATTTCTAGTCTTAATTTCCTTTAACTATATATAGAATATCATTATCATTAATAATAGTTAATTTAGTACTTGTTTGATATCCTAAATCTTTTTCATATGTCCAGTTAACAGTAACTAAATAAGCAGGATATTCATTCTTATTATAAGTATATTTAGTTTCAAATACGTCGGTTACATTAACCTCTTTTACCATTGGTAACTCTTGTTTTCTCTTACTATCTAAATTACTTTCTACAAACTTATATAATGTTGATCCCATATTTTCTTTAAAGTTTTCTCTTAAGTCTTTATGTAAGAATTCTACTCCACCTATATCAGTACTAGTAAGTTTATTATCAAGAGAATATAAATCTATTATAAATAGTTTTGATATAGCTTTAGCATACTCATTCATATTAACAGGTTTTTCATTTAATACTTTACTTAATTCTTTAAATGTACTTTTATATAAATCAGTATCACTCTTAGATAAAGTATAACCATAAAAATCTATAGAATCTATTTGTTTTTTATTAGTACTTTTACTTAAAAAATCTTTATTAATTCTATATCCTAAAAAACCTAATAATAACACTCCAACTACTATAAATAATAATATTACTTTTATATCACTTTTTCTCTTCACGTTCGCAAGCTCCTATCTTATCTTCTTCATTCTTTATTAAATCATGAAGTACTATTCCATTAGAAACATCTAATATTTGATTAGCATAATCTTTTATTCTACTAATGTAATCACTATCTATTGGTTCATCACTTAATGTTACATATTCATCATTTAAGTTACTATAATATACTTTATCAGTAAGTACATTTCCATTTGGGAATACTACTATTTTTTCATTATTACTAAATATATCATGTCCAAAACCATATTTATCTTTAAATCCGAACATGTTTGCTATAGTAGGAAGTACATCATACATACCCATCGCATGACTAACTGTTCTTCTATATTTCTTATCAACATTCCACATAATTAATGGAGTATTTTTAAGTAAATCATAATTATAATTTTCCATAGATACAAATGTTGGATCATCTTCACTCTTAATGTCATCAGTAACAGGATCATAATTATATAATAAGTTAAATTGTTTCTTAGCAAGTCTTGCTTCATGATCACCATATAATATAATTATTGTATCTTTAGTTAAATCATTATCTTTTAATAACTGTATAAATTCTCCTAACGCAGCATCAGCATAATGAGCACTTCTAATATAATTACCCATAGAAGTATCTTCTAAATATTTAGCTGTTCCAGTCTTTTCTTCTCCATTCTCATCAGTATATGTATAATCCATAGTTATATTAAATGGATCATATTTCTTTAAATCATTAAATGGTGAATGATTAGAAAGTGTAATAACTGTGCCATAGAATTTCTTATTATTTTCTTTTATATTCTTAAGTATTGGCATTAATTGGTTAAAGAATGATTTATCAGATAGTCCTAACCCTACCCAATTAGGATCATTAGTATCAGTTGGTACAACATAACTATCTTTAGCATAAAAATCCTTATAGCCAAGTGTTTGATGCATAGTTTTACGATTCCAATAATCAGCATTATTAGCATGAGCACTAAATGTATAATAACCCATTTCACTAAAATACTTAGGAAGGGCATAATAAGTTCTATTATAATAGTTTACAAACACTGTACCACTACTAGAAGGCATAAGACCAGTATTTAATGTAAACTCTGTATCAGAACTAGTTCCAACACTTATTTGAGGATAAAATTTATCAAAATAAATGCCTTCACTAGCAAGCTTATTTAAGTTAGGTGTAACTTCTTTACCATTTATCTTTAATCCAATTAAGAAGTTTTGCATACTCTCAGCATGTATAAATATAACATTCTTACCCTTAAATACATTAGTATACTTATTAGAACTACTCTTTTCTTCCCACTTACAAGCATAGAAATTTCTAAACTTACGAGCAGCTTCATCATAACCAAATAAAGTATTTAAATGAGGTTGTATACTTTGAATTAAATCATTAGCAGTATAAGTATATAAACCAAATTTTTGAACTAACCATTCTCTATTCCATTGTTTAACAAGTCTACTAGTATCAGTAGCATTTAAAGTAAATAATAAAGAACATATAATAACTCCAGAAGTAGCAACTGAATATATAAAATTTTTCTTTCCTTTTTCAGTCTTTTCTACTTCAAAATAATAATTTTTCTTACTAAGAAATCTATGTATCAAAAAGAATATAATTGGAAATACAATATATAAAAATTGAGTAATATGTAATTTATCATATAAAGAATCATCAACTGCCCCAAGCATAGATGCAGTAGATATTAAATTAACTGATAAAAATGATTGATAAAATTGATAATAAATAGTATTTCCTATAGCTAAGAATGTCGCAAATAATATCCAAACAAAGAAATAACTAAATTGATACTTAGGTTTAAATAAATAACCAAACGCACCTATCAATAAAGAAACCATAAAATCAGATAAAAATGCTTTAAAATATATTGGTGTACCTATAGTAAATATTCTTAATAAAAATCCAATCAATAAAGATATAACTATATAAGACAAAAACAATATATTAGTTGAAGCATACTTTTTAATACTAGAAATTACTTTCTTATATATAGTTTTAAAATTTAAATTTTTTATTTTTTTAAAATCAATCTTTTTTAACCTTTTCATACTAATTCCCTCTTTGTAATTATATCATTATTATAACTTTTTTTCAATGCATTAAAAAAAGGACACATGTCCTTTAATTTTTTCAATTAATTTTGAATTAATCCATCATCAGTAGCTTTACAATTCCAAGGGTCTACAATACAATCAGTACATTGTTTATATTCAGCAGCACCAATTAAATTCATAAGTACTCCTACAATTGTAACAATTAAGAAAACTAACACAGCAGCAATTGCCTTTTTAATTAATTTATGTTGTGCATCTTTAATTTTATTTTCATCTTTTTCTGTTACAGCCTTAGCCATATCAATCATACCAACAACAATTAATAAAATTGGAACAATTACTTTAATAATGAATATAGCAATACCAACAAGTCTTAAAACTGGACCTAATTCAGCACATAATTCACCAGGAGCTGTAGTTTCTAACACATTAACTAAATTTAACATAACCAATTTCTCCTTCTCTATATATAAATTCTACATAATTTTTAAGTTTTTGTCAACTATACGTAACTAAATACCCATTTTATTAATAAAATTTTTAATAGGTTCTATATTATCTTGTCTCTCATCACATGGAGGAACAGTTGCAAATACTTTTAATTTTGTTTCATATTCAAATGTAGCAACATCTTCAGCATTAAGAATACATTTATTTAAAACTACTCTTTCATTTTTTAACATTTCAAGTGCAGCTCTATTCTTTCTTAACATCTTATTAATCATTATTGTAGATGGTTCTATTAAATAGTATACTTGACTACAAATAGACACATCATCATAATCATTTAAATCAACTAATACTACATCACACATTTGTTTTTTCATTAATTCTTTTGGTAAATCAGAAGAAATAGTACTAACTAAATCCTTATCATTAAAATATAAGAAATCTACTTTATTTACTTCTATAGCTCCAACAGATCTTATTTGTGATAACATTTTTCTAATCATATATATTAATGTAGTTGCACCAGCATGTTGAGTCATATTCTTAAATCCAATAATTCTCATCTTACCACTAGGAGCACTACCCATCATGTCACCATTACCGCCACCATTATTATTCATAGCAGCATTATCAATATCTTGTAAATTATGAATATTTACAACATCTCTATAAGTATGAGGATGAACTAATAAATAATTAATCCCTTCAGCATTACGAGTAAAATTATAAATACCTAGAGATATTAACTTTGATAGATATGTTTTAGAATCACTTTCAGGATTATCATCAAGTAATAAAATAACATTCTCCATATTAATATTCATAGCTAATTTTTGTAAATTATCAGTATTTTGATAATCACGTATAGCTGTAATATCTAAAATCATCTTATCATAATAGAAATTAGTAAAAGTATCTATTATTTCATCAACATTAAAGACACCTTCCATAGACTTCATAACTTCTATATTTAAGCCCATCAAAAGTTCCTTATATTTATTATAAACCATTACATTCATCGTATCATCTCCCCATCAATCTATTTAAAGTTACTGATTACAATTTACAGCACCAGTAACATCATAAAACATTGTTTTTGTCTCACCTGCAATAGGTAATTTAACTGTTACTTCTATAACAGGAATAGTAAGTGCTATAAAAGTTGTTACTTTATAATATATTTTACCATCAGCTGGGCAAAATTTCTTTAAGCAATAACCACCATATTGCATAGTTCCATCTCCATTACAACTAGCTTGTTCTCCAGATATATAGTTATAACCTAAAGCTTTAACAAAGGCAAAAGCTTGTCCTTCAGAACTAGTATCATTTTTTAAATCATCTTCATTTAAATCATGTAATCTATTACTATTAGGAGAAGTAGTAAAACCTTCATTCGTTTCAATAATATTAATTATTTCATTCTTAACTCTAAATGCTTTAGTATAACTTATAGAATAAGCTAAAAAACCAGCAAATAAAGCTATGAAAATAATTACAATTCCAGTTAACCATGTACTACCAATAGCATCTTTCATATAACACTTCCTTTACTATTAAATATTGAAAAAGGTACCATAGGCACCATTGATATCAACCAATGACACCTACAGTACCAAAGTTTAATAATTTATTATGATGTAGCTCCGCCGCCACCTTCAACATCTGTTCCATAATCAGTGTCATAACATTGAGCGTTAGTATCGCCACCTCTACAACATTTCCAAACTTTAACTGTAGCTTGAGTTCCTTCATCAAAGCTTTTTACACTAACAGCTTCAAAATCAGTACCATATGTTCTACAAGTTTGGTTAACTATAGATTTTTGAATCATTGGCCAAACAAATGCATAGAATAAACCACCAACAGCAGCTATTGCGATAATAGTAATTACTGTCATGTTTAATTCTCCACTCGCTTCTTTCATCTGTGAACATCCTCCTTTACTTTCTAAATTAATTATACAATATCGATTTTAATAAATCAATACAAATTTACATAATTTATGCATTCATAAACATCTGGAATATCGCAAGTACTAAGATAACCATAACACCACCACCTGTAGCTACAAGCATTGTCATAGTTTTCTTTTCCATCTTTTCTAGACGTTCTTTATACTTAGTTTCTCTTGATTTATTTTGAAGATTTGAAATAGTTCTTGAGAAAGCCATTAATTGTTCTTGTTTTCTCTCTTGACTACCTAAACCAAGTCTATAAAGAAGTCTCATCATACGCATACTATCACGAACAGGATATCTACGAGCAAAAGCCATATATGGTTCTATACTTGAGTCACCTGCATCAATAGCAGAAATCAAATCACGAAGTCCTGGTTTGAACATCTCAGGAGCAGATTCTAAACTACGAGTTATAGCAACTGGAACTGTATAATGTTGAATTAAGATTTCTAAACTCTTTAGATAATATGGTAATTTTAAATTTATTTCATGTAAGTGTCTTTTATAATATCCTTTTACTTTACTATAATCATCTTTGAACATAAGATAAGCACCTACAAAACAAACAACTAATTTTACAGCAAAATTAAGACTTTGCATACTTGTAATAGAAGCTACTAATAAAATTAAGAATGTAATAATAGCTGTCTTAACACGCTTTTGATATTTAAGATTCAAATCAACTTTTTCACCATACTTAGATATAAGTAAGAAATCATAATCATCCTCTTTTAATTTAGAAAACAATACTTTATTATCATCAACGAACTTATTAAAGTTAAATGTTCCTAAATAGTTAAATAAGAATATAATAATTACTCCGACAACAAATATTTCCATTATTCAGCACCTACATCCTCATGGTAGTATTTAATACCTGATAGTAAGAAGTATGTATTAATTAATATTACCCCATGAAGTAATATTTGAACATACCATTCTTGTAGTAATTGTTTATAACTAATATCACCAAGTAACAATTGAACAAGTAATACTAATAAATATAGGAAACAACCGAAAGTACAGAATTGTTTATAGAATGAAGTTCTATCTATTCTATCACGATATACACTTTCAACAAGCATATCTATATCTTGAAGCATACCTTCTAAAGCATCACCTGAATCTTTAGAACCTTCTTTAGTAATTTGTAAGAACAATTGATGCATATTTTTAACTACATAATAGTCATACTTTTCATTCATAAATCTAACTGCATCATCAATAGTGCCATTTTCATAAGACATTTGTATCATTTCTTTAACATCACCAAGTAATGGTTCTTCAAGTACTTCTGAATCCCTAACACCTTCTAACGCTTTAACAAAAGATTGTGTAGTATTAAATTCCATTATAACGTTAGTTGCATATACTTGAATTTGTTCAAATATATATTCACTATATGCTTTTTTACATCTCATGTATGTTAAGTATGGAATAACCATTATAGCCGCAGTAGCATAAACAATACTCCAAATAATACTATAGAAATATAAAAATGAAACTACAGCTGCACCTATACCAAAGATCAAAATTTGTATTACATATTGACGTGTTGTATACTCCTGACCTAATTGTTTAGCTTTCTCACGAACAACTTTAAATGAATATGGAGCATATCTTTCATAAGTATTACCAATAGTTTTAGTAATAAACTTATAAGAATTATCACCAGTATTTTTTCTATAAATTATTACGAAAACTACAATTACAGCAACAATTATAACCTCAATATACATATAACACCTCCATTACTAAATTTCTATCATTTCTATATTACTAGCAGTTTGGTTAACTGCTGGTTCTTCAATTATTAACTTTTCTTCTTCAGGCTCTGCAACTGCAACTTGAGCTGGGACCTCAGGAACAGTAGTATCAACATTTACTACTGACTCAGGAGTTACTGCTTGAGGAACTTCCTCTACAACATTAGTAGTAGGTACTGTTTCAACTACTTCAGTAACTGGAGAACTAGAAGTACCCTCTTCAGTAGTAACACTATCTACAGATGCATCACCATTATTAGCATCATTCTCATCACTAGCTTCTTGAATCTCACTTCCCTTAGGAATAAATGGATCTTCCTGCATCATAACACCTTGAGAAGCAAGATAATCTATTAAGTGTGAAGTTGGATTATTATATACTTCATTCTCCATCAAATCACGAGCATATAATACGTTAACTTTAGCTTCGTTAGTATCATCATCAACATAAAATTCAACTACTTGAGTAATCTCTCTTTGAAATCTATTATATTTCTTAGAAAAGAAACCTTTAACATGTATACCTATTTGGATATATCTATGCATACCTTTAACGAATTGATCAATATCTTGACTACTCTCAAGTAGTGAGTAAAGACGCATTGGAATACTTGAAGCTTTATCAGAGTGTATTGTTGATAAAATATTATGTCCTGAAGAAATTGAGTTACGAACAGCAAGAACAGCTTCAGCAGAACGAACCTCTGAAAGCAAAATCCATCTTGGGTTTTGACGCATACAAGCTACCAAAACATCTGAATATGAAGCAATATTATTTGTTTTCATTGCAACTATATCACGAGTTGGATAAATTTTATCTAAGTGAAGTTCTAATGTATCTTCTATAGTTATTATCTTTTCATCTTCTTTGATATGACTTGCTAAGTATTTAACAAGCTCTGTTTTACCTGAACCAGTTTCTCCACTAACAAGTATATTGCAGTGACCACTAACACAAGTCATTAAGAAATCATGAAGTTTTAAAGATACATAATCTTCTTTAACTAATTTATCCTTATTTAATCTTATTTTAGCCGGAGTTTTTCTTATTAGAACAGCAATTCCATTTGTTGCGATAGAATCATGAACGAAGTTAAGACGTAACTCAGCACTTTCGGCATCTAGTAATGGATGTGCCATATTGAATGTCTTACCCATAACGTTAGAACATTGGAAAGCAAGTTTCTCCATTACTTCGTTATTTAATCCCTCTACATGAGCAGGCTTAACACCTTGAGACAATGTTTTAATCCATAACTGACCATTATTTGAATAGGAAATATCAGTTACATCGTCATCTTCTAAAAGAGGCATCAATAAACCAAAGTCTATTTGTGAAAATACAGCATCCTCCATTAACTAATCCCTTCCTTTTTTCTTTTTATTCTGTTATATTAATATCGGTATTATTATCTCCATTATTATCATCGCCATTATTTTGATCTTCATCTACAAAATCAAGTGGAACTTCACGAGTATTAGCAAGTATTAAGTTTGTTAAATATTCACTTGAAACTCTAGTACTTCCAGGATTATAATTAGCATTCTTAACTACTGGAACAATACTACTACTACCAGTTTGTGCTAAAGCTTTTCTAAGTAGTAAATGTAAATCTTCAGGAACAGCAAATATTAATGCAGCAGCAGTCTTTTGACCAGCACCTTTTTTAAATATATGATTTCCTGCGGAGTCTTTAACAGCTAAAACTGTGATACCTTCAATTAACTTACCAAATACTAACTTACCATCAGCAGAAGCTAAGTAATATAAATCAATTACATCATCTGGATATATTGTATTACCATATGTACTAGTTGTAGATACTGGTAATGAGAATATTGTATAATCTTTATAAATATTATTCCATGCAGAGTCAGGCATTGAATTCCAGGTTACAATCTCAGGTGAATAAAACAAACTACCAGCTGGAATTAAAGTATTATAGTTTACATACTTACCGATAACATTATTTTTGCTTCTTATAACAGTTGATGTTACTAATGATGAAGCAACTTTAACAACACCTACATCCTCTTCTTTAATTTCTTCACGAGCACTTAATTCACGAAGAGCATAAGGAACTTCAATAGCATTTATAGCTTTGCTTACACGATAATTATAAGCAAAGAATAATATAAGTAAACAAGCAATACCAGCAACAATAGTTACAACACCTTTATTACCTAATAGTTTTTTTACACCATTCATACTATTCACCACCTTCAGCATTTGGATTTTGAACTTCTATATCTTTTAAATCTTCATCAGATACATTAATAGTTTTAGATAATATTAAATTTTGTAAATAAGAACTACTGATTCTTGTATCTTTAGGATTAGTAGAATACTCAGCATTACGAGGTACTGGGAATATCGAACCAGAAGTATATAATGCTTTTCTAAGTAATAAGTGCATATCTTCAGGTACTGAGAATATTAAATATCTAGGTGAAGCTAACTTAGTACTCTTTTCAAATAAATTGTTATAATCACCATCAGCAACTGCTAATACCTTAATACTTTCAATAAACTTACCAATTAATAGTCTTCCATCTACATCATATCCTTGGAAATATAAATCAATATAGTTACCAGTAAATATAGAATTTCCATAAGTAGTTTCTAACGTAACTGGTAAAGCAACAATTGTATTTCCATCAGGAATATCTTCATATAAACTTGATGGAAGCTCTTCCCAATTCATTAATGTGTTATTATAAAACATACTATCAGCAGGAATTTCTACTTTATTACTAACGTATTTACCAACTATTAAACTAGTTTCAGTAATAACATTAGCAGTAATAACTTTTCCTGGAACCTTTCTAGTACCAACCATTTCATTAGTAATTAAAGTTCTTGGTGATAAAGTTCTCAAAGCATAAGGAACCATTCTTGGCTCAGTAGCTTTATCAATTCTCCACCAATAAGCCCAATAAATAATCAATAAACAAACTAATACTGCAAAAATAGTTACAGTATTTTTATTCTTAAAAAATCTCTTAACCCCTATTAATACACTATTCATATTCTTCCCTCCAAAGACTATTATCTATTATCAATATAAATTATACAAAATTATAACAACTAAATCAATATTAAAAGAGCATTTTTATAAATGCTACAAATAGAAATATATCTTTATATAAAGTACATAATCATTTAAAAACTATCAAAAATATCAATAATTTTATTTATATTACTTACTGTATACCTGTTTTTACAAAATTTAAAAGGTACATAGTTTATTGTCTACAATATTTATTTTCTTTACATCGCAGTAATCTAACTATATACCTTTTTATATTATTTTTAAAAATTAATTTTTATAATTATTTATTAATCCCTATATCTAAATCTTAGTTGCCACTTAATGCCAGTATATACAAGGTTTTTCTTATCAGCAGTAACATTACCATTTTTATCAACATACTTGGCACTAGGATCGATATCAATATTCAAACCTTGTCTATCCAAGAATCCAGAATACCTAATGTTAACTATTATACTGTCAAATGATAAATCGCAAGTAATATATTTATTAAGTATTTCACTTTTACTCGCATTGGCATTATATCTAACATAATATTTAATATTAGAAGCATTAGTAGAAGTTGCATTTCCAGCACCTCCAATATAATATTGACCATAATCTTCTTTATCCTTACGATAATTTACAATATCACTATTAGAAGTGAATGCAGATATAGAGTCCGCTTTAATCTCACAACCATTAATATTATTTCTTTGAATATTTTTTGAAATACTTAAAGGTAACGATTTATAACTAATAGAATAATTAGCGTTAAAAGATTTCGTATATGGTGCTGAACCAGAAACATCAATATTATCTATATATCCCACAGAATAATACCACTTATATCCACTCCATTTAAATCCAGAATCATCATTATCTTCATTATCTATATCATCAGGTAAAGTAGGCGTCACATCTGGGATATTTCTACCATCTGGACAAGAGACAGTAACATTATCAACATTATTTCCGCCATTTCCATCATCACCGTTCTTAGAAGCTTGACCATAAATAGTTTCAAGTATACCATTAACTAATGTATCAAGGGTAACATCAAATGAAGTATCTTTGATGTTAGCTGTATTACCAGAAGAAGTTCTAACCCTTACACTAGCCTTTGGTGGCTCTTCATAAATATCATAAAATTCTAATTTATAAGTTTTATTATTAGTAACATTCTCAGCAAATCTTCTAATGAAAATTTCAACAAATTTTTGTTCAGACATTACTAATTTACCAGTTGTTCTATAAGTACCATAGTCAACTGCATCAACCATAGAAGCTTCCATAACTTCACGAGCTAAGTAGAAGTCCTCTTCAGAAGTGGTAGTCATTCTTTGAACAAGTAGTAAAATAACAATAATTACTACCCCACATAACACTACGAAGTAACCCCAAAATGAATGTTTCATTAATTACCACCCCTTCCTGGTTCTGAGAACTTAACAGTATAAACATCATATTCGTTATTAGGTTGAGATATTGTATTTAAGAATTCAGATTTACAATTATAAAATCCTTTAAGTCCAGCACTATTTTTAGTATCTTTAATTAATTCACAAGATAAGAAATTTGAATCCTGATATCCTCTTCCCATAGTTTCTTGCTGCGTATTATACTCTCTAATTCTTTTTATAGCAGTAGGAGTAAGAATAAAGCTATATTTTAAGTTATTTTCATCAAGATACATATCACTACCTTTAGCTTCAATTTCAGTAGATACATTCTCTCCTAAAGTAGATGACCAGTTAGTACCTTTTGGTCTGTTATTTTTACCATAATCTTCATTTACATCAGAATTTGGGAACAAATCATCTAAGTTAACATTTCTATATACAAAACCATAACCTTTAGAATCCTCATCTTTTAAATCAAAATTATTACAATCATCTTTAATTACTGGAACACCATTAACTAATTGGTAACAAGTATTAGTACAAGCAGATAAATCTAAATTACCATCTTTAGTTCTAGTAGCACAATCATATAAGTTAGTTGTATTATATACATCATATGAACATGTATAATCAAGCTCAATATTATCATCAACAACAATTTTAACATTGTCAAAATGATAACGAGTATCATACGTACCAGTAGTACCACCAGTAGTAAGACCATTACTTACTGGGAATTGCCACTTTCCTAGTGGTGTAGATAAACCATTTTCAGAACCAGCATCGTCAACTAAACCAGTATAAGCATTTGCAGAATATGTATTTTCTAACCAGAAATCACTTTCTGTAATAGTTATAAATGTCGCATAATCATTCTTTGGCAAAGTTATATTATTAGTTTGACATCTAGCACCAGTGCCAGAACCGGTACACGTTACATAATGTTTTTGATCCGTTTTACTGTCATCTTTAATCTCATTAGGATTATCTTTTATATATTTATAACAATTTGGATTAGAATCATCACCGTTCATACAAAAATATGTTTGATTTAATTCCTTAGACTTAACTAAGTCAACTTCTTTACCAAAATTTAAGTTCTTTCCATATAATTCATCATCATACTCAAATGTCATATCAACGCACTCATCCGTACCATTTTCATCGCAAGCGGATATGCCCATAATATATTCTTTAGCAGAACCACTATTTATTAAACCATAAGGTTCATTAATAGTAGGAGCAGTAGTACCATTTTTTACATAGAAATTACAATCCTGTAAATCAAACAATAATTGAGCAACATATTTTCTAGCATTCTCATAATTACCTTTAGCAGTTGCAGCCTTTCCGGTTACAGTGTCTGTACCATCCTTACCATCAAAATTTTCAGAATGACGGCAACTACCCCTACATACATAATCTGTCTCACAACCACCATCTTTAGCACGTTTAGGACAATAACTATACTTACCACCACAATTGCCATCATCTAGTGGAGCTCTACCTTCTAACCAATGAGCGGTATCAGGATAATTATCAATATTAAACAAAGCATCAGGATCTTTTGCAGCATCCTTATCCTTCGAACCCGTATAATCAACATGACTTCCTTCATCAGGCCAGAAAAGCATAGTTACCTTCTTATCAGGGCCATAATTCGTATCACAACCACAATCATATCCATTGCATCCAGTAACATTTGTAGCTGTTTTTTCTACAGGTGTATATCCATCATCTCTTAATTTTTCCCACATCTTCCAAATAGTCCATTTATAAAGCATATCATGAACTGCATCGTCATATTTCTTTAACCAAGTTGTTTTTTCAACCTTATCAGGAATATCATAATAAATTTCTGAAGCACATTGTCTCTTTTGAAGAACAATACTTGTTAATGCAGCATCTTCTTTTACAATTTCGTTAACCGTAGACTCACATCCCAACACAGCAGGACCAATATCATACTTAAATTGCATACCAGCATAAACTTTACGTTTATTTGCTAAATAGAATACAACCTCTTTACGGCAATATACATTACAAACTTTTTCATTTAACCCATATTCTTTTGTCATATTAAATTGTTCTTTATCAGCTTGATTACAAGGATTCAATATACAATTCATATATGGGTCTGATTTACTCATTTTGTCATAAGAATCATAAACACCTGAATTAAGTCGTCCTTGACCACTACACGTTGGATGAGTATCATCTCTTGGAGTAAAATCAGAACACTTTCCAGACTCTTCAGTACATGGACAAGAAACAATTGCCTCTTCATGGAATGTTTGATCATCTCCAGTTTCTCCATGAGCGTTTTTCTCACTCTTAACCCTATTAAAAGCAGTTGTATACATTACTTGATAATTATTAGGAGAACTACAATTTTTATATTCTCTAAAATATCCTTGACCTTTATATGACTTCAAAGTAATATTAAATTCCCATTTTGTAGCACTTCCACCATCAACTTCATTCTTACAAAGCTCTTTTAAATATGAAATCTTTAAAGTACATTTTTCTTTGTCACATCCTCCAGACGGATCCGATGGTTTATAAGGTTTTTTATCAGGACCAATAATTTCAACAAACATTCTACAATCAGAGCTTTTATTTAACAATTCTTCTGCAGAACATTCTAACTTATATTTGGTAAAAGTTTTCTTTTCCCATTGTTCTCGAAATGTTTCAGTCCATTTAGCAGTTAAAGTTACATCATCTCCAATAACAGAAGCATCAGTATCAAATTTATCATTTCCACCAGTTAAATAACCATCTAAAAATTTTCCATTTCCTTTATATAATGAATAAGCTTTCAAAAACAATGTGATAGCAGCACGATATTTACTAGTTCCTCCATCGCATATAATACCTAATTTATCCTTTGTTTTTGCACAAGCACCACCAGTATAACCATTAGATACTATCGCTGTAGCAGTATTAAGATACATTGCAGTTTTAATAACATGTGGTTCATAAGAAGAACTAACTTCATTACCACTTTCCTTTATTCCTCCCAAAGAAGAACTTTTATTATGAGAATAAAATGCAACCCAAAATCTTAAGGCAGTAGTTATAATTGAATAATCATACTCAGATTTTATAACACGTTCATCAGTTCCGGGAACTTCTTCGGACGCATCAAACATTATTTGAGCAAGTCCACAATAATATTTTTTGTTTAATCTATCATCACATTGACTCAAATCATAATTACCGCTCAAACAATATTGTTTTCCACTTAATCCAGGTCCTTTTTTTTGGGGTTGAACACAATAAGCTTCATCTTGAGAACCATCAGGACCAATCATTAAATATCTATATATATCAACATTCTTTAAAGAATAACCACTTGAAGCAGGAACGTTTTTATCGAAAGATTTATATATATCATACATCTCACTCGCTTCATTTCTTATGCAATTTCTTTTCCCACAAAGTTCTTTACATTCTTTTAGATCGGAAGTTGAAAATTTACCATCTGGCATTAATTTATCACTCTTACATGTATAAAGTTTAGTAACAACTTCATAAGTACATGAATCCTCACCAAACATAGTACGACATACATCATGAGCATGACCTATACCTTTTACTCTAGTTATATGTTTATTTTCAGATGTAGTTGAAGCTTTTTTTTCCCAATAAACATATGATTTACCAACAACAGTATGTTCAAGACCACCACTCGAAGTTTTTACATTTTTAATAGTTACTTTATCAGCAGCATCAGCAGCATAAACAACATTAAAACTGAACACCATCAGTAAAGTAAATATAACAAATTTAACACTTTTTTTCATTCTCTACTACCCCTCTTCTTATAAATAAAAATCACAACTATATAAAATAAAGAAATTACAACTATTGGGATTATAACAAAATACCAATAAGATTTGATGTAATAAAGCATTTTTTGAAAAAAAGTCATACTGGCAAGTTCTCTATCTTTTTCCTTTTGATCAATTATTTCTTGATATTTATCTTCATCTATTTTCGAAGAATCATAATCAAATGCACAAATATCTTCTTGAAGATGTTCTTCACAATATAAAGAATCTCTATAATCATTATAAGGAGGAACAGTATACACAATATTTCTAATTCTTTCTCCAGGACACTTTGATTTTTCACCCCCATATACTGTAATAAAATATTTTTTAGAAGTATAATGAATCAGTGAACCTATATAATATGTTTTAATCGTTTTATCATATTTTGCTTCATATTTCTTATCACTTTCACTATCAGTGACCTCGATTTTATACATACCCTCCATATTATCCAATACCTTATTAAAATATAATAAGTATAAATACTCTTTTTCACGAATAATATTATCATTTTCATCAGTGACAATAAAATCTTCCATTGTTCTCACATTTAATGCACTAGCAGAATCATTTAAATCTTTATCATTACATACAGCAAACGCTTTTGAATTAAATGAAAGAAAGACTATCAAAGTAACTATCATAAGACTAATCTTCTTTTTCATATATTCACCTACTTTTCTATTAAAAATTATAGCATAACTTTTTATACATTTCCACTACTAAATTCCATGTTTTATTTTTCTTAATTTACCATTGAATAATACAATTGTTACTCCACTAGAGATAGCAACTAATAATATTTGAATTCCCCACTTAATAGTAAAGTCTTTAATATCATCTAAAAATGTCCTTGTTTTTGGTGGAGTTACCGGTTCATCAGGTCCTATAGAATTATTATAGTTTTCAATCATGTTCTCTAATAACTCTTCAGTTGATTTATAACTTAGAAACTTTGATGAACAAATAGTTAACTTAGTTTTATATTCTTCACAAGCTACACTTCCATAAAATTCATTATAATATGGCAATGTGATATTTAATGTTCTAAGTCCAACAGCACAATTTGTTTTAGAAGTATCTACTGACACCTTTAAATTAGTACCTTCAGCTATATTTTCTACTACTGCAACTCCTTCTTCATTACCACTCTTAACAGTCGAACCAACATCTAAATAAATGCCACTAATTACATTATAAAACTTAATTGTAAAAGTCTTATCTTTCATACTATAAGAAGTTTCATAAGTAATATTATTAGATGCTTTTTGATATTCAACAAACAAAGCATAATCACATGAAACACCAGTATCAGTAGCATTCACAAAGAACGGAATCATCAATAATAATAAAACCAATAATTTCTTTTTCATACCTTATTTCCTTTCCTTTTTATTCTTCTATTAGTACAGCATGTACTACTAATCTCTTTTTACCATTTCCAGCACAAGTAGATAAAGTAAGTATTTTATCTCCAAATTCTACTTTATCATTTGTCTTAAATGAACTTCTTCCTCTTATTAACTTAACAAAACTATCAAAATCTTTCTTATTCTCAAACTCTGTCTTTAAGTAATCAGTTGTATACTCTACTCTATAACCAGCAAATATTTTAAATTTATATTGTGCAGTAGGTGTATCATAACTAATAATCATATTCTCACTATTTTTTCTAAAACTTGATGTAAGAACATTCTTAAGAGTTCCAAACATCGTACCATTAAGCATACTATGGCCATAAATAATATTATTAGAATTAAAATTCTTACTATCATTCCTATAATCCATATATACCCATCCCATAGAACTTTTCTTTTTATAAAAATCATTCTTCAAATAATAACTATTATCACTATGTTGAACTATTGGATAATTTATATTAGTACCTTTTACTGTTAGAAAACCCACTGTTTCATTATTAATCTTTTGAAGTTTACTAAATGTCTTTTCAAACTTATATTTACTACTTGTACTTGGCTTATTATTCTTATTACTATTGTTACTACTATTATTAGTTGTGTTATTAGCTGTATTATCTTCTTCAGTAGTATCATCTTCTTCATCACTCACACTATCATCAAGTCTATCTAATTCAAAATTATTATCAGCTCCATAACTACCATTATTAATAGTATTATTAAGTTCATCTATACTCATCTTCTCAACATACTCATAAGACTTAACAATAATCAAACTAACTAAACTAACATAAATACATAATAAAGATATAAGTTTTAAATTATTAAATGTTAATTGCTTAAATAAATTATTAAATAAGAATGAGTTAGAATATATAATTCTAAATTCACAAGTATATTCATCTTTACATTTCTTATTTAACTCTTTTAACCAAGCAAAATTTTTAGTTATAAAATTATCTTCATCATATCCTTGATGTAAGAATACAATAATATTTCTAGATTCATCTTTTTTAATTAACTCTAATATCGATTTAATTAATTCTTTATCAAATACATATAAATGAATAGATTTAAGATTATAATTAATTCTTAAGAATTCTTTTAAATCACTTACTAATGTTGCATAATTCTCTTTTATTTCTATATTCTTTTTATAATATAATGTTTCATAATCAAAAGAGTCCTGAAGTAACATAAATCTATCAGAAACTTTATCTTTATTATATAAATTTACTTTAACTTTTCTTTTCTCAAATTTATCTTTTATAAATCTAGGCATATAATAACAATCTATTTGTTTTATACATAATACATCTAAGAACATTTCATAATCATCAAGCCCAACAGTAGATGGAAAATCTAATCTTAAAGTTTCTATCTTTAATTCATTTAAAATATAAATACTATACTTAAAAGTAATAAGTCTTTTAATAGTAAGAGTATTTATATTTTTATCTTTGAGTAAACTTAATATTTTATTATAATTTTTTTTATAATATTTAAGAGTATAGTATAATGATCCATTATAAAACTCTAAACTATTAATATGCTTACTTTCTTCTTTATTAATAGTTTTAAAGTTAAAAAATAATGTATTTGAATTAATTGTTAAGACAATATATTCTTTCATTACCCACTCCTAGTATACAAATATATAATAACATAAATCTAAATAAAAAAAAATATGAAACTATTCAATTCCATATTTTTCAATCATTTTATTAAGTATTTTATAATCAATATATTTTAATTCACTACTCATAGCTTCTTGAGCTTCTCCATCTTTAATATATATTAATAATGGAGCATTAGTAATTTGATCTTTTATAGTTGGGAATTTCTCTTTTAACGTTAATATGTAGTCTTTTTTATCTCCATAATCAACAACATTCCAATATATAAAATCATCTAGTAATTCTTTCTTTTCTAATACACTATACATCTTTTTTTCATTATTATATATTTCATCATTACCAGTATAACTTACATATAAAAGAACACCTCCAGTTTCTTTTAAAGCAAAATCTGCATCTTTAGTATTAATTTGTTTTATTTTTTGATCTTGGAACACACTAGTATTTATTTTATTATTCTTATAAGTTAAATAGAACGTTCTTAAATATAATGATACTATAATAACTAAAATAGATACAACTAATACGATAAAATAATTACGAGTTGGTATTTTTTTATCAAATAATTCAAATTTCTTTTTTAATTTCTTCATTGTTCCCTCCGTTATCTTACATATACATTTTAACACATTTAAATATGTTTTTCAAACTATTTATTTACTATAGAAAAATTTATTTTTTTATTATATAATTCTTCTTAGAGGTATTATTATGCATGAAATTTTTAATAAAGAATTAAGTTATATAAAGGATAATAAAATTAAAAATAGTTTGATAACTATGTTAGATTTATTACCAGAATATTTTTATCAAATACCAGCTAGTTCTACTGGTAAATATCATCCTGAATTTACTTTAGGAGATGGAGGTCTTGTAAGACATACTAAGGCTGCAGTAAGAATTGCTTATGAATTACTTCAAAATCCATCTTTAAATAATTTTACTGATGAAGAAAAGGATTTGATTTTATTTGCTCTTACTGTACATGATGGCTTAAAGAATGGAAGAGTAAAAGAACGTTATACTGCTATTGATCACCCTATTCAAATGAGTAATTATGTTAGAGAAAATAAAGAAAAACTAGAACTAAATGATAATCAATTAGATTTAATTTGTAGATGCATAGCCACTCATATGGGACCATGGACAACAGACTTTAATGGTAATGAAGTACTAGAACCACCAAAAGATAAATATCAAAGATTTGTTCATATGTGTGATTATCTAGCTAGTAGAAAATTCTTAAATATAAAATTTGAAAATAATGAAATAAACTAAAACTGAAGAATCAATTCTTCAGTTTTATCTTACTACAAACTTTAAAGTACTAGGTATTGCAGTAACACTAGAATCATTAAATTTCAAAGCCGTTTCCTCATCTTTTGCATACCCAATAGTAGCAGATACAGTCCTTAACATATCAATCATATTAGTTACATTATCAATATTAAAAGAAGTCAAATTCAAAGTTTTAGCTTTACTTCCTTGAAACATACGATACATACTTGTAACATTTGAAGTATCAAAATTACTTACATCTAAATTAACTACTCTAGAATAATAAAACATACCACTCATATCAGTAACAGCACTAGTATCAAAAGAATCAAGACCTATAATCTCAGTAATTAAAGAACTTTGAAACATAGAAGCCATATTTGTAACACTACTTGTGTCAAAATTACCTAAATCCAAAAATTTTAAATTAGAACTTTGAAACATAGAACCCATATTAGTAACATTACTTGTATCAAAACTATTTAAATCAACATTCTCAAAATTTGTACCCCAAAACATAGCATTAAAACTAGTAACATTTGATGTATTAAAACTGCTTAAATCAATATGTTTAACTTGAGTATTATTAAAAAAAGACCCCATATTAGTGACTTTACTTGTATTAAAACTAGATATATCAATGTATGTAGCTTTACTGATAAAAAAATAACATAAAAATGAATCTATATTTGAAGTATCAAAACTGCTAAGATCTAATGATAAAAAATTAGTGTTTCTAAACATATGTTGCATTTCAATAACATTTGAAGTATCAAATAATTCTAAACCTTTAATTGTTGTAGCCTTAGTATTCATAAACATAGCATACATACTAGTGACATTTTTTGTATTTATTTTTCCAAGGTCAATACTCACAGCTTCACTATCCTTAAATGCATTCGAAAATGAAGTTACAGGTCTATCATTAATATATGTACATAAAATAGAATTTACAGGTTCGGTACTTTCTCTATCAGTTAAATGTACACCCCACCCATTAGAATCATTAAAAGTATATGTATACTGTCCATTTATATAATTTTTATTATCATCAGAATAGCAGTATACAGACTCATCTATATATTCTTCTAATTCTATTCTTCCACTAAAACTCTTATTTAAATTCTCATCTTGTGAATAATTTCTATTTAAGAAGGTTATTGTTAACTCATATACTTGAGTAACTCCTACTTCAATTTCAATATCTCTTTTAATATCTTTATTTATCTTAGTTTCAGTATATGGCACTGCTTTATAAAAACTCTTACATTCACCATACTCTTCTTGTGTATCTTTCCCATAATTCTTATAACTCTTACACTTCATATCCAAATGTAAATCATAATAATTAATTTGATTTATTAAATCTCTCCATACTATATTATAACTTGTATCTTTAGTACCTATATTTTCAACTGTTAAAGTTTTAGTTATTGAGTCACCTGGTAAAGCATTTTCTAAACTAATTGTAGAAACATCAGTATATTTAAGTCTTAAGTCTCCAGTAGATAAAACTATATCTTTAGATGACCCCTCTATCTCTAAACTAAAATATGCATATGAAAAAGATATTACTCCAAATAACAAAGTAATTGAAAGTACAATAATCATAGTTTTAACTACTCTATTTTTCATAAAATTATTATATCACAAAAAAACAGATTCTTTTAAAGAATCCATTTTCTATTATAGTTATATTCTAATCATAAAATTCTTCTTTTTTATCTGTCACATAGTCTTTTAAAGCTTTAAACTGCTTATTATTTCTAAATAACTCTTGTGATTTACTTATATTACAAAAACTAACAATATATTGCTTAAAAGAACTTTTATCTTTTTTTAAAGAATCAATTTTAATTTTAACTTTATCTTGCATAAACACTCCTATCCATTTTGAATATAAATTACTTTATAATTATTCTTTTTAGCTATATTTTTCAAATCATCAGTAAGCTCACCTACTACTACTATAAATTTAGGTATCATAGTATGTTTATCTAATCTATCCTTATTTACTTTAATTAATGTATGATCTTCATAAGTAGTAAATCTAAGTGAACCAGTTTTAATTAATTTATCATAACCATAACAATTCTTTTCTAAATCAGAAATATTTAAACAAGCATAATGTGTTCCATCATTAGTATAAGAAGATAATATTTTAAAGTCTTGATTAATAATCGTATAAATAACTAAACCATCCTCATTAGATTTTTTAACCATATCAGGACTATCAATATATAACATTTCTATTTCATCTAATGTAACTATTTGTTCATTAATTAATTCACATCTATACTTTTTAAGTTTATTAAAGAAATCTATAACACCAATTAAATTCCTATTAAAATTATTATTTATAAGATCATCAATATATTGAAGATTCATATCATAATCACTTACACTAAACATTAACTTTATCATAGAAAATAAATTAACTTCTAACTCAGTAAATACTTTCTTACCATCTACCTCTAACGCCTCTAAATTCTCTACTTCATACACATCACATAATTCTTTAATAGTTGATATTTCCAACCATCCGGTATTACCATTCTTATCATATCCTCTATTAAATAAATAATTACATAATAAATTTTTATATACATCAATATCTTTAGTAGCAGATAATTCAGTTATTAACTTCTTTAATAGAGATACATCATATGAATCAAGTTCACTAGTCTTAGTAATATTCAAATGATTTCCATACGTAGCTATTAAATCTATTAAATTATCTAATTCTTTATCATCTAAATTTCTATCAGCAATGTCCATCATTAATTCTCTATAATATAAGAAATTCTCTACAGCTTTATATAATGATTCTTTATTTTCACCATAAATACTTTTAAATATATCATAATATTTAATAAACAATTCTCTATTTCTATTACTTTTAACTATAAATAATAAAGTAGACATATTAACAAAATTAAATTTAGAATAATCTATAAACAAATCCTTTGGTAAAAAAGAAAGTCTTTTATCAAATATTTCTAATGAATAAATTTCATATATATCACTTTCTAATTTAACTGGAGTATCATACGCAGTACTTAATAAATCTGTTAAAAGTTTATTAGTAGTTTCTCTAAATTTACCAGCTTCATCTTTATGTAATAATGAAATACCTATATATAAAGTAATCTTTTCAGGATTATTCTTTGTCATAATTGACTTATTAAATAATATCTTAAAGAAATCAAATATTGAATTGTAATCAATTGTATAATCATATTTATCTATATTTTCTATTAATTCACTATACATCTTATTAATAACTTTATAAAACTTATTATACATTTCTTCATCATAATAAGCTTTAAATAAATTTAAACATCTTGAATCACAATCAATAATAATACTATCTTTTGTATCTCTATCAGTGTCATTATTATAAACTGGAGCTACATAAGGAAGAACATAGTTAACATCTATATTAATAAGTAACATCATTTGTTCTATACTTAAATTTTGTATTATCTTTATTAACCTTTTAGTATATTGATAACTTATATTATTACTTTTAGGATCAAATCTATATAATTTACCTTTAGCATTTAATATACCCTTACTAACAAATATATTTACTATATCATTTATACTTTTATGTTCTATACCATCTAATATTCCATAAACAACATCTTGTGAAGAGTTTTCTTTACTTTTAAATGCAGAAATATTCATATACTTTATTAATTCTATATCATATTTTAATAATTCAATTAAAGTATTATAATCTAAATAATTTATCATAAATGGATATGTCTCTATATATTCTTTTTTAATATCTATAGGCATTGTATTTATTAATGAAAAATCATCTTTTATTTTTTCTATTTGCTTTTTAACAAAATTTTCTCTAGCATTACCACTTATATACATATTATATTTTTCATCTTCAGCATATTTATTTTGTACTGATTGACTAGCATATTTTATAAATATTGGATTTACTTTTATAACAAATTCCCATTGTC
Source organism: uncultured Clostridium sp. (assembly GCA_905193755.1). Taxonomy (GTDB): domain Bacteria; phylum Bacillota_I; class Bacilli_A; order RF39; family UBA660; genus CAG-1000. The sequence continues at coordinate 3,401 of CAJJPX010000018.1, read as the reverse complement.
TATCTGTTAATTTATCTTTTATTTTTTCTATTAAAGCTTCTGTTGCTTTTAAATCACTATTAGAAAGTACTTTTAATACTTCTGTTAAATCTTCCATATATAGTTTCGCAACATCATCAGGTTGATTAAAATATAATTTAACGTATGATGTATATTCATCTGGATCTAAATCAAGTACATTACTATTCATAAAAAATTTATTACCAGCAAGCCAATCGCCAACTAATGCCTTACGTGCTTCCGGACTACCATATCTGAACATAGAAAGATTACTATTTAAACGAGATTTTTGAAAATCTAATGGTAATATTCTAATTAATGATGGATGATGAAAAAACAAATAACTTAAAACTATTTCATTATTTTCAAATTCTTTAGAATTCAAATATGCTTGTTCAATTTCTTTTTCATTTTTATTACTAAGAGATTTAATGAAATCATTTGCTTTTTTTTGAATTTGTCTACTTTTTATTTCTTTAAATAATGACATACATACACCTCTATTATAATATTTATTATAACAAATACAGAAATAAAAATATAGTTCTTTATTAAAAAATAAAGAACTAGTTTCCTAGTTCAATTATTATAAACTCATTCCACCGTCATAAAACATTTCATTTGATTCATCATCAGGTTTAGCGGTATCTCCTAAATACTTATTCTTATCACCATCTGCAGCTTTACGAGTATCACCTAAATAGTCAAACTTATCTTCATCAGCAGGAGCACCTTCAACTGTATCACCTAAATAGTCAAATTTATCAGAAGTATCAGTAGCTTTAACAGTATCACCTAAATAGTTATCATCATCTAACATAGGACTATCTAATTCTTTTTCTAGTTCTGGAATTCTATACTTTTTACATAAGAATTTTTCATATTCTTGAACTGATAATGATGGATCCAGTGATGTAACCACTCCTGTTTCTAGAAGTAAAGTTCCATCAGGAAATTTTGATGTAATAGTGTAATTTGAAATATCAGTATTAACGCTTAAATAGCTTTCATTTAAATGATTAGCTTCTATTGCTGATTTATTTTGAAGAGCTATATCATCTGGATGCTCAGCTTTTACTATTTCATATTCATCAATAGCTTTATTAACAAAAAAAGCAAGTTGATTTCTACGTGTTTTCATTTCACTCATTAATTTTTGATTCATATTTTATTCTCCTTATATTATTATTATATAATATTTACATAAACAATAAAATCTATTTTTTAGTTAAATATTTATGATTAGCAGCAATACTCTTGATACCTACTCCATGAGCAAATGCTATAGTTGCAATGTTACCACTAATCTTAATAACAACACCTTCTCCAAATACTGTATGTATAACATTATCTCCAGCTTTAATTCCATCACTACATGCGTTATTATTATACATATTTCCAAGTGTTCTCTTAGGTCTATCATCTACTCTTACTGACATATTAGTCTTATTAATTAAATCATTATCTATTTCTTTAATGAATCTACTTTCTACTGTACCACTGGTTTTACCATATAATGTTCTTTGTCTAGCACTTAGTAAATAAAGAATACTCTTAGCTCTAGTAATTCCTACATAGCAAAGTCTTCTTTCTTCTTCAAGTTCACTTGCACTCTCAAAACTTCTACTATGAGGGAATATTCCTTCTTCCATACCAAGAATAAATACTACTTTAAATTCAAGTCCCTTCGCAGAATGAAGTGTCATTAAATTAACAGCATCTTTATTCTCTTTATATTGACCTGCATCACTAACAAGTAATATATTTTCAAGGAATGTTGATAAATCATATACACCACTCTCTTCAAAAGCAACTGCCACTGATTTAAACTCATTTAAGTTTTCTATTTTAGCATCACTTTCAAGTGATTTATCAAGTTCATATTCAGCTCTTATTCCACTTTTTACAAGAACGTCTTCAATTAATTCAGATAAACTAAGTGTTTTAGCATCTTCTTGTAATTCAAGTATTAATTTTTTAAATTCAAGTTCTTTTCCAGACTCTATCGCATCAAACATAGATATATCATTTTCACGAGCTTTATTACGAATATTGTCTATTGTTTTAGTACCTATTCCTCTTTTAGGAGTATTAATTACTCTTTCTAAACTAACTGAATCATTAGAGTTATATACTAAATTTAAGTATGCTATTAAATCTTTAATTTCTTTTCTACTATAGAAGTAATAACTACCTATAATATTATAAGGAATATTACTTCTTACAAAAGCTTCTTCAATTGTTCTACTTTGAGCATTAGTTCTATAAAGTACGGCAAAATCACTATATTGATATCCTTCATTCATCATTTCTTTTATTTTCTTTATAACGAATGAACTTTCTTTTATTTCATCTTCAAGTCTAATGTATTCTATTTTTTCTCCATCTCCACTAGATGTCCATAGATTTAATTTAGTACCTTCACGATTATTTTTAATTACTGAGTTTGCAGCCTTAAGTATTGTATTAGTACTTCTATAATTTTCTTCTAAAAGAACTACTTTAGCATTCTTATAATCTTTTTCAAAATTAAGTATATTTCTATAATCGGCATTTCTCCATGAATATATAGATTGATTAGCGTCCCCTACTACAAAAATATTATGATATTTACTCGCAAGTAACTTACATAATTCATATTGAATACTATTAGTATCTTGATATTCATCTACTAAAATATATTTAAATCTCTCTTGATATTTTTCTAATATATCTTTACGTCTTTTAAATAACTCTACTGGCTTTAATAACAAATCATCAAAATCTACTGAATTATTTTCTTTTAATAATTTAATATATTTTTCATATACAAAAGATATTACTTTATCTTCATCTCTTAAAAATAATTTAGAGTATTCTAAAGGACTTAACCCATCATTTTTAGCACTACTTATTCTTGATATAATATGTTTTATATCATAGTTAGCTGGATCATAAGAATTTTCTTTTAATATTCTTTTAATAAGTGCTTTAGTATCATCAGTATCAAGTATTGTTATATTAGATGTATATCCTATATCACTATAATTCTCTCTAAGTATTCTAAGACCAAATGAATGGAATGTCCCAATAAATATAGAATCAGCTATAGTATCTATCTTAGCTTCTACTCTCTCTCTCATTTCTTTAGCTGCTTTATTAGTAAATGTTATCGCAAGTATATTATATGGACTTACTCCTTCATCTATTAATTTTATTATTCTTTCAGTTAATACTCTTGTTTTACCACTACCTGCTCCTGCAAGAACTAAACAAGGTCCTTCTTTATGATTAACTGCTTCTAATTGTTTATTATTTAACATCATATTAATTACCTCTTAACCATTATAACATTAACATAACTCATAGAAAAGCGAACAATTAAATTATTTTTAATTCTTTAAAATTTTATAATTTTTTTA
>CAJJPX010000017.1 GCA_905193755.1 uncultured Clostridium sp. | reverse complement strand
AAAGAAAAGTAGATCACATTCTTTTTATGTGTCTACTTTTACTTTATCACTTCAATGGGAAATAATTCTCATCTTTTATTTTGTATGATACAATTATTACGGTGAAAAGTATGAGTATAGACGAAATAATAGAAAGAATGCTTTCAGAAAAATTTAAAAATTCAAATGATATGGATAAAATAAGTGAATTCATAAGAAGCTGTAAAGAAAAGTTAACAATCACAATAAAAGGAATATCTCTAGAAGATGTAGTTGCAATCTCTAAAGGAGAAAAAGAACCTAACTTAGAAGTTACATATGGAAACAACGAAATAGAATCATTATATGATTTTAAAGAATTCAAAAAAGTATTAGTAGAAAACATTCAAAGCACTATAAAAGAAATAACATTACCATCATAATTATATTTCTTCATATGTGTTTTTTTACACTCTGTTTGATTACAAGTACTTATATCAGAATCTAATAATATAAAGTAATCATCACCTAGAATAACACTGAAGAATAATTTACCATTTATTTTAATATCTATATCTTTACCAGTAGTTCTATTATGAATAAGTGCCATATAAGTACTATTCTCTGAATCTAAATAACCAATATAGTATTTATCTTTATAAGATGAAGAAATCATAGCTTGAGTAGGTAATTCTATATCATCTCCATATAATAAATCAGTATATGTATAACTTATTCCCATCTGTTCTAATTCACTTTTATATTTTTCTATATATTTATTAAATTCTCTTTTATAGAAATAATCGTATATATAACCAACATCACTAGCATCATTAAGTTTTTTTCCATATTCAGTTACAGAAATGGATATCCATTGATCGTTTTCATCATAGTAGCCATAATCATTAGTATCTCTATTTCATCTATAAGTAACTTCTTTACCATTCGTATCGTAAACCCCAGACATTTTAGGGCCACTAAAGAAGAAATATAAGTCATTAACTTTACTTATTCTATCAAAATCAAACCCACGTCCAACATATTCATCAAGCGCATCAACCATCAAAGGCATAAATAATACTAATAAAAGTATTAGTAAACATTTTCTATTTTTCATTTTTTATACTTTTTATATCTTTAACAATTTTATCAAAGTTATATACTCAAATCAATAAAATATGTTAAAATTATAATAGGTGATGATATGAAAGATATAGACGAATTATTTATTGAATTATCAAAGTCAACATTTAGAAGTAATTTTCATTTACATGAACCAGAGATAAAATATGTCAATGATAAAGGTATGGATAAAATAAGAGAACATGCATATGATTTCGTTAAGAAAAGACTAAGTCATGCAGTTATACCTAATGATGGAAAACAAACTCCAATGAAAGGCCATCCAGTTTTTGTAGCTCAACATGCTACTGGTACATGCTGTAGGGGATGCTTACATAAATGGCATAATATAGAAGAAAAAAGAAAATTAACTAAAGAAGAAATAGATTATGTTGTAAATGTTATAATGACTTGGATAGAAAGAGACATGAAAAATAAGTGAAAAAACTTGTTTTTTATATAAAAATAAATTAAAATTAAAAATGGAGGAAGGTTTTATGAAAAAGAAAATTATAATGTTTCTTATAACATTGGGAGTTGTTCTATTACCATTAACTGCAAATGCATCATTAATTGATGAGTATGAACATAAGAATTTTAAAGATACTTTAGCTGCAGAAGACATTACTTTAAAAAATAGTAGTTATAAAGAAGCAGATGATCAAATAACAATCTATATGTTTAGAGGTCAAGGATGTGCTTATTGTAAGAGATTCTTAAATTTCTTAAATGATATTTCAGAAGAATATGGAAAATATTTTAAATTAGTTTCATTTGAAGTTTGGAATAACAATGACAATAATGATTTATTTAAAAAAGTAGCAGATGTTGCAGGTCAATCAGCAGAAGGAGTTCCTTATATAATTATAGGCGAGACAGTATACCCAGGTTATATTAGTGATTGGGATGATGCTATTAAAGCTTCAATTAAAGCAGAATATGAAAAGAAAGACAAAGATAGAGTTGATATGCTAACAAAAACTGAAAATGCAGATAAAGAAGCAAAAAAAGCAGCAAATGCTCCATATACAAAAGTAATAGTATGGAATTTAGTATTTACAATATTAGCTACATCAGCAATTATAATTGTTAATTCAGTACATAATAAAAATGTACTAAGTGCTATTGAAACGCTTAAAGTAAAAGAAACTAAGAAAACAAAATAGTAACTAAATTGATACTTTTAAAATACCAATTATTGGTATTTTTCTTTTGTAAAAAAATGTACAAAATAATAATGGTGATTACATGAAAAAGTTAATATTAAAAACACTAATATTTTTTTCTTTATTTATAGTTTTTAATATTAATGAGATAGACTCAAATAGTGATAAAATTTTATATTATGATTCTAGTGATATACATGTAGAAGATACTTTTAAAATTTATTTAAAAAATACAAACTCAATAGAGTTAAATGATTCATTAAAGATGCTTAATATAGATGTATTAAATTATATAATTGAAGATAAAAAATATTATGCAAGAAATATAGATGATTTAATTGAAAAATTTACTAAAGATAAAACATTAGAAGAAAAAATATATTATGAATTAAATGGTATAAAAATAGATGCAGTAACAATCTATTGTGAAGTAGATGAATTAATGAAATTTGAAAAACTTGTAAAAACTTATTAATAATATTTTCTTATCAACAAGTACATTTGATACAAGTAATATTTTTAATATGTAAATAACTTATTGTTCTATTTTATATATATGAAATTGATTTTTCTCTTACGTTATGATAAGATTTTACTAGAATAGGTGAGTTATGAAAAAGAAATTATTTTTATTAATTTTGTTATTATTTCCAATATTTGTTTATGCAGAACCAGCAAGTATTTTTTTAAGCAAAAGTGATGATGAAAGTTATATTATAAAACAAGGCGACATTATAACAATGTATTTACTTAGTAATTATGGACCTAACGATGATGGTATACTAGAAAGCTATAATGCACAAATATATTATAATCCATATATATTTGAATTAGTTAAAACTGATAATGAATATATTAAATTACCAGAAGGATGGGAAATTACTAACTATAAATCTTATTCTTCATTGATAAATTTATCAGTAAGAAATAATACAGATGAGAATGCAAAAGAGTTATTTAATAATAACGATTATAGTAGAATAATAGCTAAATTAAGTTTTAGAGTAAAAGATAATGCAGTAAATTCACCTACATATATAGAACTAATAAAAGATAATACAAGTTATATAGAAAAAACTAAAGATGAGACATTAACATTTAAAAATGATACTAATAGATTTTTATACTATGAAATAAATAGTAATGGTGGAAATAAATTAGATTCTCACTTAACAAGCCTAAACTATAGAGGAGAAGAAAATACATATTTAACACCAGATTTTAGTCCTAATACTTATGAATATGAATTACATACAAAGAAAGACAACATATATATTTATGGAAGATGTATAACAGATAGTTGTGAAGTTGAAGGTAATACGGGATCTATAGAATTAACAAAAAAGAAAACAATAGTAACCTTAGTATCTACCGCTAAAGATGGAACAAAGCAAACATATAAAATAACTATTATAAAAGATGATGATTATATCTATGACTATCCAGAACTTAAAAGCTTAAAAGTTTTAAAATATAATTTAATAGAAGAATTTAACCCAAACGTATCAACGTATCACATAGTAATTCCAAGTACTGAAGATAGTGTTCTTATAGATTATGAAAGCGAATATGATGTTAATATCTATGGAAATGAAAACTTAAAAATAGGTGAAAATATTATAAAATTAGAAGTTAAAAATAATAATGGAGCTTCAAATAATTATTATATAGTTGCAAATAAAACAGAAAAAGAAGAAGACAAAGAAGTACCAGTAGTAGAAGAACCGAAAAAAAGTGAACCTAAAACTGAAGTTAAAAATGATAATAAAAAAATATACTTAATAATTTGTATGGTCATATCAGTTTTAGCAATAATTTGTATAACAATATTAATTATAAGAGATATAAAATCACAAAAAGAAGATTTAGACAAAAAACAAGAATAATGATAAAGTCGCATAAAATATAAATTTATTTCTAAAGAATAGGAAACTATTCTTTTAATTTGCATTAAAATAAATTATATGTTATTATGTTACTTCGTGTCTAAGAAAGGAGAAAATATGAAAGCATTTATTATAAATCTATTAGTAGTGTTCATTATTAAAGTTATAGATAATATATTAGGAACAGGAAAAACAATATTAATTCAAAAGAATAAAGCTTTTATAGCATCACTTACAGTAGTAATTAGTCAAATAATATTTTATAAACTAATAGATGCAGTTAGTGATAGTGGAAGCGAAATAATGATATATGTAATCGCTATTGCTAGTGGAATTGGAACATTATTAGCACTTGTGATTAGTGATAAATTTTCTAAAGATAGAACCTATGTGAATATAATATTAAATGATGATAAAGAAGTAATGATGGAATTTAGAGATTGGTTAAAAGAACACAAAATAACCAATCTAACTACTGATGGATATACAAAAGAATGGAAAAAAACACTTGCTATAACAGCATACGCAGAAACAAAAGAACAAAGCAAGTTAATAGACGATTTTATTAATAATAGTAATTACAAATTCAAAAGAATAATTCAAAAACAATAAGTTTACATATAAAATAATACTGATATATTGATTAAAAAAATAATATTGGTATAATCATTATATGAAAGATAGGTGAATATGCTATGAAAAAAGGCTTTACATTAGTAGAGTTATTAGCAGTAATTGCAATTCTATCAATCCTTGTTATTATCGCCATACCAAATGTTATCAGTCTTTATAATAAATCTAAAAGAGAATTATTTGTAACGGAAGTTAAAACTGTTTATAAAAAAGTTGAAGAAAATTATATAACAAATAGAATGAATGATAAATTAGTATTGAGAATAAGTTCAGAAGACGAAACTAAACTTGATATGTCAGGAAAAAAATTAAAATATTGTTTCATTTTAAATTCATTAGGAAAAGTATTATATATGAATGCTTCAGATGGAAAATACAATATTGAATTAAAAGGTAAACAAACATTTGAAGATTTACAAGAAGGAAATGTAAGAGATGGAAATTTAGATGATTTCGATTGTAAAAGCGTTCCTACTACATTAGAATAACGAATACTAAAAAGTATTCTTTTTTTTATTTAAAAAATGTAATATAATTAAAATGGTGATGATATGAAAAAGAATTATATTATAGATGGAAATGAAGCTTGTGCGATGGGTTCATACCTTTTTAGTGAAGTATGTGGTATTTATCCAATAACACCTGCTAGTCCAATGGCAACTTTAACTGATAAATGGAGTAGTAAAGGCAAAAAGAATTTATTTAATGATACTGTTTCAGTAATAGAAATGCAAAGTGAAGCAGGAGCAGCAGCTTTATCACATGGAGCACTTCAAGCAGGAAGTTTAGCTACAACGTTTACTGCATCTCAAGGACTTCTTTTAATGATTCCAACAATGTATAAAATGGCAGGTGAAATGTTACCAGGAGTTATTCACGTAGCAGCACGTTCTCTAGCTACACATGCTCTTTCAATATTTGGAGACCATCAAGATATTTATGCTACACGTAGTACAGGTTTTTGTATGTTAGCATCAACTTCTGTAGAAGATGCATACTACATGGCAATAGTTGCACATCTTTCTGCAATCGAAGGGTCACTTCCTTTCTTACATTTCTTTGATGGATTTAGAACAAGCCATGAACTAAACAAAGTGTCACTTCTAGATGAAAAAGAAGTATTAAAATTAGTTAATTATGACAAGATTTATGAATTTAAAAATAAAGCACTTAATATAGGTAAAGAAATAACACGTGGTACTTCAGAAACAGGAGATGTTTATTTTCAAAATACTGAAGTAAGAAATAAGTACTACGATGATATGCCAGATATAGTTGCAAGAAATATGGAAAAGATTAATAAACTTGCTGGTACTGAATATAAACCATTTAACTATTATGGGGCAAAAGATGCAACACATGTAATCGTAGCTATGGGATCTGTTTGTGATACAACAAGAACAGTAGTAAATCTACTTAATAGAAAAGGTTATAGAGTAGGTCTTGTAGAAGTACATTTATATAGACCATTTAGTACTAAATATTTACTAGATGTTCTTCCTAAAAGTGTACACACTATCGCAGTACTTGATAGAACTAAAGAAGCAGGAAGTCTCGGAGAACCTCTTTACTTAGATGTAGTTGAAGCAGTTAAAACAAGAAATATTCATGTATATGGTGGAAGATATGGTCTTTCATCAAAAGACGTACCACTTAAAGATATAAATGGTGTATTTGAAAATATATTTAGTGATAATCCTAAAAATCATTTCACAGTTGGTATTATTGATGATGTGACTCACTTAAGTATTGAACCAAAAGAAATAGAATATACACCTGACTATAAAGAAATAAAAGTATATGGATTTGGATCAGATGGAATGGTCGGAGCATCTAAAAACTTCATGAAAGTTTTAGGAGATATAGATACAAACTACGTTCAAGGATACTTCGAATATGATTCTAAAAAGAGTGGCGGAGTAACAATTTCACACTTAAGAGTAGGAGATACTAAAATAAATGCTCCATACTTCTTAACATCTCCAGACTTCATAGTTATTTCAAAAGATATATACTTAAATAGATATTATTGTCTAAAAGATATTAAAAAGAATGGAATACTACTTCTATCAAGCAATAAAACAGATGAAGAATTAAATAATTTAATTAGTAATGAAAATAAAAAAGAGATATTAGATAAGAATATAAAAGTATACGTAGCTAACTTAGACGAACTTAATGAAAAATATAACTTACACGGAAAAATTAATAATGTAATGTGCATGTATATGCTAAAAATACTTGGTTATGATAAAGAAGAAATAAAAGACTTCGAACACTTAATAGAGAAAACATATAGTAGTAAAGGAACTAAAGTAGTAGAAGCTAATATAAATGCTATTAATGAATCTTTAAAATATTTAGAAGAATTAGATAACAGGATATTTACATTAACAAGTGACAATCAAACTGAAAAGAACTTTACAGATGAAGTATTAAAATTACGTGGTAATATGCTTACAGTTTCAGACTTTATTGACTACAAAGATGGTACTTTTGAAGGTGGAACAGCAGCTAGTGATAAGAGAAAGACTTCATCTTTAGTACCAAAATGGTGTAAAGAAAATTGTATAGAATGTAACCAATGTTCATTTGTATGTCCTCATGCTTGTATTAGACCTTTCTCACTTACTGATAATGATCTTATAATGGCTCATATTGATAAGAGTGAAACTATTGAAAGTTTAGGCGAAAAGAATAAAAACTTCTTTATATCAGTTTCAGAATCTAACTGTACAGGTTGTGGTCTTTGCTTACAAGCTTGTCCAGGAAAACAACAAGAAAAAGCTCTAGAATTAGGAAAATATAATGAAAGACTTGATAGGATAAGTGATTATCTATTTAATAATCAAGAAAATGATACTTCATTTAATAAATATACTGTTAAAGGAGTAGGATTTAAAAAACCATACTTTGAATTTAGTGGAGCTTGTGCAGGATGCGGAGAAGCAGCATACATAAAAGTTTTAACTGAATTATATGGAAAGAATATGGTAATTGCTAATGCAACTGGATGCTCATCAATCTATGGTGGAAGTCTTCCTTTAACACCATATAAAATTCCATGGATGAATTCATTATTTGAAGATAATGCTGAATTTGGTTTTGGTATTCATAAGTCATACAAAAAAATGAGAGAAAGAATCAAAAAGATAATGTATGAAACTAAAGATATCGTAGATCCAGAAATAAAAGCAACTTATAAAGAATGGATAGACAATATGGAAGATGATGATTTAACTCTAGCAATCAAAGATAAACTAGAACAATCTGAAATTCCAAATGAATTAAGAGTATTACTTGATTATATTCCATCTCGTAAAGTATGGATTTTAGGAGGAGATGGATGGGCTTATGATATAGGCTATGGTGGACTTGATCATGTACTTCATAGTAATGAAAATATTAATATTATGGTTCTTGATACAGAAGTTTATTCAAATACAGGTGGTCAAAAATCTAAATCAACTAGAATAGGTGGAGTAGCACAATTCGCATCTAACGGAAAACTTGAAACAAAGAAAGATTTATTTAAAATTGCAATGAGCATACCAAACGTATATGTTGCAAGCATATCTATGGGAGCAAATATGATGCAAACACTAAAAGTAATGAAAGAAGCTTATGAACATGATGGACCTTCACTAATAATCGCATATAGTCCATGCATTGAACAAGGAATCTATGGAGGACTTACTAATTCACTTGATGAACAAAAACTTCTTGTTGATATAGGATATAACTTACTTATGAGATATAATCCTGATACTGATACATTAACTGTAGACTCAAAAGAACCAGACTTTACTAACTATGATGCAGTATTTAGAAAAGAATTAAGATATAAAAATTTAGAAGTAAATAATAAAGAAGAATATGAAAGACTATATGAAGAAAATATGAATCATTCAATTGAAAGATTCAATTACTTTAAAGATTTAGAGAACACAAAAAAAGGAGACTAAAATACTTAGTTTCCTTTAATTTTCCAATAAAATAGGACTGCCACCCCCTGATGGACAGTCCGGAAAAAAGAATAAAAAGGGGTTGGCTAGTGTGATACTAGCACCAATTCGCCTAATAGTGAATTGGTAAGTCTATATATTAATTATAAAAGTATATTTTGTCAAGCCTTTTTTAAATTTTTTATAAATTTTGTCCCATACCAATACTATATTCTGAATTAGGATTACTATCGAAATATTTGCTATCTAAATCTACGAAACCAATAACATTTTCACTTGGAATAACATACTCACTTTGACCATTATTATTCTTCCTAATAAGTCTACTTTCTGCATCTCTTTCACATCCTATAAGAATCATTATTTCTTTAGCTCTAGTTTGAGGATTACCAAGTTCAAAATCTACATAATGTTCTGGATCATCATAAAATGAATCTAACACTGGATTTACACAGCTAGATAATTTATTATCATCAATATATAATCCATTCTCACAAATAGAGTGACCATTTTCTCTTTCAGTTAAGTGAACAAAAAATTCAATATCATCATATGATAGTTCACTCATCGCATCTCTTAATTCTTCTAATTCCATTCTTATCACCATAATCATTATAACATATTTACTAAAAATTATAAAAATGTTAACATTATAATAGGAGTATAACATGAGTAGAGAAGAATTGTTAAAAATATCAAGAGAGTTAACTGAATCATTCATAAATAATAAAAATGGTTCTTTAAGAATAGAACATTATTTTATGCTTAGTATGGCTAAATTTATAATGAGTAAAGAAAGAATGATTAAAATTGATAGTAAGAATAAAACATTATATTTTGATGATACAGAAGAAAATAGTTTATCAGTAGACTCCTTTTATGAGCAAATTAAAGATAGTTATACTTTTACTATGAATGGCTCTATCATTCCCGAAGAAGTATTTGATAGTGTTATATTAGAACATAATAGTAATCCAGGCTTAAAAAAGAAAATATTTATTATAGGTAAAATAAGAGATTCACTCGCTCATGGAAAATATGATTTTGATACGACAAATAATAGAATAATTATTAGAAATAAATATATAGTTGGAAACAATGAATTTGATTTTGAATGTTCTATCAAGCCAGAAACTCTTGCTAAATTTTCTGAAAATACCAATCATGAAGCATTTAATACAACTTTAAAAAATCTTGGTAATGAAAAAGATTATACGTATAAATTAGATGATGAAACTGAAGAATTTTTAAATGAATATTCAAAGATTTACTCACAAAAAGGTAAAAAATATTATATAAAGAAAATTTATTATGAATTAGATGCATTAAATAGTAAATTCGAAGAAGTAAAAGACTATTGTAGTGAAGATGAAATTACTACATATAATAATTTATATAGAACAGCATTAACTTCATTATCAGAATTGGCTGCTAAGACAAAAACGTTAGATATAAACAGAACTAGAGTAAAAACAAAAACTCTATCAAATAAAACATCAATTCATGAAGAAGATAGCCTACTCGATAAAGTCGCTGATTCACTACTATCTATCGCAGCACTTATAGATAAAAAAGTAGAAAGAAATGTTGTTAATACAGCACTAGTATATAACCATTTATGTTTATTATTAAGTGAAAATAATACTTTAGAGTATAGATATTTAAGAAATCCATCTCTTCAAATATTCTTTAAAAAGAAAAACGAAAATGGAAAAGAAAATGATGTAACAGGTGCTCTTGGAATATTAAAAAAAGAAATCAAAATCTTTAATAGAAAATATCAAAAGATATCAAACTATCCAGAAACACCAAGTAAGTTAGAAGCAATGAAGAAAATATATTTAGACCTATATAATGGCATTATGATTGCTTTTGAAATTAGAAATAAAAGCATATATTCTAGAATAAGAAACGGAGTAATGCATTCAAGCATAGAGATGTCAAAAGGAAAAGTGATTATAAAAGATTCCGCTGAGCATAGCATGGATGATCCAACTTTCTATTGTAAAGCATCAAATGAAGAATTATTAGAATACACAAGAAGTATTGAAGAAGGCAATAATAAAGAAAATTATACACTAGGAACTTTCATAAGTGAATTATATATAACGTTAAGCAGTTATGGTATAGATTTAAATCAATTTAGAAACTTTTTCCAAAATCTAACAGATTGTTTAAAATATATAGATAGTAATATTAGACTAGATATTAACGTAGAAGAATTAAAAGACAAAATTGAAGGTAATAAAGAAGATAGTCAAACACAAGAAGAAGATTTAGATGATAAACCTCCGGGTATGTAAGAAAACTAAATTTCTTCTTTTTTTATAGTTAAAAATGTGATATAATATTGAAGATTTATCTGGAGGCGATAACATTGAACGATTTAAATGCTATAAAAGGTTTAGGACCGAAAACACTTGAAACTCTTAAAAATATTGGAATTGAGAGTATTCGTGATTTAGTAGAATATTATCCCTACAGACACGATTTAATAGTTCTTGATAATATAAAAGAATGTGTTGATAAGCAAAACGTAATAATAGAGTGTATTATAGACTCAGTACCATTATCAAGAAGATTTAGAGCTAATATGACAGCACTAACATTTAGAGCAATGTCTAATAAAAAAATGATAGCAGTTATGATATTCAATAGAGCATTTTTAAAAACGCAACTTCGCCCAGGAACAACAATTACTGTAATAGGTAAATATGATGCACTTAAAAATACAGTTATCGCTTCAGACATAAAATTCGAAAAAATAGTAACTGGTTCAATAGAAACTGTTTATCATTTAACTAGTGGTCTTACAAGTAAATCATTAAAAAAATATATAAGCGAAGCATTAACTATATTTGATGATTATACTGACTACGTACCTGAATACTTAAATGAAAAATATAAATTCATAAGTAAAAAAGATGCAATAAAATTAATACATGAACCACAAAATAAAGAAGATGTAAAAAAAGCAAAATTAAAACTTAAATACGAAGAATTATTTGAATTCATGTTTAAAATAAACTACTTAAAAGAATTAAATAAAGATAATAAAATAGAATATATAAGAAATGTTGATCCAGAAGATGTAAATGATTTTATAAGAAGTCTTCCATTTGAATTAACACCTGATCAAGATAAAGCAATTGAAGACATTTATAATGATATGACATCAAGTAAAAGAATGAATAGAATGCTTCAAGGAGATGTAGGCAGTGGAAAAACTATTATTTCAGTAATAGCTGCTTACATAAATCATTTAGCAAAATATCAAACAGCATTAATGGCACCAACAGAAGTATTAGCATATCAACATTATGAAAATATTAAGAATATACTTTCAGGAACTAATATGAGAATAGACATTCTGGTTGGAAGCATGAAAAAGAAAGAAAAAGATGAAGTAGTAGAAAAACTGGCTAAAGGTAAAATAGATTTCTTAATAGGCACACATGCACTACTTAGTGAAAACGTTATATTCAAAAATCTTGGACTTGTTATAACAGATGAACAACATAGATTTGGAGTAAATCAAAGAGCTAGTCTTAAAAATAAAGGTATACTTCCAGATACTTTATATATGTCAGCAACGCCTATACCGCGTACTTTTGCACTAACAATATATGGAGATATGGATATATCAAATATCAAAACTAAGCCAAAAGGAAGAAAAGAAATAAAAACAATAGTTAAAAGTGAAAAAGAACTAGTAGATGTTTATGAACTATTAAAGAGTGAAATAGATGAACATCATCAAGCATACATAGTTTCACCTTTAATAGAAGATTCTGAAGTAATAGATTTAACAACAGTAAACGAAATAAAAAGAAATATAGATTTATACTTCAATAAAAAAATAAAGTCTGCGATAATGCATGGTAAACTATCAAAAGCTGATAAAGATAAAATAATGAACGACTTTAAAGCTGGAAAAATAGATGTATTAATATCAACAACAGTAATAGAAGTTGGAATAGATGTTAAAAATGCAACTATGATGATAATATACGATGCTGAACGTTTTGGACTAGCAACACTTCACCAATTAAGAGGAAGAGTTGGAAGAAATGAATTTGAATCAACTTGTATACTTATAGGAGATAAAGAAAATAAAAGATTACAAGTATTAGAAGAAAGTAATGATGGATTCTATATAACAGAAAAAGACTATGAAATGCGTGGAGAAGGAGATTTGTTCGGAGTAAAACAAAGTGGAGACATGCAATTTAAGATAGCTAATCTTCATACTGACATGAAAATACTTTTACAAGCAAGAGACGATTCAAAAGAATTTTTTGATAAAAATAAAGATAATAATTTTGAAAATTATAAAGAATATGCTAAAATAATTAATGAAATGACAAATTTAGATTAAAAGGAGTGATTAAAATGGGTAGAGCTCATGAAGTAAGAGCTAAAGCAATGGCTGCAACAGCTGCAAAAAAAAGTAAATTATATTCAATCTATGCAAAGGAGATTTATCAAGCAGCGAAAGGAAACCCAGATCCATCAAGTAACGATGTATTAAGAAGAGTAATTGAAAAAGCTAAAAGGGAACAAGTACCAGCAGATGTAATTAATAGAAATATTGATAAAGTTAAAAAAGGCGTAACAGAAAACTATGATACAGTAGAATATGAAGCATTTGCTCAAGGTGGAAGTTCACTAATCATTAAATGCTTAACTGATAATTCAAATAGAACAATTAGTTTTGTTAAAACAGTATTTAATAAATGTGGAGCTAAAATGGCTGGACAAGGAGCAGTTAGTTTCATGTATGAACATCTAGGAGTAGTAGGTATCAAAGGACATTCTGAAGAAGAAGTAATGGATGCATTAATTAACGGAGACGTTGATGTAAATGATATCGAAGTAGAAGATGATACAGTAGTTGTTTATACAGAAGTAGCAGATTTAAACAATGCTAAAAAAGCATTAGAAACTGCATTCCCAGGAATAGTATTTGAAATAGATGAAATTTCATACTTTGCTAAAGATACAGTTACACTTGAAGGTGAAGATAAAGTAAAATTTGAAAGATTACTTGATATGCTAGATGAACTAGATGATGTTAGCAATGTTTACCATAATGTAGAGTTATAAAAAACTCTACTTTTTTAATTATTTATATGTTACAATATATATGGAGGATATAATGAAATTTAAAAGTATGAAAGATAAGAGTTTAGATGAAATAAGATATAATCCATACACAGAAGGAACACAAAAAAATATAATAAAAGGTGAACACAACGATATTAAAAGAGCAATAGGCGTAACATCAATAATCAATGCATTAATAGCTAAAGGAAAACAAAAAGAAGCACTTAGAACATTAAAAGAAAAAAATATAGATAAAGAATATTCAGCATCAGAAGTATTTAGTGAGATGCTAGCAAAAGCAAGTGAAGAAGTCACATCATCAAAAGAATCATTTGATGGAATAACTTTAGGATAGGAGAATATATGAATTTTAATATAGATGATATAATAGTATTTAATGATGGTGAATATTTAATATTAGATGTTATAAGAGAAAAAAATAATACATACTTATATTTAATTAATAATGATGAATTTAAAGATGATGTGTCAATAGTAAAAGTTAATAACAATGATAATGTAATAGAATATACACCAATAGATAACGAAGAAGAATTTGACTTTGTAGTAAATAAAATATTCTTAGATTTTAAAGATGATGTCCTAGATTTTGCAAGTGAATAATAAAACAAAAAATATCAAATAATTATAAAAAAAGTTTGATATTTTTTTTATTTAAAATATATTGACTAATGTACCATGTCATATTAATATAGTTGACACAGATGAAAATATCAAAAATATTAGTTTTTAAATACAAACTAGTAGCAATTTATTTTCTATTTTGATATAATCATACTAGAATAGTTTAAATAGGAAGTGAGATAAAATGTTATTTATTACATCATTAATATCAATATCATCAGTAGCTACATGGATATTTTTGCCTCTTAACGCAATATTTTTAACGTTAGATGGCATTGTATATTCATTATTAGCTTATACATATAAAATATTTATGTTAATAGCTCAACTAAATTATAATGTACTATATGCGTGGGTTTCACCATTAGTAGATAGAGTAAATGCTATTATACTCGTTATTATAATGTTCAAAATTGGATATACGTTAATACAATATATGATAAATCCAGATAAACTTGATGATACCAAAGCAGGAGGACCAGCATTAATTAAGAATATAGGTATATGTGCAGGTTTATTAATAATTTATTCTTTTGTTTTTAGTGTATTAAATGAAGTTACATTATTAATGATTGGCGTACCGGATGGTTACGAATTTACAACTTTAAAAGAAATAGCCGATATTACAAATACAGGAGAAGAAAAAGGTGGATTTGTTTCTAGACTTATTTTTGGTTCAGAATCAAACAATGTTGAAAACTTCGGTAAAGAAATAGCTATAACAACTTTAAGTACATTCCTTTATACAAAGCCAGGAGAAACTTCTCCATTAGATAAGATTTATAATGAAATACAAAATAGTGATTTAGAATCCATCGATATGATGAGAATAGTAGAAGTAGTCGCAAGAATAGGAAAAGATGTTGAATATAAATGGCCAATTGTTAGTACAGCAGCAGGTTTATATTTAGCATGGCAAATTATTAAATTATCAATTGAATTAGCAATTCGTATATTTAAATTAATTGTTTTACAAACAATCGCGCCACTTGCTATAGTAAGTATAGTAGATGGTGGAACAAGCAATCAAACGTGGAAAAGTTATACAAAAGCATTAATAGGAACATGGACAGATGCATTTGTTCGAGTCGGGTCATTATTTATAGCAACTGCATTTATAGGTAAATTCTTCGCTGAAAGATCAGAATTATTACCAGAAGCAGTAGGACTAACAAAAGGTTTAATTACATTAATTATGTTATTCGCAGCATTCCAATGCGTTAAATTAATACCAAATCTTTTAAATCAAATATTCCCAGGAATGGGAACTGGCGAAGACCATACAAAAGGCTTTGGAAAACTACTTGGTGGAATTGCTGGAGCAGGACTTGGAGCAATATCTGGAGCAGCAGCTGGAATTATTGGTGGAGCAGGAGCTGCTGGAGTTGTTGGAAATGTATTAAGCGGTGGATTTTCTGGTTTCCAATCTGGACATAAGGGAAAGAATGTAATGGATTTCTTTAAGAATCAAGGACAAGTATCCCAAGGAAATAGAGACAGAGCTCAAAGAATAGCAAGACAAGGTGGAGGACTAAGATATGCTGGTGCAGCAATTGAAAGAGGTCTTGGAATACCACAAGGTCAACAATTGAGAGCACAAAGAATAAAAGATACTGCAGCGGCACTAGATAACATGATGAAAGCAAGAGGGGACGCATTAGGTGCATTAAAACAAAAGGGAGTAGTTACAGATTCTAATGGATATAATTTAGAATTTGAATATGGAAGCACAAGAGACGAGACAATTGCAAATGCTAAAAACGGTGCAGAATATAAAGTTTGGGAAAATGAATATAGAAAGGCATTTGAATCTGGAGAAAGAGACAGAATGAATAATGCTTCTGCAAAAATGAAAGAATATGAAGATTTAGTTGGAAATGCATATGATATGGAACTATTTAACAATGACAGAGTTAATGAAGATTCTAGTGTTCAATCCGCAACAAGCTTATATGATATGAGAGCAACATCATTTAAGGATAAAAGAAGTAAAAATGGTAAATCAGCAACGCAAAAATTACGTTCAAGTATTAATGATGGAACTACAGATGCAGTAAAACAGCAAAAGAAAAAATATGAAAAAGATGTAAGAGAAATAGAAAATTCTTCATCAGTTCAAAGAGCAACAAGACAAGATAGATATGGGGGAAAATAGAAAGGAGTAAGATAAAATGTATATAATACCTGCTAATAGTAAGAAAAGTCAGTTAATATTCAATGTGTTTAGACCATTTGATTTGTTTGCTGTATTGTTACCTGGTATATTACTTACTACAATCTTTCTATTTATATTTCCAGGTGATACAATAAGTGACATAGTAATAAAGTTAACACCAATTGGAATAGCATTATTCCTTGTGTTGCCTGTGCCATTTTATCATAACGTTTTAGTTTATATACAAGAAGTAATTACATATTTTAATAGTCAAAGAAGATATTATTGGAGAGGATGGTGTGCTAGCTATGTGGGAGACGATGACAGGGATGCCCAAGAAGCCAAAGGTAAACGTTAAGGCACAAAAATATGCTGAAAATTGGTTACCAATAAGGGGAATACAAAATGGAGAAATAATACTAGATAATGGATATAGAGTAACAGGAGTTAAAATCAAACCAAGAAATATATTTATTCTTGATTATGATTCTCAAAATAATGCAATATTTAATTTGAGAAATTTCTATAATACTGTGGACTATCCATTCTGGCTAATAGTAGCAGATAGACCTGTAGATATAAATGTTTATCTAGCACAACTAAAATTATTATTTAATCAAGTACAATCACCAGCTATAAGAAAACTAGTAAGAGAAGATATTGATAAAGCAAATCTATTTATGAGTAAAGAAGTAAATGTAACAGATACGGAGTACTTTATATTATTCAAAGATAGAAGACCAGAAATAATTCAAAAAAGAATACAAAACTTAGTATCTGGTTTAGCAGGAGCAGGTCTTCAATCAGCTCAAACTAGTAATGATGATTTAAGAACATTACTAGATGGATTTATGAATGGTGGAGATACAACTAATTTTGGGACGGTGATGCCACGATGAGCGTAAGTTTTAAAAGTCAATTAGCTCCTAAGAGCTTAGAATTTAAATCATCTGAAATAATTATAAGTGATAAGTATTGTGCAATATTAACAATAATAAGCTATCCTAAAATGATACAAGAGGGATACTTAGCAAATTTAACACAATTATCTGGAATAAAAATATGTATTAAGCATATACCAATTGCATTTTCAGTTTTATCAAAGATGTTAAATAAAGAAATAGCTGATATGAAATCTAGATATCAAGATGAACATGATAAAACAATGCAAGAACAAATTAGACAAGATTATGAAAGTATTGAAAACTTCATTCAAATGTTAACAGCTACACAAGCAAGAATCTTTGATTTCCAAATGCACATTATGATTTCTGCTGATTCTCACGAAGAATTAGAAAATAAGAAAGTTCAAGTAAAGAACTACTTAGATGCAATGGGAATGAAAGGATTAGTTCTTAGATTTGAACAAGAAAAGATACTTAAGAGTATGCTTCCAATATTTGAAGCAAATGATATAGAAGAAAGAGTTGGAACACCAATACCAACAGTTACTATGGCAGCAATGTATCCATATGTATTTGACAGTATTAAAGATCCAGGGCTTTCATGTTTACTTGGAGTTGATTATTCAGGAGGAGTAATACTATTTAACCAATTCTTATATCAAACTAAAAAAGAATTTAATAGAAATAATGCTAACATGATTATACTTGGTACTTCTGGTTCAGGTAAATCAACAGCAGCAAAAGTACTTCTTAGAAGTAACATCAGAAATGGTCATAAAATAATCGCAATAGACCCTGAAGGTGAACTTGAAGATATGACTAAATTATATGGTGGAGACTTCATTGATTTAGGTAAAGGTGGAGACTTTGGTATGATAAATCCACTTGAAGTAGTACTTGATGCTGATGAAGAAGAAATGCAAGAAGGATTAGGATATGCAATTCTTACTCGTACACTTCAAACACTAAAAGCATTTATGAAATACTATAGCCCAGACATTGAAGAAGATACATTAACAATGTTTAGTGAAGTAGTACAAGACACATATAGACGTTATAAAATAGATTATAATACTGATTTTACAAAAATAAATGCTCATGATTATCCAACATTCGATGATGTGTATGCTACTATCAAAGGAAGATTACTTTCTATGACAGAACATACTCGTGAAAGAGAAGTTATGGAAAAACTTGAGTTAAAGATTAGACCACTTACTAGAGAATTAAGATATTATTTCACCGGTAAGACAACAATCGATACTGATGCAGACTTCATAGTATTTAATATTCGTGAATTAATGAATGCTGATAATAATATCAGAAATGCATTATTCTTCAACATATTAAAATACGCATGGGGCTTAACATTAGATAGAGAAATAAATACAATATTAATGGTTGATGAAGCACATATGTTACTTGCAGATCAAAATACTTTAGGTGCTGAATTCCTAGCTCGTATTCAAAGACGTAGTCGTAAATATAACACAGGAACAATCATTATTACTCAACAACCTACAGACTTTGCTGCACCAAATGTAGTAATACATGGTAAAGCTATTTTCGATAATGCATCTTATTACTTAGTAATGGGACTTAGAAAACAAGCAGTAGATGATTTAGCAAAACTTGTAGATTTAAACGATCAAGAAAAAGATTCAATTAAGAGATATAGTCAAGGACAAGCATTATTCGTATGTGGAAGCAGAAGAATGCGTATTAATGTAATTGCTACTCAACAAGAATTAGAATCATTCGGTTCTGGAGGAGGACTATAGTATTAGTCCTCCTTATTTAAAAAGAAGGAAGTGAAGTATGGACGAAAATATTGAAAACGAAGAAACCACACAAAGTAGTCAACCTAGAAGAAGGCCATCTGCATTGAGTGAACTTGCAAGTGGTTTTAGAGCTGGTATAAGTGGACAAAATCCAGCTGATATAGATGCAATAAATAATAGAGGCCGAAACACACCTTCTGATATAGGTGGCAAACGAAATAAAAAAGAAGAGGAAGGTGAAACTCAAAAGGAAAAGGGAAGCGACCTTCCAGAAAAAGATGGCCTTGATAAAAAAGATAACAAAGGCGAAAAAGCAAGCACAAAAGATGAAAAAGGTGGCGCAAAAGGAAAAGGTAACAATGCTGCTGCTAAAGCAGAAGCAGCAAAGAAAGCCAAAGCAGAAGCCACTAAAAAAGCTGCAAAAAAAGCAACAGGAAAAGCTGGAATGGCTTTAAAACTTAAAATATATTTTTGGATTGCAGTAGTTGCTATTGGACTATTATCATTAATTTTTTTAGTTGCATTTTTTGCATTCACATTTGACAACTTAACATCATCAATAACATCTTTTTTTGGTATTTCAGAAAAAGGTTTAGAAGATGATGATACAGGTGCTAGTATTGATAAGCAACTAGAAGATGGACTTTATACAGATGATAAATATAAATATGTAAAACCTAGTTGTGATATAGACAATTATGATGAGGATACCTGTAAATGTGATAATACACAGGAAGAATGCGTAGAATTAGGTGCTGAAGAATTAGTAAAAGTATTATATTCAGATAATAAATGTAAAGTTGATGATACATTTTATAAAATATTAGATAAAATATCTGAAATATTTAATTTTAGGGGGTTGTTCACCGATGAATGTCAGCTAGTTAGATATGTTAGAGGAAAAATTACAAAATATAATGAGAAATTCAATACAGAACTTGATTTAGGTATAGTTATAGGAACAATATTTTATGGGTATGACCAACAAGCAAATTATAGTAATTATAAAGAAGGAGCAGAAGACGCAGATTTCATCTCAGGTTCAGAGCATTTCCAAGTATTATCAAATATTATAGAAGATGGAAAATTAACAAAAAAAGATGTAGATAGAATTATTCAAAATACTATATTTGAAGAAGTATATGCATATTGGGATTGGGAGATCCACGAAGATGAAGAAACAGGAAGACGTTGGGGAACATGTACATCGGATGTTCATAAATCATTTACATATAGCTCAGATAAATGGAAAATGTTTATCAGATGGAATGATGAAAATGATGATTCAAGTAGAAATGAGTTTAGTGTTCCAGGATATATGGGATATGGAAACTCAAAAGTATTAGATTTAGGTTCTATTAATAGTATAGGAGATAAACCAACAAAAATATGGGGTAGTGGTTATGTATTTGACACAAATTTAAATAGTTCATATACAACAACAGATGATGAATGTAATGGAACATATACAGAAACTGAATTGATGAAAATGTATAATTTAGATGCAATATATGGACTAACAGACGCGTTAGATTATTTTGAAAGTAGAGGATTTGAAGGCATAATTGATACAAGTCATTATTTTCAAAAAGTAGAAGAAACAAATTCAACAAACAAAGATGTGTTTACTCCACATGAATCAAAATATATGAGAAAAGGTTCTTCTAGTTATTCAACATATAATATAAAATATGATTATAATGAAGGATTTGGTTACGTAGATTTTCCAGGATTTAAAGAAGCGAT
This sequence comes from uncultured Clostridium sp., assembly GCA_905193755.1. GTDB lineage: Bacteria > Bacillota_I > Bacilli_A > RF39 > UBA660 > CAG-1000. Next base: position 10,198 of record CAJJPX010000017.1, on the reverse strand, counting down.
AGATGATCCAAAAACAGATCTAGAATATGATGAAAAAATAACACCAAAAGAAATTGAAACAATTATTGAAGAAGTAATGGATAGAAAAAGTCAATTGAACGAAGTTTTATTAGCGAGAGATATGGATAATCCATTATATGGAGAAAATGGATACTATGATCAAGATGGAAATTATATAGAAGGCATAATACCAAATACTAATGGTTCCGTAATAACGAATGCTAACTGTAAGCCATACTTAAGCACTGATTTAAGTAAAGTAATAGTAACAGTTAAAGATTGTGATGGTAACAAATTGCGACAAGTAGTATTTAAAGACTATATTATAGGAGTTACAAAGGCAGAAATAGATAATTATGAAAATTCAAATTATGCAATATCAGCAATGATCGCAGAAATAAATTACTCTCTAAATAGACATAATAATTATTCAAAACTTCCAAATATTACTATGAGAAGTGGTAACTGTGATCAAGCATTTAGTTCACCAAAAGATGGATGCCATCCAAAGAGTTCGGGCATAGTTTGTGGTACAAAAGATAATGGAGAAAAATTTAACTGTACTAGCTATATACCAGGAGCGTCATCAAGTGGTGAATACTTTAAAGAACCAATGAGTTCTACAGAGTATAATGCATTCTCAGCATTATATGATGAAGCATCAAAATACTTAGTAATAGAAAATGGTAAAATAAAGCAAACCAGTTATGTAGATAAGAAACAAAAAAAATGGGAAAGTATGGCAAATTCAGGATCAAACTTTGTAGAAATAATTAAAACTTCATATCCAGAAGCAGATCTAATTAAATGTTACGACGAAAATGATACAACAAATAACACTAATCAAGGTGGCGATACAATGCAAATGGAAAGAGAATAAAAGGAGAAACTATGCAAGAAAAATTAAGAGAAAATAAACCAACTGTAATAGTATTATCAGGAGCATTATTAATCATAATTTTAGTGCTTCTCCTTTTTATTCCATTAAGACAACAAGAAGAAAAATCTAGTAAAAGATATTTTCCAAATTATGAAAATATAACTATAAATGAAAAAGTAGTAAAAAACAAAAAGAAATACAATAAAGTGGTAGAACAACTTGAGAATGATGAAACATTTAATAAATTATTAATGATAAATGATTATGATTCTTCGAATGCGAGTAAAAAAGATTTAGAAAATATGTTAACTAATTATATATTACTTTATACAATAGAAAACACTAGAACAATGAGAGAAATAAACGTAGACACAGGAATATTTTGTTTAAAAGAAGACTACTTAGTAACAAGTTTTAAAGACTTATACAATACTGATATAACAAAATATTCAAGTTCAATTATTTATTATTTTGAACATGCATTTAAAAAAGGAAATGAATATTGCTTCTATTATGACAACATTAAAAAGAAATATGGTAAATCAATAATAACAAGCATAGATACATTAACTTATAAGGATAAAGTAATTACAGTAGATGCGTATGTTTACTCATTTAAAGATAGTACTCAAACTAATAAAATAGATAGTATAAAAAAAGAACTTGAAAATAAGAACTACAGTACAGCATCTAATATAACAATTAATGAGTTAAATGGTGAAGCAAATAAGAAGAGAATTAATTTCAAAATATTCAATAATGGAAAATATTTTAAATTTCAAGTTATAGATATTAAAACTTTAGAATAATTAGTGAAAAAAAATGTTTTATGTTGTATAATGTAATTAATTGAGGTGAAATAATGAAACTAAAATTTAGAGCTGATAAAAAAGATATAGTAATATTTCTTATATTTTGTTTAGTATTATTATATTTAGTTGCGATTGCTGTATTGAATTTAAATAGTGTAGCAAAAGATGGTACATTTAGAGGTTTAAATCCAATTCCAGCATTTGGTAGCGAATTTATAACAGCAACACTATTATTTTACATTTTATCTTTAGTAGCAATATTCACTGCATGTTCATCATACTTTTTTGAAAGAGAAGATGGATTTGGTATTACTACAGAAAAAAAATCTAAAAATGATGGTTATTCAAAATTAATGTCAGATAAAGACATGAAAAAAGATTATGGAATCAAAAAAGTTCATTTAAAAGATGATTCTTATGAAGCCGGAGGTATTCCAGTAATCAATGATGGAAAAGATGCATGGGTAGATGCAAATGGACAACCTCACTCATTAATTATGGGTGCATCTGGTTCAGGTAAAACTCAGGCATTTATGTTCCCGTTAATTAAAATTTTAGGTAGAGCTGGAGAAAGTATGATAGTTACTGACCCTAAAGGTGAGTTATATGAAAACTGCGGTAGTCTACTTAAAGAAAAAGGATACAAAATTATATTAATTAACTTCCGTGACCCTAGAGAAGGAGCAGCATGGAACCCATTTAGTTATCCATATAGAATTTATAAAGAAGGAAATTCAGATAAAGCTAACGAACTTTTACAAGACCTTGCTAGTAATATATTAATTGACCCAAATAATAAAGCAGAACCATTTTGGGAACAAACTGCATCTAACTTCTTTACAGGTTTGTCATTAGGATTATTTGATGATGCTACTGAAGCAGAAATAAATATCAATAGTATCAACATGATGGCAGAAACTGGAGAAGATAGAATAGGAGCTTCAACTTACATAAAAGAATACTTCAAAAGTAAAGGTGAGTTAAGTCCAGCATATATCGCCGCAGCATCATGTATCAATGCACCAAATGAAACTCGTGGTGGTATCATGTCAACATTTAGAACAAAGACAAGAATATTCTCATCACAAGAAGCATTATCAGAAATGCTTTCATATAGTGATTTCGATATAAGAGACATAGGAAAAGAAAAAACAGCAGTATTCTTAAAAATACATGATGAAAAAACCACATACCATGCACTTGCTACAATATTCGTAAAACAAGCATACGAAGCATTAATTGCAGTAGCACAAACATGTCCAAACTTAAAATTACCATATAGAACTAACTTTATTCTTGATGAGTTTGCCAATATGCCAGCATTAAAAGATGTTGAAACAATGATTACAGCATCTCGTTCAAGAAACATAAGATTTAGTTTCGTTATTCAAAACTTCTCACAATTAAATAAGGTATATGGTAAGGATGTAGCAGAAACTATAAAAGGTAACTGTGGAAACTTCGTATATATCATGAGTACAGAGTTAGCTGCCTTAGAAGAAATAAGTAAACTACTTGGTGATCAAAAACCAGCTAAAGCAGAAAAAGATAAACCAGCTCCTCCAATTAGACCATTATTCACAGTAAGTGATTTACAAGCTCTAAAAGAAGGAGAAGTAATTATCAATAGATTTAGAAGTATGCCTTTCAAAACAAAATTAGTTTATGATTATAAAATTGACTGGGGAAAAAAGTATGAACAAATGGCATATACTGAAAGACCTAGAAAAGAAGTTAAAGTATTCGATTTAAAGGGATTTGTTACTAAAATGAAAAGTGAGCAAGGAGAACCAGCGGGAGCTGCAGCAGGAATGATGGGTGGAATGCCTCCATATATGCCATCTGGAATGATGATGGGTGGAGCAAGACCAACTACACAAGCACAACCTATGCCAACTTCTATGGATGACTATATCAAGAGATTAGATGAAAAAATAGCAGAATTAGAAAAACAAGAAGCAGAAGAAAAAGCACAAGCTGAAATAGAAAAACAGGCTGCTTCTGCTGAAAATACTGTTGATAAAGTTGAAACATCTCCAGTAGTAAATACTGTGCCACTAACAGAAAAAAGTGAAGAAGACCTAGAAAAAGAAATAAGTGATATCTTCGGACATAAAGTAGAAGAACCTCATGCTGAACCAGTAAAAGAAGTTCCAATTTATGAAGAAGAAAAGAAAGATAAAGTATCTGACATAGACTTCAATAAATTTATTGTGCCAATGCCAGATGAAATAGAAGAAGATGAATACGATGTAAAGACTCCAGTAACTCATTATGAACAAGTAACAGAATCAGTTAAGTCAGAAGAACCAATAAAAGAGACTGAAGTTACTGAAATACCAAGATTTACTAGTCCATTCAATCATACAAATACTGAACCTGTTAAAACTGAACCAGTATCAGTAGGACCAATGGAAAATATAGAAAAACCAAAAGTAAATATTGATGTTGATAGCGTAGTTGTAAATAACAAAACAAATGATGAAGACTTCTTCGATGATTTCTTTGGAAGTGAAGATGAATAATAATATTCATCTTTTTATATGCATAAAATTAACTAGGTGATTAAATGAAAATAATAGATGTTAGTGATAAATATACATACGCACAAAGTCATATAGATGGAAGTATAAACATTCCATATGATATGTTAATTAATAACTATAGACAGTATCTTAATAAAAATGATAAATATTATTTATATTGTAAAAGTGGAAAATTAAGTAAAAGAGCTACTATAGTATTGTCATCCTTAGGGTATAAAGTCTACTATCTAGAAAAATAAAACTAAATATATTATAATTATCTCGTGATATATATGGATTATTTTAATGAGATAATTAATTTTATTGAAAGTTCAGGACTTATCGGTGTACTAGTAGGCGCCCTAATAATAGTTTTTGAATCAATCATACCAATCCTTCCATTAATGCTGTTTATTACCATTAACTTTTTAGCATTCGGAAGTTTTTTTGGATTCTTAATTTCATGGATATTCACAATTATAGGCTGTATAACTTCATACTTTATATTTAAAAAAGGATTAGGTAAGAAGTTTGAAGTATTAACAGAAAATAAAGAAACAATAAATAAATATAAAAAAGTATTTAAAAATATTAGTCTTGGAAACTTAACACTTTTAATAGCACTTCCATTCACACCAGCATTTCTTGTAAATATTGCTTGTGGTCTAGTTGATATGGATTTTAAGAAATTTTTAATTGCAACAATCATAGGTAAAATATCATTAGTATACTACTGTGGATTCGTAGGTACTTCAATACTAGAAAGTTTTTCTAATCCAATAATACTAATCAAAATAGTAGCATTACTTTTATTTACATATATACTAACTAAAATAGTAAACAAAATACTAAAAATAAAATAAGTGTGTTAAAATATTAATGGTGATAATATGGAGTACTTAATAATTGGACTTTTAATAATAATTATAATCTTATTAATAATTTTAATAACTAGAAAAAATGATAACACTGAACTTAATGATAAACTTTCTAAAACTGAAATAAGTGTTATTAAAGAAATAGGGGACTTCAAACATAATTTTTCTAGTGATATAAATAAAGATTTTAATGAATTAAATGATAGAATCGAAAGAAAACTAAATCTTATAAATCAAAAAGTAAATGAAAAATTAGAAGATGGTTTTGATAAGACAAACAGGACATTTAATGAAGTAATGAATAGACTTACTAGAATAGATGAAGCACAAAAGAAAATAGATGGTCTTGGTACTGAAATTATATCTTTAGAAAGTATACTTACTGATAAAAAGAGTAGAGGTATATTCGGAGAAGTCAATCTTTATCATATCTTATCATCTATCTTTGGTGAAAAAAATGATAGAATATATAGAACACAATATACTTTATCAAATACAACCATAGCTGATGCAATAGTATTTGGTCCTGAACCTTTAGGGACAATCTGTATAGATTCAAAGTTCCCATTAGAAAACTATAGAAGACTTGTTGAAAAGGGAATAAGTGATACTGAAAGAGCACTTAGATATAAAGCATTTGATGCTGATGTTAAAAAACATATAGATGCTATCGCATGTAAATATATTATTCCAGGAGAAACATCTGATCAAGCAATAATGTTCTTACCAGCAGAAGCAATATTCGCAGAAATAAATGCATATCATACTTCATTAATAAAATATGCTGCTAGTAAGAAAGTATGGATAACTAGTCCAACAACATTAATGAGTTTGCTTACTATTATAGAAGCAGTACTAAAAGGACTTGAAAGAGATAAATACACTTCAATTATACATGAAGAATTAAATAGATTAGGAGTAGAATTCGGACGTTATAAAGAACGTTGGGATAAATTATCAAGAACAATACAAACAGTCAATAATGACGTTGAAAACATACACAAAACAACTGAAAAAATAACTAAGAGATTCGATTCAATAAATAATGTAAAACTAGAAGATTCTTCAAAACTTTTAATAGAAGAAGATAATTAAAAAGGATTCAACAGTGAATCCTTTTTCCTTGGTAACTATCTCTTCTTACCATTTCTTTATCAATATCATCAAGTACACTAAACTTTTTTAATAACCAACTTGGTTCAACTAATAACTCTCTTATTGGATCTCCTGTTATTCTATGAATTACTATCTCAGGTCTTAAAAGTTCTAATTGATCTATAACTACATCTATATATTCTTCTTTACTTAAAACATGAAAATGAGTAGTATTATATAAATTTAATATTGGAGTATCTTTTAATATAAAAAGCATATGTATCTTTATACCTTGAATATCTAATTTATTTAAATATCTTACTGTATCAAGCATCATCTCTTTAGTTTCAAATGGAAGACCATTTATTATATGTACAACTACATCTATATTTCTTTTTCTAAGTTCTAAAACGGCATCTTTAAACTGCTCTAAAGTGTGTCCTCTATTAATAAGTTTAGAAGTGCTTTCATGTATAGTTTGAAGACCTAATTCTACTATTAAATCAGTTCTATTATTTAATTCTTCTAAATAATCAAGAATGTCTTTATCTAATGCATCACATCTAGTAGCAATATTTAACCCTATAACATTGTCTAATTTTAATATTGGCTCATACTTACTTTTAAGAGTTTCAGCGTCAGCATAAGTATTAGTACCAGCTTGAAAATATCCAATATATTTAGCATTAGGCCATTTCTTTAAAGTATTATCTCTTACTTTATTAAACTGACTTATCAAATCCATCCCATCATTTTCACCACTACCATTATAACAATATATGCATCCAGTACCATTCTTTTTATTTGGACAACTAAATCCAGCATTCAAAGAAACTTTAAAAACCTTACATCCATATTTATTCTTATTATAATAATTTAATGTATGATATCTTTTATTATCAAGAGTATATTTAAACATAATATTCACCGAAGATATTATATCACATAAATATTAAAACAAATAATCCCATTAATAAGCAATAAATACTAAAATATATAAGTTTACCATTACGAACTATATTTCTAAACCATTTAAGAGTAAAGAATGACACAATAAATGAAAATATAAATCCTAAAAAGTATGGAAGAAATTCTATATCACTATTAATAAGATCTTTAATTCCAAGTATAGTAGTACCAATACTAATAGGTATATAAAGCATAAAAGAGTAGTCAAATGCTTCTTCTTTAGAAAGTCCACTAGAAAGTCCAGCTATAAGAGTACTACCACTTCTACTGATACCGGGAAGTAAAGCAATACTTTGTACTAAACCAATATATAAAGCATCACCTAAAGTAACAGTACTTCTTCTATTATTTTTATTCCTAACTAAATATAGGAAAATACTAGTAATTATAAATGATATTCCAACTACAGTAAAACTCATACTAAGAACATCCTCTATATAATCTTTAAGCAAAATTCCTAAAATACCCACAGGTATACATCCAACTAAAACATATATTGAATATCTGTAATCACTTTCATATCTAACATTTTTATCTTTTAAATACATTATAAATCCTTTTAAAAGATTTAATATCTTCTTATGATAAATTATAACTACTGCAAGTAAACTACCAGCATTCACTATAATTTCAAAGTTTAAATCACTATTTATATCAGTATTTAATAAATACTTAAGAATAAAAATATGTCCACTAGAAGACACAGGTAAAGGCTCAGTAAAACCCTGTATAATACCCAAAATAATATATTTAATTAGTTTCATAATAAATAATATTTTAATAATTTTGAAATATACTTTAATATGATAAAAAAAATATTATTAATTTTTTCTATTTTAATATTTTCTTTTGTTAACTATATAACTTATGCAACTGATGAAATCATATCTTCACAAATGGACGCACTAAATATTCCTTCATTCATAAAAGAAGGAGAAAAATATACAAAAGAAGTTTTTCCGGATATCAGTCTAAACGACTTTTTAAGTTCTGCAATAAAAGGAGAGATAGATAACAAAGGACTTCTTAAACAAATAATATTATTATTTGGAGATGAAATAGTAGATGTCATTTATTTGCTAGGAAGCATAATAGTAGTAATAATAATACATAGCATTTTAAAGGCTTTTACAGAGAACCTAGAAAATGAAAGCGTTTCTCAAATTACATATTATATTCAATACATACTTATAGTAACTTTAATAATGGCTAATTTTTCAACAATAATATCCGGAATAAAAGATTCAATTGCAAATTTAACTGGATTTATAAACTGCCTAGTTCCAATACTTTTAGCACTAATGTCTGCTACCCGGGAATGTTGCATCTGTTAGTTTAATACAGCCTTTAATTATATTTGCAGTAGTTTTTATAGGAAACACAATAACATTGGTAGTACTTCCTATAACACTTATAGCAACAGCATTAGGAATAATTTCAAATTTATCAGATAAAGTTCAAATTGGAAAACTTTCCAATTTTTTTAAATCGGGTATCACATGGTTTTTGGGATTAATTATTACAATTTTTGTTGGAATACTTTCAATGGAAGGAACATTAACAAGCAATGTTGATGGGCTAACAGCAAAAGGAGTAAAGGCTGCGGCATCTACGTTTATACCAGTAGTAGGTAAAGCACTAGGAGATTCAGCAGATGTTGTATTAGGTTCTACATCTATTATAAAAAATTCAATAGGGATAGTTGGAATGTTTGTAATAATAGGAATATGTGCAATGCCAATTATAAAATTAACTCTATTAACAACAGCATATTACTTTACATCTGCAATATGTGAGCCAATAGCAGATAAAAAAATAGTTTCATTATTAGAACAAATGGGAGGAACATTTAAAGTATTACTTGGGATAATGTTTTTTGTTGCTACGCTACTAATAATTGGACTAGCAATGTGTATAAAGATAACTAATAATGGGATGATGTATAGGTAGGTGTTAAAACTTGATAAAATTCATAAATTCATGGGCACAAGGGATAATTTTAGCAGTAATAATTGCAACAATTATAGAAATAATTTTGCCAGAAGGAAAGAATAAAAAATATGTAAAAACAGTAATAGGAGTATATATATTATTTACAATAATATATCCACTAATAAACAAGTTTACAAAAACCAATATAAATACATTGATTGAAAATACAACTAAACAAATGAGTACATACCAAGAGAATAATTCACTAAAAATAGATACAGATAAATATATAGAAAGCACATATAAAAAGAAAATAGAAGAAGATATAAGAAAAAGAGCAAATGAAAAGAATTTAAATATAACTTTACTAAATGTATACATAGAAACAGAAGACGAGAATCGATATGGAATGCTAAATAGCTTAGTTATGAAAGTAGAAAAAAACGAAACAAGTAAGAAAAATAATGATGTAAATCAAATAAAAGAAATAAATATCTCAAAAAATGTGCAAAACAATGAAATAATAGAAAACAAAGATAAAACAGTAACAGAAAAGGAAGTAAATGAATTTAAAGAATATATAAATAAAAATAATTTTAATTACGATATTGAATATTATGAAGTATATGATAATATTCAAAATAATGAATTACTTAAAAAAGTTGCCCAAACTTTTAATGATGAAAGATATGGTGTGCCTTATATTGTAGTTGGTAATCAAAGAGTTATTGGTTGGAATGATACCCTAAAAGAACAATTCCATTATATAGTTTCAAACAATAATGGTTGTGATATTGTAGATAGTATCATAAATGAAAAAAATAATTGCCGAATAGGTATTAATTTAGACGGAAAAGTTAAAGTTCCCTTACTAGGTTATGTAAGCACATCTTCAGCATCTATTGGTTTAATTGGTATGCTTATAGGTATTATTGATGGATTTAATCCAATCTGCTTATTCGCTTTAATTTATTTATTAACAAATATTAAATCCAAAAACAAAAAAAGAACATTTATAACGGGTTTCATGTTCATTTTAATGAGTTCAATTATTTATTTTTTAATTATGGAATTACTTGTTAATGTTATTTCTATAAATTATATTAA
>CAJJPX010000016.1 GCA_905193755.1 uncultured Clostridium sp. | reverse complement strand
ATCTATATTTTTAGATATAATTATAATCTTCTTATTAATTTCTTTTAATATATCTAGTAATTCTTTTCCAATATAATTATCTATTATTATAATTTCTTCTTTTGAACTATTTAATATATCTAACAGTAATGAATATGCATCATAAAGTTCTCCTTCAAAAAATATTTTACTTACCTCTTCATGATGTTTAAATTTATCAAATACGTTTTCTAGTTCTATTATTCTTTTTTCATGATTTAATATTATTTCATTGTTTGACATACTACTTACAAAGTATTTTCTCATTTTAATGAAACTTCTCATTATTTTAACACTTGTTTTTATTGCAACCTCAGTATGAAGAATAGATGACAACATCGCTACTCCTTGTTCTGTAAAAACATAAGGATTAGTTCTTGACTTATTGTTTGTGGTTCCAGATTGGAACCACAAATTTTCTTTTTCTATATTTGTTAGTTGAAAGTAAAAGTCTTCAGGAAATTTATTTATATTTCTTTTCACAGCCTTATTTATATCCTTTGTTCCATTAGTGCATTGATATAATTTAGCTAAATCTGAATCAAGCATTACTTGTACTCCCCTTACTTCATAAATCATATCTTCTATATTTTTATTTTCTTTTATTATTTCATTCATGTAATTCTCCTTTTTAAATAAAAAAGAGAAACTTACTTTTTATAAGTTTCTCCGCATCATGTATATTTTATTTTGCCTCTAAAATATACTCTATCATCCTAATTGTTTTTTAAATATCAGGCAAACTATTTATTGTTGATTGCAGCTTGTGCAGCAGCTAATCTAGCAATTGGTACTCTATATGGACTACAAGATACATAGTCTAGTCCTACTCTATGACAGAAGTCAATTGTAGCTGGGTCTCCACCATGTTCTCCACAAATTCCAAGGTGAATGTCTTTTCTAGTCTTTCTACCTTTTTCAGCAGCCATCTTAACTAGTTGTCCTACACCTTTTTCATCTATTCTTGCGAACGGATCACTTTCAAGAATTTGTTTACTATAATAGTCACTTAAGAATTTACCTGCATCATCACGACTGAATCCGAATGTCATTTGTGTTAAGTCGTTTGTACCAAATGAGAAGAATTCAGCTTCTTCTGCGATTTCATCAGCAGTTAATGCAGCTCTTGGTATTTCAATCATAGTACCAATCTTATAATCTAATTTGTAATTTTGTTCTTCGAATACTTTGTTAATTGTTTCTACTACGATACTTTTAACATAAGCAAGTTCTTTCTTTTCTCCAACTAGTGGAATCATAATTTCAGGAACTACTTTGATACCTGATTTATCTACATTGATAGCAGCTTCCATTACAGCTCTAGTTTGCATTTTAGCAATTTCTGGATATGTAACAGCAAGTCTACAACCACGATGTCCCATCATTGGGTTGAATTCATGTAATGTAGCAATTTTATCTTTTAATGCCTCAAATGTCATTCCAAGTTCTTTAGCAAGTGGTTTGATTTCTTCATCAGTATGTGGAACGAATTCATGTAGAGGTGGATCTAAGAATCTGATTGTTACTGGGTAACCTTTCATTTCTTTATATAATTCTTCGAAGTCGCCTCTTTGCATTGGTAATAATTTAGCTAAGGCTTTTTCTCTTTGTTCTACTGTGTCAGATACAATCATTTGACGAATAGCAAAGATTCTTTCTTCTTCAAAGAACATGTGTTCTGTTCTACAAAGTCCGATTCCTTCAGCACCAAATTTTAATGCTTGTTTAGCATCTCTTGGAGTATCAGCATTTGTTCTAACTTTTAGTTTACGAGTTTCATCTGCCCAACCCATAAATGTTTCGAAGTTACCACTGATTTCTGGTTCAACAGTTTTAATTTGTTCACCATATACTTTACCAGTACTTCCATCTACTGAAATGTAATCTCCTTCTTTGAATACTTTTCCGTCTTTAGTAGTTAATGTTTTATTTTCCTCACTTATCGTTAGTTCACCACATCCAGATACACAGCATCTACCCATACCACGAGCAACAACTGCTGCATGACTTGTCATACCACCACGAATAGTAAGTACACCTTTAGCAAGGTTCATACCTTCGATATCTTCTGGTGAAGTTTCAAGTCTAACAAGAATTGTGTCTTCTCCTCTTTTAGCAGCTTCAGTTACTTCTTCTGCAGTAAAGTAAATTTTACCACATCCAGCGCCTGGACTAGCAGCTAAACCTGTAGCAATTGGAGTTGCTTTCTTTAATGCATCAGTATCAAAGTTTGGGTGTAATAGTTGATCTAATTGTTTAGGTTCAACTTTTAATAATGCTTCTTCTTTAGTAAGCATTCCTTCATTATATAAATCTACTGCAATTTTTAATGCTGCAGCAGCAGTTCTTTTACCATTTCTAGTTTGAAGCATGAATAGCTTTCCATTTTCAATAGTAAATTCCATATCTTGCATATCTTTATAATGACTTTCTAAGATTTCACAAGTTTTAACGAATTCATTATATGCTTCTGGCATTGTTTCAGCTAGAGTATCAATTGTTTTTGGAGTACGTACACCAGCAACAACATCTTCTCCTTGAGCATTCATTAGGTATTCACCATAAAGTTTCTTTTCACCTGTAGCTGGGTTTCTTGTGAATGCAACACCTGTTCCACAGTCTTCTCCTTTATTTCCATATACCATTTCTTGAACGTTAACTGCAGTTCCCCAACTAGATGGAATATCATTCATACGTCTATAGTAAATAGCTCTTTCATTATTCCAACTTCTAAATACAGCTGTAACTGCTTCTATTAATTGTTCTTTTGGATCTTGTGGAAATTCTACTCCTGAAAGTTCTTTATAAACATCTTTGAATTTCATTGCGATTTCATACATATCATTTTCATTTAGATCTGTATCGTATTCTGCACCTTTTTCTTCTTTGATTTTATCTAAGATTCTTTCAAATGAGTTTTTACTATATCCTTTAACAACATCTGCGAACATCATTATAAATCTTCTATATGAGTCATAAACAAATCTCTTATTATTTGTAGCTTCTGCAAATGACTTACATACTTCGTCGTTAAGACCTAAGTTAAGTACTGTATCCATCATACCAGGCATACTAGCTCTAGCACCACTACGAACTGATACTAGTAATGGATTTTTAAGGTCTCCCATTTTCTTTCCAGTTAGTTTTTCTAACTCTTCTAGTTTTTCATAGATTTCATCTATAATTTCTTTACTGATTTTCTTTCCTGCATCATAGTAAGCAGTACAAGCTTCAGTAGTAACAGTAAATCCTCTTGGAACTGGTAAACCAATACTAGTCATTTCTGCTAAGTTAGCACCTTTACCACCAAGTAGATTTTTCATGTCTTTGTTTCCTTCACTAAACATGTAAACATACTTCATATTTATTTCTCCCTCCTGTCATTTAAGACATATGCAACATATGTTACCGACTTATTTATTATATCATATCAAATAATATACAAGAAGAACTTTATAAAAAATTTTACAAAAAAATCACTAACTAATAGTGACTTTTATTCATCTAAAGATGTTATTCCAAGTACTTTTTCAAGGTAACACTTTCCGCATAGGGATTCATATTCAACATGATTTTCTCCATCTATTGCAACTTGTTCTCCATTTGAGGTGAACTTGCCGTTTACAATTCTTCCATTAAATTTAGCTCTTTTACCACATCTACATATTGTTATTAATTCTTCCATTACATCTGATACTTCAAATAATCTAAGACTTCCTGGGAATGCCATTGTTTTAAAGTCACTCCTAAGGCCATAACAAATTACTGGAATATTCTTAAGTTTAGTAAACATAAATAAATCATCTACTTGATCACGTGTTAAGAATTGTGCTTCATCTACTAGTACACAAACTATGTCAAGTGGAAGAGTACACAAGTAATTAATTAGTTTTTCATCACTTTGTACGATATGATCTACTTTTCTTTTAAGACCTATTCTTGTTACTATTTTATCATTTCCTTTAGTATCAATTCCTGGTTTTAATATTACTACTTTCATTCCTCTTTCTTCATAGTTATGTGCTACTTGAATTAATAATGTAGTTTTTCCACTATTCATAGCTCCATATCTAAAATATAATTTACTCATCTCTATCCCTCCTTGGAAAACATTCATAATATACTTTTTTTAAGTGTTCATTTGTTACGTGAGTATAAATTTCTGTTGCCTTTAGTGAACTATGTCCAAGTAATTCTTGAACTACTTTTATATCACATCCATTATTTAACATATCAGTTGCAAAAGTATGTCTTAGTACGTGAGGCGTTACATGAACTTTTACTGATAGTTTTGACATAATATTATCTATTATATATCTGACACCTCTATCAGTAAGTTTTCCACCCTTTGAATTTACAAACAAATAATTATGATTCTTTCTTTCATGAGTTTTTAAATATTCCTTTAATACTTCTTCTGCATACTCACCATAATAAACAATTCTCTCTTTATTTCCTTTTCCTAAAACAATAATTCTTCTATTGTTAAAATCTATATCATTTATCTTAATATTAACTAGTTCACTAACTCTTACACCAGTTGCATAAAGCATTTCAATAATTAACCTATCTCTTACTCCATCCTTATCTTTTGTTGACTCATTTATTATTTCAAGTAAATCATTATAATATATAAACTTAGGAAGTTTCTTTTCCATTTTAGGATAAGCTACTTTAGTAAGTGGATAATCTTTTTTATCAATGTATCCATTTTTATATAAGAATTTATAAAATGATTTTAAAGAACTTATTTTTCTTCTTACTGAAGATGGTTTTTCTTTTTTGAAATTTAAATGTTCTAAGTAGTCTTTAATATCTTCGAATGTTACTTTAGTTAAA
This sequence comes from uncultured Clostridium sp., assembly GCA_905193755.1. Lineage (GTDB taxonomy): Bacteria > Bacillota_I > Bacilli_A > RF39 > UBA660 > CAG-1000. The sequence goes on along the minus strand of CAJJPX010000016.1, from coordinate 27,126 downwards.
TCTTTTTTTATGAAGACAGTAAAATAATATAAGTCATTAATATAAGAAGTGTATGTGTTTATAGAATAATTTTTTTTACTAATATAACTTATAAAATCATTTATAACATTAATTTTAAGAAATTCTTCTTTATCCATAAGTTCATTATATTACATTTTTAATAAAATAAGAAGTGATTGTGTCTAGTTAGTGCAAACTAAAGGAACTAACAAGTAGTTCCCAATCTATATAAACACCACTGGTGGCTTCAATATATTTTATGGATTATATGTAATAAGTTGCATGTTTTTTTATTATTTAATAAAAGTTTTTATAGAAGGATGAATTTATTATATTAATTTAATAGTACTAAGGAGTGGTTAAAATTCTTTTGATATATATTTATATATCTACTATATATTATGAGCTTTTTGATATTTTAAATAATGAATTAAACTATGGATGAATATATTTATACTTTTTTTGATATATAAGTACTTGATTATTTTCTTGTTTTAAGTCTTCACTAAATAGTTCATTTAATCCTGGATGCTTATATTCTATTTGATTATAATGTAAAGCTATTTCTAGGCCTAATATTCTATCTACAAAGTATCCTTTTTCAGTTATAAAACCTTGAATTGAATTTCTTAGTACTCCTTTTTCTTCAAGAGTAAATATAGTTCCATGATTCTTAAAAGTATAATATATTTTATTATCTTTTAATAAAGCTGCACATACAATTTTTCCATATAAATTATAATCTAATCTTATCATATTATTTTCCTCTTTAAAATTCTAATTTGATTATATCATAATAATTATTTAATTTCTTCTATGGGGAGAATGTTTCGATAAGAGATTTGTTTTTATTTAGTGTTATTTTTATTGTGCCTACTTCATCCGTTCTTAATATTTTAGAGTTTTTTAAAGTATCAAGTGTTTCAATATTTGGATGACCAAACTTATTATTTTTTCCTACTGAAACAATTGAATATTTAGGAGTTATTTCTTCTATAAAGGATTCATCAGTACTAGTTTTAGAACCATGATGACCTACTTTTAAAACATCTATGTTCTTTAGATTATATTTTTCTATAATAGTTTTTTCTACTTCTTTGTCGGCATCCGCCATAAACAGAAATTTATAATTATATATTTTGATTAGTAAGACTAAACTATCTTTATTTTCATTATTATATATTGTGTCATTTAGAGAATAAATTTCTATGTTGTCAATTTTTAAATAATTTGAATTTAATGAATCAATATTTAGTTTCTTTTCTAAAGAGTTTTTTCTACCTTTGTTTGTATATTTATTTATAACTTTATAGTTGTCTATTAGTTCTAAAGCGTATCCTGCATGGTCTGCATCTCCATGTGTAATTAAAAGGCAATCTATTTTCTTAAGACCTATACTTTTAAAGAATGGTATAACTGAAGACGTCATTAGGTTAAATTCTTTATTTTTTTGTTTCCATTTTTCAGTTTTATAATTTAGTTTACCTCCTGTATCTATTAAAATACTTTTATTATTTTTGGTTACAATTAAAGCTGAATCTCCTTGGGATACATCTATAAAATATACATATGTATTTTTATCAAAATTTGGTTTTAGATACAGTATTAATATAAATATAAAAAGAATGCTCAATAACTTTTTATTTTTCTTTATAGAGATGATTAGTAAAACATAATATATAATTATTTCTAGTGAAGTTAGTTTTTGAAAGTAGATAGTAATATTCAGAAGATTACTACTATACTTTGATATAGTTTCCATAATAGAAGTTAAAATAAATAATATATAAGAAAATTTTGGTATTATTATTACAATTAGTGAGAATGGAAAAATTATATTAGTGACTAAAGGAATAAATAGTATATTATTTATAAAACCAATTATGTTTACTTCATATGAAAAATTTATAATAATTGGTAGACTTGATAAGAATGATAAAATACTTATTACTAATATAGATTTTATATTACCTTTTATAGTAGTGTTTTCATTTAATAGAAGTATAAAATAAGTAATAGTGAATGATAATATAAAGCCTGTATCAAATATATAAAATGGATTAATAAATGTGAGAATACTAAAAGTAACAATTAAAATATTTTTTGGTTTTATAAAAGTATAATAGATTTTATTAAGACTTGAAAGTATAAAGAAGATGGTTGCTCTTAATATAGATGGTGTAAATGATGCGATGAATGAAAAAAATATTAAAAATATACTTGTAATAATAAATGAAGTTTTTTCATTAAATTTGAGTTTATTCAATATAAATAGAATAATACTTGAAAATAAAGATACATGAAGACCTGATAAGGCAAATAGATGAGTTACTCCGTTTATTTTATAGTTATTATAACTTTCGTTATCAATGTACGATGATTTTCCTAATATAAAAGCGTAAAGATAACTATTATATTTAGTGTTTTCTATTCTTTTTGATATTCTATTTTTTATATTTATTAGTATATTCTTATTACTTTTTAATTTCTTTATAGCATCTATTTTTAAAATATAATTTATTTTTTTGTGATATAAATAATTCTTATAATTAAATGTGTTTGGTATGGTATTGTTTGTTGGTGCTTCTAGTGTACCTTTTACTTCTACAGTATCTCCTAGATTATAATTTCTTTTAAAGTTAGTTAAATCTTCTTCTTTATCAAAATAGTATGTTCCTCTTAAATTATCAAACTCTAGTGATAGTTTGTTTCCATTAATATTATAATTATTTAATTTTAGAATATATTTATCATTTTCTTTTATTTTCTGAGGGATGTATATTTTATTGTAAATAAATATATTAAATATTGATATTAATAATAATAAATAATAAAGAGTGTTACACAGTAATATTTTCCTTAAATTTAGAGTAAAGTGTTTCACTAATACCTTTTACTTTCATTATATCTTTTATGTCTTTAAAATTACCATTTTGTGTTCTATATTCAATAATTAATTTTGCTTTTGATTCTCCTATTCCAGTTAATGTCATTAATTCTGTTAATGATGCTGTATTTATATTTATTTTACCATTTGTATTTTTATTATCTTCTTTATAACATGCATCATTTTTGACTTCTTCACAAATACATGGTGTCTCTACTACTATTGTTTCTTGTTTTTTAGCTTTTTCAATTTCTTCATTTGAATAGATTACTACTACATCACCATCTTTTAATAATTTAGATAAATTTATAAATCTTGTATTTGCATTTTTAGCAAGTCCACCTGATGCTGCGATAGCGTCTGTTACTCTTGAATTTTCCTTTATTTTGTATACTCCGGGTTTCATAACACTTCCTTTAACATCTACTACTATTTCATTTTCATTATTACTTTCAGATTGTTCTTCTGTTTCTTCTTTTGTGATCATGTTTATTTCATCTTTTGTTTCATTTTCTGTTTTGATAATTTTTGAACTTATATAAATAAATGAGCCTACATATAAAAATAATAATACTGTTATTATTACTACCTTTATCATATTTTCTTTTAAATAGTTTCCTAGTGTTTCCATACTTATTTCCTTTCTTTATCCCTCTATTATTATAATTAGACATAAATATTAAAAACACTTCTTTTTTAGTTTTTTTGCAAAATAAAAGATCTCTTACGAGATCTATATATTATTATAATTCTACTGGTTGATTTTTGCGAGTTAATACGAAGTATCCAACTGCGAATGCAGCGATTGTTACAATAAATAACATACCTACATCTTCTACTCCAGTACTTGGGTTAAATAATAATTCAAAGCTTTGATTAGTTGCTGTTGTTTCGATTTTTCCACCAGTGATAACATTTTGTCCAAGTGCACTATTTGCATAATATACTCTTCCTCTATTTCCATCTGGTACGAATTTTTTTGCTCCTGGAGCAGATGCTTCTATTGTAACATTAGCAATTTTTGATTTTTTGTTTGCTACTACATAGAATTCTTCTCCTGGATTTACTTCTGTAATTTCATCTCCGTTTTTATTTACTAATTTAACTCCGTTTTTATCAGCGTCTTTAACATTTAAATATATTTTTCCTGTTTCGATAAATCCACCTTGTACACTGAAAGGACCATATTTATATATTTCGTTTGTTTGTTCATATATCTCATTTTTAGCTGTTGGTTTTGTTATTGATAGAGTTCCACTAAATGTGTTTTCACCATAACTAGCATAGAATGAGTTACCTTTATCTTCAATTAAATATTTATATAGTTTATTTAATTCTTCAGAACCTGTTAGTTCATTTCCTAAAGTATTTTCAGCCATATCTACGCCATCATTAACTTTCCATATAGCGTATTGGATTGTTGAGTATACATAATTTTCAACTAATTTTTCTAATTCAGCTGTTGTAGCACTTGTTTCTAATGCTTTAATTTCATTTGTAAGTTTGTCATAATCAGCACCTGCGATTGTTAATGAATCTTTTAAGCTTAATGATGGGTAACTATGTTCAATCATCCATAACGCTCTATTATAACTTATAGTTTTATCCATTGCTTTTACTGTATAAATATCAAATAAATAATTATTTTCTTCTACAGAAGCATTAATAACTAATTCAAATACATCTCCAGTTTTACTTATTGCTGCATTTAGTTGTGCTGCTGTTATGATTTTTGTAGCACCTTGTGCATTAGCAAATACTACTCTTGAAATATTTACAGTAAGTGGAGTTGTTGGTTTAATTGCTCTTACTGCTGATTCTGCATCATTATATCCTGGAGTTGTGAACTCTGCTGTAAATGCTGCTTTATAGTTTCTAGCATCTTTAAATAATTGATACATTTCATTTGTAGTATTTGATTGATTTAATAAAGCTTGTTCTACCATTACTTTTAAGAAGTCTTCATATGTAGTTACACCATTTCTTGATGCGAAATAAATACCATTTTCTGGATATTTAAGTCTTCCATCTAAGCAGTATGCTGAGAACCAGTCTGTTCCTACTCCTATATCTCCTCCAGTTTCTGCATATTCGAATTTGTCTGTCATTACTATTTTTCTCATAGTAGTTGAACCGCTTACTTGATTTGAACCATTTACAAATTTGATTTTTGAATAATCAAATGGATCTTGAACAGTTGCATATAATTTTGCTCCAACATCCGGTATTCTACTAGGAACTCTTGCTGCTTCATCAGTTGGTTGAGTAACAGCACTGATATTTAGCGTAAATAATACAAATGCAAATAAAACAGTTAATGTTTTAAAAATATTCTTTTTCATACCTATCTCCTTCTATTTTTATAAAATTATTGTATCATTTTTTATATTAAAGTTCAATATGTTTAAATTAAAAAGAAACACATATTTTTTAGAATTTTCTTTTTAATGTGTTTCCTTTTTCTTTAAATGTTTCTTTATCTTCTTTTTCTTTTTTTAATATTGAATCAAATAATGTTTTTCCATCACTTGGTTTTAATTCACCAACGTCTTCTCCTATTGTTAGAAGTGTATTTAGAATTTCTAATGCAAGATCATCCATTTGAAGAAGATTTGCTCTAATATATGCTGAACTTAATAGAATTTTTCTTGTATTTGAGGGAGACTCTATTGATGACTTATTTAGTCTATACATTTTTTGAGCATAACTAATAATTTCTTTTGAATTAGCTACTGCCATTGCTGTTGAAATTATCATGTCATCACTTGGTTCTTCTGGTTTTCTTTTTTTATTTATAAATGCTATTTTATATTTTGCTTTAATTAACATTTTTTTAAAATTTTTATAAGTATTATCTTTTATCATCGAATCTATTATGTCTATAAAATATGTATCTCTTTGTGATTCATATTCGTTATATACTCTTTTTCCTAATTGGTTTGCTTCTTCAAAGTTTTGAATACTTATCTCGTAAAGTTTTGTTGCCATTCTCATTGGGACAACATCATTTTCTTTAAAATCATGGAATATCATATATGATGGATCACTTAATGATTTTTCCGGTGAAAAATTTGACTCAGTACTTAATAATGTATTTACATACATTCTTTCGACTATATCTTCATCTTTTTTTAATAATTTTTCAACATTTTCATAATATTGATCTTCTAGTGCTGTGTAAAATTCTATTAGTTTTAATGTTTTTTCATATTCTAATGATGTGTCTTTTTCTTGGCTTTCTAAAACTGCTAATCTACAGTATAATCTATATAATATTTGAGTTACACTTTTAATGCTAAAATAAAGATTTTTTTCGCTTAATTCCATTCTAGCACCTCCCCTTAATTAGGCTATATTATACTATAATTAAAAAGTTTGTCAATGCGACAAACTTTATTCTTCAGATACTTCTTCTTTTTTAGTATCTTTTTTATTTTCTTTCTTTTCTATTTTAGGAAGTAATTCTTTTCTAGATAGATTTAGTTTACCTTTTCTATCGTATCCAGTTGCTTTTACTACTATTTCGTCCCCTACTTTTAGAATATCACTTGGATGATTTACTCTCTTATTATCAAGTTGTGAAACGTGTACTAATCCTTCACATCCTGGCCATAGTTCTACGAATGCCCCAAAGTCTTCGATTTTAACTACTTTTGCTGTATAAACTGCTCCGATTTCTACTTCTTTTACTATGTCTTCAATCATCTTGATTGCTTTATCTAGTACTTCCTTTTTCATATGATAACAAATTACATTTCCTTCATCATCTATGTCGATCTTAACAGCATCTTTGTGATTTACTGAAGTTACATTACTTGATTCTAAGATAATCTTAGTGATCATGTCTCCACCTTTTCCGATTACATCTTTAATCTTATCTGGTGAAATCTTCATTGTTCTAATCTTAGGAGCATATTCTGATAATTCATGTCTTGGTTCTTTAATAGTTGCTTCCATTACATCTAAGATTTGCATTCTTGCTTTATGAGCTTTATCTAATGCTTCTTTTAATACTTCTCTTGTTACTCCTTTGATTTTAATATCCATTTGTAGTGCTGTTATACCTTTTCTAGTACCTGCTACTTTGAAGTCCATATCTCCCATATGATCTTCTAAACCTTGGATATCTGTTAAAATTGTATATTTAGAATCACATGTTCCGTCTTCTGTAATAAGTCCCATTGCGATACCAGCTACTGGTGCTTTGATTGGTACACCTGCTGACATTAGTGACATACATCCAGCACAAATACTTGCTTGACTTGATGAACCATTACTTTCTAATACTTCTGATACTACACGTACTGTATATGGGAATTCTTCTTGACTAGGCATTACTTGTAATAATGCTCTTTCTGCTAAAGCTCCGTGTCCTATTTCTCTTCTACCAGGGCTTCCATATCTTCCAGTTTCACCTACGCTAAATGCAGGGAAATTATAATGGAAGATAAACTTTTTAGAGTCTTCTAGACTTAAGCCGTCTAAGATTTGTTCTTCATTTTGAGCACCTAAAGTAGTGATAGCTAATGCTTGAGTTTGACCTCTTGTAAATAATGCACTACCATGTGTTCTTGGAAGTAAATCTACGTCTGCTGATAATTCACGAATTTCATCCATTCCACGTCCATCTGGTCTAATATGTTCATTAGTGATTAAACGTCTTACTTCAGCTCCTTCAATTTCGTCTGCTACCTTTTTAACTAGTTTTAGATTAGCTTCTAAATCTTCTTCACCTTCATGTCTTTCTGTGTATTTAGTTATTGCTTCTTCTTTTACTTCGTCTATTCTTGCATATTTTTCTAGTTTATCTTTGATTTGAATAGCTTCAATCATATCTTGTTTAATATCATTATTTACTTCTTCTCTTAACTCATCTGGGATATTAGCAAGTACTACCTCTATCTTTTCTTCTCCGATTTCACTAATGATATCATTTTGAATAGCACATAATTCTTTTACTGCTTCGTGTCCAAACATAAGTGCTTCTAGCATTTCTTCTTCACTTACTTGTTTTGAACCACTTTCTACCATATTTATGGCGTCTATTGTACCAGCAACTGTTAAGTTAATAGTACTTCTTTCCATTTCTTCACAAGTTGGATTTATCTTTAGTTCTCCATCTATTTTACCAACTATTACTCCAGCTACTGGACCTTCGAATGGAATTGATGAAATACCTAAGCAAAGTGATGTACCAAATAATGCTGTCATTTCTGGTGTTCTATCAGGGTCTACACTTAAAACAGTATTTACTACTTGTACCTCATTTCTAAAGTTTTCATCGAACATAGGTCTAATTGGTCTATCAATAACTCTTGCAGTTAAAGTAGCCGCATCTGTTGGACGACCTTCTCTTTTAATAAATCCACCTGGGATTTTACCAACAGAATAAAGTTTTTCTTGATATAAAATTGTTAAAGGGAAAAAATCTGCTGTTGAAACGTTATTACTCATAACGCATGTTGATAATATTACAGTGTCATCGTATCTTACAAGTACTGCTCCACCTGCTTGTTTAGCAAGTTCACCATGTTCTACAACTATCTTTCTACCTTGAAAATCATATTCAAAAACTCTTTTCATTTTTTCCTCCTTCTCTAAAATAAAAGACACTTAAAATAAGTGCCTACTTTCTTAAATTTAATTTTTTGATTAACTCACGATATCTTTGAACGTCTTCACGTTTTAGATATTCAAGTAAGTTCTTTCTTTTACCAACCATTTGAAGCAATCCACGATTAGTATGATAATCATGTTTATGTTCTTTCATATGTTCAGTAAGATTATTGATTCTTTCTGTTAAAAGCGCTACTTGAACTTCAACGCTTCCAGTGTCACCTTTAGTTCTAGCAAAAGATTCAACAATGCTTGTCTTTTTGTCTTTACTTAAAGCCATTTTAAAAATCCTCCTTATCTAATATAATCCGTTAATTCTGAGTAAAGAAGTAAGAGGTACATCTAAACTAAGAATAAACTTCTAGTTAATAATACTATATATTTTAGAAAAATGCAACTATTTTTCATTATTTATCAGTTATTTTATCAAGATTTATAAACATTATTATTTGAAGTATAGTGAATACTGCGGCTCCTAGAAATAAAGATCTAAATGATATTTCTAACATAAAGCCTGCTAAATATGTACCTATACCCTCGCCTAAACTAAGTATAAAGTATCTGATGTTGCCAAATAAGAACTGACTATTAGTGTCTATTCTTGTTATATAAGTTCCATTTATTTTGTCATCAAGTATTCTAGCTGATACGTGTGCTATAATCATAGCAACTACAAAAGATAATGCATTTGGCATTAAGAATGCTATTAAGTATGCTAATGCTCTTGAACCATATTTAATTAATGTGCTTGCCTTAAATGAAAGATTATCCCCATACCTATTAAATAATGAACAAGTATAACTTCCTATTAAGTTACAAACAATTATAAAAATAGATGCGATACTTACACTAAAACCTATATAATTAGTAAGTATAATCATGACAAGACCAAACACCATGCCATAAGAGATATTCATAATAAATTGAGAAAATAAGAAATAATTGTTTACTCTAGATTTTATTAAATTCTTTAATGCTTTCTTTAAAGGTAGAACATTTCTTTTATTATATGTTTTGTTTCCATTAAATAGCATTAAGAATAAAATTGATAGTATAGTTGAAATCATTGCTAAAAATAAACAACTATTGTAATCGAATATTATGTTACCTACTGTTACGCCTATTAAAAGACCACATACTATAACTCCTGCATCTTTAGCTATATAATTTATTAAAGCTTGTTTAGCAAATGCTTTCTTCTCTTTATTAACTGTTGTTAGAAGTGGATAAAAAGCTATTGAAAATGTTGTTTCACACATGATACAGACAAGCATACATACTTTAATTATATAAGTATTACTATTTAGAAGAAGTACTAACATAGCTAGAGCTCTAAGTGTACCTGTTAAGACTATTACATTTTTTACTTTAACTCTTGTTGAATAAATGCTTATTACAAATGATATAATCGCACTACATGTTAACGCAATTGATAAAACTCTACTTATACTTTGAACATCAAATCCAACATTTTCAAGCCATAACTGTCTATAGTTTCTCCATATTCCAATTGAAAATGACATAAAAGCAAGTACTATCATCAATAAATCTTCTTCACTAAGTTTTAAAAATCCTTTTACTTTTTTTATCATAAGATAATTATAGTTTATATTTCTATGATTTTCAACACTAATTTTGTCTATTTTTTTAGATTTTAATTGACAAAGTAAGGTTACTTTGCTATCATTTTATTTATGCTGTTAATTTTCAAATGATGTGACACTTGAACTCTAGGGAGGTTATAATGAATTTAAGTGAAGAAGAACTAAAAAAAGAACAAAAGCATCTAGAATTAACTACCGAACTTTTACGTGAGAATATTGCAAATCTTGCTCAAGACTTATATGATAATGAGGAGAAACAACAAGAATTTAAAAGATATGTATGGGATACTAAAGCTGAATTAGACCCTACTGAAATGAAGACAATCTTATCAAGTAATGACAAAGAGATTGATGACTTAGAGATGAAAGCTAAGTATTATAAGAAACTTTATAAGATTCAAAATAGTCCATACTTTGGTAAGATAACTTATGAAGATGATGAAGGGAAAAATGATATTTATATTGGACTTACCTATCTTACTAAGGGAGATAATAATATTATTTATGACTGGAGAAGTCCAATATCAAGTATATTCTATGATTATGAACAAGGTGAATGTCAGTATGAAGCACCTGGTGGAATAATGAAAGGTTACCTTCATAATAAGAGACAGTTTACTATAGAAAACTCTAAGATTAAACATGTATTTGATAGTAAACTTACTATACAAGATGAGATGCTTCAAGAAGTACTTTCAAGAAAGAATAATGACTATATGAAAAATATAGTAAATACTATTCAAAGTGAACAAAATGCAATTATAAGAAATACTAAAGATAAGAATTTAATTGTTCAAGGTATAGCTGGTTCTGGTAAAACTAGTGTAGCACTACATAGAATAGCATTCTTACTTTATAAGATTAAGAATTTAACTAGTGATAAAGTACTTATATTTGCGCCTAACCATATATTTAGTGAATATATATCTAATGTACTTCCTGAACTTGGTGAAGATAATACTAAAGAAACAACATTTAGTGATTTCTTGGAAACATATATTACAGAATATAAACATATTGAATCATTCACTTCTTTTATAGAAAGATATTATAAATATGAAGAAGCATATATAGATTTAATAAAACTTAAACAATCTAATGAGATAATTCCTGTTATGGAAGAATATATAAAGAATTATACAAGTAAAGCTAGATTTACAAGTGAAATATTTAATAGAGATTTATATGTACCACTTGAAAAGTTAAATTATTATTTACATGAAAGATATTCAAGTATACCACTACTTGAGAGAATTGATGAAATATCATTAAAGATTGCTGAAATAGAATTTAGAGGTAATAAATCTAGAGCTAAGCAAATAAGAAAATGGCTAAGAGAAAGATTAAATATTTCTATAGATATGAAGGAAATATACAAAGGATTCTTTAGAAGTAATGAATTTAAAAAAGTTTATGATAAAGAATTACCTGACTCTTACATTAATAAACTAGATTCAAAAGATATTTCTTATGAAGACGCGTGTCTATTTGTATATATGAAGAGTTTACTTACATTCCTTGGATATGACTATATAATTGAACAAACTATAGTTGATGAAGCACAAGATTATAATGTACTTCAATATATATTACTTAAGAAGATACTTAGAAAAAGTAAATTTACTATTCTAGGAGACATTAACCAAACAATAAATCCATATTATGAATATAAGAGTCTTGAAGATTTAAAACAAGTATTCCCTGACTCAGTTAATTATATAGAACTTAATAAAACTTATAGATCAAGTCCTGAAATTATAGAGCATGCAAATAAGATACTAGGACTTAACTTAGTATCAGCTATTAGAAGAGATACACATATACCAGTTGAATTTAGACAAGAAGACAATTTAAAAGAACAGTTAAGTAATGACATAAATAATCTTAAAAAGAATAATAGAAGTATTGCAATTATTACTAAAACTGATACAGAAGCAGCTGATATTTATAAGTTACTTAAACGTAATTTTGAAGAGTTAACGCTTATAGCTAATAACTCAAAAGCATTTAGTCGTGAACTAGTTGTAATACCTTCTTATATGGCTAAAGGTTTAGAATATGATGCGACAATAGTATACACACATAAAGATAATCAATTTAGTTATAAAGAAAGATATTTATATTATGTTGCTTGTACTAGAAGTCAACATCATCTAATAATATATAATCAAAAAGAAGCTTAAGAATTTTTAAGCTTCTTTTATTCTAGTGTTTTCTTAATAATATTTTCTTTATGTTTTTGTTTTAACTTTTTAGCTAAAGTTTTAAGTCCTAGTGCTGCGTATCCTAAAGCAGTTAGGGCTGACACTGTATTTAATGCACTTGAAGTTATAGTATGTACCGGAATATTTCTATAATTATTTAAATCTACTTCCATTACTTCAGTAGTTTCTTCTTTAGAATATTTGTGTCCAAACATTTCTTCATCATATAAATAACTTACATCACAGTGACCTGAAGAGTTAGATGCACCTACATCATTACATACATTAGTTACTTGTTGCATATCTACAGTAAAGTTAGAAGTTGACTCTCCCCTATACTCTTTTAAGTTATCTAAACTTATTCCTTCATCATTGTGTTCATTAGATGAGTATTGAGGTCCTCCTGCTTTCCATACATAAAAATCAGTATTTTTTAATGTTGTATTGTGTTTTGCTATCATATTAGTACATATAGAATTTAGCGTTGAACCATTACCATATATTCCAACTTTAGTATATCCGTGTCTATTACAAACTTCTTTAAATGTTTGTAATAATTCGTAATAGTCATTTTTATTTGTATATATTTCAAAGTCTACAAATACTGGTACATTTTCTTTATTAATAGTTACTTCTTGTTCTTCCATTTCTTTATCTAAATTAGTTAAATATTTATCTAATCTTTGTTCATATGTTTTAACGTCCATACCTTTTAATACACAAAAGTATAATCCTAAATCTATATTTTTACTAGTTGTTCCTTTCACTTGTTCAATTGCTGAAGATAAATAGTATCCTTCATTTTCTAAGTAATTAGAGTCATCTCTAGCTACTTCAACTATTACATAATCTGATGTTTCAGCTACTTTATCCCAATCTATATTAGTTTGATAATCTGAAATATCTATTCCTCTTGCAATAGCATAATTATATGTCGAAGAGTTTGTTTCTTTATTATATGTCATATAAAGATTAGGTATATATATTACATCTCCTGGATTTACACTTTTAATATTATGATTGTATTCTTTTAAGTCATTTTCACTTAATCCACAAGTTAAAGCTATACTATGAAGAGTCTCTCCTTCCTTAACTACATATCCTTGTGAATATACTAGAGATGTACTATTATTTAAGTTTCTTTCTTTTACTATTTCAGATAAATCTATAGTAGCACCTATTACTCCATTTAAGTCTTTAGTTATATTATGACTTCCTGGGTATCTAATACTTTCATTATCTTCTACTAAGAATGTATCATAATCAGTAATTTTAGTTATATATAGATTACATTCAGTAAGACTAGTATCACTTCCATATAAACCAACATACATATTACTTCTTGTTGCTTTATCTAAGAATGCTTCTATTAAAGTTGTTTTTTCAGCATTATTTAGATTCTTATTATTCATAATGTTATCTATATTACAATATATAGGCATATCTATATTATATTGCTTTACTACTGCTTGTAAGAAATCTATATCTTTATGCATTTTAGCTAAGTCTTCTGCTTTGGTATCAAGTACTATACATACTGAGATATTTCTATCTTTACATTCATTTAGTGTATTTCTTAAATTTGTTATATCATTAAATGATTTTTCACTTATTCGAAGTACTACAAAATTATTAGAATGAACTGTTGTATTAAATCTAGTATTATATCCTTCTTTACCAATTATATTTTCTTCAGTTCCATCGTTAGTTCTTGCTACTACGCTTGATGTTATTAATTGTCTTGCATCATTTATAGTATTTATTGTAGCGGTGGCACCTAGTACTAAACCTATCATTTTAGTTTTGTTGCTAATTTTTCTTTTAGATTCATTATCATTATTTTCCATAACTATCCCCTTTAAACGTGCTTTATTATATCAAAATTAGTCATTCAAGTCAATTTTAGGTGTCAAATGTGTTACATTATATATTTTATAACATAAGAAAACCAGCTATATCATAAGACATAACTGGAATATTTGAATTATCCAATTCGGAAAGCTGGTGAAACGCCGTGGGTATTATCAGAAAAGTAGCTGTTATACCAGTTACCATTAGAATTAGCTCCGAAAAAATTGTAGTTATGACTAGAATAAGCTGAGCGAAGCCACCATGCGTTTGCGGTAGTACCGAACTTCTTAATAGCACCTGAAAAGCTAGTTGTAGTAACACCAATACTATTATAATAATCTAGTTGTCTAGTTAAATCCTTTGCTGAATCATATGGATAAGAAAAAATACCATATATTTCTTTTGGAGCTAATAAATATAATTTATCAGTTGATGTAAAATTAGCTGAATCATTACTACCATGACTACTAACTACGGTTGTGTCTATAATAGCATTTTTTAAATTAGTTGGAAGCATATTATATAAATCCGTATTTACATAAGTGTACATTGCTGATGCAGGCCATCCACCAACATTAGTAGTGGTGGTACTATTCATTGCATGTGTTGTAATTACATCCTCAAATTCAAGTACAAATCCACACGCTGTTTGTGAGAATCCTTTAGTAGAACATTCATCAGGTGTTGATGTGTTTGCTATTCTTACGCTATGTATTCCCAAATCTCCTAGGTCTACTTCTTTAGTATCTCCTAAATTGTAATCTGAAATATTACTATTTTTTACATTAGTAGCTATTGTTTCCCAACTATCTTTTTCAAATTGAGTTGGCTTGTATTCTTCTACTCCTAATACTCCACTAAACTTTTTACCTTGGTTATAGTTTTGGTCATCACTAGTATCTATAAACGTAATAGTTAAATTATATTTATGAACTATGCTTGGTTCAATTGTTATTTTCTTTTTAATGATATTTTTAGCTATTGCAGTACTGTCTACTCCTTCACATGTTCCATCTTCTGCTTCTGTTGTAGCATTCATTCTAGTACAAGTTCCTTCGATTAACATTTCATCATTTGTTATTTCATTTGTTAATTCTTGCCATACAAGGTTGTATACTGCGTCAAGTGTTCCAGTATTAGCAACATAAACTGTCTTTGTAATAGTATCTCCTGGTTTTATATTTTGCATTACTACTTCTGCTCCATCTACATAACGAAGACTTAAAGTACCAGTTGTTACTACTTGGTCCTTTACTTCATTATTTACTATTGCAGCTGTGAAGTATGCATAAGATACACTAATAATAGCAATAAGTGCAAAAGACATAATAAATAATAAAGTTGTTTTTGTATTTGTTTTCATTTTTCTATTCTCCTTACATTAAAGAGTATAGCATTTTTTGAAATAGATTTAAATATTTATGCATAAAAAAACTCTAGATTTCTCTAGAGTTTGATGTTTCTAAAACTATTCGATAACTTCAGAAACTACACCAGCACCAACTGTTCTACCACCTTCACGAATTGAGAAGTTAGTTCCGTTTTCAATAGCAATTGGAGCAATTAACTCAACTGTCATATCAACGTTATCACCTGGCATAACCATTTCAGTACCTTCTGGTAATGTAATTACACCTGTAACATCAGTTGTTCTGAAGTAGAATTGAGGTCTATAGTTACTAAAGAATGGAGTATGACGTCCACCTTCTTCTTTAGATAGAACGTATACGCTAGCTTTGAATTTCTTATGTGGTGTAATGCTTCCTGGTTTACATAAGATTTGTCCTCTTTCAACATCTTCTCTGTTGATACCACGAAGTAGAACTCCAGCATTATCTCCAGCTTCAGCATAATCTAATGATTTTCTGAACATTTCGATTCCTGTAACTACTGTTTTTCTAGTTGGTTTTAAACCTACGATTTCAACTTCATCGTTAAGATTTAATTTACCTCTTTCAACACGACCTGTAACAACAGTTCCACGTCCTGTGATAGTAAATACATCTTCAATGCTCATTAAGAATGGTTTATCAGTATCTCTTGCTGGAGTATCGATCCATGTATCAACTGCAGCCATAAGATCTTTAATAGGTTGTACCCATTTTTCATCACCCTCAAGAGCCTTAAGAGCAGATCCACGAATAACTGGAGTATTGTCTCCATCATATCCATATTCAGTAAGTAATTCTCTTACTTCCATTTCTACTAAGTCTAATAACTCAGGATCATCAACCATATCACATTTATTGATGAATACTACCATTTTTGGTACACCAACTTGACGTGATAATAAGATGTGTTCACGAGTTTGAGGCATTGGTCCATCTGTTGCACTAACAACTAGGATAGCACCATCCATTTGAGCAGCACCTGTGATCATGTTTTTAACGTAATCAGCATGTCCTGGACAGTCAACGTGAGCATAGTGACGTTTGTCAGTACTATATTCAACGTGAGCAGTATTAATAGTAATACCTCTTGCTTTTTCTTCTGGAGCTTTATCGATTTGGTCATAAGCCATAAATTCTCCGAAGTATTTAGTAATTGCAGCTGTTAATGTTGTTTTACCATGGTCAACGTGTCCAATAGTACCAATATTAACATGTTCTTTTGAACGATCAAATTTTTGTTTTGCCATTTTATTTTCCTCCTTTTTTTACATCATAAATATATTTTATCTAATACTTGAAAATATTTCAAGTATAAATAAGCAAAACTTTTGAAAGTGTACTTAATTATTGTACACCATTTTTCTTAATAATGTCATCAGCTATACTTCTAGGTACTTCTTCATAGTGATCGAAGATCATTGTATAAGTACCACGTCCTTGAGTATTACTTCTAAGAACTGTCATGTAACCGAACATTTCTGATAGTGGAACCATAGCTTTAATGCTTATGTCTCTACCACGAGATTCATTTCCAAGAGGTTTTCCTCTTCTAGAAGTTAAATCTCCCATTACTGTACCCATGAATTCTTCTGGAACAACTACTTCTACTTCCATAATTGGTTCTAGAATACATGGATTACATTTATTTTTAGCTTCTTTTAAAGCCATTGAAGCTGCGATTTTGAATGCCATTTCATTTGAGTCTACATCATGGTATGATCCATCAAATAATGTACATTTTACATCGATCATTGGGAATCCAGCAAGTATACCACCAGCTAGTGCTTCTTGTAATCCTTTGTCAACTACAGGAATGTATTCACGAGGAACAACTCCACCTACTACTTCATCAACAAATTCATATCCCTTATCAGGATTTGGTTCAAATTTAACCCATACATGTCCGTATTGTCCACGTCCACCTGATTGTTTAATATATTTACCTTCGCATTCAGCAGTACCTTTAAGAGTTTCTCTATAAGCAACTTGTGGTTTACCAACGTTTGCTTCTACACCGAATTCTCTTTTCATTCTATCTACTAATACGTCTAAGTGTAACTCACCCATACCAGCGATAATAGTTTGACCAGTTTCATGATCAGTTTTTGCTCTGAATGAAGGGTCTTCTTTAGCTAATTTTTGAAGGGCTATACCCATCTTTTCTTGATCAGCTTTTGATTTTGGTTCAATTGCAAGTTCAATAACTGGTTCTGGGAATACCATCTTTTCAAGAATAACTTGATTCTTTTCATCGCAAAGTGTATCTCCAGTAGTAGTATCTTTAAGACCTACAGCTGCAGCAATTTCTCCTGCATATACTTCTGCTATTTCTTTTCTTTGATTAGCATGCATTTGAAGAATACGTCCGATTCTTTCTTTTTCTCCCTTAGTTGAGTTCATAACATAACTTCCTGATTTAAGTACACCAGAGTATACACGGAAGAATGTTAAGTTTCCAACGAATGGGTCATTCATAACTTTGAATGCAAGTGCACTAAATGGTTCACTATCACTAGCTTTTCTTTCGATTGGGTTACCATTTAAGTCTTCACCTTTAACAGCTGCAATATCAGTTGGAGCTGGTAAATAGTCAATAACTGCATCCATTAATGTACGAGTACCTTTATCTCCTAGGGCATCTGCACATAATACTGGGAAGAATTTAACTGCTAATGTAGCTTTTCTTATAGCTGATTTTAATAAATCAACACTAATTTCGTTTCCTTCTAAGTATTGTTCCATTAATTCATCAGAGAAGTCAGCTACTGCTTCAATTAATTTTCCTCTTGCTTCTTCTGCTTTATCTACCATGTCAGCTGGAATTTCAATTTCTTCTAGATTTTGAGCAGCTGTACCATCGTATTTATAAGCTTTCATTGTAACTAAATCTACATATCCTGTGAAATGATCTTCAGCTCCGATTGGTAAAATGATTGCTTCTGCTTTTTCAGATAGTCTGTGATGAATTGATTCCATTGAGTAATCAAAATCAGCACCCATTTTTTCCATCTTATTTGCACAAATCATTCTTGGAACCATATAATCATTTGCTTGTCTCCAAACTTGTTCAGTTTGAGTTTCTACTCCTGCTTGAGCATCGATTAGTGCAACAGCACCATCAAGCACTCTTAAACTACGAGCAACTTCAATAGTGAAGTCTACGTGTCCCGGAGTATCTATTATATTGAATCTATAACCATTCCAGTGTACAGTTGTTGCAGCACTAGTAATTGTTATACCTCTTTCTTTTTCTTGATCCATCCAGTCCATTTGAGAAGCTCCATCGTGAGTTTCACCAATTTTATGGATGTTACCACCTAAATATAGGATTCTCTCAGTAGTTGTTGTTTTACCAGCATCTATATGAGCCATGATTCCTAAATTACGTGTTTTTTCTAACGATACATCACGTGCCATAAGTGTTCTCCCTTCTTACCATCTATAATGAGCATATGCTTTATTAGCTTCTGCCATTTTATGAGTATCTTCACGTTTCTTAACTGCTCCACCTATTCCGTTTGAAGCATCGATTATTTCAGCAGCTAAATTTTCTGCCATACCTTTTCCATTTCTACCTTTAGCATATTGGATTAACCAACGAAGCATTAAAGCGTTAGCTCTATCTTCACGAACTTCCATAGGTACAGAATAGTTACTTCCACCTACACGTCTACTCTTTATTTCTAAAGATGGTCTGATGTTTTCAAATGCTTGATTTAAAACTTCTAAAGGATCTTTATTTGTTTTTTCTTTAACTATTTCAAGTGCTTTATAAAGTATCTTTTGAGCAGTTCCTTTTTTTCCATCTTGCATGATACCATTGATTAGTTTAGTAACCATTTTAGAATTGTATATTGGATCTGCTAAAACATCTCTCTTTATTGCTTGTTTCTTACGCATGTCATTATCTCCTTTCTTATTAGTAATTTATTTATTATTAATTTTTCTTAGGTTTCTTAGTTCCGTATTTACTTCTTCCTTGACGTCTCTTATCAATACCAGCAGTATCTAAAGTACCACGAACAATATGATAACGAACACCGATAAGGTCTTTAACACGTCCACCTCTAATTAGAACAACGCTGTGTTCTTGTAAGTTATGTCCTTCTCCACCAATGTAGCAAGTAACTTCATATCCGTTACTTAGTCTAACTCTTGCGATTTTTCTTAAAGCTGAGTTTGGTTTTTTAGGAGTCTTAGTAGATACACGAGTACAAACTCCACGTTTTTGTGGTGAAGTATTATTTGTTCTCTTCTTATCTTTTGAGTTATATCCAACGTTTAGTACTGGACTTTTACTCTTTTTAGTTTTGTCTGTTCTACTCTTTCTTACTAATTGATTAATTGTAGGCATTATTTGTCTCCTTTCTTAATACACATTTCCAGGTGTATCAAAATCACTATTTTTTTAAGTTTTCTGCACGAGAAAACCTGAAATCTAGTTAATGATATCATTAAAAAAGCTTAATGTCAACGATATTTGTTAAGTTTTTATCGTTTTCATTAAGTTTTATTGATTTTATTATTAAAATTCTAAATCTATACTCTTTTTAGAAGTTATTTCTATTAGTATTTTTGATATTATGATTAGTAATATTATGAATAGTAAGGATGCAAATATTTCAAAAGTGAAACTACCATAGTTATTCTTTATAAAGTATTCCCCATAGTATAAAGGAATATTATATATTTTAGTTATTACTCTTTCTTTCATTATTGGAGACAGTGCTACTATACTAAGAGGTATAAGTCCTGCAATAATTACTACTATTTCTTCTTTTGTTAGTTTATATAGACTCATAAGTACTACTACTATCATATTTAATATAAAGAAACTTCTAATTAGATGAAATATTAAATATACCAGGTTACTAATATTATAATATTCTATTAAGTCTATTCTAGTATTCATTCCAGTTCTTAATATAGAAATGATTACTATCAAGAATATTACTATTAGGTAGATTATTAAGTTTGATACAAATATGAATTTAATTATTTTAGAAAAGAATTCTTTGTAGTTTTTTATTCTAATCAAAAATTCATAATTACGAGTTAGTTCTGTTAAAATATTATAGGAATTAAATAGAAATAGAAATAGTAAAACCATTATAAAGAAGTTCCAAGTAAATGTGTCATATATTCCATTAATTAGTGTTACTTCTTTAGTTATGTAGCCAAATGCCATAAATGAAAGAAGAGCCATTATAATAATAGTTACTTTGAATCTAGTATTTTGAAGTAATGAAATTATTAATTTAAAATCGTTTTTCATTTTATACGTTCCACATGACCATTATCAAACTTATATACTTCATCTGATAAAACATCTATATCTTCTTTTATATGGCTTGTAACTATTATTAGTTTGTTTTGACTTTTTAGTTCTAATAAAATATTTCTTATCTTTTCTACTGTTGACTCTTCTATTCCATTAAATAATTCATCAAATATCATCACATCAGGATTTTCCATTAATACTTGTGCGATAGCTAGTTTTTGTTTGGTACCTAGTGAGTATTCACTATATTTTTTATCTTTCTCAGTAGTCAGATTTACTAATTCAAGTGTTTTATTTATTTCTTCTTCCCCTATTTTATTTTGTATGCTTGCGAGTAACTTTAAGTTTTCATAACCAGTTAAATCTGGAAAGAAAGTTGGTTTTTCTATTAGAGCTCTTACACTTGGAGGAAAACTATTATTGCTATTGTAATTCACATTATTATAAAGTACTTCTCCAGTAGTTGGTTTATAAAATGAACAAAGTATTTTTAAGAATACACTTTTACCACTACCATTTCTTCCAACTATACCATATATTTTACCACTTTCAAATTTCATATTTATGTTTTCTAGTACAGTTACTTTTTTAAATTTCTTTGATAAATCTTTTACTATTATTTCCATATTTACCTCTAATTCTTTTCTAATTTTATTATTATTTTTTCTTTATTTTTATATTTTAAATATACTAGTAGTGAACTTATAAGTGATACTCCTAGACATAACAAATTAAATGGTATGAGTTCTCTCTCTTTGTAGTTATACATATCAAAGAAGTCAAAGTAATTTTCCGCATCTTTAATGTTTTTTAAGACAAAACTTATTATAAAGAATGTGTTTGTTAATGTTATACCATAATATACCATTGAAGTTTCTATTACTGTTACTAAGTAGTTTCTATTTTCTGGTACTAGTAAAAGTCCTATATTTATATAGAAGATACTCATTAATATTGTATTTAAAAGATACGAAAATATAAATAGTGCTGGATGACTTAGTATTTCTTTAGTAAATGCTATAGATTCAGTTGATACTTCGAATGTACCACTTATCATGTACGAAAATATTAATACATAAATAGTTATTAGGGGCCACAAAAGTACACTTTTATATGAACTTTTAAATACATCTTTTATATAACTATTATAGCTTTCTCTAGTTAACCTATTCTTTATTTCACCTGATTTAAATCTTTTACTTATTTCATACATAGAAGACATTATTATTAAGAATGGTACTGCTAGAAAATATATGAAACTATATTCTGAATCATTAAGTATTTTATCAAATGTAGTTAGTGTATCTCTTTTAGGTTTTTCTTCGTTTCCATTTATTTTTGCTAAACATATTTCATTAGTAGGATCAGTCTTTAAAACTTTTTTACACATTTCTCTTGCTTTTATACTAAAGTCTTCTGATTCTTTGTCATTAATAATTACTTTAATACCTAAAAATGTTGTGAATATAAATAATATTATGAATGATATAAGTAATACTTTGTTATTTTGTATAAACTTTTTCATAAAAATCTCCTACTTAAATGCTTCGTTTATTATTTTTTGTATGTCTATTTTAGATTCATTGTTTTTTGTGAAGTATGCTAGATACTCAATATTACCATTACCACCTTTTATTGGAGAAGATGTAATGTTATTTATATAGTAATTATTTTCTTTGAATGATTTTATAACATTTTTTATAACACTCTCATGTACTTCTTTATTGAGTGGTACTCCTTTGTATTTATCAGAAGTTTCTTTTCCACACTCAAATTGTGGTTTTATAAGACATATTATTTCTTTTAAGTTAGTTAGTTCTTTTAATTTATTAGTTAGTTTTGTTACTGAAATAAAGGATACATCAATAGATGCAATATTAGCATCATTAATAATACTATTATCTACACTCCTAAAGTCAGTATTTTCATATAGATTAATTTTATTATTAAGTCTTAAATTCTTATCAAATTGGTTAGTTCCTACATCTATAGCATAAACTTTTTTAATACCATTTTGTATAGCACAATCACTAAATCCTCCAGTAGATGAACCTATATCAATAAGTATTTTATCATTTAAATCAATATTAAATTCTTTAATAGCTTTTTCTAGTTTTAAACCACCACGTGATACATATTTTAACTTTTCACCTTTTATTTCGATTATATCATTCTCTGTTACATCAAATGCTGGTTTAGTTATACATATATTATTACAATAAACAATTTTATTTTTTATTTCATTTTGAGCTTTATTTCTTGTCTCAAAGATTCCTCTTTTTACTAATTCTATATCAATTCTTGTCATTTTCTTCCTTTTGTAGTTCATTTTCATATAGAGTTCTATATATTTCATTATTCTTATATAGTTCTTTATGACTACCTACTCCACATATCTTGCCATCGTTTACTACTATTATCTTATTACAATCTTTTATAGTTGAAAGTCTATGAGCTACGATTAACATTGTATATTCACTACTTATATTGTTTATTGCTTTTTGAATATTTGCTTGTGTTTCATTATCTAAAGCACTTGTTGCTTCATCAAATAAAATGATATTAGTTTTTCTAAGAAGTGCTCTTGCGATAGCTACTCTTTGACATTCACCACCACTTAGTGTTACTCCTCCTTCACCTACTATAGTGTTATATTTTTTAGGAAGAGTCATTATATAATCATGAAGTTCACATATCTTACATACGTTTTCTATTTGTTTTTGTGATGCGTCTGGGTTTACTAAAAGTAGATTTTCTTTAATAGTCATATTAAATAGATATGGTTTTTGACTTATAACTGCGATATTATTTCTAAGACTAAATTTATCTAAATCATTTACATTATATCCATCTATTAATATTTCACCTTTAGTTACTTCATAAATCTTACTTAATAAGTTAATAATAGTACTTTTACCACTACCGCTTTTGCCTACGACTGCAACTGTATCTTTTGGTTCTATAGAGAAGTCTACTCCTTTTAATACTTCATCTTTATCATATTTAAAGTGTACATCTTTAAATTCAATTTTTCCATATAATTCATTAACTCTTTTATTACCATAGTGTTCTTTTTCATATGTTGTATGGTCTATTACTTCAAAGATACGTTCTGCTGATAAAGCAAATTCTTTTAGATGTCTTTCTGACCAAGCTAAGTATAATACTGAACTAAATAATCTATCTTTATATAAGAATACTGTTAGTAGTGATGAAATTGATATAACATTGAATTTAACAAAATAAATAGATAAAACTATTATTGTCATAGTGAATACATATACAGCTAACATTCTTCCGAAAGTGTATCTTCTATCTACTTCTGTACTTCTCATAGTGTCATTATAAAGTTCATCTAAGTTACTACTTATTCTACTTTTGAAATGTTCAACTATATTTAGAAGTTTTATATCATGAGAACCTCTTATTCCTTCGTTTATAATAGTTGTGTTTCTATCTCTTAGTTTGTTTCTTCTTTTCTTGTATGCATTCCATTTATCCATAGCTCTTTTTTCTATAATATAAATTGTTATAGTTCCAAGTACTGTTATAACTCCAAGTACAAAATTAATATAAAAGATATAAGCAAATACAAATAAATTAGATAGTATTCTAGATAGGTTTGATCTTAATGCGTCGAATGCTGTTACGATGTTTTGTGGATCGCTTGTTATTCTAGTTAGAAAGATACCACTTGATGTCTTTAATAATTCTTTATTGTCTATATCAAAGTATGCAGAAATTACTTCTTTTTTAATGTTGTTTGTTATTGTTTCTTGTACTTTTGTGTATGCTTTATTGAATATCATTATTTCTACATATACTGCGAATAAGCTTAAACATAATATAAAAACAGTATAACTAATAGCTTGTTCTAATCTACCAGAGGTAGCATAATCTAATATTTTAGACATTAATGCTGGGCCAAAAGAATTATATATACTTAAGACTAAACCTAGTGTTATTAAAATTATTACTGATTTCTTTTCTTTAGCAAAATAAGGGGCACATTTTTTAATATATGTCCATATTTCAGATTTTGTCTTTTTAGTTTTATCTTTTACATCTTTTTTCATAAATTCATTATACAAAATTATTTATAATATTAAAAGTAAAAAAGAACTATATTTCTATAATTCTTTCTCTCCTTTGTTTTTGAATTGTATTATTATTGGTGTACCACTAAAATCTATGTTTTCTCTTATTTTGTTTTCTAAATATCTGTAGTATGAGAAATGCACTAGTCCTTTTGAGTTTACTTCTATATCAAATCTTGGTGGTTTAGTACCTGATTGATGTGTGAAATATACTTTTAGTTTTTTACCTTTAAATGATGCTGGTGGGGTTTCTATGAATGCGTTTCTTATAATGTCATTTATTATACTTGTTTTAACTTCTTTAATTGAATTTTCATAAGAAGATAGTACTTCTGGCATAAGAGTATGTATTCTCTTTTTAGTTTGTGCACTTAGGAATACTATTTTAGCATAATCCATGAATTGGAAATTATGACTAATAGATTTTTTCCACTCTTTCATACTTTCATCTTTATTTTCTATGGTATCCCATTTATTTACTACGATTACTACTGGTTTTCCTGCTTCTAAAGCATAACCTGCGATATGTTTATCGTGTTCTACAATACCAGTTGTGGCATCCAGTACCAGAAGACATACATCACTTCTATCTATTGCTTTCATACTTCTTAAAAGACTATATTTTTCTACTGCTTCAAATATTTTACCTTTTTTACGAAGTCCTGCTGTATCTATTAAAGTATATTCTTCTTTATTGTAAGTGAACTTTGTATCAATAGCATCTCTAGTAGTACCAGCTACATTACTTACGATTACTCTTTCTTCATTTAGAAGAGCATTTACTAAACTAGATTTACCTACATTTGGTCTACCAATAACAGCTATCTTAATATTATTATCTTCTTCTTCATATCCCGGTTCATATCCATCAGTTACAATCTTTAATAAGTCATTTACTCCAGTTCCATGTTCTGCTGAAATAGGAATATACTCGTCAAACCCTAAACTATAAAATTCATATATATTATCTTGTCCAGTTTTATTATCAACTTTATTAATGGCAACAATAACTTTCTTATCTTGTTTCTTTAACATATCACGAATAAGTAAGTCATTAGTAGTAAGTCCATCTTTTGCATCCACTACAAAAATGATAGTATCACTTTCTTCAATGCCAACTTCTACTTGCATACGAATTTCTTCGTTGAAGTCTCCTTCACTTAAATCTATACCACCAGTATCTATTAAATAAAATGGTTTTTCTTTAAAAGATGCTTCACTATAAATTCTATCTCTTGTTACTCCTGGTTTATCTTCAATAATAGCTACTTTTTTACCAACTATTCTATTAAATAAAGTACTTTTACCAGTATTAGGTCTTCCAACTAGACATATTGTTTGTTTTGCCATGTCCCCTTCACCTCGCATACATTATACAAAAAAATTAAGAATTTTACTAGTCCAAAAGAAAAAGATTGAAATTATTCAATCCCAACCTATTCTAAATGCAGGTGAAACGCCATAACTGCCCATAGCTCTTCCACTATCTGCATTTCCATTCTTTGAAATATTATAAAATATTTGGGAGTCATTACTATTTGCGCTACGTAACCACCATGCTTCAGCTATTGTTTGACTTGATTCTATAATATTCTTTTGTGCTGCTGAAAAATTACTTATTGTTGTAAACTGATTAGCGTAATAATCTAATTGTCTTGTTAAATTCAATGAAGTATCATCTGCTTCCCAATTTATAATAACTTCTTTTGGAGATAATAAATATAGTTTATCAGTCGATGTAAAGTTTGTATTTTCTATTTCTCCATGTCCTGATACAACTGTTGTATCTATGATTACTTCTCTTAGGTCATCAGGCAATAGAGTATAAATGTAATCACTAATAAATGTGTACATCTCACTTCCCGGCCATCCTCCTACATTTGTATTTTGTGTGTTCATACTTTGAGTTGTAATTATATCAGTAAATTCTAGTACAAAACCACATGCTGTTTGTGAGAATCCGCTTATTGAACACTCACTAGGTGTTGATGTATTTGCAATTCTTAATGTATGAGTACCAAACTCACCTAGATAAATTTCTTTTGTATCTCCAACTGTATAATTAGATCCTTCTCCTGCCCTCACGTTTGCAGCAATTGTATCCCAACTTTCTGTAGCAAAATTATAGTTTTTTGTAAAGTATCCTGGAGTAGATGCTGTATCTATTCTAGCATAGGTTTTATCTACATGTGAAC
>CAJJPX010000015.1 GCA_905193755.1 uncultured Clostridium sp. | reverse complement strand
AACTTATCAACACAATATAAATTATAACTTTATGAAAAAAATTAAATATTAAAAATATATTCTTATACTTTGTCTTTAACTAAAATTTTAAAATTGCACTTTTGACATAATATTTTCTATATGATAAAGTACACCACGAAGTACCTGTTTAGGTGCCACCTTTTGAATTTGGTTGAATACTCATACTGAGTGTTCCTAAACGGAGATGGTATAATAATGAAAAAAGATCTACTAATACTAGTTCTTCTAGTAATTATTATTTTATTGATCATCTTTGACTAAACAGCTTAGATATTAATAAAACCTAACTCAAAAATGAGTTAGGCTACACATATTATGTAGCACCGACTCAGGGGGTCGGGTACTTCACTAATAATAATATACCATAATTTATTTTTACAGTAAATTATTTTTTTATACATTTAAAAACAAAAGTAAATTAATACTTTTGTTTTAATTTGCTACTAAATAAGTACTATAAGATTTAAAGTATGTATCACTTCTATAATTAGCAATATAATCAGTTGGAACATACATCTGTAGTTGATATGAAGTAGTAAATGTATCGAATTGAGTAAGTTTTGGCACATCAGTATAGAAGTAATAAGTAATTAAACTTGTACATCCATCAAATGCATAAGCACCAATGCTTTCTAGTATATTACTCATATATATAGTATTTATATTAGTTTGATTAGCAAATGCTCTATACCCAATTATTTTAACAGTAGCTGGAACCATAAATGTAACAGCAGTTTTACCATTAGGATACCTTACAAGTATACTAGCATCTTTATTATATAGAATACCATTAGTACTTGAGAAAGTAGCATTATTAGCATTTACATTCAAATTACTTATTGTTGAGTTACCATCTAAGAATCCATCTGGTACATCATTTAAGTACTGAGGAAGTGTTAATGTTGTTACATATCTATTTCCATCAAAAGCATCAGCTGCAATACTAGTAACATTATAACTTCTACCATTAACATCAAGAGTATCAGGAATAGTAACAGAAGCAGCATTACCAGTATAAGATGTTATCTTAATTTCATTATTATTATTAAGTATATATAAGAAATCTGAAGAATATTGAGCACTTGAATAGTTATGATAACTCCATGGTGTTGCATTTCTAAAGTCATTAACAACACTAGAAGGTACAGAATAAGTAAAGTGTGAATTATACCATAATCCTAAGAATCCTCTTTCATAACCTGGAAGTGCAGTAGAAGCAGTGTTTGGAACACTATTTACTTGCATACTTAACGTTGTTGTTGGTCCACCTTGATATGGATTATATAAAGCATAATCATTAATATCAGTAGTACCAGTACCAAATTGAATATATGAAATTGAGCCACAACTATAAAGACAATAATCATCAGCCACAACTACACTATTAAATATAGCATTAGTTAACTTTTCACAATCAGCAAATGAATACTTACCAAGTCTAGTTATTTGGTTACCACTTACTCTCGTAACATCTGTCTGATAGAATGCATAGTCATCAATTAGTACAACACTATTAGGAAGATTAACTATCCAGTTTTGACCAGTAACTACCTCTACTCCATAGTAAGCATAAGTACCAATAGATACCACATCATAAGTAATACCACCAGCAGTTATCTCATTAGGAATCTCAAATGAAGAAGTAACATCTGGTCCATGATATTCTATAATTTCCCATCCAGTAACATCAGCATTCATCATATTCTTTAGTGTTACTTCACGTACGCTATATTCACCTATATCATAAGGAAGTGTACCAAATTTATAACTTCCAATTATATATCCAGTTGGATAAATATAATCTTTAACATTAGATGGAAATGTATTTTTATAAGCTTCTTGATAAGTAACATTTGAAGTACCTATCTTACCATCTGGAACATATATTCTAAAACGTTTACCAATAATAGTACCAACATTATAAAATGCATTACTTCCAACTCCGATCTTCATACCACTTGCCTGAGTATCAGCATTAGTTGAAGTAAAATACATTTGTTCCATACCAGTACATCCATAGAATGCACCTTCGCCAATACTAGTAACAGGACCAGCATTTACATAATTAAGTGAAGTATTATTAGCATAAGCATAATTACCAAGTTCAACAAGTTTAGTAGTAGTTGCCTTATAAAGTTTATTATTAAATAAAGCATATTCTCCAATATAGTCAACATTTGGAACATTTAACTCTCTTACACCCTGTAAATTATAGAATGCATAATCAGCTATATATCTTAAATTAGTATTAACTATATCAAATGATCCACCACTACTCATAGAAGCCCATCTAAACGCTCTATCTCCTACTCCTATAACATCATAACTTTGACCATTCACTGTAAGAGTTGTAGGTATCAAATAAGTTGAATCTAAATCAGCACCATGATATTCAACTACCTCAAGTCCAGTAATAGTCTCATTATCTTTAGTAGTGTATTCTCTTAATATAACACTATATTCTCCTATATTATATGGAATATTAGTTGATACATAAGTACCCATTATAGTTCCATAATCATAGAAATAATCTTTATATTCTTTTCTAAATGATGAAGCATAAACATCAGTTAAATAATCAGATGAAGTTGTTATAGTAGTTGTATAATATATACCACTTGAACTAGATAAATGATTATATACACTAGACCAAGTCCTATTATTAGTAGTTCTAACTGTATAAGTAAATGTTGTACTCTCTCCATTAGATAACACACCATTACTAGAAGTATTATTAAATACTATTCTAGAACTTGATGCTTCATATAATACATCAGTTGCTGTTTGAAGAGTTGTATTTCCAAGAGTAACAGATGTTGTCCATGCCTCTATATCATGACCTGAATTATTATTAACAGTAACCGTACATACATAAGTATATCTTCTATTAGTACCATTACCACTTTGACTTCTTCTACAATCATCAGTGACATTTATATTAACATTATTAGGTGTTTTAACTTCAGTAGATGTACTAGAGGCTCCTACATAGAACCTAATTCTATTATTAGTTAACGTTCCTACATCAGTAAATGCATATTGATCAAATGTTCTCTTTTCACTACCTGGACTAAAGAATATTTGAACTAAATTTGGAAGAGCATATACTGAATTAGTATCCATTTGATATACAGAACCTAAGTTTATTTTATATAGTGTATTCATATTAGCCAAAGCATAAGAGCCTATACTTCTAAGATTTGGTGTTTCTAAATATACAAGACCACCTTTATTAAATGCATAACTTCCTATATCAAGTAAACTATTAGAAGTAAATGACTTAATAGCTGTTATTTCTTCGAAACTATGTTCACCTATCTTCATAAGTTTATCATTTATTATGTCACTTCCACCACTACCATTAACAGTAGTATGCTTAAATGCATAGTCACCTACTGATATAACATCTTTAGTTTCTCCATTAACTGTATAAGTAAGTGGAATATTAAATGTATTTGATATATCAGCACCATGATACTCTATAATTTCCCATCCAGTAACATCTTCATTATTTCTATTTTTTATAGTTACTTCATGTATTGAGTATTCACCTATATCATAAGGTATTGGTGTATTTACAAAAGAACCTACTATGTATCCAGTTGGGAATATATAATCTTGATAATTACTAAATAATGCTTTATAGAAATCTACTTTATCACTAGGTACATATATTCTAAGTCTATTATTAGCATTAGCGCCTATATTATTCATAGCTGTACTATGAACAGACATATTATCAGTATTAGTTGTTCCTATAAATATTTGTTCTAAGTTTGGATTATTACTAATAGCATTCTCACCCATTACTTGAATATTACCAAGGTTAACACTATAAAGCGTATCCATATCTGACATAGCAAATTTACCCATTGAATTAAGATTTGGTAAATCTACTGTTTGAAGACCAGTATTATATAAACTATAATCTCCAATAGATATTAAACTTTCTGAAGTAAGTGATTTAACTTTAATATTTTCAAGACCATGATTATCTATATTTATTAAATTATTTGCAAGTAAATCTATAGTTTGATTTGATGAAGATAATGTATGTCTATAAGCATATTCACCTACTGAAATTATATTCATAAGTGGACTCGTTGAAGAATAAACACTAAGTATACCAATACTTAAACTTTGAGATGACATATCATAATAGAATGATATTTGTTTAGAGTCACCTGCATTTATTGTTCCATTATAATCTTTATTAGTAAGAACAAGTAAGTTACCATTTACATTCTCATTAGCTCCAGTATAAGTAGAACCCCAAGTAACACCAGTTGGAAGATTTATTCTAACTGTCCAGTCATTTATAGTAGCAGTTGTATTATTTTTAATAGTAAGTGTACCACCAAATCTATAACCACTACCATTTTGCCATGAGTTACCACTTATTGTAGCACTTAACCCTTCATCAGATACTATAACATCAGGTATTTGATAACTACTTGTGAGGTCTGCTCCATGGTATTCAATTATTTCATAAGCAGTTACATTTTCACCTTGAGCATTCTTTTTAGTAACTCCACGTACACTATATTCTCCCCAGTCATATGGAATAGCTACATGTTTATAACTACCAATTATTGTACCTTTAGGATAAACAAACGCATCATTACCATCAAATAATTTCTTATATCCTTCTAAGTAATCAAATCCTTCTGAGTCTGTTCCTGATGGAACATATACTCTAAGTCTACCATCTAAGTACATTCCCCAGTTAGTAAATACAGCATCTTCTCCAATAGTTAAGTCAATACTTTTACCATTGTTAACAACCTTAGTAGTTAAATTATTAAACCATACTCTACCTAATTGAGGACAGTTATAAAATGCTTTATCACCTATTACTTTAACAGTACCAAGATCCATTTCATAAAGAGTTGTATTATTCATAAATGAATATGGCATTATCTTAGTAACATTAGGAACACTTATATATGTAATTGGATTTTGATAGAAAGCATAACTTCCTATATAATCTAGTTTATTTGATACTAAAGTAGTAAGTTTAGTATTATAGAATGCATATGAATTAATAGTCTTAACTTCGCCTAAATTTATTTCATAAATGTTATCACTATAGAATGCATAAGAATCTATTAATGTAACAGTAGAAGGTATTGTAATCTTAGTACCAGTACTTGGTGTATTTAAGTTTCTATATGAATTATATCCAAGAGCTGTAACATTCTTAGTAACAGAAGACTTAGTTATAGTATTTGGTATAACTATACTACTTCCTACCGAAACGCTATTTATAAAGTATGATATTCCATATCCATCATTATAATCATAAACAAAATATTGTTTGTTATCACTTAATTCAGCATGATAATAAACATATGCTTCATTTATATTATTAGTGTTTCTATATGTTTCAATTGCACCTTGACTTACAAAGAACTTAGTTCCATTGCTTGAATCATTAAAAGCATTATTTCCTACACTAGGAGGTATTTGTCCTTCAAACTTAACATATCTTGCATTCTTAAATGCATTTTCTCCTATACTTGTAACAGTAGATGGAATTGACAAGAAAGTAAAATCTCTTCCATTACTTACACGACCTAAGTTAACATTAAGAAATGCATTACTTCCTATAGTAGAAAGTGTCTTAGAAAGTATTAATGTTTTTAAAGAAGTCTTATCTTTTAATGTATCATTAGCAATCTTATTAATAGTAGTTCCATCACTTATAGTAGCATTTGCAAGACCTAAATATTCTATAGAATGCATTTCATCACTAGCTATATAAGTAAAGTCTTCATTTTCAAAATATGCAGTATTTATAGTATATATTATTAACTTTTTAATATTATAAATATTCTCTGTTGTAGTAGTAGGATCTATATCATCAAAATATGCTTTTAATAGTTTTTCTAATGATTCATTATTATCACGAATATATACATAATATGAATCTACTTCTCCTTGTATTGGTATTACTGAGTCTTCTGGAGCTCCTTGATTAATATCGTCCCCAGTAAAATGATCAGAACCACCTACTGTAATATTATTTGATGATACTCCTCTTATAATTAATGTATTACCTGTATTAGGTCCAGTATAAGGAGTTGAGTTTGATGGAAGCATAATTGAAGGTCCATTTAATACTCCAAGAATTGTATTTAAGTTATATACATATATTTGATATTTAGAGAATGAATCTATTAATTTCATGTTTTGTAATTGTATTTGAGTAATAGTTCCGTTATTAAGAATTTCTATATTTGTTGAACCATCTGCTCCTATTACATAACCTACTTCTACATTAGGTGCTATAGTTAAACGTGTATTTGATTCGATTATTATATCTACTGGTATATTACCAACTTTATTTTTAACAATTCTAACTGCTTCTAAAAGTACACCATCTTCTTCTTCATTTTGTATACCATTAACAGTAAAATCTTTACCAACAAATATATCATAATCTTGATTAAGTCCAACTATATGTATTTGACTCTTAGGAGTATTTATATAAAGGTTTCCATCTACATCTATCTTGCCACCAGAAGAAGTATCTATCTTAAGTTTACCCATCTCAACAAAATCATAAACCAAATCTCCAGTAAAATGTAAATTATATCCAGCTGTATCTAAATGTACTCTTCTTTGGAAATCAACACTTCCATCTATTGTTATATCATCAGCAAGCTTAATTGTGTCACCACTAAGAGCATTAAGTACTGCGTCTCTAAATTGACTTTCATTTTCAACTAACCATATTTGTCCTTCATTAGCAAGACTTGCATCTATTCCTCTTTGAGTACAATAAACATTCGCATGAACACTTACTGAGGCCCCACTATATAAAGAAGAATTAACTGTTTGATACATACCATAATCTATTCTAAAATATCTATAGTTATTTTCATCATCATCTTTATCTTTATCTATTTCACCCTTAATAATTATTTGAGGTATTGTTGTTAAATTAGATACTGGATTTAAAGCATCAGTTTCTAGATTCTCAGGTGTTGGATTTAATGCAGCATATGCTTTTAACTTAGTATCATTTGAAGCAGTTACTGTACTACTTAATACTTCATCAGTTATATCAATTACTCTATAATATAAAACTCCAGCATTAGACATAGTTCCATCAAGTGTAAATGATAAGTTATAATCTATATTTAATGAACCAGTATTCTTTATTTCAATATATCTAGTATTCTTAAACATATTACTTAAATCAGTCTCACGTACTACTGTAACAGTATCTCCTTCAGTACCAATCAAAGTACCATTCTTATCATATTGATTAACTATATGTTCAACAGTACCAAGTCCAATCTCAGTACCCTTACTTACATATTCATTATAAAACCAACTATACGCATCATATATTAAGAATACACTAAGTACTACAAGTACTCCTACTTTAACCATTATTTTAGGAGTCATATATTTAGAGTACTCACTCTTTATACCATTTATCTTTTCATCATTTTTTGAATTAGCATTTTCTAAATACTTTTGATACGCCTTGTAATAATCAAAACACCAATTCTTAAACTTCCATAAGTACAACTTACTCTTACGTCTAAAATCTTTTAAGAATTTTAAATTATAAATATTATCAAGAAATCTATAAAAATATACAGAAACAACTATTACACCAAGTATTTCATAATAATAGAACTTTCTAAGTTTCCTTTTAATTCTTTTTATCTTACGTTTACACTTCTTTTTAGCAACATGAAAGAAATCAATCATATAATTGACTATTGCACAATAAATTTTATTAATGCTATCTTTCATGCTTACTCCTATTCTTTATTTTTTATCTTTTTAACATCCTTTACTATATCTTTTATTTCAAAGAAATATATAAGTCCTAGTGGAATAATTATTATTAATGCAAAACCTATCTTAGTTTCCATTATCTTTTCTATTATACTAAATATAAAGAATTTATATATGAATTTACCAAGCATTTGTTCTTCATAAACAGCAGGGTCATTAGATATATTTTTAAGTCCTTTAGTATAAAATATTCTCTTACCATTTTCTTTAGTTATTCCAACTATTTCATGGGTAACTATTTTTCCTTTTAAGTCTCCGTCCATTCCTCTAAATGTAACTATATCTCCTACTTTATAGTTATCCATTTTTTGTTCTTTTACAAGTATTACATCTCCCTTTTTAAGCTTAGGATACATACTATTTGTTATTATTGAATATGTTCTAAATCCAAATACACTTGGATTATTAGGAAATACTTTTTGATATGCAGTAAATATTACAAACAAAACTAATAATACTAACAATATTATTTTAATAACATCTAATATTTTAAGTAATACTTTTTTCATATATATCCTTTCTATGGCTTAATAAACATTATTTTATTTACTTTTAATGTTGTTCCTTGTAATGCATTAGGTGCATCTATATCTATTTCTAAATTCCAATAATAATTAAGTGTTGAATTAGCTGGTATTGTAACACTTTTACTAAAATCAAAGAAGTATCTATCATCTTCTTCATTATGTTCAAGTCTATCATTTAACATAAACGAGAACATTTCAGGATTCGTAGCACTTATCTTTAAATAATTCTTCATTAAGTTTATATTACCAGTTATTTCAGTAAATACTATTTTAACTTTCGCAGCTACTTGATTATTATTAGTAAGTTCAAACCTATATCTTTGTGTCTTTCCTGGATACATTTCTTCAAGTGTTAGAAGTGCATCATCACTTAATTGTCCTTGAAGAACATATTGATTATTTATAAGAGCATACAATTTAACATCTATATCACTATCTGTTATATAAAAGTCTCTATTATATTCAATATTTTCTCCTAAAGAAGGTTCTGTTTGCATCCATGCATAAGCACCAACTAATAATAGAATTACTATTAATACATTTAATATTATTGATATATTTTTTTTCATTTTTAACCCCCGAATGTAACTAGTGTTGCATAACTCTCAGGTGAAACACCAACTACTTCAGCAATTCTTACATATACACTTTGGTATCCAGTAAATTGCTGATTTGGATCAGTTACTTTAGTCCATACTGTATTTGCATCATTATTAGTAGCCCACTCCATCGTAGTATCAAGACCAGTTATAGTATAATTTGCATTTCCTGTTAATACTGGAGCTGCAAGTAATTCGTTGGCACTACCAAACTTAAATAATACATTTACTATTGAAGAAGCAAGAGCATTCGTACAATCTACATCCCCTCCTTCTAACCAAATCTTTAAATTAATTTTCATTCTTGAATTCTTTGGTATCGTAAATAATACTTTATTTAAATCTATAATATCATTGTCACTATTACTTCTACCACCATCTTTAAAACTAAAGTCACGAACCAACTGATTTGTTGAAAACTCACTAGGTATATTACCAAAAGTAAACTTACCAGTCTTTATAATTGCTTTAGTCGTATATGCATCAGTAATACCATTTTCAGGTGTCTTACCAAATATAATTGTTGATGTTGAAGTACTTGATGTAGGATACGTAATAGCTATTCTAAGCGCATCCCATGCAGGTCCAGTAATCTTTGTATCTCTATGAATATAAACATGTTTTGGATAATCTTCAGTTTGTAAATAGAAGTTAAAGTCAACATAGCCATTCTCTATCATCCTAGATACTGTCCCGTCTCCTTCAGGTAACTGTACAAACTCAGGATCAGTCATAGATAAACCTTCATTAAAGTCTATCGTATAAAAATTAGCTGCATCTACACTTGATACTTGCTTAAGTTCAAATTCATCAAAGTTATCTAACATATTATTTAAGTTTACTACACTTCTAGCAGCTGAATCAGGTTGTAATTTTATAACTAATCCTTCGGCAGCACTTACTTGTATATTAGAAAGATTTATTTGAGGATTTGATCTATCTTGAAACCAAGCATAACTTGTCATAAATAACACTACAGTAAAACCAATAAGCAATATTATTTTAATAATTATTTTCTTATTCATTAGTTTACACCCCCAAACTTAAGAATAACAGGCTTTGATGCTAAAGTATCAGCTGTTTCAAAATATCTTACATATACTGTACTATTACTATCAAAAGTAACCATATTAGTATATTTAGTATAAGTTTCACCGTCAGTTGAATACTCCATATGTTCATCAATACCATGTATAGACATAGAAACTTCATCAACACTTACATTTGGTATATTATTATTTTCCACTTTAGAAAGACCTACGAATGATAAATTTATTTTAAATATACCACCTTTAAGAGCACTAACAGCATCTCTATCATTTCCTTCTACCCATACTCTTACTTTAAGACCAACTTTCTTTTCTAAATTGTCTTCTGTGTCAATTGATACAAGTACTGGATCTCCATTAGCCATTTTTTCATCATAAGAAGCGTGTATCACATCTAGTAAATTGGTAACATCTTCTTCACTAAATGAATTACTATTATTAACTTTAATATATTTATAATTTTGACTATTTTTTGAATCTATACTAGCACTATACCATCCATCACTCTCAGTTATTTCATAACCTTTATTTGGTGCCCAAACTAATGATGGAGTACTTTCTAATTCAAACTTATCAGTCTCTGTATTATAATTATATCTAATAAACGCAACTCTTACAGCTCCTGCTATTAAATCTCTACTAAAGTCTCCATAAGCACTAGCTCTAACTATATCATCAATCTTTTTGTCGCTTCCAGGATATAATATTAAATCATCCTTAGTAGTTCCGCATTCAGGAGACACAGACGAATCTTTATCTAAAAATAACTTAACAGAACTATCATTCTTAAACC
The DNA here is from genome assembly GCA_905193755.1 of uncultured Clostridium sp. Classification (GTDB taxonomy): domain Bacteria; phylum Bacillota_I; class Bacilli_A; order RF39; family UBA660; genus CAG-1000. The sequence continues at coordinate 28,084 of CAJJPX010000015.1, read as the reverse complement.
AAACATCAAACTCTAAATAATCTTCATTTAAAATTGCATTCGTAAAACTTAAAGGATTCCCATCTTCATCTTTAAGATTAGCTTTATAAAAATTAATTCCCTCACTAGTAACCTCATTATTAAATCTAAATCCTTCACCAACATCTATATTAAATGAGTTTCCCCAGCCCTCAATTCCATCTTCGGAAATAAGGATATTATTTGTTTTAGCTGTTCCAATATTAACTCCTTCTAAATAACTATTACTTTCATGAACAAACCAAGCATATGAAAAAACAAATATAGATACAACTATAGCTATAAGTTTATAAACTGTAACATAAATTTTCTTGCTTTGTTCCTTATTCATAACTACCTCAAATATGCAAAAGCATCTTGTTTATTCTTTCTATATCCTTTAAGAAGACCTTTAAACTTCTTAATAATCTCTTTATCAGTTTTTAACTCTTTTTCATGAGCTAATTTAAATTCTTCAGTAAGTATTTTCTTAAATTCTTTTTCAGAATATTTTCTATTGTTTATCATAAAGTCATTTATTAACTTACGAAGAGCATATCTATTAATTTTATCTTCTTTAAATGTCTTATTAGAGTCACTTTCATTAAGAATTACATAATCTAAGAAGAATGCCATATCCATTCTATTCTTAGTCTTCTCATCATCTACTTTTTCATGAGAATCATTTACTTCTTTTTTATCTTTAACATCATATTGTTCTATAAATTCCCACAACTCTAATGCTTTTTGAAAGTTTGGATTTTTAAGAATAGTATTTGTCTTTCTAATTGGACTTTTTACAGGAGCAGCATTAGCTAGTTCTCTAACAAAAGGTGTTTTTAAGAAGTCAGCAACTACTAACTCTATCTTAGCAAGTCTTTGTTCAACACTCTCTCCACTTGATGAAGCACCACTTAAATCTTCAAATGAATTTGTTTCCATATTAAGTGTTATTTTAATTTCATCACTACCTAATTTAGTTTTACCATCATAAGTCATTATTCTTTTCTTTTTAGCATAACTACCACTCGCAGTAGCTTCTTTTCTAAGCTTAAAGAAATAATTAAGATTATTTAGTAATGATATTACAAATCTATTCTCATAAATATCAAAACTTTCTTCTTTATTTACATTAAGTACTTTACTAGGAGTAATAGTCCCGTCTTCACTAACATCTTGTATTAAATCAGTATGTTGAGCTAAATGCTTAATAGTTTCTTGACTAATTTTCTTAGCCTTCTCAACTGGAACTATTTCTTCTTCCTGCATAATGAATCTTTTAGGATTTCTAATAATATTATCCAAGTATACAAGAGTCTCCTCTATTTTATCTATCCAAGAGTAATCATACTCTACACTTTGAAAAGATGAATTAACTACTACTTTAGATTCATTAGAACCAATAAACTGTTCAATAGCTAAATTATCTGTATCATCTAATAAATTTAATAATTCGTTTTTATTCATCTTCTAATCCTTTCTACATTGCTTTCTTAAGTCTTGCTAAATATTCTTTACATTCACTCATATTCTCTTTACCAAATGTTTTATCTAAGAATTTAACATATCCATCTATCTCATCACGAATGAATGATAAGTTTAATTGTTCAAACTTTCTAAGCACTTTTTTACAAAGTATATAATCAAATCCATCTAACTCAGTACCACCACATGCTACATATACTGGAATAAATTCTTTAATATGTTTTACAATACGATTACCAAATGCAAGTCTAAAATGTTCAATAACATAATTGTCCATATCTTCTAGTTTATCAAGTGTTTCTTGACTAACAGCATGTTCTTGTTTAGCTTTATTAAATAAACTTTCTAAATAACTACTATTAATTCTAATACCTTCTGTATCAGGTGCATCAAATGGTTGACCTTTATCATTAATATCTATAGGCATTGCACGGTCATATACTTTATCAGTAACCATGAATGTTGAGTCATCGTTATTGATTGTTCCTATATACCACATATTATCTGGTATCTTAAGTTTACCATCAGGTAAATGTTTTGGATCGTTTGGCCATACATTAGGTACTAAATCTATTACCCATTCATCACGAGAAGGCATTTCTAATATTGATAGCATTTCTGCGAAATAGTATTCAACACGAGCTATATTCATTTCATCTAGTATTGTTAAATACATTTCATCATTATAACTTGCTTCATACATTGCTTTTAATACTTCTGTCTCATTAAACTTTTTAGTGAACTCGTTGAAGTAACCAAATAACTCTGTTCTATCTCTCCAAGATGGTTGAACTGATGCAATAGTTGCATCTCTACTAATGAATTTTCCCCAAGCATAAGGTAAAGATGTTTTACCAGTACCAGAGATACCTTGTAAGATTACAAGTCTTGTTGCTCCAAGAGCTGCTACAAACAAACGAATGATTTTAACTTTATAATATAGTTTCATACGACTAGCAGCAAAGTTTCTAAATGTATCACACAATTCTTCAAGAGTAAATGTATTACCAAAATTCTCAGGTGTCTTTCCTTCATATTCTTCATCAATTTGAGTTAACTTGAAGAAACGACTTCCATTTGCTGCTTCAGGTATTGCTTCAGGTGCTTCTTCACTAGCTTCACCCTCAGTAGTTTCACCTTCACTGCCACTCTTAACTTCACTAGGTAAATCTACATTCAAAGCACTCTCTTGAGGCTTAAGACCAATCTGTGAAACTTTTAAAGCATATAACTCTTCCTTCTCTTGATTAAGTCTTATAACATCTCTATCAAGTTTAGCAACCTCTTCTAATAAACTCTCTTGTTCCACTAAAGTCTTCTTAAACTTAAATATTTTTCTAATTACTAAAAATACTAAATAAACAATTCCAAATAAGAACGCAAGTATAAGTAATACTGCTAAACCTACTAATATCCATTGACCAACTGAAAATTCTCCAGAATATTCTTTTAATATCTTCAAATATGCTTTAAAGTTAAACATCTTAATAATGCCTTTAACTATACCCATAAATATATTAATTATTCCAGAAAAGAATTGTTCGAATAAATCATATAAAAATCTAATATACGTTGACAATTCTTCCACCTCTATTCTTAATTCTATACTCAGTTTAATTCTATCATATTTTAGACCTAAATTACAAGGAAATACCAAATAAAAATTATGCATTTAAGCATAACTTTTATATACGTTTATCGTTTTACTGTAAATACTAATGTATTTGGTATTTTAGTTACACTACTATCATTAAATTTTGCAGCTGTTTCTTCATCTTTAGCATAACCAATTTTAGACTTACAACCATTAAACATATTCTTGATATTACTTGTATTTGTTATATCAAAACTGCTTAAATCTAACTCTTCCACTACAGCAGAATTAAACATATATTCCATATTTTCAACTGAAGTAGTATCAAAATTAGTTAAACCAATTATCTCTGTAGCAGCACTTCTATTAAACATTTGAAGCATAGTTTTAACATTTCTCGTGTCAAAATTACTTACATCAAGTTTAGTCATTTTACTATCTCTAAACATTCTTGACATATCAACAACTTTACTTGTGTTAAAGTTACTTAAATCAATAGATTCTATATTTAATTCTCTAAACATAGAATCCATATCCGTAACCTTTGATGTATCAAAATTACTTATATCTAATGAAGTTACAGAACTTGCATAAAACATTGTATACATAGTAGTAACATTACTTGTATCAAACTTATCTAAACCAATTATTTTTGTAGCTTTAGAACTAGCAAACATACCAGCCATATTCATAACCTTACTCGTATCAAAATTACTTAAATCTAAAGACTGTACCTTACTATAAGCAAATAATCCAGACATATTTTTAACTTTACTAGTATCAAAATTTTTTAAGTTAAGACTCGATACATTTGTACTTGCAAACATTCTAAGCAATGTTTCAACATTACTTGTATTAAAATTTTCAAGACCAATAATATTTGTAGCAGAAGTATAATTAAACATATAACTCATATCAGTAACATTACTAGTATTAAAACTACTAACATCTAATATCTTAGCTTTTGTATTTTCAAACATACCTATAAAAGTCTTAGCGCTACTTGTATCAACATTTGTCAAATCAATAGTTTCAGCTGTGGCTGATGAAAAAGCACTAGCAAAGTTTACTATATTTGAAGTATTCATTTTACTCATATCAATAGAAACTGCTTTACTCATAGCATACATTTCAGCAGCAGATACAATTGGTTTACCATTTATATATGTACAAGTTTCAGCAACTGTAGGTTCAGTTGATGTTTTATCAGTAAGTTGTATTCCCCAACCATCTATATCAATATCTTCCCAATCAAGAGACTTTCCATCTCTAACAAATTTACCTTGCTGCATATATCTATATGTATAGTCACCACTAACATACTCAGCACCCTGTACCATTTCTCCATTATAAGTACAATATATAGAACCATCACTCTTATATTCATTTATTCCTATAACTCCACTAATTTTTTTATTTTGGTTATAATTTTGATCACCATTTATTTCTTTAAAAGTTATAGTTAAGTCATATTTATGAATTATATTAGGCTCAATAGAAATATTTTCTTTTATTCTAAGTTTCTTAATAGGAGCACTCTCAACACCATCACATGTTCCATCTACTTCTTCAGTAATTCCATTCATTCTAGTACAAGTTCCTTCAATTACCATCTCATCATTAGTAATTTCATTTATTAATTGTTGCCAAACAAGATTATATGAAGTATCTAATGTACCTGTATTAGCAACATAAACTGTCTTATTTATACTTGTGCCAGGTTTAATATTATTCATTATTATTTCTGGTCCATCAGTATATGTAAGTTCTAATGTACCTGTTTGTACTACTTGATCTTTTACATCTTTATTAACTATAGTTGCCGTAAAATAAGCATATGTAAAACTAACAGTAGCTAAAAACAAAAATACCATTCCAATGCCATATAACATCTTCTTTTCGTTATACTTCATAGTCACTCTCCTACTATAAAAAGTATAACACTTCACAAATTTTTACACAATAAAAAACTATTCCGAAGAATAGTAATTTATTTATTTTATATTAACAAATCATTTAACTTTTTTATAATCAAGTAATAACATTATGAATTTATATAATTGATATATAAAGAATGTAGCTAAAGGTAAAATGATACATACGAAGAATCCTACTTTAGTTTTTAAAAATGTTAATATAGTTCCTAAAACTGGTATTCTAGTTCCATTCCATACAGAGATAATATCTCCAGGAGCTACTTGTTGTGGATCTTCTCCAGTATTATTATCACCTTGAGTAACATAAGATGTCATACCATTAACAGTAAGTACTGATTTAATACGGTGTGTTTTAATAATTTTTGTATTTTCTTCCATAGCAAAGAATGAAATTACATCTTTTTCTTTAAGTTCACTCTTACCATCATAAGCTTTAGTGATAATTAAATCACCTTTTAAAATTGTTGGTTCCATTGACCCTGTTTGTATATTTAATGGAACATATCCAAAAATCTTAGAAACACCCTTTTCACGAGATGTAAGTGTAATTAAAGTTACACTAGCTGCTAAAATAATAACAACCCAAATTATTACATCTAAAATAACTTTTAAAATCTTTTTTCCTTTCATATTACGCCTCCACTTTTACTATGCTGATGCATTCTTAGATATTTGGATATTATAAGTAATATTAGAACCAGAAGCATTGTTTTCACAGTCGTAATCTTGTCCTTCAACCCATCCATATATTCTAATCTTGTTAATACCTGCAGCTAAGTTAAATAATGTTTTATATTCTCCATTAGCAGTATTTCCTTCTGGAGTTTGAATATCAGGAGTTACTTGTCCAAAATAAGTATCAACTTTTGATTGATAATCTACTGCAGGATTAGCAGCAATTGGAGCTTTAATTCCATAATAATTTGGAACTATAGTTGTTTTATCATATGTAGTTTCACCATAGTTGTTTGCTTGAGCTACACCAGCATCTGTATGTGCGTTAGAGTTTGGTTCCCAGAATATATTAGTATTTCCAGTAGCACTATGACTAGCAGCACCTTTTAACGCTATAGCAGTAGCACTAGCACCAGTAGCAGCATTACCTTCATATAGGAATGCAACTCTAGCAGCATTCTTAAGTCCTGTATTAGCAGCAGTAGCAACAACATCAGAAGAAGTTGTTAAATATACTGTAGTAGCTTGTGTAGTTAATAAGAATAAATCAAATGCTATAAAGTCACCTGTAGTACCAGCCTTTTCAACTGATTGCTCAGCAACAATTCTATAACCATGAGCAGTAGTAGCATCAGCTTCAATAGCTCCTTTATACATTTTCATAAATCCAGTAGCAGCATCTACATCACCATAAGTAGAAACTGGAACAATTTGATTTGGTAATTGATTAGTATTACCAGTATAAGCATTAGTAGTAATATCAGTAGTTGAAATATTTGCTTTCCAGTTAACAGCATCTACAGATACCTGAATACCATTAGCAGCACTAACATTAACATCAATGCTATCAACAGTAACAGTTGTATTTTCAGTGAACCATGCATAAGATGCAGTAGTTAATGAAATAGCAGTAACTATTAACATAAGAAATGCAGTAAGAATCTTTTTTCTATTATTATTAGATTCTTCATTGTTTTCTTTAACAACATTATTATTTACAACTGGTTGTTCTGGCACCGCATTAACAACAGGTTGACTTACATTATTAATGTTGTTATTCATATTTTCATTTTCCATAATTTAATCCTTTCTTTTTAATCAGTTTTCTCAGTAATTACCATCGCCATCTTCATTTCCCCACCAATTATATCATCGATACATTCAGGGTCTTTTCCTTCAAGCCAAACAATTACAGTATACCTGTCTATTTCACCAGGCTTAATGTTATCTCTATCTTGTTGCATTATTAAATGATTTGATAAAAACGATATTGTATTAGGTTCTGCATTACCATCTTTAGCTTTCTTAGCATAAACCTTACGTTCGCCATTAGTATAAAGAGCAACTCTAACAGCTTCATCAACATTCTTTATAACAGATTCAATAACTATTTTAGATTTATAATCTACATTTTCATTACCATCATTCTTTACAAAGAATGTATATGCGATATAGTTATCATCACTATTATCACCTTCTTTTGATGTGAGTTCATCAAAAGGTATCCATCCTTCAGTGATATTATCCATATACTCTAATCCTTTAACTTTAATTTCAACTGTTTCAGCTGAGAACTCTGAATCAGAAGATAAAAGTATATGTCTTTCAGACTTAAGATTCTTATCTAATTTAATTGTAAAATATCCACTACTATTAACTACATAAAGTATTAAATATAATACTGAAAAGAATAGTAATAATATTAACAATCCCATCTTAACAATTCTAGTAAATAATTTTCTTCTATAAACCTTCTCAGCAGTTACTTTAACAGTATTACCCATAATTTCACCTACTTATAAATCTTATAAGTCATATTATCATTTTCTTCTACTATTATTGAATTAATAGTTTTTGAAAAGTTAATAATACTCTCATAATTAGTAACTTCACTAGGCTTTAAGAATACATATTCAACTAAACCTTTAAGCTTAATAGATTTTTGTTCTAGAGTATTTAAATGATAGACACCAATCTTAACACCAGCATCTCTAAGCTCTTTAACTTTAATATCTCTAGAAATAATCTCACTATATGGAACTAAAAACACAAAATGCTTAAGAGTTTTAGGCTCAATAATATTAAGTAGTTTAGTCACATTAGTTCTAAGTCTAAAAAATCCATTCGGAAGCCTTATAAAATACAATGTATTATGTTTACCAGAAAATACTTCTTTAACGACTTCAAAACTTACGTTTTCAGCTTCAATATACTTAAAATCTATTGCAAAATCATATTTAATAAAAGCATCATATACATGTCTTTCATCTAAACCACTAAATTCTTCCTTATCAAAGTGTATTCTTGATATTCTATAGTCTATTCCATCTAATGAACCAACTATATCATAATATACTTTTAAAGGAGATTTATTTAATTCTCTAATACATTTTTTATTAGATTTAACTTCTTTAGTGATATTCTTAATTATCTTAATATAATTTTTATCAAATAGTTCTTTTATCTCATTATCAAATATTGACTTATTCTTAACTTCAAATATCTTAATTATTTCATCATAACTTATTTTTTCTTCAGTCAACGAATTAGAATATTCTTCTAATGCTATATTTAGAAGTATTAATTTAGCTACTAGATAATACCAATCAAATAACTCTTCATTATCTATTAAGTCTAAGTAGTCTACTACATTTTCAAAAATAAGTAAAAGCATTCTTTTTGGTACAATACTATCTACATCATATTTTAAAAATATATCTGTATATTCTTCTAGAGCCTTATCAATGTTTCTATTTCCAAAAAAGAAGTCTTGATAGAATTTATCTATTACTATTTCAAAGTCTTCCATGTTTTTTGGATATGGAACTATCTCATCACGAATAAGTATATCTACGTTTTTTAGAATGCATTTAGCTTTTTGTTTTAAAAAAACATCTGCTATGCACCTCATTATATCCTCCTACTCTATACATTATACAAGTTAATTATATACTAGTTTTTTAAAAAACACAATATCTTCACAATTAAAAAGAAGGATTTTATCCTTCAAATATTTTATAATGTGAAATTATGATTATGAGATATCATCTTTCTATATATTTTATCACTTTCAGGATCCACCATTGCTTTACCAAGAGCAGTAATTACACCATTTTTTCTTGTTGGACCAACTTTAGCAAGTTTAGTTATTTTATTAGCTATCAAGAATCTCATAATATTATCTTCTCTAAAGAATTTACGTGATATGGCACTATAAACATAATATGAAGCATCTCCATATCCAGTATCTTTAGAAAATAGTAACATAGAAACATCTCTTTTAGCTTTTCCATTTATTACTTTAACTGGTACATATACATCTATATTAGAATAATCATCTACCATATAAACACCTCTATCATCATTTTACATTAATTATCTATTTTTTGTCAAATTAGTTTTTAAGAGTAAAGTATCCAGGTAATGAAGTACCACCATCTACTCTAGCATATTCTTTATCTATATGATCAGCATCATATACGGTACCAGCACCACCAACAAGTTTAGTTGAAGATTTGAACATATCTGTATATTTAGTTAATGAATCAGTGACAAACTTATCGCTAACATATACAGTTTTAAGCACTGTACTATAAGCAAACATATTATTCATATTTGTTACTTTACTTGTATCAAAACTACTTAAGTCAATTTCCTGAGTTTTTACATTTTTAAACATACTACTCATATCTATTACACTACTTGTATTAAATTTATCTAAAATTATTTTATTATATTCCCCACTATCAAACATATTATTCATAGTTGTTACATTACTTGTATCAAAATTACTTAAATCAAGAATATTTATTTTAAAACTGTTAAACATAAACGACATATCAGTTACCTTACTTGTGTTAAATTTTTCAAAACCTATTACATTTCCAGTAAAAGATACAAACATGTAACTCATATCAGTTACGCTACTTGTATCAAAATTTCTTAAATCTAATAAAGTAGCAGAAGATGTATTAAACATGCCCTTCATGCTCGTAACATTACTTGTATCAAAATTACTAACATCAATATTTGTAGCACGACAGCAATAAAACATATTAGACATATTAGTTACTTTACTTGTATCAAAATTTTCAAGTCCCACAATTGAATTAGCAACACAGCCTTCAAACATACGATACATACTTGTAACATTTGATGTATCAAAATTTTTCAAATCTAATGATTTTATATATTTCATATCCTTAAACATACTCGTCATATTAACAACATTAGCTGTATTAAAATTATCTAAATTTAATTCAACTAAATTACTACCAACAAACATATTTGTCATATTTGTCACTCTACTAGTATCAAGGTTTTCCATTCCTTTTATATTACTTTCTCTAAAATAAGCAAACATGAAACTTGCATTAATAAGATTACTTGTATCAAAATTACTTATATCTAAATTAGGAATTTTAGCACTTGATAGCATCGATTGCATCGAAGTTACTTTTGATGTATTAAAGTTACTAATATCTAAATAATTAATAGTAGCATAATCGAATAGCATGCTCATATCAGTAACATTTGATGTATCAAAACTGCTTACATCAACTGACACAACGTTTACATTACTAAACATTGCTTGCATATTCCCAACTTTACTTGTATCAAAACTACTCAAATCTAAAACTTGAACTTTAGCTTCTTTGAACATATATGCCATACTAGTTATTTTACTAGTATCAAAACTGGTTAGATCTAAAGATTGTACTTTTGCTCCCAAAAACATATAATGCATATAAGTAACATTACTTGTAATAAAATTATCAAGGCCAATAATAATTGTTGCTTCTGTATTTTTAAACATATTTCCCATATCTATAATATGTTCTGTATTAAAACTATTTAAATCAATACTAGTTGCTTTGCTACCACCAAACATATTTGATGCTGATATTGTATATTTTCCATTTATGGTAGTACAAACTTTACTAGTAACAGGTTCAGTACTTTCCTTATCAGTTAAAGTAACGCCCCAACCATCAAAATTCCTATTATCCCACTTAGAACCAATCCAAGTTTGATTATATCTATATGTATATTGCCCATTTACATACTCTGCTCCTTGCACCATTTCCCCATCAAATGTACAATTAACAACTTTAGGTGCAGTATACTCTTCTATACCTATCTTGCCAGTAAAAGTTTTATTTATATTATTATCTTGAGGATAAGTTTTTTTATCAAATTTAACAGTAACAACATATTCTTGAGTTATACCTGGCTCAATAGAAATACCCTTTTTAATATTACCAGTAGTCACAGTACTACTAATCGGAACAGCCCTATAAATCCTATCACAAGTACCACTTTCAGTCTGTGTGTCTTCTCCATAGTTTGTGTAACTTTTACAATCTAGAGTTATATGAAGTTCATAGTTATCAATAGTATTTATTAAATCTCCCCAATACAAAGAATACTTTGCACTTTTAGTGCCTATATTCTTAACAGTTATAACCTTTGAAACTTCATCTCCAGGCATTGCACCCTCTAACACAAGTTCAGTTTCATCTTTATATTCAAGTCTTAAATCTCCTGTAGACATAACTACATCTTTTGGATTTCCCTCTATCTCTAAACTAAAATAAGCATAAGAATAACCAATTACACTTAGTATTATAAATGTCATTAACATAACACCTAAAAGTATTCTAATAGTCCTACTATTCTTCATAAATAACCTCTTCTATCATCTAAAATAATTATAATATTTTAAAAGAAAATGTTCAACTTTAATATAAATAATACTTAATATGTGATATACTTATCTAAGATAAGGAGATACATATGATACCTGGTTATGTAAAAGTAAATGAAGAACAAAAACTTAAAATCATTGAAGATGAATTAATAAACTCTATTAACCCATCTTGGAATAAAGATGAAATCATAAGATATGTTTACTTATATATAGGAAAATATATTTCTAAAAACGTAGGTTTCTTCTATTCACTAGGTAGAAAACTTGATAATAAAAATTATGATTATAAAAAAATCAAAAGTACTTATGAAAGTAAACAAATACGTAATTTATCTGTTATATGTAAATCAGCAGCAATTGTATTACAAAGAATATATAAAAAACTAGGTATTAAAAGCAACCTAATAGAAACAACTCAATATAATCCTTTTACTGACGAAGAAACCCTAGAAACTTTAGAAGTACACCATTGGTTTTTAGCAGTCACTGGTGAGAATAATAGAACTTATTTTTTAACTATTGTACCTGATTTATTTAATATACAATTTAATATGAAAACTGAACACTTTGCTAATAATATAACATATACTAGAGTTAATAAAAAAGGTGAAGAAGAAATACAATATAAAGGTCCTGAAATCAAACATACTGTTTTAAATGATGACGAATTAACACAAATAGATGAAAAAATCGGATATATTAAACCATACACTGTTACTGAAGGAAGTAAACAAAAAAGATATGATGGTTATGATAATATATTCATAGAAAATCTAAGAGCATATTTAAGAAAAAATTGTTATTTAATGGAACTAGGCTATGATACTAAATTTTTCAAAGATATAACAAAATATAAAGTTAATAATATGTTTATAGAAGACTATCTTAATACAAAAGATTTTGATATGAATGAAATAGATAAATGGATAGAATTCATAAGAGAAAGAGCTACATTCTATGGACATAATCCAAACGAAGACAAAGATGTAAATGGTAAAATCAATGCTCTTAGAAATTCTCTTCAAAATAAAGATGCTAAAAAATATAGAAATTTAATTAGTCAACTAGGTATTAACTTTGTTGATGATAAATATAAGATAGAAAGACATGGATATTGTTCTCAAGAATATTTAGAAAAGAAATTTGAATATCTATTTCCAAAGTTTTTTAACTTTAATGAAAAATCATCTCCTCTTACAGCAAGATTCACAGGACTATCTGAGAAATTAGACTTTATTGATATGTTTATTGAAAATATGTTTCCAGAATTAAGAGAAGCTAAAGCTAGTGAAGGAATAAAACTAAATCCTAAATATTCTTTATATAGAAATAGAATACAAAGATATGTAATCTACTCTACTAGAAGAAAACAATTCGATATTATATTTTCTATTGATAATAGTAATACATATTATTATTTAGATCCAGTTAAGGGAATATTTAAGAAATTAAATAATTTATTAAATTTAATTAGTGATGAATTTATAGTAGTAAGTGATGAACTTAGAAATAGAATGCAAGAAGTAGAAAACATTGAAGAACCTCTAATAAAGACTTTAGATGAGACATTAGAAATGACTTTATAAAGTCTTTTTAATTTAACAAAAAATATTATTTAGAATATATTACTATGAAAGTGAGGTTATATGAAAAAGATAATTCTTGTAGTAGTAACTATATTTTTAATATTTATAATTGCTTTTTCTTTTAAGAAAGAAGAAAGTAATAAAATTGTAGTTTCAGAAGTTACACATTCTGTATTCTATAGTCCTTGGTATGTAGCTCTTGAAAATAAATATTTTGAAAGTGTTGGTCTTGATATTGAAGTAGTATTAACTCCAGGTGCTGATAAGGTAGCTTCTTCTGTAATATCAGGAGACGCTAATATAGGATTCTCTGGTCCTGAAGCAACTGTTTATGTTTACAATAATAGTAATGAAAAACTAATTACATTTGCTTCTCTTACTAAAAGAGATGGTCAATTTATAGTAGGTGATTGTAAATATAAAGATAACTTTAGTATTCTAGACTTAAAAGGTAAAAAAGTATTAGCAGGAAGAAGTGGTGGTATGCCATTACTTATGTTTAAGTATGCCCTAAAAGAATCTAATATTGGTGAAAAAGATGTTAATATTGATACATCTATAGACTTTGCATCTCTAACTGGTGCATACATTAGTGGTCAAGGAGACTTTGTAAATCTATTTGAACCAAATGCTCTAAAAGTAGAAAAAGAAGGTTCAGGTTGTGTATTATCATCTCTTGGTAACATATCTGGTACTGTTCCCTACACTGCTTTCTATGCTAAAGAAAGTTATATCAAAAAGAATAAAGATGTTATAAAGAAATTCAACGAAGCTTTAAATAAAGGATTAGAATTTGTTCATAAAAACGATTCAAAGACTATAGCTAATGCTATTAAAAATCAATTTAGTGATACTTCTATTGAAGACTTAACAACAATAGTTGAAAGATATAAGAGTGCTGACTCTTGGTATAAATCAACATACATAAATAAGAAAGACTATAATAGATTATTAGATATTATGATATATGGTAAAACAATAGATAAGAAAGTAAATATTGATGATTTAATAACTAATGAATACAACTAATATTTTAGAAGTTAAAAATATATCTAAAACTTATCATACTACTGAAGGAGAAATAGATGCTTTAAATAATGTAAGTTTCTCTATTAATGAAGGAGACTTCATCGGACTAATAGGTCCATCCGGATGTGGTAAAAGTTCAATATTAAACATAATATCTAATCTTGATAAAAACTATAATGGAAATATAAATATTAAAAATGGTATAAAAGTTTCATATATGCTTCAAGAAGATGCATTATTTCCATGGCTTACAATTCTTGATAATGCATTACTTGGCTTAAAGATAAAACATAATCTCACTAAAGAAAATAAAGAATATGTATTATCTCTATTAAAGAAGTATGATCTATATGATTTTATCGATAAGTATCCAAGTTCCTTATCAGGTGGTATGAAACAAAGACTAGCTCTTATTAGAACACTAGCTATGCATCCAGATATATTACTTCTTGATGAACCATATAGTGCGTTAGACTATCAAACTAGATTAAAAGTTGGAGATGATGTATTTAAAATAATAAAAGAAGAAAATAAAACTGTTTTAATAGTAACTCATGATATCGCAGAAGCAATATCTATGTGTAATAAAATAATTGTCTTTTCTAAAAGACCAGCTACTATTAAAAACATTCATAATATAGATTTATCTAATAAAAGTACACCAATTAATAACAGAGATGCTAAAGAATTCAAAGATTACTACAAACTTATCTGGAAGGAAATAGATAATAATGAGTAATGAACATAAAAAATATCTAAGAAATTTAAAACTAAATAAACTTTTAATATCTATTACACAAATTAGTATATTTATATTTTTTATAATCATTTGGCAATTTCTAGCTAGTCATAATTATATAAATTCTTTTATTACTAGTTCCCCCACTAAAATATTAAGTACTATCTCTAAACTTTATATTGAAAATAATCTATTTATTCATATATGGATAACTATAAAAGAAACTATTATTTCTTTTATGATAACTACTCTTCTCTCTATTATTATATCTATAATTTTATATGAAAGTGATTTTCTATCTAAAGTAATTGATCCTTATTTAACTATATTAAATAGTCTTCCTAAGGTGGCATTAGGTCCTATAATTATTATATGGATTGGAGCTAATCAAAATGGTATTATTACTATGGCTATATTAATATCTGTTATTGTTAGTATTCAAACTATATATAATGGTTTTGTAAACACTGATAAGTTAAAGATAAAGTTATTAAAGACTTTTAATGCTACTAAAAAAGATATATTATTTAATGTAGTAATACCATCTAATAAAAGTACTATTATTAATACATTAAAAATAAATATATCTATGTGTCTAATAGGTGTTATTATGGGAGAGTTCTTAACATCTAAGGCAGGTATTGGTTATTTAATATTATATGGATCACAAGTATTTAATTTAGATTTAGTAATGACTGGTATATTCTTATTAACTATTATTTCAATAGTTATGTATAAGGTTATTGAAGTGATAAGTAAAAACAAATAACTTATAAAGTTCGTCTTTATAAGTTTTAATTTATATTTTATAATATAGTTAGTGAGGTTATTATGAAAAATGTATTAATATGTGGAGTAGCTAAAAGTGGTAAATCTTTTTTAGCAAGTAAACTATGTGAAAAGTATAAATATAATCATATACCAATAGATTATTTTACATCTAGTTTTAAACATAATTTTAAAGAAGTTGGTATAACAAGTAATGTTATTATAGATAAAGAATCAAGTAAGAAATTAGCTTTATTTTTGTCAAGAGTTATTAGTATAATGGATTCAAGTGATAGTGATTCATATATATTAGATTCAGCACATTTATATCCAAAAGATATTATTAAATATATTGATAGAACTAAATGGGATATTTATTTTCTAGGTTATCCTAACACTACAGTTACAAGAAAAGTTTCAGAAATAAGAAAATATATTCATGATGGTTGGCCTGCTAATAAAACTGATGAAGAACTTGAAAATATAATTAGTGAACTTATAAATATAAGTAAAGAAATAGAAAAACAATGTAATGAATATGATATTAAGTTTATAGATACTTGTGAGTTTCAAAACATAAATAATTATGTATAGAAAAACCTACATTTCGTAGGTATTTTTTTATATTAAACATAAATATCAAATAGCTATCAAATAAGAACTAGATATTTTATTCAATCACAATATTATGTTTCTTCATATACATTTCAGGTTTTCCCATATTTAATTCTTCTGAAACATTAATACCTAAACTATTTATAAAGTCTTGTATTTTATTTTTAATTTCTTTAACATCAACGTCTTCATTAGTACAGTACTCCACTTCCATAAACAAGCCTAAATCTTTAACATTTTCAATTACTATTTCATAGTCCTTAAAAATATAAGTTTCTTTATCGTTATCTATCTCCATAAATTTAACAAGTCCAAGTCTATCAAATATATTTTTAACCATTGTAATAGATTCTACTTTAGTTTCATATTCATCTGAATATAACCATTTACCGTTATCAAATACATCATCTTTATAAGTTATAGAGTATTCATCATTCTTAGTTCTAAGTCTTAAACAATGATTAAGTCCTCCAGTCTTATCAGGTTTTAATGTGTCTCTTAGTGGGTCATAATAATATTCATCAACTGTTTTCTTAAGGCCAACATACTGAAACTTCTTAAATATTTCTTTAATTTTTTTAATATCATCATATACTTCAACTAATATTTCAATTTCTTTCACAAAACTACTCCTAAAAATATAATCTACAAATATATTAACATGAAATTAAAAAGTTAACAATCATTACAATTGCTAACTACTCTATTATGCCTTTCCAATTAACAAACTTATCTCTAAAAGTATCTACATATTCAGTCTTAATAATTATTTTATTATCAGTTTGTTCTTTTTCTTCTACTACTATAGGATTACATCCATCTTTTTCTACACCTATTTTATCTATATGAAATAAACTAGCGCAGTTTTCACATTTTAAGTATTCACCTTCTTGAACAAAATACGCTCTTGGAGAAGGACTACATGCTTGACAAGTATTGAATGCAATTCTAACAACTCCATCTGTTCCACGTACTACTATAAACTGAATAATAACACCATTACTATCATAATTAACAAATGTAACATCACTAGTAATGTTAGTAGTATCAATTTCTATTTTACCATCTACTGGATTTACACTTATTATATTATTCTTTTCTTCTACCACTTGCTCTTTATCACAACCATAAAGAATAAATATAGAAAATATTACTAAAACACTAAGTATTTTCTTCATATTAATCCTTTACACCAACAAATGTAAATCCAGTTTGATTTACATTTTCTTTTACATTATCAATGTCAATAGTATTCTTACTAGTAATAGTTACTTCACCACACTTTAAATCAACTTTTACTTTATATTTTTCGTCTACTTTTACTATCGCATCGCTTACTTTTTTAGCACAATGTTCACAGTGCATACCATCCACTTTAATAATAACTTTATTTTTATGTCCAAACATATTAACACTTCCTTACCTTTATTTTCTTTAATCTTAATGTATTTAAAATTACTGTAACACTACTTAGTGTCATAGATAAACCAGCTATCATAGGATTCATATTTATTTCAAAACTACTAAAAAGTCCAATAGCTATAGGTATCATACATATATTATAAAAGAATGCCCAAAATAAATTTTCTTTTATAATCTTTATTGTCTTTTTACTTATATTTATCAAATTAATTATATTAACTAAATTATCATTCATAAGTATTACATCAGATGAGTCATTAGCTATATCAGTACCACTTCCAATAGAAACACCTATATTACTAGTAGCAAGACTAGGAGCATCATTTATTCCATCTCCTATCATCATAACAGTTTTATCTTTCATTAAATTCTTTATTTCTTTTATCTTTTCACTTGGAAGTACATTAGAAATAACATTACTTATATTAAGTTCTTTTGCTATAACACCAGCTGTTACTTTATTATCTCCTGTAAGCATTATAACTTCTTTGTCTTTACTTAATTCACTAATTATATCTTTAGCATCCGTCCTTATTATATCTTTTACTCCTACTAAAGCTATAACTTTTTTATTTTCTATAACATAAAGAATACTATTTCCTTCAAGAGTTAATTCTTCTTCATCACTTAAATATTCATTTTTAATATTTAGTATTTCAAACAATCTAGAGTTACCAATATAATATTTGTTATTTTCAATCTTTCCTTCTAAACCTACTCCATCTATATTTTTATAATTCTTTACTTCTTTAAGTTTCAGTTTTTCATCTTTAAATGCATTAGCTATCGGATGACTAGATTTACTTTCTAAAGATGAAATAATTACTTTAAGTTCACTATCTTTATAATCATTATAATTATTAATTTTATTTACTTTTAGGTTTCCATATGTAAGAGTACCAGTTTTATCAAAACATATAGCATCTACTTTATATGAATTTTCTAAAGTTTCACTATTTTTAACAAGTATTCCGTTTTTAGCACATACTCCTTCACTAACAACTATTGCAAGTGGAGTCGCAAGACCTAAAGCACATGGACAACTTACAACAAGAACATTAACAAAATGAACTAAACTATCATTAATACCCTTTCCTAAAAATAAATAACTAATAAAAGTAACAATAGCTATTAAGATAATACTAGGTACAAAGTAACCACTTACTCTATCAGCAAATCTAGCAATTGGAGCTTTCGTATTACTGGCATCTACCACTAATCTAACTATCTCAGAAATAGTTGAATTCTTTCCAATAAATTTTGCTTCATACAAAACTGAACCATCAATATTTAAGCTACCTGCTACTACTTTATCATTTATATTCTTTTTATTTGGTTTACTCTCTCCTGTAATAAATGATTCATCAGTATGCGTACTACCATCTACTATAATTCCATCAACAGCAAACTTCATACCAGGTTTACATACCAATATGTCTCCTACTTTAACTTCATCAATAGTTACTTCCTTTTCACCATCATTTGTTTTTAATAATGCTTTCATTGGAGTTATTTGTACTAAAGATTTAATTGCTTCTTTAGTCTTCTCTTTACTTTTAGAATCTATGTATCTACCAAGTTTAATAAAATATATAACTACTCCAGTACTCTCAAAATATAAACTATGAACATACATTTCTTTACCAATTATAATCATAATAGTACTAACTAAACTATATATAAAACTTGATATTACACCAATAGAAACTAAAGTATCCATATTAGGTGTTTTATGTATTAAATTCTTATAACCACTCTTAAATATATCAGCTCCATATATCATAAATGGTATTGTAAGTACTAACAGACATACCGCATAATTAAAAGGATACTTTTCCATATTTAAAAAGTCAACACAAGGAAGTCCTATCATGTGAGCCATAGACACATATAACAAAATTATAACTAACGCACTAAATATTATTAAATTCTTTTTAACATTCTTACTTCTTTTTTCTTTAAATAAATCATAAGGCCCTAAACTTTCAAATCCAGCTTCTTTTATATATCTTTCAATATCTTCAATACTTATATTTTCATACTTAATAGTAGTCATCGCAAGTACTAAATTAACTGAAGCATCTACTATACCCTTTTGTTTATTCAAATACTTTTCAAGTCCTGAAGAACAAGCACTACAACTCATTCCTCCAATACTAAGATCAACCTTATTCATTTTTATCACCTTCAAAATAACTTATATCATCTATTACTTTAATATTATTCTTTATCATATCCATCCAACAAGTATAACTAATCGTTTCCTCTTTATCAGGAATAAATTCAATAATATTAACACCCACTTCTAACTTCTTCTTAACTTTATACTTATCATAATCTAAATCAAATTCAATTACTTGATAGCCATCTTTAATAGTAGTTTTAACATAATCACCATAATTATTATTTTTAAATAAATCTATATTTAATGATAAAAGTCCTCTATTTAACATAATTAATGAAAGTACTAATATTAATACACTAGCTATTTTATTAATTAATATTTTAGTTTTACCCTTCATAGATGAAAATACAATACCACTTACTACATTATTGATACTTATTACTTTACCAAGAAGTCCTACTAAAGCACCTATAGTTGTATATGAAATAATTCTTCCTAAATTATAAAGTATCGGTCTTTTTAAGTTTCTTTTATTTTCATTATTAATAGATGCTACTAAATTTATTGAACCACACATACTTATACAATGTATACTTGTTAATAGTCCAGTTACAAATAACATACCATATGTAATACTACTATCAATCGTAGGTATCATATTAAATACATTATAACCAATCACTTTATAAAGAAGAAAACTTATGACTATTATCGAAACTAAAATAATAACAAACTCTTTTAATATCTTTATCAGACGTTAACGCATATTTAATAGTATTCTCGCAATTAATGCAGTGAATTTCTTCTATCTTTATATAAATCTTTTTCACTTTAATTTACCTATCAAACCAATTATGTCTTCAACTACTTCATTATTACCTTTATTTATCTCATCAATCATACAAGTTTCCATATGATTTTTAAGTATCTCTGTTCCTAAACTTTTAAGAGCATTAGTCGCAGAAGCTATTTGAAGTAACACATCATCACAATATCTATCATCATCAATCATTTGCTCTATTCCGCTTATTTGTCCAGATAAAATTTTCAATCTTCTTTTTAAGCTTCTCTTTTCTTCTTCTGTTCTATGTTTAGTTCTAACACAATTACTACATTTATTCATTTCATTCACCATACACATTATAGGGTATAGGGGTTATCCCTGTCAATATAAAATAAAAGAAAAAGTACACAAATGTGCACTATAAATTTTTAAGTTTATTAACTAAGAATAATGTAATAACTATCATAATTCCTAAAAATACTCCAGCTACTATATATATTTTATTCAAAAAATTACCTGACGATTTATCTTTACTTATAGAAAAATAAATATCATTTGCTTCTTGCTTAATTACCCATGTAGCTTTACTACCTTGAACATCACTTGAATTACTATTCAAAAGTTTATTAGGTGCCTCAATTATCAACTTCATACCTTCAGCGTATCTACAAGTATAATCTCCATATAATGTATAATAATATGCATTAGAATCTTCCTTGATTATAGGTGCTGAAAAACAACTATTGAAAATATTATTATTTTTAAAATCATTATAATTATAATCATATGTATAAGTATAAGTAAATTTATCAATTTTCTTTTCTAAATTTCCTTGATAAGTATAAGTATCCATATCTTTAAATGCAGCTATTTTATATGAGCTAAATAACATTTCAGAATTACTTTTAACTTCACTGTCATTTAAATTCAAATTATTATTAGCTTCTGTATTATTTATGTAGTCATTAAATTCATTAGTATTATATTCAATTTTAATTTTAGATTCTATTTTATTTTCGCCAAAATTATAATATAACTCTCCTCCACAACCAGAACATAAAAGTACAACTATTAATAATAAAACTAATTTTTTTAAATTAACCAACCTTGTAACTATCATATAATGTAACTCCTGAATAATCAAATAATTCTTTTTTATCTGCACTTCCTGGATCAAGTATATATACATGACCATCTTCTATGTAATCAACAAAAACCCAGTGACCAGTACCATTAACAGCACAAATAACATATTCTCCCCTATCAAGTGCGGCTTTTATTTGAGTAGTTTTTTGTGCATTAGTTCCATATAAATCTGTCTTTCCTACATATTTAAAACTAGGTGCCAAATTTGTAACAATACCCCAATATAAATCATTTTCTGAATATCCACCATTTTTATTCATCCAATCAACAAATGATGCTGGAGATAAATCTGTACTTAAATTTGTTTTAACTCCACTCTTAGCTAAAGCCATAGCTACAGAAGTAGATGTACAACCTGAATCACCTATTGTAGTTGAAGCACCTAATCTATTATTAGCCCATCTAGGATCTGCTTGTTTCCAATTCTTATAACTACCAACGGACTCAGTACCAGCAGAACCAGAGCCTATAGTTCCATCATCCCCAGAATCAAAACTTCCTCCACCACCTGAGTATCCTCCAGAGCTTTGAAGTCTTTGTTGCTCTCTACTTTCAGCTTCAGCTGCTAACTTAGCATTATACTCTTTATATTTTGCATTATTCATTTCAAGTAAAGCTTTTTCTTCACTTTCCCTTTGAGCAATATATTCAGGAGTTGCACTTCTATAACAACTTATATAACCCTTATTACCAGGAGTAAGTCCTGTTAAAACATTAACCAAAGTAGGTACTAAAAATAAAGCAATAGTAGCAATAATCTTTCTACTAGAACTCTTTAATATATCATTTAACAAAGAATCTTTGTCACCAGCTATTTCCTTAACTATATTTATCATAAGTGAAATCATCAATATTAAAGGTACAACTATACTAATTAAAGTAATAATAATTTTTATAATATAAAACAAATTAAGAACAGATGAATTTTCACAAATATCTAAAATCACCATAAAACCTCCTAAATATTTCCATGTTCATTTTCAATACTTAGAAGTTTACTCTTTAAAAGTACTAATCTAAATATTTTATAAATATCATAAGAAATAATTACTAAAGCAGGAATCATTATAGCTATTATCCATCCACCTTTAGAAGCTAAGAAAAATTGTACTCTACCAAGTTGAGGTATTTTAAATAATACTTTACCAACAACATTACTAGGTAAAACTTTTTCTTCATCTGGCTTAGGATTAGCATCGCCTTGTACCCTAAACATTCTACCAGTTTCAGGAACATCAATCACTTCCACTATTCTATGAGTAATTGGAGTACCACCAAAAAATGAATTAGTAGAATAAAAAGTTATAACATCTCCTTTTTTTAACTTATCAGTATCAACTCTCATAGTAAAAGCAACATCATAAACATTCAATGAACCAGTCATACTTGGACTAATAATAGTAAATAAACCAAATAACGGTTTTTTTCCTTGCTTTTGAGCTATTTTACCACTAATAACATAAAAAATCAAAAAAGAAGCAATAATCATTAATAAACATATTATAAAATAACTTATTATTTTATATATCATCTTAAATATTTTCTTTCTTTTTATTGTTTTATCTTCTTCCATAACAAAACTCCATTATTCATATACATACTCTGCAGATATTTTAGCAACAAATGTTTTACCAGTTAAATAATTTTGATCTTGATTATTTTCTTTTAATTTTAATTTTAATTTATATTCATGTAAAGATCCAATACTTATTGTACCAATTCCTATATCAGTTGTACTAACAGGAATAGCTGTTTCACTTTTAGTCACTAATTTATCATTATTTTTTTTCGTTGACGTCCCAGTTAATTCATAAACAAAATTATTTTCAACAGTATTAGTTAATGGATTAATTATCTCTAATTTTATTTTATATTTTCCTTCTGTATCAGGACTATAATTTTCTATTGAAAAATTATAAGTTGATTCCCATCCTGGCATAACATCAACAGCATTTATTTGATTTCCATCATAAAATCTAAGTAACATATTTGAACTTTTAATAATTACTCTAGTTTCATCACCATTTTTAATTTTCTTAACATAATATGCATATGTAGTTCCAATTAACATAGTGAATAATGCTATAAAAGTTAATAAGTAAATAACAATATTAAATTTTCTTGTTTTTTCTATTTCTCTTTTCATTTCTAGTCACCCGTACTATATATATAATAACAAAATTAGTAAAATTATACAATAAGTTATTCAAATTATAATAACTATTTACAAATAAAAAAAGTAGTATTTCTACTACTTAATTTACACTAATTAACTATTACTTTCCAGTTGCATTTTCTACAACTAATTTACCAGCGAATGTTTTGCCTTGAGCAGCATTTTGATCGCCATTAGATTCTTTGAATTGAATTGAATAAGTATAAGTATGAGTTTCAGTACCATTTAATGTACCATTACCTAATTTATTCTTACCAACTCCAGGAACAACTTGTTCAGTTATAGCATCAGCAACAGTACCATTATTATTAGCAGTACCTGTTAATGAATGAACAAAATATCCATCTGCAGCATCACTTAAAGTATTAGCAGTTACATCTAAATAGATAACATAATTAATCTTTTCACTAGCGCCTGATGTAGTATTCACAATAGTAAATGTTTTTGTACTTTGTGGACTAGTTTCAGGTCTAATATTAGTCATACTAATTTCATTACCATCAGTAAAAACTACATTACCTACAGTAGCAGTAGTTACTATGATACTTGAAGCTTGATCATTTCCTTGAATAGAAATACTAAACCATGCAAATGTTGCTCCAATAATAGCTACTAATAATGTTGCAATACCTATAACAGATAAAAATATTGTTTGTCCTTTATTATTATCCATAACTCATCCTCCCTTTGCTATAATAATATTAGCATTTTTGTTTGAATGTTTCAATAGTTTTTTAAAAAGTTTCATAAATATGATATAATTTTTAAAGGTGAGAATATGAACAAAATAAAAAAATATTTACCAGAAATTTTATCGTTAATAATACCTGTACTAATAGTATTGTTATCTTGTTTACTAAAAAATAATCACCCATTTAATGATTTAATTTTTTCTAAGTACGATGGACTATATCAATATCCAAGTTTTACAATTAATTTTAAAAATGCTCTACTAGGTAAAAACAGTTTGTTCTACTCATTTGGAGGGGGACTTGGATATAACTTCTATGTGACAGCAATATATTATACATTCAATCCAACAAACATCTTATGCTTATTTGCAAATCAAAATAATATTATAGATTATTATTTTTTTATAATATTGTTAAGAATAAGCCTTTCATCATTCACAATGTGTAAATATTTAAAATATAAATTTAAGAATCAAAAAAATATTTTTTATATTATGTTCAGTATCTGCTATGCACTAATGGGATATAATGTAGCATATTATTATAATTATATGTACTTTGATAATATAGTATTTTTTCCAATATTAATTATGGGATTAGAAAAACTAATATATGAAAGAAATAATAAACTATATATATTAATGTTAACAATATCTATATTATCTAACTTTTATATCGGATATATGGAATGTATATTTTCTCTATTATACTTTATTTACTGCTACTACAATCTAAATAAAAAAGATAAGAGAATAATAAAAGATTTTATTATAAGTAGCGTACTTTCAGGAATAATGTGTACAATAACACTATTACCTACAATAATTCAATTAATTAATGGAAAACTAGAACATTTTACCATAGTTGAACAAACAAATTATTTTGGTTTCAATATAAACTTTCTAAATATATTTTATAAATCAATGCCAGGAATGATGCAACTAGAAGATATAAAATATGGAAGTGTTAATATTTATACATCCTTACTTGTATCAGTACTAGTTATAAAATATTTCTTTTTAAAAAATGTTAACAAAAAAGAAAAAATAACAACATTGATATTTATATTATTTTTCTTATTGAGTATTAGTTTTAATATGATAGATTACATATGGCATATGTTTCAAAGACCAATATGGTATCCAAATAGATATATATTTACTTTCTCATTCTTTTTAATTTTAATAGCCTGTAAAACATATATAAATATTGAGAAAGTAAAACAAAATAATAAAGAAAAAATATTATCAATAGTTATTTTTATATTACTTGCAATATGCCCAATTATAAAACTTAATATATTAAATGATAAAATAAAAATATGTTCATTTATTTTAGGAATATTACTTCTATTTGAATATACATTCTTATTAGAAAATAAAAAAGCAAATATATTTATAGTGTGTATGCTTCTTCTAGAAATAACATTTAACACAATCATTACATTTGATAATTTAGAATGTCCTCATTCATATAATGCACTACAAAAAGACATAAATGAAAATACTGAAATTATCAAAAAAATAAAAACGAACGAATCAAAAAACAATAATTTTTATAGAACACATATACAAAGAACTACAATATATACACAAGGATCGTTTTACAACTATAATGGTATAGATATATTTAACTCAATTAAAAACTCTAAATTAATACATTTCTTTGGTGATCAATTTAATTATGAAACAATTAACAGAACTAAATTAATTTTTAATGGTTACAACCCATATATATCATCAATAATAGGTATAAAGTATATAAATGGAATACCAAACGAAGATTACTATGAAAAATACAATAATGATATACAAGTACTAAGCATATATAAAAACAATGATGCATTAGCATTAGCATACATGGTAAATAACAATATACTAAATTATACCCCTTCAATAGATAAATATGAAAACACAAACGAATTAGTAAACAAAATGACAAACAAAAATTTACAAACATATGAAATTCTAAATAATATAACATATAACAATACAAAATTAATCACAAAAAATAACAAAGAATATATAGAAGTATTAAATAAAAAAGACAATTCATTAATTATAGAAGGAACAATATCAAAAGATAGCTTCTTAACATTTAATGAAAATAGAGATTTTTATTTAGATACAGAACTATATATAAATGATAAGAAAAATATAAATCTTGGAAGAAATAAATTACCAATACTAGTAAAAAAAGGAGATAAATATAAAATAATATTTAAAAGTAATAATGATTCATATGAAAAAAAATATACTAATGTTTATATAACATATTTAGATAAATATAAAGAATTTATTAATGAAATCAAAAAGAATGAACTTACTATTACTAAATATGAAAAAGATGATTATATAAAGGGAACTATAAACGTTACAAATGATAAAACAACATTATTTACAACAATACCATATGACAAAGGTTGGAAATTATATATTGATAATAAAAAAGTAAATTATGGAATATGTGCAAACGCATTTATCTGCACAAACTTGGATGAAGGAGAACATACTATTGAATTTAAATACATACCATATGGTTTCATAATCGGTTCTATTATTAGTATAATAACATTAATAATAACTATATTTTACATAAGAAAAAAGTAACTATTTAATAGTTACTTTTATTTTTCCATCAAATGTTTTACCTTTATCAATATCTTGGTTAACACTAGTATTTCTAAATTCAAAATTAAATGTAAATGTATATGTTGTATTAGCAGGTATAGATATTGATGAAGAAATTACTGTATCTTTATATGGAGCTCTAGTTGTTTTTAGAATAATAGTACTTCCACGTTTAACATTATAATATAGGTTATTAACACTCGTAAATGTATTTGTTACATTAATCCACTGCATACTTATTGTTTGCTTAGTAGATGTATTATTTTTAATTTTAAATGTTTTTGTTCCAGTCCATCCAGGCAAAATATTTTTTCTATTAAATGTAGCAGAATCTGTAAAAGTTAATATGTACTCTTCTTTATCATCAATATCAATTGATGTACATTTATCATCACACTTACCATCTCCATCAGTATCGCAATTCTCATCGCATTTACCATCACCATTTGTATCACAGTTCAAATCACATTTTCCATCTTTATTGGTATCACAATTCAAATCACATTTTCCATCATTATTAGTATCACAATTTAAATCACATTTTCCATCTCCATTAGTATCGCAATTTAAATCACACTTACCATCTTTATCAGTATCACAGTTAACGTCACACTTGCCGTCACTGTTTGTGTCACAGTTAAGTTCACATTTACCGTCTCCATTAGTATCACAATTCAAGTCACACTTTCCGTCACCATCTGTATCACAACTATGATTACATTTTCCATCATCATCAGTATCACAGTTCAAATCACAATATCCATCTTTATTGTTATCACAGTTAACATCGCACTTACCGTCACCATTAGTATCACAATTTAAATCGCATTTTCCATCTCCATTAGTATCGCAATTTAAATCACATTTTCCATCTCCATTAGTATCGCAACTATGATTACATTTTCCATCATTATCAGTGTCACAGTTCAAATCACAATATCCATCTTTATTGTTATCACAGTTAACATCGCACT
>CAJJPX010000014.1 GCA_905193755.1 uncultured Clostridium sp. | reverse complement strand
ACAAGATTACCAAAGCGGATGAAAAACTCGGCCTGCTCAATGAGGAAATGACAATCGACCAAATTCATTATCAGAGCGATGCAGTCTATTGGAATGCGTCTGCTTCACAAGCAATGCTGCAAGCTGCCGATAAATATCAACATATCGTAAAACAGCAATATGATATTATTCTAGATCGTTTCAATGATGGAATGATTAGCCGTACAGACCTACTCATGATTTCCACCCGGCTAAAAGAAGCTGAACTTCAATATATCAAAGCCCGTCAGAATTACACGTTGGCATTGCAGAAATTGAATATTTTGATGGGAATAGATCCCAACACCCCCGTAGACAGTCTTTATACTATTGACAAGACTTCTGCTCCTATACAAATTCTTTCTCTTGAAAATGTATTGCAACGACGTGCGGATTATGAAAGTACGGAAGTGAACATCATGAAAAGTCAGGCGCAACGCAAAGCGGCTCTTAGCCAGTTCAACCCGCAATTGAATATGTATTTCAGCGGTGGATGGGCTACAGCTACACCTAACCTCGGTTATGATGTTTCTTTCAATCCCATCGTCGGCATTAACCTGAATATACCTATCTTCCGTTGGGGAGCCCGGTTTAAAACAAACCGTCAGCAGAAAGCGTATATCGGCATACAGAAACTGCAACAAAGTTATATAACGGATAATATCAACGAAGAATTGTCCGGTGCATTGACTAAACTGACGGAAACGGAATATCAAGTGAAAACCGCCAAAGAGACTATGAGTCTGGCTAATGAAAATCTTGATTTGGTTTCTTTCTCGTATAATGAGGGAAAGGCAAACATGGTGGATGTACTCTCCGCACAATTGTCATGGACGCAGGCGCACACCAATCTGATTAATGCGTATCTGTCGGAAAAGATGGCGGTAGCGGAATATAGAAAGGTTATCAGTGAATAAATAGTCTGAAAACAGTATTGTAAACAATAGAAAGCAAATCAAAAAAGTAAAAGTTAACATTAGACATTAATAAGGCTTCCAAAAATTAATTATTTGGTAATTACATTGTCAACTTATTTCTATGATTAGTTGATATTGTTGTTTTATTGTGTTAAAATTATAGAAGAATAGAGAGGATTTGAATATGAATAAGATTTCAATAAAAAATATGGATGGCACAATGGAAGAAGTAGATTTAGTTAATGCATTTAAAATAGATGATTTAAATAAAAGGTTCGTCATTTTGTCTAAAGGGGAAACAGCAGGCGAGGGGATGAGCAAAATTTATATTTCGGAATTTGTTGAGAATGAACCAGGAGTATATAGTTTAATCGGAATTAAAGATGATCAAATATGGCAAAAAGTTAAAGAGGCTATGAAGCAAATTGTGGAAAGTTAGGTGAAAAAATGAAAAGTGAAATTAATAATATTAAAAACGGAATGGTAGTTCAAACTCAAGACTATGAAGACTCAAAAAGGATAATAGGAATATCAAATGCAACAGTTACAAGCGTAAACGGAGGAATTCCACCGTTATCAAAGCAAAATGCTTTTACGGTTGAAGAAGTCAAGGCAGAAGTGCCAACTAATCAACAGCAAACGGATTTAAATAGTATACCAGCAATTGATTTAAACTTTCAACAGCCTCAAGTTTCACAACAGACTATTGAACCGGTAAATACTGCGGTACCGCCATCTCAACATGTAGAAGAAATCCCAACTTTTGTACCAGCTGATGTTAATTTACCTCCTTCTTCGACTATAATACCAAATCAGGAGTCAAATATCGAAAAACCAGTTCAAACTAACAATCCAGGTGTTTTAGAATCCTTGATGGAAGATGTAACTGCAGTAGGTAATAACGCAGTAAATAAAATATCAAATACGATAAATAATTTAGAAAATTCGCAACAATCACCAAATGATATGCTAAATAGTAACATAGAATTGCCAACAATTGACGTGCCTGTTGTAGCAGAGGAACCAAGCGAGAATGATTCAACTATATTATTTAATGAAAAATCTAACGATGAACCGATTAAAAATGCTATGGTTGATAATACTTTAAACAATACAAATCAAAAAACATTAAAAGAAGAAGATGCTAGTTTTGATACAACGACAATTGTTAAAGCAGTAGAAAATAGAAAAAAAGAAATTTCCCAAAAAATAGCAAATTATATGACGGCGGCCAGCAATATGCTAGTTGATGAGATTGTTGAAATGGTTAAAATTGAATTATCAAGTCTAAAAACTAAAGAAAATTTAAATAAAGATGTCTTTGCTCAAACAGGGGAAAATAATTCTAATAATAATTACACATTAAACTTATAAATAATAAAGTTTTTCAAATATTATCATATATATTAATAGAGGTAATGTTATGAAAAACTTTTTAAATTACAATTATAACCTATTCCCCAGAAGAATATATAGGAAAGATGAAAAATGTTATTTCTTTGTTGACAATTATAAAATATATATATGCGAGTGTAATGGCATTAATATTGATGAAATTGTAAATGTTTCTAATGAACTTTTTAAGCATGGGATAAATGTAAATACAGTGTTAATAAATAAATTTGGCAATTATATTTCAAAATACAATAATAAAAGTATACTTTTATTAAGGGTGAATAATATTGAGGAAAATAAAATTGAGTATGCCAATATGAAAAAAATAATGAATATCAGTCCTGTAGCCGATATGAAAGCAATCAATTTATTGCAAGAATGGAAAAATGAGGTTGATTCAATAGAAAATGAATTGTTAGAATATAACAATGAATATCCTTTAATTAAGAAAAGCTTTGATTATTTTATTGGTTGTGCAGAGAATGCAATACAATTTTATAATTCATATGTGGAAAAAGATAAAATAACAATGGGACTGGGGCACTATGGATTTGACTTTTTAAATACGAAAAGTTTTATGAATCCTTTATACATAAAGAAAATTGATACTGAATATGAAAAGGCGATTTATGTCAAAATTAAATATATATTTGGTGAGCTTGATTATGATGAACTTTATGAAATTATAAAAAACAGCAACAATTTGGGTAGTTTTTTTTCTTGTTTATTATATCCTACAATTTATTTACATTGCGTAAAGCAATTACTGTTGGAAAAAAATGTAGATCAGTATGAAAAGAAAGTTAAAATAATTGTTGCGAAAGAACATAATTATAAAAAAATCTTTGCTTATTTCCAAAAAATGTTTAAATCCAATAAAAAATTTCAATTATTAGATTGGTTTAATGAATAATATTTGATATAATAACAGTGTGATGAACAATGAGTAATATTAAAATTGGAGATATAGTCGAAGGGCAAATAACTGGGGTGACTAAATACGGTATCTTTGTGAGTTTAGAAGATAATTACGTTGGAATGGTACACATATCAGAAGTTTCAAGCAAATTTGTAAGCAATCTTGAACAAAAGTATAATGTTGGTGATTTAGTTAAGGTAAAAGTTCTATCGATCGATGAAGACAAATTACAAGTTAAATTGTCCATAAAGAAAATGAAGACTATTGTTAAAAGAAAGCCAGGAATAGAGGAAAAGGGTGGAGGATTCGAACCTTTAAGGGAAAATTTAAATGTGTGGGTCGATGAAACATTAAAAAAAATTGAAAAAAAATCATATTTGTCTTGACATAAAATACAATAAATGATATATTTATAAACGTCAGCAGGACAAATTATGGGTGATTAGCTCAGTTGGTTAGAGCATCTGCCTTACAAGCAGGGGGTCGGGAGTTCAAGTCTCTCATCGCCCACCATAATTTATTTTTTTGCCAAAATAGCTCAATTGGTAGAGCAACTGACTTGTAATCAGTAGGTTACGGGTTCGATTCCTGTTTTCGGCACCACTTGGAGAGATAGCGAAGAGGCTAAACGCGGCAGACTGTAAATCTGTTCCTTCGGGTTCGGTGGTTCGAATCCACCTCTCTCCACCACTTGTAATTTTGCCTCGTAGCCAAGTGGTAAGGCACAAGACTTTGACTCTTGCATTCCGCTGGTTCGAATCCAGCCGAGGCAACCAAAAATTAATTATAATGACAATGTCTCGCTAGCTCAGCCGGTAGAGCACTTGACTTTTAATCAAGGGGTCTGGGGTTCGAATCCCCAGCGAGACACCAATTTATGTGCCTCAGTGGCGGAATAGGTAGACGCACAGGACTTAAAATCCTGCGAGTGTAAAAGCTCATATCGGTTCAAGTCCGATCTGGGGCACCAACTTTAAATATTGGAGGAATACCCAAGTCTGGTTGAAGGGACCGGTCTTGAAAACCGGGAGGTCAAGAAATTGGCGCAGGGGTTCGAATCCCTTTTCCTCCGCCATATGATAAGTATCATTAAATACTAATATCGCGGAATAGAGCAGCCTGGTAGCTCGTTGGGCTCATAACCCAAAGGTCGTTGGTTCAAATCCATCTTCCGCAACCAAATTGGTTCCGTGGTGTAGTGGTTATCACACTCGCCTGTCACGCGAGGGATCGCGGGTTCAAGTCCCGTCGGAACCGCCAGATGGCTTCATAGCTCAGTTGGCAGAGCACAAGACTGAAAATCTTGGTGTCGTTGGTTCGATTCCAACTGAAGCCACCATTTTGTTAATTTAAAAACAAATGCAATTACTTATATTAAGCGGTTCCGACAGGATTTAAAACGCGCTCATAGCTCAATTGGATAGAGCATTTGACTACGGATCAAAAGGTTATGGGTTCGACTCCTATTGGGCGCACCATTAGATCGGGAAGTGGCTCAACTTGGTAGAGCATTTGGTTTGGGACCAAGGGGTTGCAGGTTCAAATCCTGTCTTCCCGACCATTGAATTATAACTCACATTCGTGAGTTTTTTATTGCAGTTTATTGTAAATAATAGGCAAATCTTTCTCATAAATTACAAAGTTAATACCATGATAGCGTAATATACCATTGTTTATAGAAATATTTAAGTTTATGGTAATTATATTGTTTTTTATAGCTTCTAGAACTTCATCAAATGATTTTAATGAGTAGCAATTTATATCATAATAATAAAACAAATTATCACTGTGAGTGATATTTTTTATATATTTTATACAAACTAAACGATTTAATTTCTTAAAAAATATATCTTCAATTTTTTCAAAACTCCAATATATGCTTGTATCATATATTTTGTTATTATAAAATATGCATAAAAATATTCTTTTCCATTTATAAGAAACTTTAATCATAAATCCAAATTTATTTTTGCAATATTTAATTTTACCATCTCTTACATTTATCATGAGACATTTGCAACTTGAATTTGTATTGTATCCAAAGTTATCTATTAAATAATTAACGGTTTCGGATTGCGTACAATCATTTTTTGAGGGTGCACAACTAAAAAGAGTAATAGGAAACTTATTTGATTTTAAAATCGTTTTAATTTCTATTGTTCCAAAGTCAGGCATTTGTTTATTATCTAATTTTTTATTTATTAAGGTCTCAAACATTTTTCCTGCAGCTCCACAATCATTGTAAATTGATTTTATGAATCCTTTTCTTTTTATAGAAAAGAATTTTTTTTGAATATCTAAAAAATCTTTATTCACTGTTTATTCCTCCCTAATATAATAATCTGTCAAAAAAATATAAAACACTTTAAAAAAGTAAATTAATTGTTAAGTTTTTACAAAAAAGTCATAAAAAGAATAAAAAAATAAATAAATAGTGTTAATATTAAAATATGAAAAGTATAATAGAAAAAATAAACTCAAATGCAAACGATGTTATCAAAGATAACAATTTTTTAATTGTGGCCTATCAAAATAGGTTATTAAGCCGTGTATTAAAAATTTTTGAAAAACATAACATACCATTTAATAAAAATATTATAAACAAGAGCATAGAAGAATACTTGATAAATGGAATGATTGAAACGAATGAGGAAATAATTGATAAATATATAGAAATGCTAGAAAAATATGAAATGATAATTCAGGAATATGTAAAAAGAAAAGTAAATACATCAGAGATTAAAGCAGCAACCATAAAATTTATAGATAAGATATCACAAAAAAATCAACATAATTTTCCAAAAACAATATCAAATAATTTTATAGAAAATATAAAGTCAATGATATTTGTATATGATAACAGAAATTTAAATGAGGAAATAATATCAAGAATAAATATAGATACAGATGAGATAAGAACTGAATTAAATAGAAATAATTATAATTTTGTTATAGAATCAATCAACATAATTATAAAAAATATTATTAGCAACATTTAACAAGGAGTTATAATTTATGAATACGGTAGAATATATAAAAAAACTAAAGAAATTCGAACCCATCTATGTTATTGGCCATTCAAATATAGACATTGATTCTGCGATTTCTTCCAAAATTCTCTCTGAAATATTTAATTTTTTCAATATAAAATCATATTATGCAATATTAGATAAAAAATATCGTTTTGATAAATACAACAAAAAAATGCTAGATGCGTGTTCAAATTTTGAACCTAAAATAATAACATTTAACGATATAACTAAGCACAATTATTTTTTAGTTGACCATAATGATTTTTTACAATCAGTCGGAAAAGGTGTGAATGTAGTTGGATGTATCGACCATCATCCAAATAGTAAAAAGATTAAAAATGCAATTATAACAGATTGTTGTGCTACATCTCTATACCTATATGAACTATTTAAAAATATATATAAATTCACCGATGAACAAAAAAAGCAAATCTTTATGGCCTTCTTAAATGATTCAACTTTTGGTAAATCATCACGTTATAAACAAAGCGATAAAAAGTTAATTGAAGAACTTGGATTTAGCACAGATTATGAAGAATTATTCCAAAAATATTTTATTCCAACGGATTTAACAAACGGAATTACGGATGCAATATATAATGGACACAAAAAATATCAGTTCGGAAATACTTATTTTGAAAGTGGATATATTGAGACATTTGGAACTGATGGATTAAAAGAGTATGAAAAAACAGTAAAAAATTTAAAAAATTTTTTAGGAATTTGGATAGATTATGAAGAACTCATAACATATGTGTTTTTTAGTTACAATGATACATTTAAAAAATGGAAGTATAATTTTGTAGCATCAAGAGCAACAACAATTCTAAATGATGTATTATTGATTGTAAATTAAAAATACTTTATTTCTTGTCTTTTTTTCTAGAATAAGGTACAATCAAAGAGGTGATAATATGGATGATATATATAGAATGGTCAGAAGATTTAAAAGAAAATTTCCAAGAACAGTAGCGTTCAGAACAAATGCACATGCTACAGTAATTAAGGAACATTTAAATCCAGGGGAGAAAGTATTATATGCTTTTTGTGCACAAAAAAATGAAAGTTCACTTATGATTATAAATTCATGTGTTATAGCACTTACAAACAAGAGAATATTAATTGGTCAAAAAAGACTATTGTGGGGATATTTTTTTACAACTATAACACCAGACATGTACAATGACCTAAAAGTAACAAAAAATTTAATATGGAGTGATATAGAGATAGATACAGTTAAAGAAAATGTTTATATCTCAAATCTAGATCCAAAAGGTGCAGTTGAAATAGAAACAAAAATTACTGACTTTATGATGGACGAAAAAAAGAAATATGGAAAAAAAGAATAACATTGGCAGTGTGATAATATCATTCACAGTGATATTTATACTTTTTTGTTCAACAATATTCGCATCGGAAGTTGAGTTAATAAGTGAAAAATATATTTTGTATAATCTTAATGATAATAAAATTTTGATGAGCAAAAATGAGAACGTTAAAACACAAGTTGCAAGTTTGACAAAAATAATGACAGTTATAGTAGCTATAGAGAATATTGAAAATTATAATGCAAAAGTGAAAATAACAGAAAAAATGGTTAATGATATAGCTTGGGATGTAGCAAAAATAAACTTAAAAAAAGGTGATGAGGTTACCTATAATGATTTATTATATTGTACAATGTTGCCAAGTGCTGCAGATTGTGCAAATGGTCTTGCGATATCAATATCAGGTAGTTATGAAAAATTTGTAGAAATGATGAACAAAAAGGTAAAAGAGCTTAATTTGAAAAATACAAATTTTGAAAACCCAGTAGGATTATATAGTGAAAAAAATTATAGTACAGCCTATGATATGGCTTTAATTTTAAAATATAGTTTAAAAAATAAAAAATTTAAAGAAGTTTTCGAAACAAAAGAATATAAATTAACCACTGGAAAAACAGTGAAAAGTACACTAAAAACATATAATCAAAAAGTAGGAGAGGATATTTCTTATATAACTGGAGCAAAGACAGGCTACATAAAGGCGGCTGGAAATTGTCTAGCATCTACAGCAACTATAGATAATGTGAACTATATGTTTATAACACTTAACGCTTATTCAACCAGGAAGTCTCCACATATAATTGATGCAACAAAGACATATAAATATTTTTCAACTAATTATTCATATCAAAATATTCTAAATAAAAATGATGTTATTGTAAATTTAAAAACAAAATACTCAAAAGAAAAAGAAGTATCAATTCATCATAACAAAGAATATGATAGTTATCTTAAAAATGATTTCAACAAAGAAGATTTAGTTTACGAATATAATGGAATACAAGAAATCTCTTATTTTACAAAAAAAGGCTCAGAATTAGGAAACGTAAAAATAAAATATAACAATGAAGTTTTGAAAGAATTTAAGCTATATTACAACGAAAAGTTAACGTTTAGCATGTGGAAGTTTATATGGATAAACAAACTTTATTTTTTGATACTAATTTTCTTAATATATTTATTTCTCAAAGTAAGTAAAAAGAAAAGAAGAAAAAGAAGAGTTAGATACAAAAAACCAGAACAATAAATCTGTGTTTTTTTGTAAACAAAATTAAATATTGACTTTAAAACGATAAAACTTTACAATAGATATAGAAGTTTAAAAATACTTCTAGAAAGTAATGGAGGAAAATTATGAATGATGTAATTATCTCCATTTTGCTTGTAGTAGTTGGATTGCTTGTGGGCGCTTTCATAATGATTATTATAAACAAATTAAAAGTTAGTGCTGCACAAAAGGAAGCTGATAAACTAATTCAAGATGCAAAAAAAGAAGCAGAAAAAGCTAAAAGAGATGGCATTTTAGAATTAAAAGAAGAAAGTTACAAGTTAAAAAATCAAACTGATGCAGAAATTAAGGAAAAGAAAAAAGAACTTAATGATCTAAATCAAAGAATTGATAACCGTGAAAAGAGTTTAGATAAACGTGATGAATTATTAACTGAAAGAGAAAAAAACCTAGACCAAAAAGATAAAGATTTATTGGCACAACAAAAAGAAATTCAAGAAAAAGACGCAAAAATGGAGAGTATAATAAAAGAGCAAATAGCTCTTTTAGAAAAAATCTCTGGTTTTTCGAAGGAAAAAGCTAGAGAGACTATACTAAAAAAAGTAGAAGAAGAAATGGGAAGAGAAATTTCAGTCTACTTAAAAGAACGTGAAGATGAAGCCAAACTTGAAGCAGACAGAAAAGCAAAAGAATTAATTGTATCTAGTATGCAAAGATATTCAAGCGATGTTACCAGTGAACAAACAGTAAGTACTGTAGAGCTTCCAAATGATGAAATGAAAGGAAGAATCATTGGTAGAGAAGGTAGAAATATTAGAACTATTGAGGCTATGACAGGTGTTGACTTAATAATTGATGATACTCCGGAAGTAATTGTTTTATCATCGTTTGATCCATTAAGAAGAGAAATTGCAAAAGTAACACTTGAAACACTTATTAAAGATGGAAGAATTCATCCAGCAAGAATTGAAGAACTATATGATAAAGTATGCGAAGACTACAAGAAAATAATTCGTGAAAAAGGTGAAGAAGCATTATTCGAACTTGGAATATCAAAAGTAGATCCAGAAATCGTTGAATTAATTGGAAAACTAGCATTTAGAACGAGTTATGGACAAGATGCACTTGCTCATAGTAAAGAAGTTGCACACTTAGCAGGATTGATGGCCAGTGAATTAGGTGAAAATGTTCAATTGGCTAAAAGAGCAGGTTTACTTCATGATATAGGAAAAGCAATTGACTTCGAAGTTGAAGGAAGCCATGTAGAAATAGGTGCAGGTGTTGCCAAAAAGCATGGAGAAGATAAAGTCGTAATAAACGCAATTGAATCACATCATGGAGACAAAAAAGCAGAATATGTTATTTCAGAACTAGTTGCAGTTGCAGACGCATTAAGCGCATCAAGACCAGGTGCAAGAAATGACTCTTTAGAAAACTATGTTAAGA
The DNA here is from genome assembly GCA_905193755.1 of uncultured Clostridium sp. Lineage (GTDB taxonomy): Bacteria > Bacillota_I > Bacilli_A > RF39 > UBA660 > CAG-1000. Next base: position 28,698 of record CAJJPX010000014.1, on the reverse strand, counting down.
GACTTGAAGAATTAGAGAGCATAGGCAATTCAATGGAAGGTGTAGAGAAAACATTTGCAATGCAGGCTGGAAGAGAATTACGTGTTATGGTTAAGCCAGATGAAATTGATGATTTATCAAGCTATAAAATAGCAAGAGAAATCAAAGAAAAAATTGAAGATACAATGCAATATCCTGGTACAATAAAAGTTGTTGTAATCAGAGAAACAAGAGCTGAAGAAGTTGCTAAATAGTAACTTCTTTTTCAAATAATAAAAAATAATTAGTATTAATTTTATTCACAAAATTATTCTTTTTTAAAAATATAATGTATGTTACAATATATACAGGTGATAAGAATGGTAGCTTTAATAACAGGAGCATCTAATGGTTTAGGAGCAGATTTTGCAAAAGAACTTTCTAAAGAAGGTTATGATTTAATTTTAGTAGCGAGATCAAAAGATAAATTAGAAAAGCTTGCTAAAGAATTAAAAACAAATGTTGAAATTGAAGTTATGGATCTAAGCGTAAAAGAAAATGTTTATAAATTGTATAATAAATATAAAGGTAAAGTAGATTTATTAATCAATAACGCAGGATTCGGAACATTCGGTAAATTTATTGATACTGATTTAGATAGCGAACTTAATATGATAGATTTAAATGTTATAACTTATCATATATTAACTAAACTATTCTTACAAGACTTTGTTAAGAAAGATAAGGGTAGAATACTTAATGTTGCATCATCTGCCGCATTTGAACCAGGACCACTTATGTCAACATACTATGCAACCAAATCATATGTTTATAACCTAAGTATGGGTATATATGAAGAGTTAAGAAGAGACAAAAGTAATGTAAAAATTCATATACTTTGTCCAGGACCAGTTGACACTGGATTCAATGAAAGAGCACACGTAAAATTCGGGGTGAAATCTCTACAAAGTAAAGATGTTGTAAAGTATACATTAAAATGTATGAATAGAAATAAACTAATAATTATACCAGGATTTACCATAAAGTTAGGAGTATTTGCAAATAGAATTTTCACAAGAAAATTTATAGTAAAATGTACATACAAAATACAAAAATCTAAATTACTAAAATAGGAGTAATTATGAAAATAGTAAAAATAAACTCGTTAGGATGCCCATCATGCATAATAATGAATAAGATAATAAATGAATTAAAAAAAGAATTTAAAGAAATAGAGTATGAAGACTATGACTTTGATTTCGATGATATAGAAAAATTCAATGTAGGTAAGATTCTTCCAGTATTTATTTTTTATAAAGATGATAAGGAAATAACTAGACTATGTGGAGAGCATAAAAAGGAAGAATTTATAAAAATTATAGAAGGTGACTTATGAAAAAAACTTTAAAAATATTATTATTTTTACTTCTATTTATCCCATTCTTAGTATTTGGAAGTGAAAAAGATTTAAATATTTATTTATTTTATGGAGATGGTTGTCCACACTGTAAGGACGAAGAAAAATGGTTTGAAACTTACTTAAAGAAAAATGATTTTATAAAAATGCATAGATATGAAATATGGTATGATAAAGAGAACCAAGAAAAATATTCAAAAGTACATGATATCTTAAATGATACATCAAGCGGAATACCATATCTAATAATTGGTGAAACGGTCATAACAGGATTTGATGAAGAAATCACCCCAGAAAGAATAAAGAATGCTATAGAGTATTACAGTAATGTAAAATATAAAGATAAAGTTGGAATATATTTAGGAATAGTAGAAGATAAAAATGAAGAAGACACAAAAACCAATTACCAAGAAAACGAAATAGATATTCCGATACTTGGTAAACAAAAAATAAAAGAAGTTTCAATAGGACTTTCAGCAATAATAATCGGATTAGTTGATGGATTTAATCCTTGCGCCATGTGGATACTTTTATTTTTAATATCAATGCTTCTCGGAATGAAAAACAGAAAAAGAATGTGGGCTTTAGGTATTACATTTCTTGTATCATCTGCACTGGTATATTTCTTATTCCTAATTTCTTGGTTAAATCTAGCGATATTCTTAAATAAAATTTTATATATAAGAGTTGCAATAGCATTCGTAGCAGTTTTATTTGGAGTACTACAAATAATATCATTCATCTTCAAAAAAGATGATGGCTGTGAAGTAGTTGACACGAAGAATAGAAAGAAAATAATAAAATCAATTCAAAAAATAGTAAAAGAAAAATCCTTCATTTTGGCACTTCTAGGAATAGTTTTATTAGCAGCGTCAGTTAATATTATAGAACTTCTTTGTTCACTAGGACTACCTGTAATGTTTACACAAATTCTTACAATAAATGAAGTAGGTAAATTTGGACAAATACTTTATTCGTTATTATATATATTATTCTTTATGATAGATGATATAATAATATTTATAATCGCCATGAAGACATTAGAGATAAAAGCAATATCAAATAAATATGGAAAGTACTCACATCTTATCGGCGGAATTATAATGGTTGTAATAGGAATACTTATGATATACAAGCCAGAATGGTTAATGTTTAATTTTTAGGACAAAAGAACAAAAGATTATTATTTACATATAATAAATTAGGTGATATATGTGAATGATAATCTTTTTAATAGGATAACAGAAAAAACTAATGTTGATAAAGATACAATAATAGGTTTAGCAAGAAAACTTCAGGAGGGTAACTTTAAAGATAGAAACACTTTAAAGGATATAATACATGAACTTTCAGACATAACAGGAAAAGAAGTATCAGAAGAAAAAGAAAATAAAATAATAGATATGATAGTTAATGATAAAGTTCCAAAAGATCTTGAGAAGTACGTATAAAAAAAGAATTTCAATTTTTTAGAAATTCTTTTAATTTGATCCTGTTCTTTTAATAGCTGGTTTATAAAATTCTTTTTGAATTTGATTAGTAGACCAAAGAAGTTGGTGGAACGGTTTATTAACAATTAAATCAAACTCTCCAATATATTCATACACCGTAGGTCTAAACTTAAGCTTAAAATCATTAAGTGTTTTATATGGGTTAGTATCAGTAAAATCAGCAGTAATTCCATATAAATCTAAATACAAATATCCAGCTTTTTTATATTCTTCAATAATTTTATAGAAAATATATGTTTTAATATCAATGCCTTGAAAATCCTTATTACATCCAGTAATGATTATTGTGACTCTTCCTTCATATTTAACAACAAATGCAGCTCCTAATATTTCGTTAAAATTGTTTTCTTGCATTCTTTTATTAGCGAGTGCAATATCTGCAGATATTCTATTCATAACATCATCGCTTCTAGTTTTTTTAGCATATAAAGATGAATCATTAGGAGTTAATTGAAATTGCTTGTTTAAAGAATCATTATTTTCCTGTTCAAAAATATATTGTTTTTGTAAATATTTTACATAAGTTTCATAGTTAAGGTTAACCATTAACAAATCAACCATATCGCTTTTTTTAAACTCTTTATAAAAAAATTTGTAATATGTTGAAGTTTTACTTTCTTTATCATCAACAAATGAATAGAAAGTTTCGATATCTTCTTCATTTCCACTAATTAAGCTAACTCCAGTAAGATCACATTCCTTCATACTAGATATTAATTTGTTATCAAGATTATTAAAATCATAAGTAGGCAAATATATAACTGGAGTATATTTAGGAAGTAATGATTCAAAATATAAATTGTCTCTTAACTTATCATAGCCGAGTTCTTTAAGTCTTAAAACTAAATCTTTACTTCTCGAATTAACAAGTTTACTTTTTTCATCAAAATTAATTACTGAATAAGTAACTTCCGGATTGATTTTTATAAAAGCAAATCCTTTCATCAAAAAAAATTCTTTAATTTTTTTAGTAAACGCTTTAAGTAAAGCATTATCATAAAAATCAACTAGAAAACCACGAGGTGCATAGCCATATTTCATACTTGGACCTATAGATTTATATAAAATTAAACTGGCAGCTACAATTAAGCCTTTGTGATAGGCACCAACATACATGACAGAGAAATCACTATGTTTCATTAAGTCTCCATATTCTTTAGTTTGAAAGAAGTTTTTAAGTATATGTTTTTTTGCATATTCACTAAATACTTCTGGTTTAATTTCTTTAATATCCATAACTTGTCTCCCTTTTTTAACAAGAATATTATAGCATATTATCAAAAAAAATAGTATAATGATTATGTAAATAATTGGAGGGTATATTTATGAGCAAAATAACAAATATTAAAGCAAGAGAGATTTTAGACTCTAGAGGCTATCCAACTGTTGAAGTAGAAGTAACTACTGAAAAAGGTATAAAAGCAGTTGCTGCAGTACCATCAGGAGCATCAACTGGTAGCAGAGAAGCTCTAGAACTTAGAGATAATGATGAGAGATATTGTGGAAAAGGTGTACTAAAAGCTGTTAATAATGTAAATACTCTTATTAAAGATGCAGTTCTAGGATTTGATGTATCACAAATAAAAGAAATTGATACTAAAATGATAGAGTTAGATGGAACACCAAATAAAAGCAAACTAGGAGCAAATGCAACTCTAGGAGTAAGTCTTGCATGTGTAAAAGCAGCAGCCGCAGAAGCAGGAAAAGAAGTATATGAATACTTAAATCCAAGAGAAAAGAAAATACCAAGACTTATGTTCAATATCATTAATGGTGGAATGCATGCAAAAAATAATTTAGATATTCAAGAATTTATGATTGTTCCAAAAAGAGATTCATTTAAAGAGGGACTTAGATGTGCAAGCGAAGTATTCCATGCATTAAAGAAACTTCTAGATAATGAAGGACTTACAACATCAGTAGGAGATGAGGGAGGATTTGCACCAAATCTAGAGACAAATAAAACAGCACTTAACTACATAGTAAAAGCAACTGAAACAGCAGGATACGTTCCAGGAAAAGATGTATTTATTGCACTAGATGTTGCAGCATCTTCACTATATAATGAAACAACTAAAACATACAAAATAGAAGATAAATTCTTAAATAAAGAAGAACTTCTAGAATATTATTTAGACTTAGTTAAGAATTATCCAATCATTTCAATAGAAGATCCATATGATGAAAATGACTTCGAAGGATTCAAACTTATAACAGATAGACTTGGCAAAGAAATAAATATAGTTGGAGACGACTTATTCGTAACAAATAAAAAAGAACTAGAACATGGTATTGAAAACGGACTTTGTAATTCAATTCTAATCAAACCAAATCAAATAGGTACATTCTATGAAATGTTAGAAACAATAGTGCTTGCTAAAAAGAATAATTACACATGCATTATGTCACATAGAAGTGGAGAAACAACAGATACATTCATAATAGATGCAGCAGTAGCTCTAAACATACCATTTGTAAAAACTGGTTCAGTATCACGTGGAGAAAGAATTTGTAAATTCAATAGACTTCTTAAAATAGAAGAAGAACTAGAAGAAAAAAACTAATTCTTGTAAATAAACAATAAATATAGTATAATATCACTCGAGGGAGAAAAACATGGAAAAAGTTTTATTAGTAGTATCAGTTATATTAATCGTAGTAGTTCTATTACAAAGTAATAAAGCAAGCGATGCAAGCCAAATAATAACTGGTGGAAATAGTGTACTTTTAGGTAAATCAAAAGAAAGAGGATTTGAAAAATTTATAACAAGACTTACTTATGTATTAGGTTTTGCATTTATAATTCTTTCAATGATTTTATCAGTATAAAAATGTTAATAAAGTTCGTAATTCTATTATGAACTTTTTAATTTCTATGATAAAATGTAAATAGAGGTAATTATGAGAGAAAAAATATTAGAAATAATAGAAAGAGAAAATAGAAATTTAAATCCAATTGAAATAGTTAACATGCTATATAAAAATAGTACAGTTGAAGACTATAGAAAAGTAATGGATGAACTTGATAAGTTATGTAGAGAAGGAATACTTAGACAAACTAATGGAAACGCTTATAAAAAGAATGAGTTAATCACTGGTGTATTAGATATGCATGAAAAAGGTAATGCACATCTTCTAGTAAAAGATGGACCAGATATATTTATAGCTAAAAATAATATGAAAGGTGCTACTGATAATGATACAGTTCTTGTTGATTATATAAATAAAGAAAAGAACGAAGGAAAAGTAGTAAGAGTATTAAAACGTTCACTAGGCAGAAGTTTAGCAGAAGTAGTGGACATTGATGGAGTTTATAAAATAGTTCCACTTGATAAAGATCTTCCATATGAAATAGTGGTTGATACAGATAATACTGACTTTAGTTTAGTAGATGGCCTAATTGTACACATTGATTATGTAAAAGATTTATCAAAAGGAAAAGTCTTAGCTAAGATAGATAGAGTAATTGGACACAAAAATGCTCCAGGAAATGATACTGAAATCTCAATGATAGCAAGTGAATTTGGAGTAAGTGTACAAGTACCTGAAGATGCTAAAGAAGAAGCAAAGAAATTTCCAAAAAAATTAGATCCAATCGAGATAGAAAAGGAAATAAAACTAGGAAGACGTGACTTAAGAGGAGACCCAACAACTACAATGGACGGCAAAGATACTAAAGATATAGATGATGCTGTTCATGATGAAATATGTCCAAATGCAAATTATCAATCAACAGTTGACATCGCAGATGTTAGTTACTATGTTAAAATGGGTAGTGCAATCTGGAAATATGCAGAAAGCAAAGGTAACTCAGACTATTTAGCTAACAAAGTTGGACCAATGCTTCCAATAGAACTTTCAAACGGAATTTGTTCATTAAATCCAAATGAAGATAGATACGCAGTAAGTTGTAGACTTGAAATAGACCATTCAGGACGTATAGTAAATCAAGATGTTTTCTTATCAGTTATCAGATCTAAAAAGAAAATGAACTATGATGCAGTTCAAGATATTATAGAAGATAAAGAAACAGAAGATACTAAAGACTATACAACAATAAAATACACAGTTAAAGAAAATGAAACAATAGATGACATCGCATTTAAAAACTGCATTACACCTGAAAGATTATTAGAATTTAATAAACTTGAAGACTTCAAGCCAGGTAACGAAGTAAATCTTCCAATAAGAGATATAATTAAATTAATGTATAAAGTTTCTAAAGTTATGGATACTAAACTTGCTAAAGATGGAAAGTGTGACTTTGATTCAAACGGCGAAAAGAAACAAATATTTGATGAAAATGATAAATTAATCGACATACAGCCAAGAGTACAAAGAGAGGCAGAACATATAATTGAAAACCATATGATTTATGCTAACGTTGGATTCACAAGATTCGTATGTGGCGCTTTAGCACAAATTATTCCTCAAATGGTACCATTCGTATTTAGAATTCACGAAAAACCAAATCCAAAGAAAATAGAAGACTTTATGACAATGCTTAGTGTATTCGGAGTAAATTATCCTAAAAAGATAAATCCAGAAAATGTAAGCAGTAGAGATATAAGAGACTTACTTGAATACTTAAAAGATAGTGAACACTATAATGTATTTAGTAAAAAACTATTAAGAAGTATGCAAAAAGCAAGATACTCACCAGAAAACGAAGGACACTTCGGTTTAGGACAAGAAGATTATTGTCACTTTACTTCTCCAATTAGAAGAATGGCAGACTTACTTGTACATACAATATTTAGAGTATTCTTAGTAGAAAAAGATTATAGTGAAGAAAATTTAAGATTCTGGGCTTCATATTTAACAGAAGTATGTGATCATATATCTGAGTGTGAAAGAACAAGTGCAGAATGTGAATACGCAGTAGATGACTATTATGATGCAGTATACATGCAAGACAAAATAGGTAAAACATTCGAAGCAACACTTGATAGTCCAATGCAAAATTCATTCTTCGCAGAAACAACTGATAAATACATAGATGGAAAAGTAGATTTCATAATTAATGAAGAAGATGCCAAAGAATTAGAGACACTAACAGATCCAAATGAAATAGAAAAGTTTATTGCAGAACATGTAAAACCATTCTCATATGAATACAACGATGCAGTATATGGATATACTAAAAAAGGTAGAGTAGTTTATAGATATGGAGACAAAATTCTTGTTTCTTGTATAGGAAGTAACCCAGATAAACGTGAAATAGACTTCGCACTAGTAAGGAAAATATAAAATGGAAATACTTAATAGAAAAGCACACTATGATTATTTTATAAAAGAAACTTACGAAGCCGGAATAGAACTACAAGGAACAGAAATAAAAAGTCTAAGAAAAGGAAATGCTAATATAAATGACTCATATGCAAGAATAAAGAATGGTGAAGTATATCTAACTAATATGTATATCGCAAAATATGAAGAAGGAAATATATTCAATCATGATGAAAGAAGAGAAAGAAAACTATTACTTCATAAAAGAGAAATTTTAAAAATAGATTCAGAAATAACTACTAAAAGATATACACTAATACCACTTAAAATATACTTTGTAAGAGGTAAAGCAAAAGTAGAACTAGGTGTATGTCAAGGAAAAAAACTGTATGATAAACGTGAATCAATAAAAGAAAGAGATATAAAAAGACACGAATATATAGAGTACTAAACTAATATAATATCTTAGGTGGTAAAATGAAAAAAATACCTGAGATATTCGTAAACAAAATAAATAAGAAAATCGATAACAACAAAGAAGTATTCTATTCATACAAAGATAATGATGAAATAATAGAAGAGCCAAAACCATTAGACGAATACACTCTTCAAAGAAAAATAAATGAACTCTTTAGATCAAATGATTTCATCTATAAAAAAAAGTTTCATATAAAAACAATAAATGAAGAAAAGGATTATATAATAATATCTAAAAGTTATGACTATCTTCTCACAATAGATGGAACCAAAATAATGATAAAAGATATAATTGAAATTAACTAAAAACACTTGAATTTACCTAATAATTATGGTATTATCTAGGTAACACATGAAAGTGTTTTTTTTTGGAGGGTAGAATGAAAAAGATTAAAAGTTTCTTTAAAGGTGTAAAAAAAGAAGCTAAGACTGTAAAATGGCCAGATGGAAAAACATTAGTAAAATATTCTTGTATAACAGTGGTAATGCTAGTATTCTTTGGTTTATTCTTTTATGGATTAGATGCATTATTCGCACTAGTTAGGGGGCTATTCTAATGGAAGAAAAGAAATTATGGTATGTTGTTAATGCATACAGTGGACATGAACAAAAAGTTAAAGATTATTTAGAATCAAGACGTGAAAGTATGGGAATGGAAAATAATATTTTTAGAGTTATTATTCCAGAAAGAACAGAAATCGAAGTAAAAGATGGAGTTAAAAAAGAAAGAGTTAAAAAGATGTTTCCAGGATATGTTCTTATCGAAATGATAATGAGCGATGAAGCTTGGTATGTTGTACGTAACACTCCAGGAGTAACAGGATTCATAGGTTCATCAGGAAAAGGTGCTAAACCAATTCCACTATCACCAGAAGAAGTTAAGAAATTTATAGGTGATGGAGTTGATACAACTACACCAATCAATACAAATGTAGAAGTAGGAGACACTGTTACAATTATAGATGGTCCATTCAAAGGAATGTATGGTAAGATTGAAAGTGAAGATAAAGAAAATGAAAAATTAACAGTTCTTATCGACTTATTCGGACAAGAAACACCAGTAGAAGTAGACTTAATTCAAGTATCTAAAAGAGTAGATGAAATGTAATTTTCAGATATAACTTATCGGAGGAATTATGAAAAAATTAAAAGTTTTAAGCATAATACTACTTATGTTATTCTTGATAACTGGATGTAAACAAACAGAACAAAAAGGAAATATGATGAAGTTAGAATTAAATTGCGATGCTGAAAATGGTTATTTATGGCAAACAACAATAATAAATTCTAATGTAATTAAATCTGTGGGCGATGAATTTCTTTATAAAGATCAAGACAATGTATTAGAAACAGTACAAAAGATAACATTCAAAGCTCTAGAAGCTGGAAGCGCTGAGATAGAAATTAAATATCTAAACACTTCTAAAGAAGATAAAGAAAAAGATTATAGCATAAAATATATAGTAGAAGTTGATAGTGATTTAAATATAAAAATACTTAGTAAAACTGGTAAATTTTATGATGATGAAATCATAACACCAGAACTTTATACTGAAGTAGAAAACAATGATGAAGAAAGTCAATCTAGTGAAAACTAAATTGACTTTTTATATTTAGATGATATACTTAAATAGTAAGAAAAACTTACATAGGAGGTAATAAAATGGAATTAAAAGGAAGTAAAACAGAAGCAAATCTTTTAGCAGCGTTTGCTGGTGAGAGTCAAGCAAGAAATAAATATACTTATTATGCTAGTCAAGCTAAGAAAGATGGCTATGAACAAATAGCTGCTATATTCGAAGAAACAGCTAACAATGAAAAAGAACATGCTAAAATGTGGTTTAAAGAATTACATGGCGGAAGCGTTCCAAGTACAATTGAAAACTTAAAAGATGCAGCTGCAGGTGAAAACTATGAATGGACAGAAATGTACAAAGAATTTGCTAAGACTGCTAAAGAAGAAGGATTCGATAATATTGCTAAATTATTTGAACAAGTAGGTGAAATTGAAAAACATCATGAAGAAAGATATATGAAATTAGTTGGCAATATTGAAAATAATTTAGTATTCGAACGTAATGAAGAAAAAATCTGGATTTGCAGAAACTGTGGACACGTATATAAAGGAAAAACTGCATTAAAGGTTTGCCCAGTATGTAAGCATCCAGAAAGTTATATGGAATTAAAAGCTGAAAATTATTAATAAAATGCATTAAAAAATAATGCATTTTTAATTTGGTTATGATAAAATATTTAAAGAATAGGGTGTGATATTAATGAGAAGTGCTGTATTAAAAGGTGCTAGAAAAATAGAAGTAGAGAAAAAAGAAAATATGGTTGGTAAAGAAGGATACATTTTAATAGATGTATTGAAAGTTGGTATCTGTGGTTCTGATATTCATTACTGGGTAGAAGGAAATCCTAAAAATCTAGTAATGGGCCATGAATTTAGTGGAATTGTTATTGATGCTGCTAACAGTAAAAAATATAAAGAAGGAGATAGAGTTACTGCTCTTCCAATCAGTCCATGTTTAAAATGCAAAAATTGTAAAGAAGGAAATGTACAATTATGTAGTGAAACTTGGACACATGCAGTTGGACTAAGTCTTGATTTTCCAGGTGGATTTGGTGGTAGAGTTTTAGTTCGAGAAGATATGGTAAGACCACTTCCAAATAATGTAAGTTTTGAAGAAGGAGCAATGGTTGAGCCAGCAGCAGTAGCATTAAGAGCGGTAAATGTATCAAATGTTAAAAAAGGCGACAAATGTTTAGTTATAGGTGGTGGAATTATCGGACTTCTAACAGCAGAATTCTTAAAGTTAAGAGGTGCATCTTACGTTGCATTAACAGAAACTAACGAAGCAAGAGGAACTAAATCAGTAAAACTAGGAGCTGCAGATGAATGGTTTAATGCACTTGATCCAAAACTAACTGAAAAGTTAATGACTCGTACAAACGCAGAAGGATTCGATGTAGTGTGTGACTGCTGTGGAAACAGTCCTGCATTATCTAGTGGACTTATGTTTACTAAACCAAATGGCAACTTAACTTTAGTTGGTATATCACTAGGAATGGTGCAAATACCACTAGTTATGGGAGTTATGAAAGAAGTAAATATCAAAGGTTCTATTGCATATAAAAGAGAAGAATTTGATGAAGTTATTGAATTACTTTCAAAAAGGAAAATTAATTTAGAAAAATATATAGATGATATTGTAACACTTGATGATGTACAAAAAGCGTTTGAAAGGTTAACAAATGGTATGGATGATGCAGTAAAAATACTAATTGATCCAAATAAACATAAAATTATTGAACTTTAAAAGAGGAATTACTCCTCTTTTTTAATGCCGTAAATTTTATCTTTAGTATCATAAAATATATAAGAATGTACCGGATAATAAGTTAGATAGTAAAATATAAAGTATATAAATACGATTATCAATGTACCAATTAACTTAGAATGTTTAATAACCTTTGCATTAAGAATAGAATAACTAATATATAAAATAAGAACGTAATCAAGAAATAATAGTACTATAGATACAATCATGTTATGTCCAAAGAAATGATCTATAGGTAAATAAATAATAAGATATGAAACAATCCCAACTATTATAGAAATACTATATGATAAAGAAAAATTATTAAATTTTATTCCTTTCTTTCTATAAATAAAATACTCAATAAAAGAATAAATTAACACTGGAGTAACAAGTAATTTCATGTGTTCCCATATGCTTTCGTTAACAGGAAAAAGTATACTAAATACAAAGTTATTACACCATTCATATAAAAAATGAGACAAAACAGATAACCCCATGATAACAAATACACCAATAATTTTAATTTTTTTCATAATAATCATTAATATTATGCTTATTTTCCTTGATTTTGTACAACTTTTATGCTATTATCAAGTAGTCGATTTATATCGGTGGATATAAATTAGAAGTGGGAGATTTAAGGATTATCGCGGAACCACTCGCGAAAAAAAATAACTAAAATATATAGGAGGTGTTTTTCGTGGCAAAGAATGTTGTAAAGAAAATCAAATTACAAATTCCAGCAGGTAAAGCTACACCAGCTCCACCAATCGGTACTGGACTAGGACCTACAGGAATTAATCTACAAGAATTCTGTACAAAATACAATGAAGCAACAAGAGATAAAATGGGAGATATCATACCAGTTGAAGTATCTATTTATGATGATAGAACATTTGACTTCGTATTAAAGACTCCACCAACTGCATCATTAATTAAGAAAGCAGCTGGAATTGAAAAAGGTAGTACAAAAGGTGCTAATAACATTGTTGCAACTATTTCAAAAGACGACATCGTTAAAATAGCTGAAATCAAAATGCCAGATTTAAATGCATACGACGAAGCTGCAGCTATTAATACAGTTGCTGGAACAGCTAGAAATATGGGTGTTGCTATTAAAGGACTTAATGATTCAGAATTAGCTGAACATGCTAAGGAAGCTGCTGAAGCAGAAGCTCAAGCTGCTAAATTAGAAGAAGCTCTTGAAGAAATGGAAGAAAGCGCTAAAGCTATGGCTGAAGGCACTAATGTTGAAGTTGAATCAACAGAACAATCTAAAGAAGACGAAGATAAAGCAAGCGAAGAATAATTAAATAAAAATTAAATTATTCGTGAGAAAATATAGATAATCCAAATACCACATAAGGAGGTTAAGTTTATGAAAAAACATAGTAAGATGTATGTGGAAGCATTAGGTAACATTGATAAAAATAAAAGCTATGATGTTACTGAAGCGATAAAAGTACTTAAAAGTCTTAAACCTAGAAAATTTGATGAATCTGTAGACTTAGCATTAAACTTAAATATAGATGCTAAAAAGACTGATCAAAATATCAGAGGAAGTTTTGTTCTTCCAAATGGAACTGGTAAGACTAAAAGAATATTAGTTGTTACTAAAACTAAAGCTGCTGAAGCTGGTGAAGCTGATTATTGCGGAGCAGAAGATATGATCGAAAAAATCGAAAAAGAAAATTGGTTCGAATTCGATACAATCGTAGCTACTCCAGAAATGATGCCATTATTAGGTAAACTTGGTAAAGTTTTAGGTCCTAAAGGATTAATGCCAAACCCAAAACTTGGAACAGTTACTACTAATGTAAAAGATGCAATAGCTAATATTAAAAAAGGTATGGTTGAATATAAGAATGATTCTTATGGAAACGTTCATATGTCAATCGGAAAACTATCATTTAGCGAAGAAAAACTTGAAGAAAACTTAAGAGCTATCGTTAGTGAAATAGTTAAAAATAAACCAACAGCTGTTAAAGGTACTTTTGTTAAAAACATTAGTGTTTCAACAACTATGGGTCCTGGTGTAAAAGTAGATAAAGCATCTCTAGGATTATAATAAAAAATAAAGTACTAGAAATAGTACTTTTTTAAATGTAAAAAAAACCACTATTTGATTTTTTCATCAAGTGGTTTTAATAATATACCAGTTGATATAAGACCGCATATACCAACAATAGCATATACAAGATTAGTTAACATAGAATCAACTCCAAAGATTAAAGATACTAAGTTAACATTAAATACTCCAACCATACCCCAGTTAATAGCACCTATTATAGTAAATGTAAGTGCAACTTTATAAAGCGTATTCATCTTTCCTCCTTACACACTATTATTATTTACTCATTTTAAATTTTCTATTCATATAAAATACAAACTAAAATATAATTTAGTGTGAAGGGGGAATAAATATAAAAAAAGTAATATTATTACTAGTATCATGTTTTCTTTTAGTAGGCTGTAATAAAATGGATTCTAAAAAAGCAATAAATGAATATAAAAAACTTTTAAATGATAACTCAAAGTATACATTAACCGGTCAAATGGATATTGTTAGTAATGAAGAACTTTATCATTACGATGTTAAAGTAGATTATATGGAAGGAGACTATTATAAAGCATCACTAACCAACAAAGATAATAGTCATGAACAAATAATATTAAAAAATAAGGATGGAGTTTATGTCGTAACACCATCACTAAATAAAAGCTTTAAATTTCAAAGTGAGTGGCCATATAACAGTAGTCAAGCATATATCTTATCATCACTTTTAAAAGATTTAGAAAATGATTCAAATGTTATTTTAGAAGAAAGTGAAGAAAAATATATCTTATCTTCATCTGTGAATTATCCTAATAATAGCTCACTCATAAGTCAAAAAATAGTATTTAACAAAGATATGAATCCAGAAGAAGTAAACGTATTTAATAAAGACGGAGTTGCTAATATAACATTCAAAATATCTAAAATAGACTTCAAACCTGACTTCAAAGAAGATTATTTCAATGTAGAAAGTAATGCAGATGAAGAGTGTTGTAAAGATGTAAGTAAGATTGATGAAATAGTTTATCCAATGTACTTGCCAACTGGTACAAAATTTAAAAGTGAAGAAACTGTTAAATCAAAGGATTCAGAAAGAGTAATATTAACATTCACTGGTGATAAGTCATTTATCTTAATAGAAGAAGCATCTAAAGCACCAAAAGATTTCGAGGTAACAAGTGTATCAGGAGAACTAGTATTCTATGAAAATGTCTTAGGCACATTAACTGGTTCATCTCTAAATTGGAATATGAATGGAAAAGATTACTACATTATAGGTGATAACTTAACAAACGAAGAACTTCTTAAAGTAGCATCATCAACATCAGTAGTATCTCTAACAAAATAGTATTAGGAAACTAATACTTTTTTAATACAATTTGAAGTGTTTTACAAAGTTTTATCTAACTATAATATTAGGAGGATAAAACAATGAAAAATGAAATAGTATTATTTGAGAATCAAAAGGTAAAATTAGAAGTTAATATGAAGGATGAAACTGTATGGCTATCTTTAGAACAAATGACTAAATTATTTGATAGAGATAAATCTGTTATTTCAAGACACATCAAGAATATATTAAAGGAAGAACTAAACAGCTCAACTGTTGCAAATTTTGCAACAGTTCAAAAAGAGGGAAATAGAAAGATAATTCGTAGTATTGAATATTACAATCTCGACATGATTATAAGTATTGGATACAGGGTAAAATCACCTCAAGGAGTGACATTTAGAAAATGGGCAAATAAAATACTAAAAGACTATATGATTAAAGGCTATGCAGTAAATCAAAAAAGATTAGAATATTTAGAAAAAACAGTTAAATTAATTGATATTGCTAATAGAATAGATGAAAAGCTAAATAATGGTGATGCAGGGGAAATATTAAAAGTTATAGGTAACTATTCAAAAGCACTTAATCTTTTAGATGATTACGATCATAATACTTTATCAAATCCTAAAGGAAGTAATAGTAAAGAACAAATTAAATATGAAGAATGTATAAATATTGTTAATAAACTAAAATTTAATATCGAAAGTAATTTATTTGCGATAGAAAGGAATAAAGGTTTAGATTCAATTATAAATGATTTATATCAAACTTTTGACGGAAAAGAAGTATATAAAAGTGTAGAAGAAAAGGCAGCAAATTTTCTATATCTCATAGTTAAAAATCATATTTATATAGATGGAAATAAAAGAATTGCAGCAGCATTATTTATATATTTTTTAAATTTTTATGGTATATTGAATAAAGATAATAATCAAATAATTGATAATAACACATTAGCAGCAATAACACTTTTAGTAGCTGAGTCTAATCCAAAAGAAAAAGAAATATTAATTGATTTAATTATTAACTTCATAACAAAATAAAGATATAAGAATAAGTATGTTCAAATATGCCTTAGGCTATGTTATAATCAATGTAGAGGTGAAAGCAAATGAAACCTGGTTTGGGCGTAGGAGTAATGGTATTAAAAGAAGGTAAAATATTACTAGGGTTAAGAAATCCAAACAAAGAAAAAGCAAGTAGTGAACTACAAGGCCAAGGAACTTGGACTATGCCTGGTGGTAAAGTAGAATTTATGGAAAAGTTAGTTGATGCAGCAAAAAGAGAACTAGAAGAAGAAACAAGTTTAAAAGCTACAAAACTAGATTTATTATGCATATCTGATGATATGACAGATACTGCGCACTATGTTACTGTTGGGTTTATAGTAAGAGAATATACCGGAGAAGTAAAAACAATGGAACCAGAAACAATATTAGAATGGAAATGGTTCGACTTAAATGATTTACCAACTAATTTATATAATCCAAGCAAGAAATGCATTGAAAAATATAAAGAAGGAATAATATACGAATAATCATAAACATATAATTGATAATGAACATAGTACAAAAAATGAAAATTCAATTTAACAATAAAATAATTTTATGACAAAATAACAATAGTATTAGGAAACTAATGCTTTTTTTCTTTATTTATGTTATTATATCTATAGAATAGGAAGGGTACTATGAAAGAAAAAATAACATACACACTAATTGTATTATTATTCAGTTTACTTGTTTTCGCAGGTTCACTATTTTATCTTTTAAATAATTTCACAGTAAGAGGAAATACTGATATTAAAAAGAAATACTATGACATTAAGTTTAGTAATGTAACAATAGATTATGACACTGATATGACAGTAAAACTAGATAGTGATAATAACACAATAACAGTCAAAGTACCAAACCTAAACAAATTTAGAAAGACAAACTCATTTAGTATAGATGTAACAAACATAGGAAACATAAATGCTAAAATAACAAATATGTACATAGAAAACATATTCACAAACATAGACACCAAAAACGTAAATATAGACTTATCACTAGATAAAAATAATATCATCGAAGGTGGCAAAACTGAAAAACTAAATATAAAAATAACGTATAATGGTAAAGACATAATAGAACAACCATACTATGAATTTAGTATAAAATACGTTTTTGATGAAGTAATTCTTTAAAAAAAGAATTTTTTTTGATATAATGATAATGATTATAGGAGGATACATGAAAGAAATAATATCAAGTTTAGATATTGGTAGTTCTACAGTTAAGTTAGTAGTAGGCGAAGTGTACGAAGATGATGTACACGTTCTTGCTGTATCTGAAGTAAAATCAAAAGGAGTTAAAAAAGGTATTATAGTAAACCCAGAAGAAACATTAATATCATTAAAAGAAGTATTTAATAGATGTGAAGAAATGCTAAATATAAGAATAAATAAAGTAGTATTAACAATTCCATCATACTATGCAGAGTTCACTATAGTAGAAGGAAAAACAAGCATTAAAAGTGAAGACTCAATCGTAACTGGAAATGATATAGTAAAAGTTCTTCAATCATGCGTTTACAACAAAGTACCAAATAATAAAGAATTTGTTTCAGTTATGCCTATAGAATTTATGCTTGATGATGAAGAAAAAACAAAAGATCCAAAAGGAAAACAAGCAAAAGTATTAAGATGCAAAGCAGTAATGAGTTTAGCTCCTAAAAAGAATGTATATGCTGCTGTATCATTACTAGATAGTATTGGAGTAGGAATAGTAGACATAAACTTTGGAAGTGTAGCCGACTATTACGAATTCAAAACTAAAACATTAGATTCTAAAAACGTAGCAGTAGTAAACATCGGAGAAGAAAAAACAGAAGTAAGTATTTTCAAAAAAGGAATATTAGTAGACACAGAAAATATCGAAGTAGGTGGCAAAAATATTGACAGAGATATTTGTTATATATATGATATAAGTAGAAAGAAAGCTAAAGAGTTAAAAGAAAAATTTGCTCTTGCTAGTAAGAGAAATGCATCAACTAGTTGGAGTGAGGACGTGTTGACAAACTCTAAAGAAAATATTAAAATAAATCAATATGAGATTAGTGAGATAATATGTTCTAGAATAAAAGAGTTATTAGACCTTGCTAAAAAGCAAATTAACCTCTTAACAAAGCTAGAAATAAGTTATATAATATTTACAGGGGGAACAACTGAAGTTAATGATTTTAACTTAGTAGTTGATGAAGTATTTGGAAGAGAAATGGAAAGATATCACGTAAATGAGATTGGATGTAGAAGTAATAAATACTCTAGTTCATTAGGTCTTATCAAATACTATCATGATAAATTAGCTTTTAGAAATAAGCTTGCATACACAGTTGATGAGGATTTGCAAGAAGAATTAATTAATATAAAGAAATCTAATAATAATACAGTACTCGGAAAAATATATGGATATTTTTTCAACGATTAAGGAGTGAAATATGAATAATAAACTAGAGATGGATCAAATAGCTGACATAAAAGTAATTGGTGTCGGTGGCGGTGGATGTAATGCTGTAAACAGAATGATAGATTCAGGACTTCGTGGTGTTGAATTTATCGTAGCAAATACTGATCAACAAGTATTAAATGTTTCCCATGCAGAACACAAAATACAATTAGGTAAAACTATAACTAAAGGAAGAGGAGCTGGAACAAGACCAGAAGTAGGAAGAGAAGCTGCACTTGAAGCTAAAGAAGAAATTGAAGATTCTTTACGCGGAGCAGATATGGTATTCGTAACTTGTGGACTTGGTGGTGGTACTGGTACAGGTGCTGCTCCAGTAGTTGCTGAAATAGCTCAAAACTTAGGTTGCTTAACAGTGGCTATAGTTACAAAACCATTCAAATTCGAAGGTAAGAAAAGAATGGATTATGCTTTGGTAGGTTTAGATGAACTTAGAAAACATGTAGACACTATCGTAGTAATTCCAAATGATAAATTAAGAGACTTAATAGATAGAAGTACACCATTAAATGCTGCATTTAAAGAAGTAGATAACGTACTTAGATTAGGTGTTCAATCTATATCTGACTTAATTAGTGTTCCAGGACTTGTTAACTTAGACTTCGCAGATGTTAGAACAATAATGGAAGATAGAGGAGATGCACTTATTGGTATAGGTGTTGGATTTGGTGATAATAGAGCAGTAGAAGCTGCAAAACAAGCCGTAAATAGTCCATTGCTTGAACAAACTATTAATGGAGCAACAGATTGTATTGTAAATATCACTGGTGGTAACTCAATGACATTATTCGAAGCAGAAGATGCAGTAGAAGTAGTAAGAGCAGTAGCCAATACAGACGTTAACATTATATTTGGTGCAGTTATCAACGAAGCACTTACTGATGAAATAGTAGTAACAGTAATCGCAACAGGATTTGAAGATTCAACTGAACCACTATATAGATCAATCGAAGGAGAAAAGAAAGCAATTCAAGAAATAGAAGACGATGAAGAACTTGAAATGCCAGCATTCCTAAGAAATAGAGATTTCTAAGAGCGTAAAGCTCTTTTTATTTACAAAATGTTTACATTGTATATTGATTTACACTTGAACAATTTTATATAATGAATATGAGAGTAGATAGCGTAAAGCTAATACTATAGGAGGGTTAAATGAAAGATAGTAAGAAGGTTACTAAGAAAAGCCCTGCTGTAAAAGTAGTAAAGATTGAAGATAATTTTCTTGATGACGATAGTGACAACAGAGTTATTATTTTTGTAGCAATAGCAATCTTAGTAATTATTGGTACTATTATTGGACTTCTTGTTGGTTGTGAGAAAAAAGAAGATGATAAAGATCCATCAAAACCAAAAGATAACGTAGTAGTTCCAGTCGATGATGACAAAACAAAAGAAGATGACAAGAAGGAGAAAACAAATACTACTAAAACAGTAATTAGAAAAGTAACTACTAAATCAAATGATACAACTACTAAAGAAGATGAAGAAAAAACTTATGTAGTATCATTCAATTTATTAGATGATGATAGTATCTATACAGTAGAAGCTAAAGATGGAAAAGTAAGTCCATATTTACCATATGGTTATGATTCTTGTAAATATTATAGTGATGAAAAGTTAACTAGAGAATTTAATTTTACTAAGACTATAACAGAAAATACTAATATTTATACTAGTTGTAGTTTTACTACTTATAAGATTATTTATGATAGAGAAACAACTTCTCCAAAAGAATACACAGTTAAGAGTGGAAAAGTTGCTCTAAGTGGTGTAGAACTTGAAACTGGATTCTTTGAAGGATGGTATACAACTCCAAACTTTGATGGAGAAAAAGTTGATTACCTAGGAAGAAACTTGACAAAAATAGCAAACTCAGATAATGAAATTTATCTATATGCTAAAATAGTAGATGGATATGTAATAAGATACTATAATCTTAACGGTGAATTATCAGAAGTTCAACATATTCAATCAAAGGATGAACTTCCAGTTCAATTATTTGATTTTAGTGCTTCAGTTCCAGAAGGAATGAAACTACTTGGCTATAGTACAAGCAAAGATAGTAAAGTTATCAAATATCAACAAAATCAAAAAATTGATTTAACTAGTGATATCGATTTATATATGGTAGTTGGAACAGCTAAAGTAATTTATGAAAGTGAAGGAGAACTTGTAACTGTAGGTATGACTACTGAAGACTTAGGAGATTATAATTTACCAACACCTGATGAAGTAGGACTTGAAGCTCCAACATATTTTGTAAAAGTTGATAAGAGTAATCCAAATGCTAAAGAAGTAGTTCCTGATGAAGTTAAAGAAGCACTTGAAGATCAAATAAGATTATCAGATGCTAAAGCTAAAGCAGGAGAAAATGAAACTATAGAAGTTGGTGACTCAGTAGAAGAACTTGAAAAAGAATTTGATGGATGGCAAACTAAAGAAACTGATGAAGAAGGAAATGAAACATTAGTTGATGTAGATGAAAACTACAAGCCAGAAGATAATACTGATAACGAATTAGTTGCTAAATGGAAAGAACAAGATAAAACAAATGAAAATACAACAGTTCTAGAAGACAATAATACTGAAGGTGAAACAACTGAATTAACTATTGAAACAGAAGAACCTGTTGAAGAAGTTGAACTAACAACACCAGCAGTAGAGACACCAATAGAAACTGAAACAAACTTATAAAGATTAAGCATTCATAAGTGAATGCTTTTTAAATGTCCTAAAAAATGATATAATACTTTTGAGGAAACATTATGACAATAACACTAAATAATCAAACATTTAACGTATTTATAACAAGAAAAAATAATAAGAATATGTATCTAAGAGTTAAAAAAGATGGTATATATATTTCTTGTAATTACTTTGTAACTGCCACTATGATTAAATCTTTCATAATGAAAAATGAAACTGACATAATTAGAATGTATGAAACAGTACAAAGAAAAGAAAAAAAGAATGAAGAATTCTACTATCTAGGAAATAGTTATGATGTAGTAGTTCTAAACACTATATCTAAAATAGAATTCGTAGGAAACCAAGTGTTTGTTAAAAACAAAACATACTTAAATACTTTTCTAAAGAATGAATGCGAAAGAATATTTAATGAAAGAGTAAAAATATGTTATAATTTATTTGAGGAAGATATTCCTTATCCTAAAGTAATGATAGGTAAAATGAAAAGAAAATGGGGTTATTGTAATAAAAGACAAGAACTTATAAAACTAAATTCTGAATTAATTAAATATAGTATAGATGAAATAGATTATGTAATTATTCATGAATTATGTCATTTCTTAGAATTTAACCATTCAAAAAACTTCTGGAAATATGTTAAGAAATATAAACCAAATTATAAAGAAAATACTAAAGTACTAAAGGAGGAATAATATGCTTATAACATCTAAAGATAATAATAGAATAAAAGAGATAAGAAAACTTCTAACTAAGAAATATTCTTTAGAAAAAGGATTATTCGTAATAGAAGGTGAAAACTTAATAGAAGAAGCACTAAAAAATCATATGTTAAAAGAACTATATGTTTTAGATGGAACAACTTGTAATTATGACTTTAACTATGACTATGTAACAGAAGATGTTATGAAAAGCATAAGTGATTTAAAAAGTACTCCAAGACTTTTAGGAGTTTCAAAGATACATAACACTAGTGAGATTGGAAATAAAATAGTAATACTTGATAATATACAAGATCCAGGTAATGCAGGAACTATAATAAGATCAAGTGTAGCATTCGATGCAGACACAGTTATATTTTCAAAAGACTCAGTAAGTCCTTATAATGAAAAAGTATTAAGAAGTACTGGTGGTATGATTTATAATACAAATATTATAATTGGAGATTTAGAAGAATTAATAGATAAAATAAAAGAAAAGAATATAAAAGTAGTAGGAACTTCATTAAAAAAATCAAAATCACTAGAAGAACTTGAAAAAATGAAGGAATTTGCTATAATATTTGGAAACGAAGGTAATGGTGTAAGAGAAAATATTCTAAGTAAGTGTGATGAAATTATTAGAATAGATATGAACCCATCATGTGAAAGCTTAAATGTTGGTGTTTCAGCATCTATAGTCTTATATCGTTTATATAAATAAAGGGGAATTATTATGAGATTTATTTACATAGGAAAGGTGACTAATACACATGCCCTTAAGGGCGAAATAAGAATATTAAGTAATTTCGAATTTAAAGATAAAGTATTCACTAAAGGATTCAAACTATATGTAGGACATTTAAAAACTGAAGAAGTAATTGAAACATATAGACGACATAAACAATATGATATGGTTAAATTCATTGGTATAGATAATATTAACGATGTTATTAAATATAAAGGTGCAAGTGTATTTATAAATGAAGAAGATTTACATCTTAGTGATGATGAAATACTAACTGAAGAATTAATCGGTATGAAAGCATATAATGATAACACTTTAGTTGGTAACATTACTGAATATAGAGAAGACAATGGTAATAAGAATGTAAGAATCAATGATAAACTTGTTCCATATAATAAAGATTTTATATCTAAAATAGATAAACAAAATAGAGAAATACATTTTCATGACATAGGAGTATTCTTATGAAAATAGATATATTAACACTATTTCCTCATATGTTTGATGGTTTCTTAACAGAAAGTATAATGAAAAGAGCCATTGAAAAAGGAAAAGTAGAAATAAATATAATAGATATAAGAGACTATACACCATATAAAAATAATCAAGTTGATGACTATCAATTTGGTGGTGGTGGTGGAATGATTATGATGTGTGAACCAGTATTTAATGCAGTAGAAAGTATTAGAACAGAGGATTCTCATGTAATACTTTTAACACCTAGAGGAAAAACATATAATGAAAAGAAAGCATACGAATTAAAAGAAAAAAAACATTTAATAATCATATGTGGACACTACGAAGGATTTGATGAAAGAATATACACTTTAGCAGATGAACTTATATCAATAGGTGACTTCATTTTAACAGGTGGAGAACTTCCATCAATGATGATAACAGATTCAGTAGTAAGACTAGTAGATGGAGTAATAACAAGTACAAGTTTAGAATTTGAAAGTTTCAATGATAACTTACTTGATTATCCAGTATATACTAAACCAAGAAATTTTAGAGGAATGGAAGTACCAGAAGTACTAGTAAATGGTAACCATAAACTTATAAATGAATATAGAGAAAGTGAAAGAAGAAGAATAACAAAGGAATATAGAGACGATTTATTATAGGGTGGTAAAATGAAATACGTAATAGAAAAAAATGGCAAAGATATGAAACTAGTATATTATAGTGTTAATATGGTAGGTCTTAATGTCGAACCTAAAAATGGTGTTCCAGGACTTACTATCAAAGCAAAAAAAGTAATACTAGTTGATCCAGAACTTCGAGATGCCTATATAAAACAAAGAATAAATAAAAAGATAGACAGAGTTATTAAATTTATGTTACGTATTTTAAATGATGAAGATACCACTGAAGGCGACGTAGGTATGGTACTAGATGAAATAAATAAATTAAAAGGAATAGTTATTAAAAAATATAGAGAGTATATGAAAGTAAGCGAATACAAAGCGCTACTTACTAAATTAATAATTATTGAAGAAGAATTTAAAAAGAACTATAATCAAAAATTATATATGAACTATATGAATGGTTCAATTTATGAAGAAAAAATAAGTGAAGGAAGAAGTAGATAATGAAAGAAGAATTTAAATTAATGAATCTTAAAGGTACTAGTGATTTCTTACCTGAAGAACAAATTATTAGAAATAAAATCACTGATACTTTAAAGAGTACATTTGAAAAATATGGTTTCTTACCACTTGAGACTCCGATATTATGTTATTATGATTTACTAGCAAGTAAATATGCAGGTGGAGCAGAAATATTAAAAGAAGTATATAAATTTAAAGATCAAGGACTTAGAGATATAGGCTTACGTTATGATTTAACTGTACCATTCTCAAAAGTAATTGGTATGAATAAAGGATTAATATTACCATTTAAAAGATATGAAATAGGTAAAGTATTTAGAGATGGTCCTGTTAAACTAGGAAGAGCACGTGAATTCTATCAATGCGATGTAGATGCTTGTGGAACTGAATCACCTTATGCTGAAATAGAATACTTTATGATGGTAAAAGAAGCATTCCAAAAGTTTGATATTGATATTGAAATAAGATACAACAATAGAAAATTCTTAAGTGGGCTTTTAGAATACTGTAATGTACCAAAAGAAAGAGTTGGAGAATTCATAACATTAGTTGATAAACTAGATAAATTAGAAAGAGAAGATATAGAAGAAGAACTAGAAGATTGTACTTCTAAAGAAAATGTTGATAAGATATTTGAATACTTCAAATTAGATTTAGATGAATTAACTAATGAACTAAAAGATACAAACGTAGAACTTTTAAATGAAGGACTAAAAGAACTAAATGATTTAAATAAACTAATTAAAGATTTAAATTTAGATATTTGTGTATTCAAACCTTTCTTAGCAAGAGGACTAGAAATCTATACTGGATGTGTATGGGAAGTATTTGATAGAACTGGAGAATTTAAGTCAGCTTTAGGTGGAGGAGGAAGATATGATAACATCATAACTAAATTCTTACACAATGGAGAAGAATATCCAGCTATAGGTATGTCATTTGGTTTAGAACCTATTTATGCTTTATTAAAAGAGAAATGGTCAGAAACATTAAAGAAGTATGATATATATGTATATGCATTCACAAATGATAAAAACTTATTTGAAATATCAAGCATGTTAAGAGAAAACGGATATAGAGTATTAACTGAACTTAATAATATAAAACTAAAGAAAGCTATGAATACTGCTAACAGAGAAAACATTGATAAAGTTATTATTATCGGAGAAGATGAATTAAAACAAAACTCAGTAACTCTTAAAGATATGATAACTGGCAATCAAGAATTAGTTAAAATAGAAGACTTAGTAAAAACACTAAAAGAAATGTAATCAAACATTTCTTTTTATTTATATAAAAAAATAAACCATTAATAAATGGCTTTTAACACATAAAAAAAGTTCTCAATAGAGAACTAATATTCAAATGGTGACCCGTACGGGATTTGAACCCATAAATGCACGCGTGAAAGGCGTGTGTGTTAACCGTTTCACCAACGGGCCATTTATTAATGGTGGGCCTGAATGGACTTGAACCATCGACCTTTCGCTTATCAGACGAACGCTCTAACCAGCTGAGCTACAGGCCCCTAATCGCCACTTAATCGGCTGACTACTTAATAATACAGTATTTTTTCTAATAATGCAACACTTTTTCTACAAAAATATCAATATTTTTAATAAATTTTATAAAATATTGCAAAAATAAGCCTTTTATAGTATCATTATATATGAAAATAGGAGGAAATTATGACGGTAGAAGTATCAAAAGTTAATACTTTTGTAACAATAGCACTAGTAATGTTAGCAATGACATTTACAAGATCAATACTAGTTATGATAGGTGGAAAGAAATTATTCAAGAAAGCTTCTAAAAAAGAAGCAACAGCTTTTTACCCTTTAGTAAATTTATTTACACTCCTAGATATAACAGAAACATCGACATTCTTAGGAATATTATTTTTTGTTCCAATTGTAAACGTAGTAGTTTTATCAATATTATTTTATAGATTAGGTTCAGCATTTAATACATCTATGTTTTATAAAATAGGTTTAGTTGTATTACCAATAATATTTTATCCTATATTAGCATTCGGAGATAAAGCATATAAACTAAATGATGAAGAATATTTTAAAGCACTTGATAACGCCAAAGGCGAAAGCATAAACTTAATGACACAAGAAGAAATAAAAGCAGAGAATAATGCTCCAGTTGAAGAAAAGCCTCCAGTAGATTCAATATTTAAATCAGATGTAGAAATGATGGAAGAAGTTGCTCCTTATAAAGCAGCTAAGGTAGACTTGCTTGGAATGGAAAAACTAAAACAATCAACTCCTCAAGAAGAAATGTTCAAACCTATAGGACAAGTAGCCCCACCAGAACCAGTTAAAGAAGAACAATCGGAGGAACAACAAAAACCACAAAGCAAATTCACAACAGAATTAGATAAAAAAGATGAAGTAGAGTTCATAGATTTATAGAGGAAACATGAAAAAGGCAGTATTTTTGACAACGATTATAGTTATATCATTAATATTAATTGTTATAGCTCAAAATAAATATGAAGAAGATGAAGCTTTTAAAGGAAAATATACTTTAGAAAGCGTAACAGTTAATGATTTAACATTGGAAGAAAAAATAGCTCAAATGCTAGTCGTGAGTTATTTATCAGATTATGTTGATAATAATTTAGCAGATATATTAATTAAAAACCAACCAGGAGCATTTATAGTGCAAGCCACTAATTTAACTACATATGAAAAGACAAAAGAATTTTTTGAAAGAATAAATAGTTATAATGCGATTCCTATGTTCATTTGTGCAGACCAAGAAGGTGGAGAAGTATTAAGAACTAAATACATGAGTGTTGATACACTTAATATACCTAGTGCTAAATATATAGGCCAAACCAATGATAAAGAGTATGCTTATAATATTGGAAAAATAATCGGAGAGCAAGCAAGAAGCATAGGTATAAATACTATTTTAGGACCAGTGATGGATTTAGATGGTATAACTATGGATGATAGAGCGTTTAGTAGTAACCCAGAAAAAGTGTATGAAATGGCATCCAGTGTTGGTAAAGGAATTGAAAGTCAAGGACTAATCTCCGTCTATAAACATTTTCCAGGAGTTGGAAGTGCAGATAAAGATACACATTATTCAACATCAATAATAAATAAAACGAAGGAAGAACTGCTAGAAAGTGATACCCTTCCATTTAAAAAGAATATAAATAATATAGACATGCTTATGTTAGGACATACAACATATCCAAAACTTTCAGATAAACCAGCATCAATATCAAAAGAAATAATTACAGATTTTTTAAGAAATGAATTAGGATACAATGGAGTAGTAATGATAGACTCAATACATATGAAGGCTCTATCTGACAAATACACAGAGGAAGAAATTTATAAATACGGAATTGAAGCAGGAGTAGACATGTTCATAATGCCATCAACTTCAACAAATGCGATAAACATTATTAGTGAATTGGTTTCCAAAGATTCATCACTTGAAACAAAAATTAATGAATCGGTAACAAGAATATTAAATTTGAAAAAGAAAAAACTTGCTAACTTTAAATCATATGATAAAGAATATTTCTATAATGATGATCAAGTAAAAATAATAGAAAGGAAATAATCATGAAAGAATTAAAAGATAAAAAACTAATATTTGGAATAGGAATCGCATTTTTGTTTTTGGCTACAATAGGTCTTTCTTACGCATACTTTACAGCAACACTAGTTAATAAAGATGTAAAAGATCAAATAGTAACTACAGGTACATTAAGTTTAAAATATACTGATGGCCCAGAAATAAATGCAAAAAATATAAAACCAGGATGGACATTATCAAAAACAGTTACAATAGAGAATACTGGTACACTTGATGCAATCTATACAATCTACTGGAAAGATTTATTAAATGAAATTACAAACGATGAACTTGTTATGAGTTTAGAATGTGATTCAAGTATAGATACGTGTTCATCAATAAATTTTGAGAATACAGTAATAACCACAGAAGCAAATCCAATTAGTGAGAATATTTTTATATCACCAGGAGAAATACAAACTATCACATTAAATTTTGAATTTAAAGAATTAAGTAAAGATCAAAATTATAATCAAAATAAGAAATTTAATGGTGTTATAAACATTAAGGATTC
>CAJJPX010000013.1 GCA_905193755.1 uncultured Clostridium sp. | reverse complement strand
AAAGAAAAGTAGATCACATTCTTTTTATGTGTCTACTTTTACTTTATCACTTCAAATGTTTGTATAGTTGGCTCTTTTATTTATCTATACTAACACCTCCTTAATTGGCTCTTTTATTTATCTATACTAACACCTCCTTAAATTGACAAAAACACAAACATATGTTAAAATACGCAATCAAGAAATGGGGTAATAATGACAAAAGAAGCAAAACAATTTTTAGCAGGAATATTAAGTGCAACTACACTATTTACTATGAGTTCTTGTGCTAAAACAGTAGCATGTGATGTGGAAGGAAAACATTCTCATATATATGTAACTGAAGAAGGATACAAAAAAGAAGTAGAAAGTGAAAAAGAAAAAGTTGGTTCATTCTATAGAACTGATGAATATCAAGAACTAAGTAAAGAAGCTGAAAAAGAACTAAAAAAAGCAAATAAATCAAAACTAATAAGAATAGATGATAACATAGATAAACTTTTAGAATTAGAGTCATCTTTATATGATTATATGCAATACGAATATTCAACAACAGAAATGAAAATGTATTATGAAATAGATGGTAATGGAGATGGTAAAAATAGTTATCGTTTTGTGACAGAATATCACTACACAAATGATAGTGAATGTTTTGACTTAACAGGAGACACAAGAGTAGTAACACATATGTTCATAGGTTACAAATTAGTAAAAAACAACATAGGCAAAATAACTGTAGTCAAAAGCGAACCTATGAAGAGTATAGAAGAATTAGTTGAAGCAGGATACACACATGTTAAATATGGGAAAATATACTATGGATTAAATAAAGATACAAATGGTTTTATTCAATATGAAGATGAAATGGGTCCAGATAAAGTAACATCTCTAACATTAACAAAAAAGTCTAATTAAATTTATAAAAAATTAAAAGAACCAATTATACATATATTGGTTCTTTTTTTCATATAACGATTGCATATGCCTTAAAATAATGTTAGAGTATACTTAGAAAATAGAGGTGAAATTATGAAAAATAAAAAACAAATAATTTTTATTGCATTATTATCAGTAATGACAATTATAGGAATTTTAGTAGGATATTATTCTAAAACTTTAAAGAATGATAACAATAATAGTGATAAAAAAGACAACATAGTAGAACCAACTCCAAACAACCCAGAAGAAGGCAATCAAGAAAAGCCAAATATTTCAAGTGAAATAATAAATATTTATAACAACTATACAAAATGTAAATACAACGAAAATACAGGTACTTGTGATTATATAGATAACACAAAATTAACTATAAGTTTAAGTGACGCTGATCAAAAAATATATGATGTAAAATTCACAAAAAATGATAAAGTAATTTATGAAAAAGAAGAATATATTGATGGTGATGATGCTGACTATTTGATGCAAGCAGAAACAAAAGAAATAAATGGTTTATATTTATTTAAATATGTAAATAAATCAGAAATAGACGCATATGAAACAACATTTAGAATATATGATAATGCACTAAATTTAAAATATGATACTGAAACTCAAAAAGACATATATGATTTAGCTCAATCAGGAAGAATATCTGAATTTGATTTATCTAATAATACATTTAAAGTATATTATGTGATTACAGACTTAATGTCTAATGGAGAAGTATATTGTGATTTAGTAAAGGAAGGATTAGCTAAAGATAAGGATGTAGTTATTAAAATAGACGAAATAACAATATCAAATGATGTAAATATAAAGTCAACAGATGTAACAGCAAAAGAATATTCAAGCAACAAAAAATACTGCAATCTTATAAATGATAATGAATAGTAAAGTCTAACGAAAGTTAGGCTTTTTAAATGCAAAAGCAATTGCTAAAATAAGTATTATATGCTATAATCTAGAGGAAATGAGGGAAGACTATGTTTATTGATGAAGTAAATTTAAAACTAATAGCAGGTAAAGGTGGAGACGGATGTACTTCTTTTTTACGTGAAAAATATGTACCACTTGGAGGACCTGATGGTGGAAATGGTGGTAAAGGTGGAAGCATCATCTTTAAAGCTGATAAAGGTTTACGTACATTAATAGACTTAAGATATAAAAAAGTTATAAAAGGTGAAAGTGGAGAGACAGGACGTGGACGTAATCAAACAGGAAGTTCTGCTGAAGATACAGTTATCGTAGTACCAATTGGAACAACTATTAAAGACACAGATACAAACCTAATAATTTGTGATTTAGTTGATGATAATCAAGAATGTGTAGTTGCTAAAGGTGGTCGTGGTGGTAAAGGAAACGCTGCATTCATGACAAATAAAAATAAAGCACCATACACAAGTGAACTAGGAGAACTTGGAGAAGAAAGAAACGTATGTTGCGAATTAAAACTTTTAGCAGATGTAGGTCTTGTAGGTTTCCCATCAGTAGGAAAAAGTTCTCTAATTAGTGTTATTAGTGCAGCTAAACCAAAAATTGCAGACTATCACTTTACAACATTAGTACCAAACCTAGGAGTAGTAAAAGCAGGTGACTATAGTTATGTAGTAGCAGACCTACCAGGAATGATTGAAGGATCTAGTGAAGGAGTAGGCCTAGGAGATAAATTCTTACGTCACGCTAGTCGTTGCAGAGTAGTATGTCATGTACTAGATATGGCAGAAGTAGATGGAAGAGATGTAATAGAAGACTACAAAATCATAAGAAACGAAATTAAAAAATACGACGAAAACTTATATAATAAAAAAGAAATTATAGTAGCAAACAAAATGGATTTACCAAACTCTAAAGATAATCTAGAAAAATTCAAAAAAGAATTTAAAGACGCAGAAATACTAGAAGTAAGCGCAGCTACTAAAGAAGGAACAAAAGAATTAATATTTAAACTAAAAGAATTATTAGAAAGTCTTCCAGAAGAAGAAATCTATAAAAAGAATGAATTCGAAGATTATGTTTTATATGAATTCAAACATGAAAAACCATATAAAATCGAAAGAATCGGAGAAAGTAAATGGAAAGTTACTGGTCCAGAACTAGAAAAACTATTAAAAATGACAAGATTTAATTCAGATGAATCAGCTCTAAGATTCGCATCAAAACTAAAAGCACTAGGAGTAGATGAAGAATTAAAGACACTTGGAGCTAAAGAGGGAGACACAGTACAAATACTA
Organism: uncultured Clostridium sp.; assembly: GCA_905193755.1. Lineage (GTDB taxonomy): Bacteria > Bacillota_I > Bacilli_A > RF39 > UBA660 > CAG-1000. Next base: position 38,099 of record CAJJPX010000013.1, on the reverse strand, counting down.
AATCAAGAATTTGAATACGAAGAAAGATTATACTAACATGTAATTCAGGGGGAGAGTTATGTGGTGGCGATTAAGCTATAAAACAATTTTAGAATATCTAGATAAAAGCAAAGATTCAAATATAGAAAAAAGATTAGTAAGTTTTAATAGAAATGTATTACTATCAAATATCAAATCATCAAGTATACCACATAAAGAATTAATACTTAGAATGACTAACTAAAAGTCATTCTTTTTATTTAAAATTATTAATTATTATTGTTTATTTCATTTTTATATGTTACACTATTTAATAATAGGAGAGTAGAAAATGAAAGATAGAAATGGTTTTACATTAGTAGAGTTACTTGCTGTAATAGCAATTCTAGCAATACTAGTTATAATAGCACTTCCTAATGTAATTAATATGTATAACAAAGCTCAAAAAGAAACTTTTTTAACCGAAGCTAAAAATGTATATAGAGAATCAGAAAAGGTATATTTGTCTAATGCAATTAGTGGTAAAACAACAAAAATAATTAATTCTAAAGATAGTTCAAAGCTTGATATGACAGGAAGTAAACTTCAATATTGTGTTATTTTAAATAATAGTGGTAAAGTAACTGATATGAAAGTATCTAATGGCAAATGGGTAGCAAGCTTGAAAGATGGCAAGACAGTTGAAGATTTAACTATTGATGACTTAGAAGATGGAAACTTAGACGGATATAATTGTAGACAAAATGCTCCAAAGGTACCAGAAGCAACAAATTGTACATTTGATGGTGACTTAGTACAAGGTACAGAATATGTAAATGGTCAATATACATATAGATATATGCAAGAGTATGGTCCTCGTTCTTCTTCCAGGACAATATCTAATGTAAATGAATCTTTGAATGTGAAATTGATGAATTCAACTGTTGTCCCATTAGCTGCACTAGGTTATACGTGGAATAATATGAGTAATAATGGATGGGGAGTTATATTGACTGATAGAACAAGTACTGAACCAGTAACTAGTAAAGTTTGCACTTATATTAATGGTAAACCTATAACATCTATGAGTGCAATGTTCTATAATTCCAAAGCTTCATCAATAGACTTGAGCAGTTTCAATACAAGTAATGTAACAAATATGAGTAATATGTTTAAAAATAGCATGTCTGAGTCATTAAATTTAAAAAACTTCGATACAAGCAAAGTAACCGATATGAGTAGTATGTTTAGTGGCAACAAAGCAAAAGACTTAGATTTAACAAACTTTGACACGAGTAATGTAACCGATATGAGTGCTATGTTTTATAAATCTGAAGCTACATCATTAGATTTAAGTAGTTTTGATACAAGCAAAGTTACAGATATGGGTAGTATGTTTAGAGAGTCAGCAGCAACAAATATTAATATAAGTAGCTTTGATACAAGCAATGTTATAGATATGATTGTTATGTTTTCAGAGAGTCAAGCAACTAGTTTAGATCTAAGCAATTTTAACACAAGCAAAGTAACCGATATGAGTAGTATGTTTAGAGAGTCAGCAGCAACAAACATTAATGTGAGCAGTTTTGATACTAGTAATGTCACTAATATGAACCAAATGTTTTATCAAAGTAGAGTGCAAGCTTTAGACTTAAATAACTTTGATACATCTAAGGTAACTGATATGAGTTATATGTTTGGATTAAGCAAAGTTACTTCATTGAAAGTTAACAACTTTGATACATCAAAAGTTACAGAGATGAAATCTATGTTTAGATATATTGAAGTGTCAGTCTTAGATTTAAGTAGTTTTGATACAAGCAATGTAACCGATATGAATAGTATGTTTTCAGAATGTGATAATCTAAAAACAATATATGCCAGTGATAAATTTGTGACAACAAATGTTACAGATAGCAGATATATATTTAATTATGTGCCATCTTTAGTTGGTGGTAATGGTACTAAATATAAAGACTATGGTGATGATATAACATATGCTCGTATAGATAAAGCAACTACTCCAGGATATTTCACAAAAAAATAATCAATAAAAAAGAAAATCTTATAAAACATAAGACTTTTCTTTTTTTTAACTCTAAATCTTGATATAATGTTAAATGAGGAAGTGTGATATGGTAGAAAAATTTATGCCTGATATTTATCAAAAAAGCATTTATTATATAAATTATGACAAACTTTATAAAAAGGGGATACGTTGCTTATTATTTGACTTAGATAATACAATCGTACCAAGTCATTCAAATAAACCAACTAAAAGACTAAAAAAATTATTTGATGAATTAAAAGATAAAGGATTTAAAGTAATCATAATATCAAATGCTCCTAAACATAGAGTAGAACCATTTAAAGATTATTTAATGGTAGATGCCTGTGCATTCTCTTTAAAACCTAGAAAAGATAAATATAATAAAATAATGGAAAGATTTAAATATAAAAGTTCTGAAATAGCAGCAATAGGAGATCAACTATTAACAGATATTTACGGAGCTAATAGATTAGATATAACAAGTGTACTAGTAAACCCACTAACAGAAAGAGATTATAGTATGACTTTAATTAATAGAATGATAGAAAAAATAATATATGGAAGTTTAGAAAAGAAAGAACTATTTTTAAGGGGGAAATACTATGAATAAAGAATGTTTAGGCTGTGGAAGTATACTTCAAAGTGAAAACGCTAAAGATGAAGGATTCGTAAAATCTAGTGTATATGATAAAGCAGAATACTGTGAAAGATGTTTTAAAATAAAACATTATGGTGAATATAGTGTTTTAGATAAAAAAATAGATACTGATGGAATAATTAGAAATATAAATAGTGATAATTTAGCTAGTGTAGCATTCTTAATAGATGCTCTTAATATAAATGAAAATGTTAAGAAATATATAAATAGATTTAAAAATAAAAAGTATATTCTAATTACTAAAAGAGATGTACTACCTAAAAGTCTAAAAGAAAAGAAACTTATAGAGTATATTAAAGCGAACATAGTTAATACTGAAGACATTATGTTCATAAGCTCAGTTAAAAACTATAATATAGATAATTTCTTAAAGAAAATAGAAACTGATAAAGTTAAAAGACTTTATATAGTAGGATTTACTAATAGTGGTAAAAGTACATTTATAAATCATTTACTTACTAGTGTATGTAAGAACCCAACTATAACTACAAGTAGTATTCCAAATACAACAGCATCTTATATAACAATAAAATTAAATCCAAGATTAGTTATAGTAGATACTCCTGGATTCATAGATAGTAATGCTATATATAACTTCGTAGACTACTCTAAAGTGGTTAAATTATATCCTAAAAAAGAATTAAAAGTTAAAACATTTCAAGTTAGAAATGGTTATGCTATAGTAATAAATGACATTTTAAGAATAGAAAACATATCTGATAAATCAAATAGTTTTAGTTTTTATATGAATGATAAACTAAGATATGAAAAAGTTAAATCTAAAAATGATAAACTAACTATATTACCAAATGTAACTTATGATATAAAAGAGCCATCTGATATATTAATAAATGGTTTAGGATTTATAAGGATTACAAAACCAGGAAGTATAAAAGTATATGTACTTGATACTAAATTAGTAAGCATTAGAAAGAGTATGATTTAATATGAATAAAATCAATGTAATGAGTGAAAACTTAGCTAATAAAATAGCAGCAGGTGAAGTAGTAGAAAGAATAGCTAATGTAGTAAAAGAATTAGTTGAAAACAGTATAGATGCAGGAAGTAAAAATATAAAGATTGAATTATTACTTTCAGGTACTAAACTAATTAAGATAGTTGATGACGGATGTGGTATGAGTCGAGATGATGCTAAACTATGTTTTAGTAGACATGCAACTTCTAAAATAAAAAATGAAAATGATTTATATTTTATAAATACTTTAGGTTTTCGTGGTGAAGCATTAGCTGCTATATCATCAGTAAGTAATATAGTATTAGACACATATGATGGTACAGAATCAACTTATTTAAATCTAAAAGCAGGTAAATTCATAACAGAAAAAACCGGTAGTATGAGAAAAGGTACTATAATTGAAGTATCAGAATTATTCTATAATACACCAGCTAGACTAAAATTTATGAAAAGCTTAAATGCTGAACTTGCTCTTACTGTAAACTATATTGAGAAAATTGCTCTTTCACATCCAGATATTGCATTTACTTTAATAAATGATGGAAGAGAAATGATAAAAACATCTGGAAGTAATGATATATATAAAGTAATACATGAAATATTTGGACTTAATGTATCTAAAAACATGATCAAAATTGAAGCAGAAAACTACGACTATATAATCAATGGATATATAAGTAACTTAAATCTTTCAAAGTCTAACAGAAACTCAATGATCACTTTAGTAAACGGAAGAGTAGTTACTAATCAATCAGTTAATAGAACCATAAAAGATGCATATCATACAGTTTTAGCAGAAACAAAATTTCCAATAGTTGTTATTAATATTGAAACAGATCCAACTCTAATAGATGTTAATATTCATCCAACTAAACAAGATATTAAATTCTCTAAACTAGAAAGTCTTAATGATTTACTTTTTAGTACTATTAGAACTGCTTTAAACGAAGCAGATAATACATTTAAAGGATATCAAGAAGAAGTAAAAGAAACACCAGTAGACTATAATCACGAAAATAACTATAGATATACTGAAAGAAAGATTGAAGACGTAAGACTACAATTTGACGATGAAAAAGAAGAAATAAAATACGATAGTGAAGCAGTCAAAAAAGAAGATGTATTTATAAAACCAGTAGGTTTAGCTCTAGGTACATACTTAATAGCTCAAGATGAAAATGTTATGTATATGATAGATATTCATGCAGCCAATGAAAGAATTAACTACGAAAGATATATGAAAGCATTAAAAGAAAGAGATGTTTATACTACTAGTATGTTGTTTCCAATAACTTTAGAATATCCAAAAAATGAATTCATGAGAATACATGATCACATAGATGTCTTAAGAAACGTAGGATTTAAAGTAGAAGAATTTGGTATTAACACTTTTAGAGTTACAGAACATCCATCATGGCTTAAAGAAGGATACGAAGAAGAAAGTATAAGAAGAATATTTGAACTTGTCTCAGAAATAAAAGGAGACTTTGATAGAGTTAAATTTAATGAAAAAGCAGCTATTCGCTTAGCTTGTAAGATGAGTGTTAAAGCAAATACTAATATAGGTTATAATGAACAAGAAGAGTTATTAAATAGACTATTTAAATGTGAATTTCCATATACTTGTCCACATGGAAGACCAACTATTATAAAGTATCCAATATATGAACTAGAAAAAATGTTTAAGAGGGTTAATTCATGAGTGAAGAAGAAAATAAAAAACTATTAGATGAATATAAAGAAATAAGAGATTCAATTAGTGAATTTATGAACATGTTAAAAGAATTAGGTCTAGAACTTAATGAAGATGGTGATTTAATAGATTCAAAAACAAAAAAATTAGTGATGGGAGGTTATGAAGATGAGTAAAATTATTGTAATTGTAGGGCCAACTGCTACTGGAAAAACCAAATTATCAGTAAGTCTTGCTCATTATTTAGATGCAGTTATTATTAATGCTGACTCTACTGCAATCTATAAAGAACCTCTAATCGCAACAGCTAAAGTAACAGAAGAAGAAAAAGAGAATGTTCCACACTATATGTTAGATTTAGTGTCTCTAAATGACGATTATACTTTATTTGACTATCAAAAAGATGGAAGAAAACTACTTGATAAGTTTATTAAAGAAAACAAAAATGTAATAATTGTAGGTGGTTCAGGACTATATATAAAAGCATTACTTTATAAGTATAATCTAGAAGAAACAGTAAAATCTAATATTGATTTAAGTAGTTATACAAATGAAGAACTAAAAAATATCGCAAATGATATAGATAAAGACAATGACATACACATAAACAATAGACAACGATTAGAAAGATTCATTAAAAGATTTAAAGAGACAGGAAAAGCACAAACTAAAACAAAAGATATAAATTCTAGAGTATATGATTTTACTTTAATAGGCCTTAAATGTGACAGAGCCACTCTTTATGATAAAGCAAATAAAAGAGTAGATAAAATGTTTGATAGTGGTCTTTTAGAAGAAGCACAAAGACTATATGAAATGAATCTTAAAAACTTCAGTAACATCATAGGATATAAAGAATTAGAATTATATTTTAAAGGTAATATTAGTCTTGATGAAGCAAAAGATTTAATAAAACAAAACACAAGAAAGTATGCTAAAAGACAATTTACTTGGTTTAATAATCAAATGCAAGATATTACTTGGTTTGATGTAGATTATGATAACTTTGATAATACAATAAATGAAGTTAAAGATTATATAAATGGGAGGTTTTAAATGAAAAGTAGAAGAAAATTAAAAGCATTATTATTAGCGGCAGTAGCAACTCTAACATTAGTGAGTGGTTGCTCTAAAGATAATGATGAAGGGACAAAAGAAATAGAAAAAGCCTACTATATGATAGTAGGAAATGAATACGTAGAAATAGAAAATGTGAAAAGTGTAGGTACTCCTTCATATTGTGGAACATACACAAGAATAGAATTTAATGATGGAACAACTATGACTATACCAATATCAAACCTATACATTATGGATAAAACAAGTGAACTTCAAGAAGAACTAATTAGAAAACTCACAAAATAATAAAAAATGAAGTTGTGGCGCAAACCAAAAGGGTTCACGTACAACTTCATTTATATATGAATTATAATATATTCTATAAGGAAAGTCAAAACATAATAATTTAATAGGAGAATTAAATGGTTAAAGTTATACTAAAAGAAAATACAACCAATATTACAAAATGTGTAAATGATAAAGAATTTAAAATTTTAGAACATGCTGGAGTCAATAAAGAAGATACATTTTTTACAGCAAGTAAAAAGATAGGATTATACCTATGTTATAAGTATCAAAAAGGTGCAGTATTCATGATTGAAGATGATAATATAGAGCTTGAAGAAATTGATAAAAAGATAATGAAAATATATAAGCACCTGCAAGGAGAATATTTTTAAAAATGGAAAAATTAGATTATTTATATTCTGATGAAAGAGATGACTTATTTAACATTTATAAAGATCAAAAAGAGTCATCAATCAAAATGAATTTTAAATTAAACATTGCTAATTTAAATGACTACGTTACTGATGAACTAATAGGTGAAGGTGGATTCAAGCCTCCTTTAGAAACCTTTTATACAGTTTTATCTATTTGTCTTGCTATGGTAAAACTCAAAGAAATGGATGAATATTTCTTTGAAGAAATAATAGAACTATCAGAAAAATATAAAAATGGAGAATTTGATAATTGCTTCTTTGATATAGAAACTGATAAAAAAGAAATAGATAAAGACTTAGAAACTGTATTAAATTATTATAATGAATATAAAATGAAACCAATCCTAGTAGAAATAGCAAAGATACTTTGGGAACTTCCAAATATGACGAGGGGTTTAGGAATAGCGATAATAAACCCACTAGACACGGAGAAACAAGCACAAGAAATGTTGAAATATTTGAAAACAAACAGAGACAACGAAAAGTTGATGAGATCAGACAATTTACTAAAAACGACATTAAGAATTTCAAAGGAGAATAATGAAAATAATTAAGAAAATCATTTTAAAATTTAAAAATACAAAAGAAGAATTAAAAATAGTACTTAGAAGAGTAGACTAAAAAAAGAATTCAAAATTTAAAATTGAATTCTTTTATTTTAGTTCTAAATATGTATTTCTATCAAATGAATGTTTTAAAGTATCTTTCTTTAATAAATTATTAGTATCTATCATAAAGAAATTATAATAGTTATTATTATTAACTTCATCATCATCCCAAGTAACATCTATATGTTGCCATTTATTTTCAAAATATATTACATTCCATATATGATCAGTAGTACTAACTTTAAAATTAGGAATATTTAGTTTATCCATCATTATAGCAAAACTATCAGAGTAACCACTACATATAGCTTTACCACTTGTAAGAGCAAAGTATGCTTTACTTGGAGACTTATCTACAGTCTCAGGAGTATATTTTGTATCATAAGTAATAGTTTTAATTAAATAATTATGAAGTGCTTTAATATCATTAAGAGTAGGGTTAGTAGTATTAATATTTAAGCTCTTAAATATAGTATCAATCTTACTATCAGTTGCACTTATCTCACTTTCACTATACAATTTATCAATCTTAATATTTACTATCTTATCATTAGTAACTAAAGTATTAAACTTTTGATATGAATTATATGGATTTACAAAGTTATTTATAAGAGCAACATAAGGATTATTATTAGCTAAAGTCTTCACGTCTTCAGCACAACTAGGATAAATCTTATTATCACAATAGAAAGTAAATTCATTCCATCCATTATTAAGTACTGTATAATATATGTTTTTTAAGTCATCTATACTTTTTGGGTTAAAGTCATTCGTCTCCCTAACTGTTTTATAATTATATACTCTATGATTCTTAGTGTCGCTTGGTACTACAACTTCATGAGTCTTAATATTATCTATAAAAGTATTGATCCCCTTCATTATAGTTTCAAAATTTATATAAAACAAATATATACAAAAACTAATTACCAATATACACAAAATCAATAATAGTTTAGAAGTTCTATTCATATTACCACCAATTTAAGTATAACAAAAAAAGTAGATATTATCTACTTAATTATTTTTCATTTACTATTTTATTTAATCTAGTTTTATATCTATCTCTAGTATTAGCTTTAATAACTCCCTTAGAAGCAGCATTGTCGATTCTCTTAATAGCTTCATTTAACTTAGCTTGAGCCTCTTCCTTAGTTTGTGCTTTTTCAACTTTCTTAATAGCAGTCTTCATACTAGCTTTTACATCATTATTTAGTACTGTTTCTTTCTTTGTAATTAATACTCTTTTCTTAGCACTCTTAATATTAGGCATTATTCCACCTCCCTTAAAAATCTATTTAAGTTTATCAAATTATTTAGAAAAAATCAATGTATTTAAAAGTTTTTCGACATTTTTTATAGTCAAAGTATTATATATTTAATAAAAAGGAGGTTAAATGAATAGATTTAATACTGGAAACTTAAAAAATAAGATATTCAAAATTATATTAATATCTCTACTTATATTTAGTTATTACTTTATAATTAAAAACTCTAATTTTATAGAAAATATTACTAAAGATATAGAAAATAAATATTCTAATAAGAGTCTAAATATTGAAAAATTTAAAACTGAAATAGTATATAAATCATTAAATAAAATAGTAGATTTTAATGATTTAAAAATATCTAAAAGTATAAGTATGAATACTAATGATATAGTTTATATTTATAATACACATGATACTGAAAAATATAGTTTACCTTATACTAGTGATTACTCTATAATACCAGATGTAACTTTGGTATCTAAAATTCTAAAAGAATATTTAAAAAATTATAATATAGATTCTTATATAGAAACTTCTAGTATGAAAGAATATTTATCTAAGAATAAACTTAAGTACACAGATAGTTATGAAGCAAGTAGATACTTTTTAGAAAAGAATTTAACTAAAGATTATAAGTTAATATTAGATATTCATAGAGACTCCTTAAGGCATAAATATACTTTATATGAAAAAGATAATAAGAAGTATGCTAGAATTCTTTTTATTATTGGAGCATCTAACAAAAATTATAAAAAGAATAAACTCATCGCAGATAACTTAAATACTAGGCTAAATAATGAATATAAAGGTATAAGTAGAGGTGTAACTCTAAGGGAAGATATAAGTTATAACCAAGACTTAAATAACAAAATAATATTAGTTAAAATAGGTGGTATAGATTCAACTCTAGAAGAATTAAATAATACTATGGAAGTATTTGCTAAGATAATTAGTGATTATATAAAGGAGTCATAATGGAAGAAGAACAATCTAGTAGAAACTATTTTCTAATTATTATGTTATTTCTTTTTATAATATTTTTAATTCTATATATTAGTGGAGAAGCAGGTTACTACGAATATAAAGTTCATACTAAAACAACTCTTACTGAAGAAGCAGTTAAGAAATTTGAAAAAGATATTGCTGATGGGAAAAATGTAAAATTAGAAAGTTATATCACAAATGAAAAGATAGATTATTCTAATGTTATAAGTAATACTGGATATAATACTGGTATGTTTATTGAAAAATTTATGAATAAAGGCATTAAAAAAACAGTAGAAATATTAGGATCACTGTTCTTTAATTAAATTACTAGCTGCTTTAGTATAAGTACGAGTAAGAGGTCCAGCACCAAGTAGAGTTCCTCCAAAGTATCTAACTACTACTATTAATGTATTATCTAAATTTTTATAATGTATTAAATCTAAGAGTCCTCGAGTAGTACCACTAGGTTCTTTATCACTATAGTTCTTCTCTTGACCACCAATTTTATAAGCATAGACTATATGTCTAGCTTTTTTATGTTCTTCTTTCAAACTTGATATTACAGATTCTATCTCATCAATAGAACTAACACTATACATAAGTCCAATAAATTTAGACTTTTTAACTTCAATAAAACTTTCACTTAACTTTTTCATAAGTTAATTATATTATTAATTAAAAATAAAATCAAACATTCATTTTTAAGAATAAATTTGGTAAAATAACAAAGGAGGTATATTATGGCTATTAAATTTAATAAAGAACTAGCAAACGTACCTAAAAAAAGTGGATGTTATCTTATGTATGATAAAGATAATGTTGTTATATATGTAGGTAAAGCTAAAATATTATTTAATCGTTTAAAAAGCTATTTTACTGGTAGAGTAACAGGTAAAACTAAAAAACTAGTAAGCGAAATAGATCATTTTGAATATATAGTTACTAACTCAGAAACAGAAGCTTTTATATTAGAAATAAATTTAATCAAAAAGTATGATCCAAAGTATAATATATTATTACGTGATGATAAGAGTTATCCATATATAGAATTTACTAATGAAAAATATCCACGTTTACTAGTAAAAAGAGAAATTAATATTAATAAAAAGTCTAGCCATTTATTTGGACCTTATCCGAATGTTTATGCTGCTAGAAGACTAGTTAATTTACTTAATAGACTTTACCCATTAAAGAAATGTGACACTATGCCTAAAAAAGTATGTCTTTATTATCATATAGGTGAATGTCTTGGATACTGTGAACATAAAGATATAGATATCACACAAATCAAAACAGAAATACTATCTATTTTAAATGGTAATGACAAACTACTTATAGATAAAATAAATGAAAAGATACAAGTAAACTCAGAAAATCTAAACTACGAAGTATGTAAAGAATTAGTAGATGAACTAGGCTACATGAAAACTGTATTTAGTAATCAATCTATCGTAGAGTTAGATGATAATGTAAATAGAGATGTAATAAATTATTACTTTGATAATGGCTATATAAGCATAGTAATATTCTTTATTAGAAATGGTAAACTAGTAGGTAATAACTATAAGATAATACCGGTCATAAATGATATAAAAGAAACTTTAGAGTATTATATAGCTTCCTTCTATGGTAAAAGAAACATAGTACCAAAAGAAGTAATAGTTCCTGAAATAATAGATACAGAACTACTTAGTAATATAATAAATACTAAAGCTATCATAGTTAAAAAAGGTCCTAAAAAGAAACTATTTGATATGGCTTATAGTAATGCTAAAGAACAATATGATAAAGAAATAAGACTAATCTATAGTAATGAAGAACTTACTACTAAAGCAAATGATGAATTAAAAGATTTATTAAAACTAGAGAGTCTTCATATAATCGAAGCATTTGATAACTCAAACCTATTTGGTACTTTCACAGTATCAGGTATGGTTACATTCATAGATGGACTTCCTTCTAAAAAGAATTATAGAAAATTCAAACTATCTTTTGATAAGAATGATGATGTCGCATCTATGAAAGAAGTAATTTATAGACGTTATTTTAGAGTGCTAAAAGATAAACTAGTAAAACCTGACTTAATAATCGTAGATGGTGGTACTAATCAAATAAATGCTTGTCTTGATACTCTAGATAGTTTAGGGCTTAATATAAAAGTAATAGGTGTTAAAAAAGACGATCACCATAGTCCAGAAGCAATAGTTGATGGAGATACTTTTGAAATAATAAACATAGATAAACGATCTAATGTGTTTAGACTTCTAAGTAGAATAGATGAAGAAGTACATAGATTCACTATTAATTATCACAAAGAAATAAGAAGTAAAGGAAGCATACAAAGTGTGCTTGATAATATAAATGGTCTTGGTGAAGTAAGACGTAAAAAACTAATCAAAAAGTATGGAAGTGTCTCTAAAATAAAAGAAGCATCTGTATATGAACTATCAGAAATAATACCACAAACTGTCGCAGAAGAACTTCACGAATACTTAAAAGAACTAAAATAAGAACTCTACGTAGTTCTTTTATTTTGAACTAAACTATGCTATAATACAAATCAATTTCGATAAAGGGGGGAAAATCTATGGAAAACATCAGTATAAGATTACCATATGTAGAAGAAGCAACATACGAGTGTTGGGAAAGTCCAGTTGTTCAAAACTCTTTATCCAATGCAAAACAAACAGACTTATCAAACATGCTAGATAAAGACAGGAATAGATTTAAAGAAAAAGCTCCTACAATAATGCTTATATATAAGAGTCCAAACCATCTAGCAAAAGTAAATAAAAGTTATAAAAAAAGAAAATATAATGATGAAAATGTAGTAGAATATAAAACTTGGTATGAATATTTGCTTCCAATACTTAAATTATCACCAGAAGATTTTAAAAAAATTACTAAAACAACTGATAAAGATAATATAGTTGAATTCGGTTGTTTTCCATCAACAATAGTCAAAGATATAAACGAAGAAGAAAGATTAAGACAATGTAAAAGAAAATTTACAGGAAATAGATATACTCTTCCCGTAGGTAACTATTATAAAGGCGGAAAAAAAGTAGAAGATGAAAATAAAGGAGAGTTTGTAGCTAAACGTATTGTGGACTTAGAAAGTTTTCCTGAATATGAAATAGATGGTGAAAGATATATAGATTATAGAGAACTAGGAACCAGTAAGTCTTATCTTTTTAGAATAGAACCTCTTAGTTGGCATATAGATTCTGAAAAAAGTGAACTGGTATGTGCAAATTTACCAGTAAGTGGCATTATATATGATTCACTTTGTAGCATAAAAATGGTATCCTATAACGATAGTTTAGTTCGTAAATACCTTGAAGAAAACTTTTTAAAAGAAGCTATATTAAATCATATAAAAGAAGAAGAAAAACTTCCCCCACAAACAAACGAAGTTACTGAGTTATTAAAAGAAATAAGAACCTATAAAGAACAATATCACGGTAAAGAAGATATTAATGAAATAATAAGAGATATAATCAAAAAATACAATGAAGATTTAGAAAGTCTAAAATCAAAAAGTGGACTTACATTATATACAGAAGAAGGTCTATATTTAAAATTATTATCTGATTTAAATAGAATACTTGATAAATTAAAAAGAGGATCAGAATCAAGTAAAGAATATTGTAATATATTAAAACTTATTGAAGACTCAATAACTGCTTTAGAAGGACAACAAAAAGAAACAGATAACGAACTTTTAAAAGATATACAAAAAATAAGTACAGAAATATTACCAAAATTAAGTAATAATCCTAAAAAGCAAGAAGAAATAAAGAAAAGAATATTAAAAGAATTAACAAGTGATAGAGACAAAGTAAAATCATATTTAGAATATATAAATGTATTAAGTAAAGATATCACTTTGAGTACTCCTAAAAATCTAGGATTTAAAACTTTAAGTGAATATGAAACTAACTTTAGAATAAGATTGCATCCAATATTAGAAAATATATTTCAACTATCACTTGAAGAAGAAAAACAAATCTTAATTGATAAGAAAAACGAAGTATTAAGAAAATTAGATTCTAAAAATATTACAAAAGATGAAGTAAATTATGAACTTTTTAGAATATTAGAAACTCATTATAAAAGTAATTTCAAAGATTGCAGTATAGTTAATACTCTATTAAAAGAAATAAATAGATTAGTAAAAGAACTAAAAAGTTATAGTGTTAGACCAGAACCTGCATTTAATGTTGACATACCAAACGATGATTTAAATGGAATAGTTGAATCTCTAGATACAATCATAACAAATCTTCATAAGATGTTAATTGCCGCTAAAACAGAGCAAAGAAAAGTATTAAGAATAAATAGTTATAAAGTAAATGAAGAACTTTAATTAGCACTTGTATACTTAAAATAATTGTAATTTAATACTTAAAATGTTATATTAAGATTGTAAGAATAAACTTATAATCTTTTTATTTAGGAGTCACTATGAAACTATTTTTTAAAAAATATAAATTTTATCTAATACCATATATAATATTATTACTAATTCTAACCATAACTTTTATAAATCATAATAATTGGTATAACAAACATATAGAAAGTATAAATGAAATAATAAACGAATGTAAAAGTGAAAACATTAGTATTGAAAGAAAAGAATACTGCGAAAATATTATTAAAAATGCAAACACCAATAAAGATTATTATTATACAGTAAGTGAATTAGAAAGTGGTCTAAATAAAGTATATCCATTTATATTTATTTTTATCTCATTTCCAGTGCTTTATTATGTATGTAATATGTTCAAAAGTAGAGTAGTAAACTATGAATTAACTAGACAAAACTATAAAACATTTAGAAAGAAATTGCTAATGAATTCTTATAAGTCATCTCTATTAATGATAATTATTTATTTAGCTATAGTTATTACTTCATATATATATTGTAATGGTTTTATAGCAAGTACTGAATATATACCAAATAATGTATCAAATCCATATACTTTTATATTAATAAATTTATTTAAAATCTTAGTTTTAAGTTTAACATATGTTAATATTTCACTTATAGTTGCAAGACAAAATCATAAATTATATATTTCGCTTATCTTATCATTACTTTTATTTTATGGAATAGAACTTTTATCAGGTTACTTTATAGGCACTTTATTATTATATAAAATATTTGATCTTAATATTTCAAGTAATATTTCTATCTATAATTTATTTGTAAGTGACTTAACTAATCCTTTAGTACACATTATATATCCATTATTTATGTTTATAGTAACTATATTTATAATGAATTATATGTATAAAAGTAAAGAAAAACTAGTAATAGATTGTGATAAAAATAATTAGGAGGCAAAACATGAAAATAGAACTTAAAAATGTAACTAAAGTATTTGACAACGTAGAAATTATTAAAGATGTAAGTGTAATATTTGAAGGTGGTAATATATACGGATTACATGGAAGAAATGGTAGTGGCAAAAGTGTTCTTATGAAGTTAATATGTGGACTATATGAACCTACTAAAGGAGAAATACTTTATAATGATATAAATCTAAATAAAAAAGGTCTTTATCCAGAATCTCTAAGAGCATCCATAGAAAAACCAAGTTTCTATCCAGACTTAACTGGTTTTGAAAACTTAAAAGAACTTGCTAAAATCCAAAATAAAATAACTGATGAAGACATATTAAAATCATTAGAAATAGTAAACTTAACAACTGAAAAAGACAAAAAATATAGTAAATACTCTCTAGGTATGAAACAAAAATTAGCTATTGCTCAAGCAATTATGGAGCATCCTAATATATTAATACTTGATGAACCATTCAATGGTATAGAAGATAACAGTATTGAAAAAATAATAAATTATTTAAAAGAAGAAGCAGTTTCAGGAAAACTAATTATATTTAGTACTCACATAAAAGATGATCTAAACTCTCTAGCTACAGTAATCTATCACTTAGATAATGGTACTTTAAAACTAGAAGGTGAAACACATGAAACTAGAATTTAATTCACTTAAAAGAACAATTCTAAAAGATAAAGTATGGTTAATAATATTGTTAATTCTAACTATTGTTTCAGTTATAAATTACTACGTAAGTATCTCATCAAGTGACTTTCTTAAAAATATAAATTATTTTTACATACTTATCGGAGTTCCTTCTTTAAAAGATGCAGACATGATCTATACTTTACTAAATACTTATATAATTATATATTTCATTTATTTTACTATTAACTATTTTAATTATGATTTAGATTATTGTTCTGATAACATAGTTTTAAGAGAAAACGAAAAACACTGGTTTATAAGAAAAACCCTAAGTATAATTTTATATGTAATATTCATTAATCTATTATTATTTATACTTATATCTATAATGTGTAAGTTTGAATATAAAGTGTCTATTACTTATTTACTTATAACATTAATTTATCCATTAACATATTCAATTCTAACTATAACACTAAATAACTTATTCAAAAATAATGTCATCGTTATAATACTAAGTTTAGTTATATCTCTATCATTATTCTTTAAACTAAATATACCAGTAGTCCTAATATTTATAGATATAATACTTTTTATAGTAAACTACATAACATTTAAATTTAAAAGAATTTACAAACTAAAATACAATTAAGAACTTTAAATAGTTCTTTTCTTTTTAAAGAAAATATGTTATAATATAGAGCAATTTTAAAAAGGGGAATAAAAATTATGAAAAATGTGAGTATAAGATTACCATACATTGATGAGTTAGATGGACCACCATCATTTGTATCAGAACACATTAACGATGTAGAAAGAACATCTTTATCATTATTTTTAGATAAAGATACTTTTAGCAATCCAATAATAATGGCTGTAAATAGGAATCCTGATCAAAAGGACGTAACAAATCAAGGTTATTGTCGTAGTAATATAGTATGTCATAGAGCTACTTGGTATGAATTTCTTTTACCAATAATAAAATTACCTGAAGACAAATTTAATAGTATATGCAAAAACATAGATGAATCTAATATAGTAGAATTAGGTTTTTTTCCAGCTACAGAAATAGAAGACCAAACTATAATAGATTCAATTAAGGAAAAAGATAAAACATACACAGGAAACTCATATACATTGCCAGTAGACAATCATTTTAAATGGGAGGATAGTCCATTTTCAACGGAAAGTAAATATTCAACCCAAAAAGTTCGTGTAGTGGAAACTAAAAAATTTAAAGAATATGAAGTAGAGGGTGAAAAGTATATAACTTATAAAGCAAAAGGGTATGCTGAAAGAATTTATAAAGTTGAACCTTTAAGATGGTATGTAGATACTAAAAACAAAGAACTAATGTGCACAACTTTACCAGTATGTGGAATAATATACAACCCACATCCTCGTAGAAGACCAATATTATACCCAAAAGTAGCTCCTATTAAAAGAGAATTATCATATAATGGAAGCCAAGTTCGCAAGTATTTAGAAAATAACTTTGTTAAAGAAGCAATTCTAAATCAAGTACCTAAAAAGGTATTATTTGAAGCAAAGCAAGAAGACACACTAACTGCATTAATAAATGAAATAAGTGTTTATGCTGAATACTATCATGGTACCGAAGATGTAAATCAAGTTATAAAAACTTTAATTGATAAATATAACAAAGACATAGATGCTTTAGAAACTAGTAGTGGTTTACAAGTATATACTGAAGAAGGTCTACATTTAAAACTATTAACTGATTTAAATAGAATACTTGATAAAATAAAAAGAAATGCTGAATCAAGTAAAGAATATTATGATTTATTAAAATATATAGATAGCCTAATAGATATTTTAGATGGAAGGCAAACAGAAACAGATAATGAATTATTAAAAGACATACAAAAAATAAGTACTGAAGTATTGCCAAAAATAAGTAGTGATTCTAAGAAACAAGAAGAATTTAAACAAAGAATTTTTGAAGAATTAAGAAGCGATAGAGATAAAGTAAAATCATATTTAGAATATATGAATACATTAAGTAAAGATATTAATTTAAGAATTCCTAAAGACATAGGATTTAAAACAATAAAAGAATATGAATCAAACTTTAGAATGAGATTGCACCCAATATTAGAAAGTATACGTAATACATCATTAGAAGAAGAAAAACTAGCTCTAATCGATAGTAAAAACAAACAACTAAAAGAATTAAGTAATGGAAAGTTAGATAAAGACTTAGTAAACTTTGAACTATATAGAATATTAGAGTCTCTTTATAGAAATAACTTCCAAGAAAATAGAATAATAAATATATTATTAAATGAAATAAATTCACTAGTAAATGAATTAAGAAGTTACAATATAAAACCAGAACCAGCTTTTAGTATTAATATACAAAGCGATAATATTGAAGATATAGTAAAGACATTAAATGTTATTATAATAAATCTACATAAAATGATATTAACAGCTAAGGAATCAAATGAAAAACATATGAGACTTAGTAAGTATAAAATAAGTATTTAGAAATAAATACTTTTTTATTGAGAAAAAATTTAAATGTAGCATTCAAAAGCCATGTTATAATTATGACAACAAAGAACTATATAGCAAGTTGGTGTAAATCTTTTAGATTACCTGGAGTGCATGAAGATTATGATGAAGAAGATTTAGAAAAAGACGATTACCATTATGAAGATGATAATTAAAAAAGGAGAGGGAAAATGAATAATTTAGAAATGGTAATAGGCAAATCAAAAGAAGAAATAGAAGAAAAACTTGAATTTAAAATATATAAAAAGAATAAAAAAACGTATAGACACTATCAATAGTTCAAAACTAGATTATTGATAGTGATAGAAATATATCGCCTCCATTCTTTAAGACACTTAAATGTGTCTTTTTCTTGCATATTTTTAAATTTAATGTGATAATAAGGTTACAAGTGGGAGGAATTTATGGATGAATATAATCGTCTATTAGAAAGACTAAATTCATTTTTAAGCTATGAAGAAGTAATCAATAATAGTGAAGTATTAAATGCATATGATTACATCAATCTTCTAAGAAAGGAATACAATAAAACAAAAAAAGTAAATGTAAGTGAAGGTTTAGTAAGTAGAATTGATAGAGGATATGAACTAATTCAAAAAAGAGAAAACAGAAGAGAAAAATATACTAAAGAAGTAGAATACATCGAATCAATAGAAGTATTAACTGGTACAAAAGTATCTAGAATCAGAATAGTTACATCTTCTGGTGAAGCATACATATGTAGAAATAACGAAACCAAAGAAATATACACGTTAGGTCATAAACTACGTGCTGGTTTTGTCAAAAAATATTTAAAAGAATTTGAAAAATTATTTGATGAATCAGAAAGGTATTTAGAAAGTCATAAAAACGAATTTACTGATGTATTTAACGGAATAGAAAGATCAAGTCACTCAGACGGTACAGTGAATATCGATATCACATATGATAGTGAAGAAGGTGTACACTACGATATAACTTTAGTTGGTGATACAGAAGGCACTCTAAGTAAAGAATGGTTAATAAGAAAATCGTTAAAAAATATAATAAATGAAAATGAAAAAAGAATACTTAAAAGAATACCAATTGTCATCAAAGATTTACCACCTTTAGGACAAAAAGTTACAGAAAGATACACTAAAGCATATAAACAAATGCAACTTAATAAAAAAATGTATACTGAATAAAAAGTAAAAAATAAGATAAATAAACTTTTATTTATCTTTTAATTTATGTATAATACTTATGAGGAGAAAAAACTAGTATGAAGAAAATAACATTATATCCAGCTGACATATACCAAGTAGTTGATAAAAGTTTATTAAATGAACACGATAGACTTATTTTAAATATGCTTTATATGCCTATTATTGGATATACTGCAGTTACTTTATACTTAAAACTTCAAACTGAAACAAAGAATACTTTTATATCAGGTGAACTTACTCATCATCATTTAATGACAAGCATGACTTTATCACTTGATAATATTAAAGAAGCACGTCTTCGTTTAGAAGGAATAGGTCTTTTAAAAACATATTATCATGAAGGAGAAATAGGCAGTTATGTTTATGAACTTTATAGTCCAGTCTCAGCTTCAGAATTCTTTATTCACCCAATATTTAATGTAGTTTTATATAATAATGTTGGTAAGAATGAATACAATAGACTTTATGATTATTTCAAGCTTCCTCATATGTCATTAAGAGATTATGAAGAAGTAACAGTACCATTTGATTCAGTATTTAAAAGTAGAAACTATACTGCTTTAGAAGTAGATACTGATGAAGTAGTATCTAAAAATAAACTAATGCTTAAGTTTGAACTAGATTATGACTTTGACTTAATGGTTTCAAGCTTACCTAAAGAAATGTTCAATGAAAAATGTCTTAATAAAACAACAAAAGAACTTATTACAAACCTTTCATTTCTTTATGAAGTTGATCCGGTTAATATGGCAGATTTAGTAAGAGCAAGCCTAAATGAAAAAGGAAATATTGATAAAGAAGAACTAAGAAAAAACGTAAGAAAATACTATCAATTTAATAATGATAATCGCCTACCAAGTCTTTTATTCAAGAGTCAACCAGAATATTTAAAGAGCGCTAGTGGAGACAACAGTAAGAAAGGTAGAATCATAAAAGTATTTGAAAGCCATTCACCATATGAGTTCTTAAAAGCTAAATACAAAGGTGCTAAACCTACTGATAGAGATATGAAAATATTAGAAACTCTATTAATAGATTTAAATCTAAATCCAGGGGTAGTAAATGTTTTAATAGACTACACTCTTAAAACAAATAATAATAAGCTAGTTAAAAACTATGTAGAAACAATTGCTGGACAGTGGAAGAGAAGTGGAGTAGAAACTGCAGAAGAAGCTATGAATTTAGCTGAAAAAGAACATAAAAAGAAATACAAGAAAGATGATAAACCAAAATCAAAAGTAATGCCAAGTTGGTTCAATGAAAAAATAGAATCAGAAAGATCAGACTCAGAAAGCGATACAGAATTTAAAAATTTTATAGAGGAGTTTAGAAAATGATAAAAGGAAGTAATTTTGTAAGAAAAGGTAAAAAAGCTATACAAGATGATTTGAGACGCGAGTATGTACTTGCCAGCAAAGATGAGACATTTACTAAACTTTGTGCTAGACTTAAATGCGATGAAGAACTACTTATGAAATACACTTCTAAACTAGAAACAACAGTATGTGAACTTAAAAATTGTTCCAAATGCAAAGGTTTAGATAAATGTAAAAACGAAATAGAGGGACATGTGTATTATCCAGTAGTTCAAAAAAATTTCATAGACTTTACTTACAAACCATGCAAGTACTATAAAGAAAATAAAGTTAAAAATACAACAACATTCTTTGAAACACCTAAAGGCTTAATGAATGCATCTCTTAGTGAACTAATAACAGAAAAAGAAAGAAACAGTATTTTAAAATATATAAAAGACTTTCTTAAAAAGAAAATGAATAACGAACCAGTAAAAGGTTTATATTTAAGTGGTTCTTTTGGAAGCGGTAAGTCATACATACTAAGCGCTCTTTTAAATGAACTATCTAATAAAGGTTTTAGAACAGTAAACGTGTATTATCCATCACTACTAAAAAGACTAAAAGCATCATTCAATGAATACAACTATGATGAAGTATTAGACGAAATAATGACTAGTGATGTACTTTTAATAGACGATATAGGTGCGGAAAACAATAGTTCATGGGCAAGAGATGAAGTTTTAGGTACAATTTTGCAATATAGAATGGATAACGATCTAACAACATTCTTTACATCAAATTATAATATTGAAGAACTAGAAACATTCCTTTCAGAAACACCAAAAGGAATAGATGAAATAAAAGCAAGAAGAATCATAGAAAGAATAAAATATTTAACAGTAGAAGAAAAACTAATAAGTAAAAATAAAAGATAAAAAATAATAAGCTTAACAACATAACGTTAGGCTTTTTTAATACTTAATTTGACAAAATCAACATTTTTTGATATAATATGTGCATCATTAAGGGGGGGTATAGAATGGAAAACGTAATTTTAGCATTCATTATAGCTCAATTAATTTCAACAGCATATGGTTTATCAGTTATTGGTTCAGTAAAACCAGTAATAGAAAATAAACTTAAAAACGAAGGTTATGTATTAAAAAATAAAAATAGTATGTATAAATTTAACGAAGGATTAGGAAAATTCTTTAGAGGATTTATACCTTTCTACTATGCAATAAAAGCTATTTCTT
Source organism: uncultured Clostridium sp. (assembly GCA_905193755.1). GTDB lineage: Bacteria > Bacillota_I > Bacilli_A > RF39 > UBA660 > CAG-1000. Next base: position 15,849 of record CAJJPX010000013.1, on the reverse strand, counting down.
TAGTTCAAGGAAAAGATCCTATCGATAGAGCAGTTAAAAAAGAAATAGAAGATGGAGAATATATTACTCGTGAAGAAAAAGAAGCAATTAGACAAAGAGAAGAATTCATGAGAACTGCTTCATTATCAAAACCAATCGAACCACAAATTATATTTGAAAAACCAGAAAAATATGTGGCTCGTAAAAATGATTATACATTATATGACACATATGAAACACCAATTGAATATATTACTCATGAAACAACAAATGAAGATAAATTAAATATCACTCCTTACATAGGAGCAGAAAAAGAAAAACAAACATTTGTAGAAAAAGAAGTAACTAAAAGCGATATAGCAAAAGCTATATCAGACTTAGATGCTTATGAACTTCAAATGTTAGGAGAAAAAGTAGAAGCCCTAGCAGAAATAAAACAAAGAAATAAAACTTTAAGATTAAAAGATGTTGCTTAAGTAACAAAATTATGTTAACATTAACTTGTAAATCAATTAATTGGACAAGATTATTAAATAATATTATCAAAGAGAATTAGTGGTTGGTGAGAACTAATATAATGATTTAATAGTTACTACCAATTGTATGAGGTTAATAGCCTACGAGTGGTTTTCGTTACAAAACTATAGTAAGTTAAATAAAGGGATGGTACCGTCTTAATAGACTCCTTACTATCTCTTTTTTTGTTTTATAAGGGAGGGTTAATATGAAATATGAAACAATAACTTTATCAAAGTTCTTATCAAGAACAATGGGACTGGAAGGAATAGATTTAAAAAAAATAACTCACTTAGCTGCAAAAGAATTATTTCCGGAATTAAAAAGAAGTACCTTTGAACACGTAAAAAAATTTCCAGAAGATATAATGACTGGAAAAATAATGATGGTAAGTGATGGTAAAACAGTTGTTCCGTATTATGCTCCAACTATAAAAAAAGACTTAGAAATGAAAGAAGTAAGAATTGAATTTGATGACCCAGAAGAACTGGAAGATAAAGAATATGACTATACAAGAATGTCTGTATACGAATTAAAACAACTGCTTAATAGAAAATTCAATACTTATAAAAATGCAAGAGAAGCAAGAAAAGAACTAGAAAAAAGAGGAATAGTTCTAACAAAGAAATACAATAGAAACGAAGTAAAAAGAATGAAAGAAGATGAAGTAAATGAAAGAAATTAAAAATGATGAAAGATTAAATGTATTAAATCATAGTTGTGCTCACCTTTTAGCACATGCAGTAAAACATATTTACCCACAAGCAAAATTTTGGGTAGGACCAGTAATTAACGAAGGATTCTATTATGATATAGATCTAGGTGATGTATCTTTAACAGATGAAGACTTACCAAAAATCGAAAAAGAAATGAAAAAGATCTCTAAAGATAATAAACTAATCAAAAGAATAGAATTGTCTAAAGAAGAAGCTCTTGAAATGTTCAAAGATGATCCATATAAAATAGACTTAATTAGTAGAATGGATGAACATGAACAAGTGATTTCAGCATACAAACAAGAAGATTTTATAGACCTATGTAGAGGCCCACACGTAAACTCAACTAAAGAAATTAAGTACTTTAAGTTATTAAAAGTTAGTGGAGCTTACTGGAAGGGTGACTCTAAAAATAAAATGCTTCAAAGAGTATATGGTATTTGTTTTGAAAATGAAGAAGATTTAAATGAACATTTAGCATACCTAGAAGATTGTAAAAATAGAGATCACAGAAAAATAGGAAAAGAAATGGAACTATTCATGTCAGATGACTTAGTAGGACGTGGACTTCCAATGTACTTACCAAATGGATACATTATATGGCAAGAATTAGAAGACTATATCAAAGGCAAAGAAAGAAAACTAGGATACTTACACGTACTTACTCCATGCGTTGGAACAGTAGACTTATATAAAACTTCAGGACACTGGGATCACTATAAAGAAAATATGTTCCCAGCTATGAAAGTAGATGAAGAATCATTCGTATTAAGACCAATGAACTGTCCACATCACATGATGATTTATTCAAATAAATTACATTCATACAAAGATTTACCAATTAGAATAGGTGAAATAGCTCACGACTTTAGATATGAAGCATCAGGTGCAGTAAAAGGTATTGAAAGAGGAAGACACTTCTGTCAAAATGATGCACACTTATTCGTAACACCAGAACAAATTAAATCAGAATTCAAGAGTGTAGTAGATTTAATATTTGATGTATATAAAGACTTTAATATCACAGACTATAGATGCGTTTTATCACTAAGAGATCCAGAAGATAAAGAAAAATATCATCCAGATGATGAAATGTGGAATAAAGCAGAAAATGAACTACGTGAAGTATTAAATGAACTTGGTATTGAATATACTGAAGAAATAGGAGAAGCAGCATTCTATGGCCCTAAATTAGACGTTAATGTTCGTCCAGCAGTTGGAAACGAATACACACTATCTACTTGTCAATTAGACTTCTGTTTACCAGCAAAATTCGATTTAAAATACGTAGATAAAGATGGAGAAAAGAAAACACCAGTAGTACTTCATAGAGCTATTTTAGGTTCTCTTGATAGATTTATGGCATACATCCTAGAAGAAACAAAAGGTGCTCTTCCATTATGGTTAGCTCCAGTTCAAGCAAATATTATTCCAGTTAATATGGAATATCATCTAGAGTATAGTAAGAAAATACTAGATATACTAGAAAAAGAAAATATAAGAGTTAAATTAGATGATAGAGATGAAAAATTAAACTACAAAATGAGAGAAAGTGTTATTTCAAAAGTTCCATATACATTAATACTAGGAGACAAAGAAAGAGATGCTGAAACTATAAGCTATCGTCTTCGTGGTTCTAATGAAACACATACATTAAAAATAGATGAATTCATAGAAAAACTTCATAAAGAAATCAAAAATAAAGAGTAGAAATACTCTTTTTATTATGTTATTATACATTTCAAAGAAGGTAATATGAGAAAAATAGAATTTAAAGAATTAATAGAAATTTTTATCACAGGAACTGTACCATCAATAGGTGCTGAAAATGAAATTCCAAGAATAAACTTTATTTTTAATAGTGAAGGTATAGAACTAATAAATAGCATTAGTAAATCTCCATTTATATTAAAAAACTGCTGGACTCCATCTATAACAGAAGAAGATATAGAGAGACTAAAAAACTTAAATAAATCTAATTATCCAAATATTGAAATAGATAACCCAATAGAATTCTTTAAATTACTTACTGATATAGTAAACTCTCAAATAAGACTATACACGTCTCATAACATACATGTTAGTGAAAGAAATGTATGTATAAATGTACTACTAAGAATATGGCTTAGAATGGATAAAAATGACTTTAGAAACATAAATAGTTTTTTAAAGAAAGAATTAGACTTTTTAAATAATAATACATTAGAAAAATACAATAATAGAGAAATAGATAACTACGAAGGATATAAAGTAACATCATTAATTAATGTAAACGAAACATGGGATGAAACAAGTAAAAGTATTTATTTCATACTAGGGGATAAAGATTCATCACACACAGTATCGCACATAAACTATGCTATTAGAGAAGAAGATAATGAAAAAGTATGTTACATATATGCAGTACAGTCTGATTTAGTAAAAACAACTAATAAAAAAATAGAAAGAAAACTTTATAAACTTAATAAAGGAATAAAAGTACAAGATGTTCATCCAAATCAAGTATTTCCTTTAATAGAATTAATGCATCTTTTAAATAAAGAAGGTATAACTACTATAAAAGTACCAAAAAATCAAGAATTAAATTATGAATATCATGAAATACTAAGCAAAAGAGAAGAAGAGAGGTTTCATCTAAGATGGCCAAAATCACTTATAAATAAAATACTATCAAATAACTCTCAAGAAACAGAATATCAAAGAAAACTATATTTATTAGATAAAACATTCTATGAACATACAGTAGGTAAATCTTCAAAAATAAGAGAACTTAAAACTACTAAGTTATTTGCACTACTAAAAAGATTATCTTTTCACATGCCAAATTTTCAATTATCAGGAACAGATAAAACTAATAATGAAATATTAATATATAATTTATCAAAATAAACCATTTTTAAGACCTATAAGAAACAAAAAATAAAAAGACAACTAACTAATCATAAAACATTAAAAACCTCTTAAAACAACTTTTATTTGACTTTTTTTAAAAAATATGCTATAATCTATGTACAAATCATTAAGGGGGGTTTTGATGATTATGAAAGGTAGATTTATTTTAGATTATTTAGATGAGAACAATTTCAAAAAACTAGAAAGAAGTTTAAAGAAATACAACATGGTTGCTTACAAGAAATTAATGTTTGATTTTTATCCTAAATTAAGAAGTGGTGAATTCGTTGGAGAATTAGTTTCAATTAATAAACACGAACAAACTGAAACTTACGATTTAAGATTACCAACTGACTCATTATTCGTAAAAGTATATGGTGAAGTTAAATTAAATTACACTGTATATAAAAATAATAATATAGTTATGTTAAATAATTTAGAACCAAAAGATATATTATTAGATGGTCATAAATCAGAATTAACAGCTTATAAAGGTATAATGATTTCTAAAGCAAACGCACAAAAAGAAATGTTCAAAATCGATTTATTATGTAGATTAGAAGGAAGAGAGTAGTCCTTCTTTTTTATTTATAAAAAAAGAAATAACTACTTACTAGCTATTTCCTTATATTTATTTTCAAGTACATATATATCTTTACTACTCATAAATAGAAGTACTGCATTAGTATCTTTATATGGAAGCAATTTATCAACTTCTTCAAGTGATATATAATCACCATTCTTTAAATCTTTTATTATATCCATACAAGACACACCATCATATCCAAGTTCTTTTCTATCTTCTCCTATATCAAGTACAAATGCTTTATCAGCAAGATTTAATGCATCAGCAAACTCTTTATGGAAGTATTGAACTCTTGATCTAGTATGAGCTTTAAATAGTGCAACTATCTCTCTATCAGGATATTTCTTACGTGCTGCTTCTATTGTAACTTTAACTTCAGTTGGATGATGAGCATAGTCATCTATTAATATATTATTTCTAAATTTTTCTTCAATGAATCTTCTCTTAGCATGCTCAATTATACTTACTTGTTTTCTAACTACATCTTTAGGAAGATTCTCAAGATAACAAACAGTAATAACACCTAAAACATTTAATAAAAGATGATCTCCTACAAAAGGGAAAGTATATGTATCATATAATTCTCCTTTGATGTACACATCAGCCTTAGTAGTTTCTTCATCATGAGTAACATTCTTTACTACAACATCATTATCTTCATTAAATCCATAGTAATATACCGGTTTATCAGTTTTAACTTTTCTATTATTGATATCATCTCCACACATTATAACAGATTTACGAGTCTTACTTACAAATTCATTAAATGCATCCATTACATCATCTAAATCTTTATAATAATCTGTGTGATCAAGTTCAATATTAGTTACAATAGTGTAATATGGATTATATGCTAAAAAATGTCTCTTATATTCACATGCTTCTAGTGCAAAATATTCATTTCCTTTTTTAGCGTATCCAGTTCCGTCTCCAATAAGATAGTTAACACCAAATGGCTCTAGAACAGTCTTTAACATAGTAGTAGTTGTAGTTTTACCATGACAACCACATACAGCAACTAATTTAGTATCATTAGTTATTTCAGCTATCATTTCTTGATATGTAAATATCTTAAGACCAAGTTCATGTGCTTTTTTAACTTCAGGATGTTCATCATTAAATGCATTTCCTTGAACAATAATCATATCTTTAGTTATCATATCTGGGTTAAATTCATGAAAGGGAATACCCTTTTTAATTAGTCCAGCCTCAGTAAAGAAATGATCGGGTTTATCACTTCCTGTAACTTTATATCCTAAATCGTGCATTATTTGAGCAAGAGAGCTCATTCCACTTCCTTTAATTCCTATAAAATAATAAATCATTTAAAATCACCTACATTAAATTATACTATAATTAGTGATTAAAAAGAATAACACTTTACATAATTTACACATTAAAAAAGCGTGACTTTTTAGTAATAATGTGTTATAATATGCATCGACTTAAAAAGAGGGGGAAAATATGAATAGAGATATAATGCCTACAATTGATGAATATGTTAAATATTCACTATTAGTAGAAGATGCAGAAAATTCAATGATAGAATTAGAAAAATTAATAATAAAAGCTAAAAAAGAAAGAATAACAGCTTACAATAGGGGAGATACTGGAAAAGTACAAAAATTAGACATGATAATTAGTGAATATAGTAAAGCTAAAAAAGCAAAAGAAGAAGAGTTTAAATACGAATGCTTGTTTAGATATTATATGAGTAGTACATATTTAAATTTTTCAAAAGAACTAAATGAGGAAGAATTAAAGCATTTAATAGAAAGACTTAATAAGAAAATTAGAGAATTAAGTTCAAGAGTAAAAACATTAGGTATGATAAAAATGAAATCTTTAGAAGTAGCAAACAATGTTAAAAATGAAGAAACTATTAAAAAGAGTAGAGAATTAAGTTCATCAAGTCATACTGAATTATTAAGAGTAAACAATTCTATCAAAGAATATGAAAATGTTAAAGGCGATTTAACAAAAATTCTTACTGAAAAAGAAGAAAAATCTAGTCCAAGAGTATAAAAAAACAAAAAATATTTATTTTTTTAAAAAAATGTTGAAATTAAAATTCTTTTATGCTATTATTAAGTAGTCGTGGACCTCTAGCTCAATTGGTTAGAGCATCCGGCTCATAACCGGGCGGTTGTAGGTTCGAGTCCTACGAGGTCCACCACTAATTAATGTGCAGGTGTGGCGAAATTGGCAGACGCACTAGACTTAGGATCTAGCGGAGCAATCCATGGGGGTTCAAGTCCCTTCACCTGCACCAGATTGATAGGAAACTCGAACTTTTGAAGTTTCGAGAGTAATAAATTACTAACAGAAATGTTAGTTTTTTTGTTGTTTAAGAAAGAAAGTGAGAGTGATTATATGTTAACAATAGAAACTAAAGAATTAGAAATAAGTATTGAACTTAAACGAAAGGTAGAAATGATATGTAAATTTGCTTGTGTTAAACCTATTATTACAAATGGAAATATTAAAAATATTAAAGGAACTAATATTGCTTATGTAAAGCCACATATCATAAATATCAATAATATTGATTATTTAATGTTTGATGAATGTGATGACATATTTGTTAATGGTTATGATGAAAAAATAAAGTTTAAAGACTTTGAAACCTATATTAAAAGCCATTTTTAAGCCACATATTTGACATTTTTAAAATTGTGATAGAATAATCAGCCAAGAAGACTTGTGTCTATTTAGGGGGTTAAATAGTATGAGATTCGTATTTATTAGCAAACATTATTCTAAACTAGATTTTAAAGGGTGTCAGCAGTATTAGTCACTATAATACTTTTGACACCTTTTTTGTTAGAAAAGGAGTTGATGATTTATGAATGATGAAAAGAAAGTTGCAGGAATTTATAAAAGAGTTTCAACATTAGACCAAAAACGAGAAGGTTTTAGTCTAGGAGAACAAGAAGAAAAATTAAAAGAATTTTGTAAATTTAAAGGTTATGAAATTGATAAAGAATATGATGATAGAGATATAGACATATAAAAAGACAAGTATTCGCTTGTCAGTGATATCTATTTCCAATAAATAAAACACACTTCTCTATTGGCAGAGCCAATAGGTGTGCAAAGGGAATATTCCCTTTTGAAATCCTAAAACATAATTAAGCAAGAACTAATCGTTCAAACAAAATTATGTTTTTATTTTATACTGCTTTTTAATAAATTTATAACAGGTCTAACATTAAGAGTGCTTCCCACACCACTTTCATAAATTCCATTAGCACCAGTATAACCATCATAGCCAAACGAATATACATTAGCTTTAGATGCATCATCTGTTGGTGTGCTTGTAGTATATGACATTGTCCAACTAACTATATTTGAAGTTAACCAAGTTGGAGCATTACTACAACTTTTGTTGCTTAAATCACATCCAAGAGATTCTAATTCATTTACATTAATTAATCTTATATAATATCCATTAACTTCTTTAAGATTATTCTTATTTAATACATTAATGTATGTTTCATCAAAATATTTTTTAGCGACAGACTTTTCATAATCATTAGACATTTTCATATTACAATTAATGCCATTATCATCTTCTTTTGGACACTCATAATAAGGTTTTTGTTTTAAATCATTCAAATCTTGATCTTTCAATACAACTACATAATCATCTGATGTAGTTGACTGAGAAATTACATGCCATTTTTCATTATTAAAAGTTATCTCATCACCAACATTATATTGCTTGTTAACAACTTCATTTGTTTGATTTGATTGATTATTATTTGTTGTATTTTCATTTTCAATAGGCTTAGATAATACTTTATCATAAACAATATATCCTCCTAAAATTAATACAAGTACACATAATATACCAACTAAAACATATAACCCATTGTTTTTATTTTGATTTTCCATTGCACAACTCCTTTCTATAATAATTTTAACATATTTTAGCAGTTTGAAACAATTTTTATTTCATTTTATAAAATTTGTAGTATACTTATATTAGTTAGTAAGTTATTACTACCTATTAATGTTTGTAAGAAAAGTTATTCGACTTCTTCTTCACAGGCACCATTGAAGAATTTGTTCGAGCTATTCGAACTTTTAGATAAAATCAATCAGAAATGATTGATTTTTATTTACAAAAAAATTAAAAGGTGCTATAATCTAAACATATTTTAAATGACAAAGAAAAAGGAGTAGTAATTTAACCTCTTGTCTTAGTGATGTTTCTGGTTGGTGAAAAGAAATGACAATGTTATATGAATGAACCTTTGAGTTAAAACGTATATCTGCGTTAAAGATTCGAGTGCATAGAAATTCTATGAATTAAGGTGGTACCACGGATTTATATTCGTCCTTATTTTATAGAATTTCTTTTTTATTTAAATAGAGAGGGAGAAAATATGAAAAAATATATAACTAAAAAAATACTTGAAATTATTAATATTAGCGAAGAAAAAATAAAAATAGAAATACCACCAAAAGATAATATGGGAGATTATAGTATTCAATGTGCTAATTTAAGAAATGAAGAATATTCTAGTCCAATTGAAATTGCTAATCTAATTAAAGAAAAATTTAATGATAATGAGAATAACTTTAGTGACATTAAAGTAATGGGACCTTATGTGAATTTTTATATTAATTATGATAAATTTAGTTCTTTGATTATTAACGAAATAGAATCAAATAATAATTATGGTTCTCTAAATCAAGGAAATAATGAATCATTATTAATCGAACATACATCAATTAATCCAAATGCAGAACCACATATAGGAAGATGCAGAAATAGCCTAATTGGGGACTTTATGAGTAACTTGTATGCATTCACAGGATATAAAGTTGAAAGACATTATTTTATCAATGATATTGGTCTAAAAATAGCATTACTTGTTATTGGTATAGAACAATATGGACTAAAAGACGAAAGTTTTTCTGCTATTTTAGATACCTATGTAAAAATTAGTAATCAAGCTAAAGAAGACGAAACAATAAATCAAAAAGCATATGACTACTTAAAAAAAGTAGAAACTGGCGATAAAGAAATGATTGCTAGATTTAAAGAAATTACTGATAAATGTGTCAAAGGTCAACTAAAAATATTTGATAAATTAAATATTCATTTTGATGTGTTCACACATGAATCTGATTTTGTTTATAATAATTGTTTAGAAGATATAATAAAAAGACTAGATAAAACAGGAAAACTACACGAAGATGATCTTGGAAGATTATATGTTGATTTAACTGGATACAATATACCTACTAAATCTCCAGTAATTGTGTTAACTCGTTCAAATAAAACATCTTTATATCCTATGAGAGATATAGCATATACAATTTATAAAATAGGCTTAAATTCTAAAAATAATTTTATTGTTTTAGGTGAAGATCAAGAAGTATATATGAAACAAATTAGTGCTGTTTTAGATATACTAGGTTATAAAGCACCTGAACTTATTTCATACTCGTATGTTCTATTAGATGGAGATAAGATGTCAACTTCAGAGGGTACAGTAGTTTTAGTAACTGATTTTATGAAAGCTGTAAGAGAAACTTTAATAAAAGAGTTTAACTCAAGGGACAACGAAATATCAGAAGAAAAGTTGAATACACTTGTTAACGCTTGTATTAAGTTTACAATGCTAAATGTTTCTAAAAATAAAATAGTTAATTTCAATTTAGAAAATGCAACAAGTTTCACCGGTGAATCTGGTATGTATATTTTATATAGTTTAGCAAGAATTAATTCTATTTTAAAAAATAATCAAATAGATTTAGAAAATAAAGTTAAATTTAATAATGAGATAGAAAACAAGATTATAAAAGAATTATCCTTATATCCAAATATAATTGACGAATTATTAAAATCAAATGAACCAGCACACTTAACAAAATATATATTTAATATTGCAGGATTATTTTCAAAACTATATGAGCAAGTTAATATATCAAATGAAACAGATATAGTTTTAAAATCATCAAGAATAAGATTATTAAATTGTATTTCAAAAGTAATAACAAGTGCTTTAAAAATATTAGGTATTGAAACAATAGAGAAAATATAAGATAGCTAATCAATAATTTTTTATAATTCAAAAAGAGAAAAGTAAACTTATCTTTTTCTCTTTTATTATACATTTCTAGCTGAATTTTGTTCAAGCTCACTAGCATGCTCAATATTATATAATGTTCGAGGTGTTATACCTTGAGGTTTTTTACCTAATGCTTCTAAAACATAATTATTAATAAACTGTGTTTGAAAGGGTGAGCCAAACAAATTTGCAACAATTTGCTTATTATATTTATAGTCGCTAGTAGACTCTATAGTTCTAAATAAATCAACTGTATCTATAACACCTTTAACATGGCAAGAATAAAGCATCTTTTTCCAAATAGTATTATATAATTTATCTGCTTGTTCATTAAAAGCATAATTCTCTCCAGGTATTTTTTCACCTTGTTCATATTTTACCCCAGCAGAAGTAAGCCAGATATTTGCAAATAAAGCTCTTTTTGCAACATCGCTATTTGTTTGAAGTTCTCTTGTTTGCTTATTAATAATTTTAATACCTGGACTAGATTCATCTTCACTAATTACAACTGAATACTCTGATGCTAAACTTTTTAATTCATCGATTGTTGGAATATGAAATTTATCTCTTATTTCATCAAAAGCATCAATATCAATCTTTTTGCCCGTGTCAAAATATTCAGTTAAATCATCATCAAATTGCCATTTAGAATTACTATCTATATATCCAATATATCCACCAGTACTACTAGTTAGAGTATCGAGCGCTTTACGGCTTAAATACCTATCAGTGATAATCTTTCTTTTATCTTCAAAGAAGTCTCTTTCAGAATAAACAGTATTTCTTTTTACAAAAAATTCTTCGCCATCATCAACAAGCTCAAATATATTATATCTTGAAACATCAATATCTTTATCAGTAACACTTTCAGAAAGCATCTTTTGAGCAACAAAAGAACTACCATCGCTTCTGATATAGGATTTAGTGCGATATTTAAATAATTTACATTCAACTTCAGTTTTTGGAATTTCATGTACAGATGTCGCAAATTTTTTCTTGCTAAAAAATCCTTTTTTTGAAACACCACCAAGATAAAGAGTTTTTCTACCAAGAGAAAGAGCAATATTTTCTTTTGAAAACATTACATCTGAAATAGCATGTTCTAAACCATCAGGCAAAGGTTTCATAAATTTTATTCTATCTACTATAGAAGAAATATTAACATCTCCATAAAAAATTATTGGATAATTAAAATTATCAGTTGTATCTAAATAAAAATATCTATAATAATTTTTATTATTAATTCTATTTTCACCAACTTGAGATACTAAAAATTTAGAACCATCACTTCTTGTACCATAATAAGTTGCTGAACGATAGTCAGTTGTACCTTGTAATCCCATTTTAGAATACAATTTTTTCGCAAGCTGAGGATTGATTTGCGATAAAGTGTGTTCATAATTTTGTGTTGCTTCAAAAGAAGAGGGCTTATGACTTTCTGCAAAATCAGTTGGACTTTTACAAAACCAATCTAAACTTTTTGACCTACCTGATCTATATGCTGTATTATCCCATGTTAAATCAATCGGATATTTTTTTCCATCAATAGTAACAATATTCCACGCATGAGCACCATTTTTATTAGGTCCAATAAATCCTTCAGCATACTCACATTGTACATTATTTCTATCCATTATTTCTTTTAACATCAAAGAATATCCAGCACACACTGTCTTTTTAGTAATGAGACCTCTTAAGCTTCTAACTTCACTAGAACTTTTTGAATTATATTTAGGGTCATACATTACACCAGATTTCAACTTATCATATACATAAAGTAATTTTTGAATATCAGACCAATTATAACGTATATTTTTTTCAATTTTTTCAATTTCTTCTAAAATCTTTACAGTTTCATCTCTTGTATAAATTACAGCAGTTAGATAATAATTTCCTTTAAATTCACCATACTTAATTCTATCTTCATCATAACCACCAGCAATTCTAATAAATACATTTGGGTTTAATTGTTTAATTAGAGAAGAAGATATATTTTTTGTATTTTGTACCTCTATAATAACTCTTCCATCTGAATGTTGTTGAGCAAAATTATTAATAACATCAACATTAAGTTGAGTTCCTAAAGGCAGATGCATTATATGGTTAGTCATCTAAATCTTCACCCCCAAATAGTACCATGTCTTCATTATAAACAAGTATATTCTTTTTAATTAAAGAATCAAACAATTTTTTATTAGTTTGATATTGTTTAGAATCAATACTAATTTTTTTAAGTTTTGGCATATTATTCAAAAATGAAAAACTATTAATATTAGTGTTATCTATATATAATTCTTCAATAGAAGAAACATTCAAAGCATTATTATCAAAGACATCTATAATATTTGAATACGAAAGCTGTAAATACCTTAATTTATTAAGATTATTAATTTTACTGAACTTAACATTACCATTTACTATAGTTAGTTCACTTAAGTCATCAAGCGAATCTATAAAATCATAATTTACTATATTGCAATTTATTAAAGATAAATTGTTAATATTAAGTGATGTAATTAAGTCTTCATCTTCAAATTCACAATTATCAAAAACTATTTCAGATAAACTTTTCAAGCAAGAAAAAATATTATAGTTATCATTATATATAAAACCATATCTTAAAGTAATAGATTTAAGAACATTAAGTTTTTTTAACTCCTCTAAAAAAACAAAACCACTTTCATCTTCATCTCTATAATCAATAACAATCTCAGATATTTCGTTTAATTCTTCTTGAGTAAATTCATTACGAGATTTATTTAACTTGAACATCACATAGTTGGCTAGATTCTCATTATTAATTTTAATTGTAGTATTCATAACGCACCTTACTTTCATAATAACTATATCATATTTTTATTAAAAATAGTTTAAATTTATCAAATTTGTGCTATATTATATATATAGTAAGGTAGAAGAGGTAACATATGATAATACTAAATTATAAAAACCAATTATATAAATATTTCTTATATATATCAGCATTACTTGTTTCATTATTTGTAATAGTAAATGTATTTTATAAAGAACCAATTAAGGTTTCCAAAGAGGTTAGTGACTCAATCATAGAATATAAAGACGACATCACAGAAATAAATGTAGAATATCCAAGATTTAAAAATGATAAGATAAATAAAATAATAACAGACATACTTTATGATTATATAAAAGAATTTAAAAAATTTGATACTATAAAAAAATCACTAATAATGGATTATAAACTATATTATTTTGAAGATTATGTAAATGTAACGTTTACAGTAGAAAATACAATAGACAAAGCCAAAAATAAAAATATATTAATTAATTTAAAAAGCCAAGAGCTTTCTTATATTACAAATGTATATGATAAAGACTACTTAGAACAAGAAATAAATGAACTAGTATATTATAAATATTCTACAGATATTTACGATAAAATAAAAGATTCAAATATAAATAATAATACATATATCATAGATAAAAATAAAATAGAAGTATATTTCAACAATATTAATTTTAAAGATTTAGATTATATACCATACATAACAATAAATTTAACAGAAGATGCATTCGAAGATGACAATGAAAACACAGAAAATAAAAAATATATTTCGTTCACGTTTGATGATGGTCCAAGTAAATATACTAAAGAATTATTAAAAACATTAGAATTAAATAAATCATCAGCTACATTCTTTATGTTAGGTAATAGAATGAAATATAGTGAAGATATAGTTAAAGAAATATATAATTCATCTTCAGAAGTAGCGTCACACACATATTCACATAAAAATTTAAATAAAATAAGTGATAAAGAAGTATTAAATGAAATAAATTCTCCAGTGATTTTATTTAAAGAAATAACAGGCGGAGAAATAAAATATTTACGTCCACCATATGGAAACTATAATGAAACTGTAAAATCAACTAATTATCCAATTATTTTATGGAATATTGATCCAAAAGATTGGTTAGTAAAAGATAGTAATCAAGTTTATAATTCTGTACTAAAACATGCATGTGATGGCTGTATAGTACTTATGCATGATATTTATCCAACAACTATTGAAGCAGTAAAAATGTTAATCCCAAAACTAAATAGTATGGGTTATGAAGTAGTTAGTATTTCAAATTTAGCTAAAAATAAGAAATATCAAATCAAAAATAGTGAAATTATTAGAAAAATAAAATAAAAAGACTTTTATTTTTAAAAATAGTATGCTATAATGAATAACGTTGAACGGAAAATTAATTTATTAATATGAAGTTCGACTTATTATGGACCGCTAGCTCAGCTGGTAGAGCAATCGACTCTTAATCGATGGGTCTAGGGTTCGAATCCCTAGCGGTCCACCATAGTAATAAATTAAGTCCTATCAAAAGGACTTTTTTAATGCTCAATTTTATACACATTTACAATTAATCTTGCGATATTCGAACTTATTTCTTCTTCTTTCATTAAAAAAATTAATTTTTTTATATCTTTAGCCATAATTTATCGCCTAAATTTATTATACATAAAATATAAAATATTGTATAATGATAAAGGTGATAATATGATTTATATATGCATGGCTATATTTTTATTAACTCTAACAATTATTCTAATAAAGAAACTAAAAAAATCTAAAAAGAAGCTAATTCTTATAATTGTCTTATCAATTTTAACAATAACATTCACTATATTAGGATACATAAAAGAAACTAAAAACGAAGATTGTTGTGAATGCAGAGACTGTAAAGAATGTGATATATGTTGTAGTTGTAAATATCCATATTACTATAAAAGATAAATGTAATTTACCACTTACTAAATATTAAATATAATATAGTGGGTGAACAAAAGTGATACTAAAGAAAATATATAATTATAACAAAAACATAATAAAAAATATAAAAAATAAACTAAAATAAAAAAGAAGTCACAGAACTTCTTTTCATTTAGCTTGCAAGAGCAGTTATAACTACCGTAAATAAACTACCTACCATTGCTATAAGCATTATCCATGCTACTATTTTTTTGCCTACTTCTGATTTATTTTTCTTCTTTGCCATATTAATACCTCACTAAAATTATAATATAAAAGTAATA
>CAJJPX010000012.1 GCA_905193755.1 uncultured Clostridium sp. | reverse complement strand
TCTTTAATGCTAATCTTCTTTCTTTTCTATTTTGTTTTTTATCATATTTTCTTGGTTTTGGTCCAAATACAATTCCACCACCTGGCCATTGAGGGCTTCTAGTAGATCCTTGTCTTGCATTACCTGTACCTTTTTGTTTATATGGTTTACGTCCACCACCAGAAACTTCACTTCTAGTTTTAGTTGAAGCAGTTCCTTGTCTTAAAGATGCTTGTGCAAGTACGATTGCATCATGCATAACTGGTTCATTTACTTCAATGTTCCAAACACTATCTTTAAGTGTTATATCTTTAACTTTTTCACCTTTTTGGTTTAAAACTTGAGTCTTTGCCATTATTCAGAAACCTCCTTACTTTCAGTAGTTTCAGCTTCATTAGCATCAGAACTTGCAGCTTCACTATTAACGACTTCTTCAGCTACAACACTTTCTTCTACCTCTGGTTCGCTTACAACTTCCTCATATGAAACTAGTTCAACAGCAGGAGTATTTTTACTACCTTTAATAGCTTCTCTAATAAATACAAATGTATTTTTAGCACCTGGAACATTACCACTTACTAAAATGTATTTATTTTCAGTATCAACATCTACTATCATTAAATTTTGGATAGTAACTTGTTCATTACCCATATGTCCTGGTAACTTCTTACCCTTTAAAACACGCATAGGTCTCATAGTACCCATAGAACCTACTCTTCTATGATATGTAGATCCGTGAGTTTCAGGTCCACGAGATTGATTCCATCTCTTAATTACACCTTGGAAACCTTTACCTTTTGATGTACCAGTTACATCAACTGTGTCTCCACTTTGAAATACATCAGCACTAATAACTTGTCCAAGAGTATAAGAAGAAGTATCAATTCCTCTAATTTCTTTTAAGAAGCGCTTAGGTTGTGTATTTGCTTTTTTAACATGTCCCATTTCTGGTTTATTAGATGATTTAACTTTTTTATCAAATGCACCTAATTGAATTGCATCATACCCATCTTTATCAACAGTTTTAACTTGTGTTACAACATTTGGTTCAACTTCGATAACTGTAACAGGTATTAATTTTCCGTCAGTTGAGAATACTTCAGTCATTCCAACTTTACGTCCTAAGATTCCTTTCATTTTACTTTTCCTTTCTTAATTATTTTTTAATTTGAATATCTACACCACTAGGTAAATCTAAGTGAGCTAAAGCATCAATAGTTTCTTTACTAGGATTTTCGATATCAATTAATCTTTTGTGAGTTCTAATTTCAAATTGTTCACGAGAATCTTTATATTTGTGAACAGCTCTTAGAATAGTGATTTTTTCAATCTCAGTTGGTAGTGGAACAGGTCCGCTAACAACTCCACCAGTTCTTTTAACAGTCTCAACAATTTTTGCAGCAGCTTGATCAACACTTCTGTGATCAAAAGATTTAAGTCTGATTCTTACTTTGTCTTTAGACATATTAATTTTTCCTCCTTCGCCTATAATATTTTTTATAGACTTGCTAAATGCAAATTACCTGATTTTAAAATTAAGTTAATTCAACTTAACCTGGTGTATCAGCAACCTTGCACATCATCGCCAGTCGTTCGATATAGATTATATTCTAAAAGAACAAAAAAATCAAGCATTTTTTCTTGATTTTCCACATATTTTTCATTTTTTATAAATATTCTTCTCTAAAATTAAAAATTATATCTATTTCATACTATTAATTAACTCAACTAAATCAAAAGCAGATTTATTATTAATGTATTTTTCTTGATATTTTATCATCTTTTCCTGCATATTTTTATTATTTAAAAGTTCATGAACTGTTTCAAGTATCTCAATTTTATTATTACATTTCAAACTCATTCCATGACTTTCAAAGAAATTAGTATTATAAGTTTCTATTCCAGGTATAGGATAAATATGTATTAAAGGTTTTCTTATACACGTTATTTCAGTCGAACTAAGACCACCTGGCTTAGACATAACAATATCAGATGAATATATTAAATCATTTATATTATTAACAAACCCAAATACAATTAAATTTTCTCTATTCATAGATACCAATTCATTATATAGTTTTTTATTACTTCCACAAACAACTATAACCTTGCATTTATTTTGATTTAACACATCATCTATTATTTCATAGATTTTACCAAATCCCATACTACCAAGCATAACAAGAATCGTTTTCTCATCCTTACCTATCCCAAGCTCATTTCTAATATTTTTAGCTTTGAATACAAACCTACTAGATACAGGAATACCACTATTATATAAAATATCCTTACTACATCCCCTCTCTATATATCTATCTTCTTGACTCTTTTGCATAATCAAATAATTAGGCATAGTTTCTTCAATAAATGGACAAGGCTCATAATCAGTAGATATAGCTATAAACTTTAAATTCTTATCATAGTGTTTCTTAATCGCAGTTAATGTTAACGATGGAAATAAATGAGTAGTAATAACTAAATCAAAAGCACCATTCTTAATATAATTATAAAGCCTACGAGAATGCATTTTATTAACCAGATATACAGGACTAGTAACGCCACTTTTACTGTATAACTCACCTAATTTATATATATTTTTAAAAGTTTTACCATTACCTTTCAATGAATTTAAATATATCCTCTCAGTCATTCTATTACCAGAAGTATTAACTATATCATAAAAATTTTTAAATTCTGAACTAATATTATTCTCTTTTAATTCTTCTTCAATATATCTAGCACAAGAATTATGACCCCCACCAGTACTACAAGATAATATCAACACTTTCATAAATCTATCTCCTTATTCATAACTTCATATGTTTTGTTTCTCAAATCCTCTATTCTATCCCTATACTCAAGTTCCATATTAGGATACAAAGGATTCAACACTACGGCACATATACATTTCTTTCTTTTATATATTTTATAAATTCCACTAGATTTTGTAAATACAAATCTAATAGGTTGAACACCAACATTAGAATCAACAACTATCTTAAAAGCACCATATTTAAATTCTCTTATTTTTTCATAATATGCAACCTCAGGATACATATGTAATATAAATTTACCTTTAAAAGCATTCATTATTTCACTATAAAACTTATTTTTCTTTTTCCTTTCCTTAGAAATAGGCATCGCATATAATAAACGTATTAACTTCCTAACAACAGGTATCTTAAAATTCTCTTCCAAAGTTGAATAGTGAACACGTCTAGGATAATAAATAAGTCCAATCAAAGTACAATCTAAATAATGAATATGATTAGAAATAGAAACAAACCCTTTATCATCAACAATCTTTTCTTTTCCAACCACACTAAATCCAAAAAATATCTTATCCATTATATAAAGAATAACAAATATAGGTAAAGATAAAACATTTGAAATAAGTCTAAATAATTTATTATCAAGAACATACTTATAATTATCTTTAATTTTAAATTTTAAAGGTGCCCAATTATGAGTAACTTGCTCATCACCCTTAAGATTAGAATAATCATATTTTTTCATTTATCACCATAAAAATTATAACATACTTTTAGATCAAAACAAAAAGAGGTATAACCCTCTCTTTACATTTTATTCTTCACTACCAATTAAAGAACTAAGTATTTTCTTCTTAGCATTTTCATCAAGAGAATCATAATCAATAGCATTCGTTATATCAAAAGTTTTAACTTTATCTATTACATTAAATTCTCCAGTTGCATCTATTACAACCATTTCTTTTTCTGAATTAGTTGGTTCAAAATATTTAAAACTAAATGAATATTCGATCTTTTTATCATTTATTTTTTTCTCTTTATATACTATAGAAAATTTATTTCTTTGTTCTGTTTTAACATAATTTGAATCAGTATTAGCTTTAACTTCTTCCATAACACTATTAATTATACTTTTAGTATCAACATCTAATACATATCTATTTTCATTACTATCATATGTTAAAGATATAGTATCTGTTGATTTTTCTTCTTTAGAAGTCATAACAACAGTATAATTATTACTAGATACTTTTACATTTAATTGAGCTTGTCCACGAGATACATTAAATCCTAATAAATTACTATTAAACATATCAATATAAATTATAAAATTAATAGTTTCAAATTTTTCAATATCTGTAGAATTCTCTTCATCAATCATATCCTTTAATGAAGTTTTAACATCATCAATAGAACCACCTAATCCTAAAGTTACTAATTCTTCTAATGACTTATTATCATTCATATATGCATTTAGTATTGCTTTTAAAATCTTATTATTTTCAGATTCATCATAAGTATAATTAATTTTATATGCAGGAACTTTTTTACCATCAACATCTTTAAGTTCAGGAGTTTTAGTTATCTTGTTTTCACTAACATTTGTTAAAAAAGTATTTTTAGCTTTATCTAATAAATATTTATATGAATTAACATACTTATCTAAATCATCATTTTCAACTACAGTAGTAGTAATGCTAGTATCTATTTTTGTTTTATATGTTTCACTTTGAACATCATCTTTTTTAATATTAAAGTAAACATAATCACTATCAAGCATAATCTTAGCATTCGCAATCTCAATACCTAACAATGAACCAGAACCACTCACATAAGCTTTTTTATTATCTTTATCATACTGAAAATTAGTATTAACAGTTAAACCATTTACCATTACTAAGTTAGCATTCTCAGAAGTTAATATTAACTTACCAGTAAATTCTCCCTTACTAAAATTTTTAGTAACATTATTTAAATTTGTACTTACATTATTAGATAATTTAGTATAAGACGCATTAACAACTTTATTAAAAAGAGTAGAAGGTTTTGTCATTATAAAGTAGTAATAATAAAAAGCACCACCTAATACTAATAGAATTAGCAATAATATAATGGGCCATCTCTTCTTTTCTTTCTCAATAAACTCTCCACCATTATCCTTATTTGGTTCAACTGGCGTAGGAGTGCCTTCTTGAGGATTACTAACTGCCGGTGCTGGTTGAACTAAATCAGCAGGTTGCGCAACGCCATTAGTAGTTCCAGCATTTGTAGTAGCTTCAGTTTGACTTGGAGATTCCACTACAGCATTTACATTTTCAACTTCTTCTTTTTTCTCACTTTCCTCTTCTTCAGGATTTTTTGATTCAAAATGCACAGCCGGTTTTGTAATAGGAGCTATATTTACTTCATCTTTATTATAACTTGGAGTATCAGCAGTAGTTTCACTAACAACATCACTACTTGAACTATCAGCAGTATTTTCTACACCATTAACTGATACAACAGTTTCAGTATTTTCTTCTTTTTTTACTTCTTCATTCATTTTCGAACCCACTTTCTATATTATCATTAGTATAACACTATTTTTTTATGTTGTAAATAAAAACACCCTAAGGTGTTTCTTTAATTAATAAACTTTGACCAGTCATCTCTTTAGGCTTACTTATCTCATATATATCCACAATCGTAGGTATTACATCTTTTAATGTACCATTCTTTTTAATTTTATATTCTTTATTACATATTATAAATGGAACTTTATTCGAAGTGTGAGTTGTTATAACATTTCCATCAGCATCCTTCATATATTCAATATTACCATGATCAGAAGTAATTACCAATTCATAGAAATTTTCTTGAGCCTTCTCCATTATATGACCAATACATACATCACATGCTTCAAGTGCTCTTACACAAGCAGGTATATTTCCAGTATGAGCAACCATGTCAGGATTAGCATAATTAACAAGTATAAAATCAAAGTCATCATCCATCGCATCTAATACAGCTTCTGTAACTTCAGATGCATTCATTTCTGGTTTCATATCATATCTTGCAACTTTAGGTGAAGGAACCAATATTTTAAATAAATTTTTATCACTAAGTTCTTCAGTTCCATCAAAGAAATATGTTACATGAGGATACTTTTCGCTCTCAGCTATTCTTGCTTGCTTAAATCCTAAATCAGCTAAATATCTACCAAAAGTACCAGTAATAGGTTCTTGAGTAAAAGCACCATCAATCATATTATCAACACTATACAATGATGCATATCTAACATTTTTAAATTTTTTAACATTAAACATATTAAATGATGGCTCAGCAAACGCAGATATTAACTCACGAATTCTCTCAGGTCTATAATTCAAAAATAAAACTCCATCATTCTCCTTAATATTACTTCCTTTAGTTATAATACTTGGATTTATAAATTCATCAGTTATATCATTTTTATAATGAAGCTCCATACATCTATTATAATCACTAAAATTATTTCCAACATTATATACTATCGCATCATATGCCTTCTTAACTCTATCATAATTATTATCTCTATCCATCGCATAGTATCTTCCACATATTGTTCCAATAGTACCAAGACCAAGTTTATTAGCTTTTGCCATAAATTCACTAATAAGTTTATTTCCATTCATCGGAAGACTATCTCTTCCGTCAGTTATAAAATGAAATACAACACTCTTAACTTTTCTAATCTTTGCAAGAGCTAATGCAGCATAAAAATGCTCAATACTAGAATGAACATTTCCATCAGATATAAGTCCTATCATATGTAATGTTGAATCGTTATCATTAACAAAATCCATTAAATCAAGTAAAACATCATTTTCAAAAAAACTTTTATCTTTTATCTTATTATTTATTAAAGTTAGTGGTTGTTCTACAGTTCTTCCACATCCAATAGTCATATGACATGCTTCAGAATTTCCACTTTGTCCTTTAGGAAGTCCAACCACTTCACCACTTGCTTCTAATTCACATACTGGATAATCAGACATTATTTTAGCTAAATTTGGTAAACTAGCCATTTTAATAGCATTACCATTCTCACCTTCTCTAATCCCAAAACCATCTAAAATTAATAAAATAATTTTTTTCATAAATTTCTCCTGTAAACATTTTAACACATATTATAAGATTAGAAAAGAAAAAAACTTGAGTGACTAATTTACATCAATCATCTCAAGTCTTAATTTATCAGCAATCGTCACTATAAATTCAGAATTTGTAGGTTTTGCTCTATCTATATCAACACTATGACCAAATATTTCTTCCATTAAATCTATATCTCCTCTAAGCCATGAAACCTCTATCGCATGTCTAATAGCTCTTTCTACACGAGGAATAGAAGTATTAAACCTAATTGATAGATCTGGATACAATTCTTTAGTTATACCTCCAATAAACCCAGGATTTTCATATACCATAAGTATTGCACTTCTTATAAATTGATATCCTTTAATATGAGAAGGAATACCTAAAGCATGTAATAATTTAGTTACCTGTATTTGTAAATCTCTACTTTCAAGTTCCAAAATATTTTCATTTTTCTTTTTTACCACAAATGTTTGTATAATTTTATTCTTCAAATCGTCAAAATTAAATGGTTTTAAACAATAATATCTTACTCCATATTCACTAATATCTCTTATTGTCTGTTCTTCACTATATGATGTCATAACAATAACTTTTTTCTTTATACTATTAAACTTCATATATTCAAGAACACCAACTCCATCCTTAACTGGCATTACTAAGTCAAGTAGCATCAAATCAAAATCTATATCAGAATTTAATACTTTAATAGCTTCCTCTCCATTTTTACAAGTACCAATAACTTCTACTTCATCACTACTACTAAAATACTTACAAATTAAATTCACTAACCCTTCATTATCATCTACTACTAAGACTTTAATTTTCATTCTTTTCTCCTTTTCTCTATTGTACGTCTTAATTATACAAATATCTACGGAGTAAAAAGTCTTATTTTGTCTAAAAAGTGAATCTTTTGTCATTAAAAAACAAATATTAGTCACTAGAACTATATTTGTTCCCCAAAAACATAAATATAATTGTTAAAACCATAAACATATGATATATACCATTCTTATCAAAATAAAATATATTAACCTTAAATAATAAGAACAATCCACCAATAATTTGAAAAATTATTGAGATTATATAAAATCTATCTTTTTTAGTACATGTTTTAACATATCTATGTATATAAAACCACAAAATGTATACTATATAAAACAATGCTATCAATATAAAAGTTAATAAAAAGTCAATATCATTCAATGTTTCTATAACAAATATCAAATACATAACAATAGAAATAATTAACAATTTACTAACACTAGAATACTTAATAACAGTAAATAACAAACTATTAAGAGTAATGCAAAATATAAATGAAAGTACTATCCACAGTATATTAACAATTTCACTATTCCACAAAAATGAATGTATTACAAATCCTAACAAACTGTCAACAACAACACTTATATAAAATATATACCATATCTTTTTATTATCTATTTTTAACCTTTTAAATTTAAAAAGAATGACTAAGGTAGTCAACATAATTATAAGATTAGTAAGTCCAGTAATTAATTCACTACCATTAGTCATTTTTAATTCCTTTAAGTATTTTATTTAACTCATCTATTTCAGTACTATTTTTACCTAAAACTACCCCATCAGAAATATTAAATATGTCATTAATGTTATTTTCATCTACACTACCACCATAATATACTTCTATCTTAATTTTATATTTCTTCTCAATATATAACTTAATTCTCTCTATTACATCTTTAATTCTATCTATAGATTGAATATCTCCAGTGCCTATAGACCAACTAGGCTCATAAGCAATACTTAAGTATTTCAATGTTGCTGAATCTATACTGCGAAGATAATAATTCAACTCCTTCTTGATATACCCAAAAGGTCTTCTACTCTTCTTTATTTCTCCAACACATAATATAGTATTACATTTAGAACTAAGTGATTTAAATAATTTCTCTTTGGCCATTTCATAACTTTCAAAAACAATCTTTCTTCTTTCAGAATGACCTATTAACGTATAATTAATACCAATTTTCTTTAAAGATTCAAGATTCAACTCTCCAGTAAAAGAACCCATCTTATAACTAAAGAAATTTTGTGAACCAACTTTATATTCTGCATCTCTAAACATAGATAAATAAAGTAAAGGTGGAAATATTATAAATTCATAATTATTAGTTTTTATCTTATCAAAAGCCTTCTTAAACTTCACCATATCATCATAAAACATATAACTTTTTTGATTAAGAATTACTTTTTTCATATAAAATCTCCTAAATTATTTTTTATTTTCACCATTAAGTCTTTCTAATGTTTTAAATCTTCTACCTTCTAAATATTCAAGGGTTGAACCACCACCAGTAGATACATAATGGAAATTAAATCCAAATTTATGTGATGCACTTATTATATCACCACCAGCTAAGATAGTTGGAATAGATTGATTATATAAGAACTTTAATACTTTCTTAGTACCATTTTCATATTTTTCATCTTCAAACATACCAAGTGGCCCATTCCATAAAACAAGTTTACTATTAATGAGTGCTTCATTATACATAGTAATTGTTTTAGGACCTATATCATAACCTACATCTTCTCTTTCCATTTCATTAATATCTTTTACTCCATTTTGAGTTACTACATCAACAGGTAACAATATTTTATTTCCATGGCTTTCAAGTAAACCTTTAGCATAATCAAGTCTATCTACACTTACTACACTAGAACCTACATCTATTCCTTTAGCCTTAAGGAATGTAAAACACATAGCACCACCAAATAATATAGCATCACTTGTATTTATTAAATTATCTATTACACCAATTTTATCATCGACTTTAGCTCCACCAAGTATTAATGTTTTTCTTTGATGAAGTGCTGTATCTAACATTTCAATTTCTGAATCTACTAAGAAACCAGAATATGATGGAATATACTTACTAATACCATAAGTAGAAGCATGACATCTATGAGCAGTACCAAATGCATCAAATACAAATATATCTCCTAAACTAGCCCAATACTTAGATAAAGATTCATCACATGAACTTTCAAGCATACGAGGATAATCTTCAAATCTAGTATTCTCTACTAAAACAATTTCACCTTCATTCATATTATTAATTGTTTCAGTCAATAAATCTCCTCTTGTAACAGGTACAAAATATATAGGGGTATTTATTAATGTAGATAAATGTTTAGCTACCACTTCTAATGTTTTCTTTTCCTTATCTTCTTGTGATGCAACTCTACCTAAATGAGATAGTAATATTACTTTAGCATTATGTTCAACTAAATATTTAATTGTTTTCAAACTTGCAACTATTCTAGTATCATCAGTAATTTTTCCGTCTTTCATCGGAACATTATAGTCAACTCTTACAATTACTCTTTTTCCTTCAACATTAGCCCTTTTTATACTTTCCATATTTTTATATACCTACCCTTCGTTTTCCATATATATTTTTTCAGCACTTTTCTCTAATTCATCAAGTGTTGTATTTACAACTTCTATATCAAATTCATTAAAATCATCCAAGTCTATCTCAGTAGGATGCATTTTTTGTTGTTCAGTAAGTCCATTATCAAAGTCAGGTCTTACTATATGTATAACTTTAATATTAGGATATGCTTTCTTTAAATCATATATTTCCTTCTTAAGTCTTACATCACTTATTATAATAGCGTCATAGAAATAACTAAATATTTCTATATCATCTATCATACGTTTTATGAATAAATCATCTTTTTTAAGTTTTTGTCTTATTACACTAGTTCCAAGTTGTTGTAAGAATTCACGTGGCTTAGTTTCTTCACTTAAATCCCAACCAGTCATTTCACGAGCATAATACTTAATATATTTAGCAAGTTGAGTTATAATTACTTTCTTTCCATGACCTTCATAAACATTCTTTAAATAAGCTGAAAATGTATCCTTTCCATGTTTTGCTTTACCACCAATAATATATATTGTTGGATTTCTAAATTCTATTTCCATATACCCTCCTAATTTGTAATATTATTTCCTTCTTCAGGTAAAACCATCCAAGCATTTGGTAAATATCTTTCACCTGAATATCCATATCCTACTGGATTATTTATAAGTCTACCTTCTCCATCAACAATAGCATATAAAGCACTACTACCGCCACCATCTAAATTAGCAGCATTATAAGCTTTATATTTTTGGAAAACATCAGCAAGTTCAGTCATTGTTATACCAACAGATTTAGAACTTCTTCCATCTATTGCAAGTAATAACACAATACCATCTTGTCTTTGACCAATAGCACTTCTATTAGCTATTCCCCATCCACCATTGCCTTTAAATTCAGCACTCTTTCCATTAACTACCAAGAATGGTCCAAACTCAACAGCTCTATCCATTCCATCTTTAATAGCTTCTTTAGCAGACTTCTTAGTAAGCATTAATACATTATCTTTAGTAAATCCTATAAGACCTCCACCTTTATTAATAGCTTTACCAGTCGCATATACTTTACCATCTAATATAGTAGTTCCAGTAACTCTATTTTGACCATTCGGATGATATACACCAGAAGCATTCATTGCAACTAAAGCATTATTATTCTTGGCCATAGTTGATAAATATTCACCACGTTTACCATATTTCTTAGAGAACACTAGTTTCAATCTTGATGGGTCATATATAACAACCATCTTACCACTCCATCTATCTCCACTAATATCAACTACTTTATAGACATCATTACCTTCATCTCTTTTTAATACTTGTTCTTCATAAACAGATTCATAAGTATCTTTATTAAAATCAGGGTTAAAATTAATTTTAGATGTATCAGTTGGATCCTCAGACTCTATTATTTTATTATTATCTAGTGTTTCCTTAATCATATCTTCACTATATAATGTATAAGCAAAATATCTATGAGACATTGTAGTCATCGCAGTAGTTATAAACCAATCTCTAAAGAATGAAAAAGGTCCATAAACTACAAAGAAACATATAACAGCAAGTGAATCTACAACTATTAAGAATATACTAAATTTACTTACTTTACCTTTTTTATCTTTATTCTTAGTTTTCTTCATTACTTACTCCTAACTCATAAGGTGCATCCACTGTACCATTTCCACCAGTAATCTTTAATTCTTTATTTAAATAGAACACTGGTCTAACATTATGTTTATTAGTAACTAAATCACCATAGAAATTACCATCTTCATTTATTATATTAATTATTTGATTTGACTCAATACCACGTGATAATGTCAATATATCATTATATTCACCAATAAACATATCAGTTAATGTCATCATACCAATATAATCAGTATCTTTACTAGCTCTTTCAGCTTCATAATCTAAATTATCTAAACTAAGTTTACCAGTAAACCAATAAGCATTAACCATCATATCTTTATTAAGAGTTTTAATGTATGTTTTATTTAAATATTCACCAACTGTATTCTTATTAGATGAATATATATTATTCTTTTTACTGAAATACGCCTTAGCATCTTTGCCATCTAATTGTATTACTCCATCTAAAGCAACTTTAGTAGCAACTCCATAATTATGAATAATTTTAAATGTCTGATCACTAAATTTAACATAAGTATTTATAGTTGCTTCTTCTAAAGTACTAGGATTTACTTCAAGTATTCTATAAGGATCATCTTTAGTTCCTTTACCACTTATCATAATAGTACCTGATGATATAGTAATAACTGGTCTAACAGCAAACACTTTACTAGTCGTCTCATTAATACTTACTTCTCCATCATTAGTTATATAATAATTATGATTATCTTTATTATTAGTTGCTAAATAGAAAGTTTCCCCATTATTTAAGAAACTACTTTTACCACCAGCTTTATAATAATCATAAAGAGATAGTATAGTTATCTTATTATTAGCTTCATCCTTATTACAAGTTATATTTTTAACATCATCAATAGTATCTTTACATAAATATGTATTTACCAAATAATTAGCTGACTCTTTTATATTATTTTCATAGAATCCACTAAGTTTAATATCTTTATCATAGTTTAACCATTTATTTATATATGAATTATCATATCCTTTTTCAAGCCCAGAATACATAAGTGTAACACTTTTATCAGTAATAGCTTTAATATTTTTATCTTTATCAAGTCCAATAATTCTATACACTATACCAGAATATTCTAAATAGTTATCATTTACATCTCCTAAGTATCTATATTCATTTTTATCTTCATCATAAACTAAACCTTTAGTTAAATCTACAAAACTTTGTTTTTTAAGAATAGTATCAACTAGAAGAACAGCAGACTCACCATCACTTCTATTACCATTCTCTTGTAAATAGTACTTAACCATGCGAAATCCATAAAATAATACAATAAGAACAAGCACTAATACATTTAGTGCCATTAATACAGGTGTAATTTTAAGTCTTCTTCTAGTCATAAAAACTCCTAACTACCAAAATCATTTTGATATGCTATCAAACTAGCATTTACTACTCCATCTATTCCATTAAATTGATCTACAAGTGCAGTATCTATTCCACCTTTTTTATTTTCTTTAACGTCTACTTCAAGTGATAATTCTACTTCACTACCAAATATTGCTTTACTTCTAACTTTAAATTTCTTAATATTTTTAAGTTTTTTAAGTACTGTTTCATGAGCACTAGCTTTATATTTAATAACAAGTAAATATCTATTAGATGTTTTAAATCCCATTAAATAACTAATAAAATATAAAACCCCTATACCAAGTGTAGCTACTATAGCTGGAATATAAAGTCCTGCTCCAGCCATAATACCAGCAGCTATTCCCCAAAACATAAATCCTGTATCAACTGGTTCTTTAACAGCAGTTCTAAAACGAACGATAGATAAAGCACCAACCATACCTAAAGATAAACTAATATTTGAGTTAATAGTTCTAATAATCATCGCAGTAACCATCGCAAGCATAATAATACATAATGAGAACGCTTTAGAATACACTACTCCAGTATAAGTCTTTCTATATACATAAACTATAAAAAGTCCTATTACAAATGCTACTACTAATGAAAGTAACATATCAACGGTAGATACACTACCAGTAAATTGTTCTAAAAAAGATTTTTTAAATATACTTAATATCATTTCCAACTCCTATTTAATACTTCTACATATCGCAAACTTACTTACTGCTTCTCTACAAGCAGGTATATCATTTAAAATATGAGCAATATGTAAAGGTAATACTTCATTAAATTTTACTTCTAACACTTGTTTACCAGGTTCATCAACTGTATATCTTGGATAACTAGTATTAAATAAATCATAATTATATAAACTACTCTGAATATTAGAATCAAATGTAATTCTAACATCACTTATCGGATAAGTAAAAGCAGTTCTATGGTATTCAACTATAACACTAGGTACAAGACCTTTATTTTTATAGTTAGTAATAAACTCAAGTAGTAACCCTTCAGGTTCTTCTATCTCATCTATTTTACCATTTAATATTTTACTATATATATCTCTTGAAATCAACATTTGTTCTTTAGCTGTATAATTATTATGTTTCATTTTCTTTTCAAGTCTTATAAACGTATCAACATCATTATACATCCTAATTCTATATTTCTTTCTATAAAGAACTCCATCCATCTTTTCATAATATGAACTAGAATCTCTATCATCAAAATATAAACTCTTAATTAAATATGAACCATCACTATAATAAGCATTTTTATCTTTACCAAGTATCAATGACAGTTTTTGTTTAAGAACCTCAGCTGCACTATTAGATATTTTAAATTTTAATTCATGTCTATATTTATATTCTTTCATTCTACATCACCAAAATATTTTTTAACATCACTACTAGATAATCCAAAATATGATTTAGCATACTTAACTACATATGAATTTCTATTTTTAGCAAATTTCTTCATAGACGTAATTGATTTTTCCCAATGACTATATGAGTTTCTCCATCGTTCAGCATTTCTTTTAAATTCATCTTTTCCAATTTCTTCAATAACTTCATCTATTCTTGTCTCAACATTCTTATAACTCCAAGTATTATTTAAGTTGTACGATAGTCTTTCTAAGAATGTCTTCTTAAATTCATCACTCTTCATCATATTTCTTAATAGTGTAGTTGGAAACTTCCATGATCCCATACCTGAACTACTAGTATATTCAATAAATGTATTTTGAGTAGTTCTAAAGAATCCAGAATCTATATCATAGAATATATATTTCCACTTGCCACCCTCTACTAAAGGATTACTAAAATAACGAGTATTTAATATATCATAGTTAGCTGTATATATTTCCCCTATCCAGAAATCACTAAAACTTTCTATATCTATTTGTTCTTTAATTTTTTCATAATTCTTACTATTACTAAGACTATTATTATTTATAAAGCTAATCATTGAGTTATAGTTTTTATCAGTTCCAATCTTAACTTCACCATCTATTCTAAGAATACTAGTGTTATCTTTAGTTGCTTTAACATTATAATGATTTGATACAAAAGTTTCATCTACTTTTTCACGTATAAAGTATATTCCCCAATATTCACCATTTATATATAACACTATTGGTACATAATCTTGAACATCTACATCAGTATATTTACCCATTAAAGATGTTGCTACTACATCCTTAATAACAGTTCTTTGATCATTATATTGAAACTCATCCTGACTACCAGTACGAAGCACTAATGAATCAAAAACAGAACTATCTACATTCTTAAATACTTTATATTTAAGTTTAGCATCCCCATATTTCTTTTTAAATTTAATTTCATAACTTTTCTTTTTATAACTCCTAGTTGACCCACCAAATAATTTAAGACCAACATCTATACTAAAACCTTCACCATCTTTATCAAAGTATTCAGCGTATCCATGTTCTTGTACTTTACTATTTAAGCTAGTATTGTTATTTACTTTTTTAAGTTTTTTAGAGTCTATTACTAAAGACATAACATTTGTCTTATGACTATTATCAAGTATATATGAGTAAGTACTAACTTCACTAGAAAGTCTTCCAGATTCTTTACTCATTATTCTTAAAACAGTAGTCTTCTTAATAGTAAGAGGACTACTGTATACTTTAGAAGATGTAGTTGGTTCTGAGCCATCTAACGTATAATAAATTTTTCCACTTCCAGTAAGAGTTACTTTATATTCTTTAGATGGATCATAAACACCAGACTTTATATCAGCAGTAGGTACATAGCTTACCGCCTCAGTACCACTATTATTCTTACTACCAGGAGTTGGTTTACTAAAGTATTGTATAGATGAACCACTTCTACCCATTGAATATCCTAAAGGTACATTAGCCACCATTATAGAATCAACAATCTCATCATCGTGAGTTAAATATACAGCATCAGTATCCCCTAACTTAAATGACGCATGTTGATACTTACTATTAGAAAGCTTAGTATCGCCTGATGCCATAACTATATAATATTCTTCACTCTTAAGTTCAACTTTAGGTAACTTATAAGAACACATCGTATTATCATTAGTAGTCAAACAATAATTACTAAGATTTAAAGTTTTACCACTATTATTATATAACTCAATCCAATCATAATAATTACCACCATTTTGTTCTAAATAAGAATAATTATTATTCATAACTTCACTAATTATTAAATCTTTAGGTGTACTTAAATATTTCTTTTGAAATGCCTTAATACCATCAACACTATTTTCAAATCCAGGACTTATTGCATTGTTTTGAAAGAATTTTCCATTTTCTTTAATATATCCTATACCATTAGGTAAGTTTTTATACTCAACTTTATCTACTATTTTACCTTTACTATTAGTAAGCACTGCAAATCCATTCTTACTATCAAGTTTAAATCCAGTACTCAATTCTTCACAAGTCTTACAACTTTTCCCTGAAGTGTATACAACAATTACTTCTCCTGAATCTAAATTAATACTCGGAAATTGCCATTTAAATGAAGCAATCTCACTATTAGAAAGTCCATAATTAGCAAGGTTAACTCTATCTTTACTAATATTCTTAACTTCTATATAACCACTATATTCACCATTTTTATTTTTAAAGTTTCCTTTATTATTCGCAAGTATTTCATTTATTTCTATAACTTTATCTTCATCACTTATTAATGATGCTAAGAACTCAGTTCTTCCTTCTTTAGTATTAGAGTATCCTGGAGTAGCTTCACTTTGTACTACCCATTTACCATCTAAATCACGAGCCATTACTGTATTACCATCAAGTGCCACTGTATCAACAGCATCAACAACTTTACCACTTGGTTTAAATAAAGTCATTCTCTCTCCACCAGAAGATTTAAGCTTAAAGTTAGCATACAATCCTTCACTTCTATTTCCACTCAAGAACACAATAACATATTCTTTAGGTCCAATAATAGTTTCAGGAAATACCCATTTAACTTTACTTTCTTCATCACTAAGACCATAATCCTTAAGGTTAATATCTTTTTCACTACCATTATATATTTCTACATAATCATATATTTTACCATTTTGATCAGCATAAGCACCCTTATTAGAAGTCATAATCTCATTTATAACAAGTTTAGATATATTAACATCTCCATCAACCAAATCTACTTTATCTAAAGAATTAACCTTCTTATCAGATATATAATTTATTAAAGTTAAAATAACTATTAAAAGAATAGCTACTATAAAAAATCCAATATTATTTTTAAGTTTTTTAAAATTAAATCCCATAATAAAAACTCCTATTATGATTATACTATAATAAGAGTTATATTTCTATTATTAAAAATACTTTTTCATAAATTTTACACAAACTTTATTGTTATTCAACAGTAACGCTCTTAGCTAAGTTTCTAGGCTTATCTATATCACATTTATTTAGTTTTGCCACGTTATATGCAAGTAACTGACAAGCAACCATAATCACTAGGTTTTGACAAAATTCACTTGTAAGCGGAACTACTATATCATAGTCACTAACACCTTTATCTATATTAATAGATTCTTTTCTTATTGTAATAATTTTAGCTCCTCTAGATTTAGCCTCTATAATATTACTTATTGTTTTATCACTAACAGAAAATTCTGTTAATAGTGCTATTACTGGAGTATTTTTAGAAAGTAAAGCTATAGGCCCATGTTTAAGTTCACCAGCAGCAAAGCATTCACTATGTATATAAGATATTTCTTTAAGCTTTAAACTTGCTTCATAACAACTATAAATATCTATACCACGGCCTATATAATACATATCTTGTTCTTTATATATAGATTTAGCTACTTTAAGATAATCATCTTTATCAATAACAGTTTTAATAAATTTAGGTAATTTCTTAAATTCTTCAAATATTCTAGTTAATTCCTTCTTATCTATAATTCTATTTCTATACATTAGTTTTAATACGAGTAAACTACATATATAGCTTTGACTAAAATATCCTTTAGTTGTTGCAACACATATTTCAGGCCCAGCAAGCATAGGCATAACCATATCAGCTTCACGAGCTATTGTAGATGATATTACGTTTACTATTGCAAGAGTATCTACTCCTTCACCCTTACACATACGAAGACTAGCAAGAGTATCAGCAGTCTCACCACTTTGAGATAACACTACTACAAGAACATCTTTATCAAAATAATGATTAGTATATCTATATTCACTAGCATTATAAACATTACAATAAAAGTCTCTAGTAGTAGCATACTTATCTATAAAATATTTACCAATTAATGCAGCATGATAAGCACTACCACAAGCAACAAAATCAATACGTTTATATTTACTTAAGTCAACTACTGAATCACTAAATTCACTATCATCAACTATATACTTAGCATATAATTTCTTAGCAACTTCTTCTTGTTCATCAATCTCTTTAAGCATAAAGTGTTCATAGCCACCCTTTTGAGCACTTTCTATATCATAAGTAGCAGTCTCAGTCTTCTTAGGAATAATTATTCCATTAAAATATACTTCAAATCCATCTCCAATTTCAACTATTTCATTATCTTCAAGGAATATATGTTCCTTAGTATAAGCTAAAAATGCAGATATATCACTAGACAAGAAATATTCATTTTCTCCAACGCCAAGTACTAGTGGAGCATCCTTTTTAACACCATACAACATATCTTTACCTTCAAACATTATTCCTAAAGCATAACTACCCTTAACATGTTCTATAGCTTTCTCTATCGATTCTAATTCATTATCTCCATTATAATATGAATCTATTAAAGCACATACTCTCTCAGTATCAGTTTCACTCTTAAATTCATACTTTTTTACAAGTTCTTCTATTTCTTTATAATTCTCTATTATTCCATTATGAACAAGTACTACCCTTCCAACTTTATGAGGATGGCTATTTTCTTCACATACCTTACCATGAGTTGCCCATCTAGTATGTGCTATACCACAAGTAGCCTTATCAAAGTCATAACGTTTAACTTTATCTCTTAAATTCTCTATTTTACCAACAGACTTAACAATTCTTATTTTATTATTATCAAGAACCGCCATACCTGCTGAATCATATCCCCTATATTCTAAAGTCTCAAGGCCATTTAATAAAACTTCTTTAACGTTTCTTTTTCCCTTATAACCTACAATTCCACACATAAATATAATTCTCCTTATATAAATTATATAATGTATATTTTTAAAAAGAAACTAATTTTATATTTACTTTACACTAAAAAAGAAATAACTTTCGTTACTTCTAATTTCATTAAACAAATAATTTCATAGTTCTAATCATTTGAGCAGTATAACCTACTTCATTATCGTACCAAGCTACTACTTTTAATAATTGTTTACCATTATCTTCTACTATATTAGTTAGAAGTCCATCAACTGTAGCTCCAACTGTTTCACCAATAATATCACTGCTTACTATAGGATCTTCAGTATATTTTAATGTTTCACTTTGATTAGATTTAAATAAGTTATTAACTTTTTCTACTGTAGCAGTTTTTTCAAGTTCTAAAGTAACATCTATTACAGATCCATCTCCAGTAGGTACTCTAAATGCTAAACCATCTAATCTTCCATTTAAATGTGGAATTACTTTTCCTATTTGACTAGCAGCTCCTGTACTAGTTGGAATAATATTTAATGACGCAGCTCTTCCACGTCTAGCTTTAATACCTTTTTTATGTGGAATATCTAAAGTCTCTTGATCATTAGTCATAGCATGTACTGTTGTCATAAATCCTTTTTTAATACCAAACTTATCATCAATAAGTTTAAGTACTGGAGCAAAACAATTGGTCGTACAACTTGCTGCACTAATTACTATATCTTCTTTAGTTAATATATCATCATTAACTCCATAAACAATAGTCTTAGCTTCATCCTTAGCAGGAGCACTAATAATAACATGTTTAGCACCAGCATCTATATGAGCTTGACACTTTTCTACTGAAGTGAATACACCAGTACATTCAAGTACTACATCTACTCCAAGTTCTTTCCAAGGAAGCTTAGATGGGTCACTCTCAGCATACACTTTAATTCTTCTGTTTTTTACAAATAATTCATCTTCATCAAAACTAATTTTACTCTTATTAGTTCTATGAACTGAATCATATTTATATAGATATGCTAGTTGTACCGGATCTGTAAGATCATTAATTGCAACTACCTCTATATCTTTATCATCTTCAAGTAATCTTAAAGCTGTTCTACCTATTCTACCAAAACCATTAATTGCTATTTTTAACATAATTTCATCTCCTATTCAAAATAACTATTTCCAATAAACTCTCTAAGTACACTAGTATAAGGTACATACTCACTAGGTATACTAATAAAACATTTTAAGAAATTTAATATTCTTATTGCTTCCTCATAATTAGGTGAAGTCTTACTAATTGAATAAAGTAATGGTTCAGCATAAGTTCTAAGAACACCTATTTCATAAGCAAGTGATGTATTTAATATAATATCTGCTTCCATTTGATGTGGATATACATATGTTTCTTCACTATCTCTCATACCAATCCAACTATCTAATGTGTGTTGTGCTGAATAACCACGAGTTTTATAATCTCTAACCATACGTCTTAAAAGCCTTAAATCTGTTGTTGATATATGATTATGTCTATCAAGTCCTATTGGAGTAAATGGACTAATATATATTTTTAATTTATTTTTCTTTTCTATTGAAGAACTCATTTTTTCACTTATCGCATGTAAACCCTCAATTATTAAAACTTGATTTTCTTTAAGCATAATTGGTTTACGTTTATATTCTTTCTCACCAGTAATAAAATTATACGTAGGTATTACTACCTCTTTACCAGCAAGTAAACTCTTAAGTTGCATATTAAATAGTTTAGTATCTATTGCTTCAATACATTCATACTCATAACTTCCATCTGGCTTACGAGGACTATCTACTCTTTCTACAAAATAATCATCTGTTGAAAGTACTAAACTATCTATACCTTTAGATCTTAAATATAATGCAAGTTTTTTAGATGTAGTAGTTTTACCACTAGATGATGGTCCAGATATAAATATTGCTTTTATACCCCTATTATTTACAACTTTATCAGCAATATCCTGCATATTCTCATCATAAAGTATTTCATTAGTTTGAATAAAATCTGATATTTCACCTTTACATACTATTTTATTAACTTCTCCAGCATATCTTACTCCTAAATCAGATAATTTTTTTTCATAAGTTTTAAATGCATTTAAAACAAGTGGAATATGATTATATTTAGGAACAACATTATTTATTGGATAACTAAGTACTATACCATTAGGTGAAACATAAGTTAAATCAAATCTCTTAAGTATTCCAGTAGATGCAGGCATTATATAATAGAAATAATTATAAGAATCCCCTAGTTCATATAAGGTTACTGAATCATTAGTCATATAAGTATAATTTAAGCACTTTTCTTTTTCTCCTAAATTACTACAATAGTCATATGCATCTTTTCTTGAAACACTAATATTCTTAAATGGAAGATCTTGATTTATAATTTGTTTCATCTTTTTCTTTATTTCATTAACCACTGTTCTATCAACTTGTCTTTTCATATCAATTTCAGTATAAATAGATTTGTCAATAGAATGTTTAATATTAACAGTTGCTTTATCTTCATATAACTCTTTAACAGCCATTAAATATACATATTGTAGCCCTTTTGTGTATATTTTTCTACCAGTTCTATCAGTTACAGTTATAAAGTTAATATATGCATCATCCATAATTTCAAACTCAGCATTTTGAGCACTACCATTTACTCTTAAAGCAATTACTTGATCATTACCAAGCAATTTTAATACTTCTCTAACAGTAACTCCTCTATTAAGAGACATTTCCGTGCCATCTTCAAATACAAGTTTAACATCTTTTTTCATATAATCACTTACCTTCACTATTATTATTGATAATAATATAATATCAAAAATTTATTATTTTGTGAATAAATATAGACTTACTTTACTAAAATATTACTAGGAGGATTCAAATGCATACACCATACATTATAGAAAGAAATGAAGGATATGAAAGAGCTTATGATATTTATTCTAAACTTTTAACAGATAGAATTATTTTTTTAGAAGGAGAAATTACTGATTTAACAGCAAATACTATTGTTAGTGAACTTTTATATTTAGACTCAATTAGTAATGATGATATCTATATTTATATAAACAGTCCAGGCGGTTCTGTTACTTCAGGTTTTGCTATATATGACACAATAAAATATATTAAAAGTAACGTTATAACTATTGGTATAGGTATGTGTGCTTCAATGGCAGCTTTTATTCTATCAAGCGGAAACACAAGATGTGCTCTTAAGAATACTGAAATAATGATTCATCAACCATTAGGTGGTGCTCAAGGACAAGCAACAGAAATTCAAATAGTCGCTGAGAGAATAATAAAATTAAAAGAAAAACTAAACCTAATACTTTCAAAGAACACAAAAAAACCTCTTTCTAAAATCAAAAAAGATGTAGAAAGAGATTATTATATGTCAGCTGATGAAGCACTAAACTATGGTTTAATAGATAAAATTATTTAACCATTTCTTTAATTTTTCTAAATCTATGATTGATACCACTCTTAGTAATGGGTCTTTCAGTTTCACTACTAATTATTTCAGCAAGCTCAGCCATAGAACTCTCAGGATATTTTTCCTTATAAATACATATATCTTTAATTCTCTCATCAAGCAAATCAAAATCATGAGTTTCTCGTAACTTACGTATAAGTTCTAATTGTTCATTAGATGTAGCTATT
This sequence comes from uncultured Clostridium sp., assembly GCA_905193755.1. Lineage (GTDB taxonomy): Bacteria > Bacillota_I > Bacilli_A > RF39 > UBA660 > CAG-1000. Next base: position 18,460 of record CAJJPX010000012.1, on the reverse strand, counting down.
ATTTTATCAACATTAGCTTGTTCACAATTATTAAGCCTATTAGTCATATTTTTATGATCTCTATATATTCTTATATCTTCATAATAAAACAATGAATTAGTGGCATTTAACATCTTAATAAAGTCACTAATCTTTTCACTTTCTTTAATATAAACCATAAAGCTACCATTACGTTTGATAACTTTACTCTTAAAATTTAATTCGTTTAATAAAGAATTTACAAAGTTAGCAGTTTCTTCATTATATATAACAAACTCAGCATGATATCTACTTGTCTTTGGATCGTTTATACTTCCACACATCATGAATACTCCACGTAGATAAGCTTGTTTATCTTTTATTTCATCTATTAAATAACTATGAGGAACATATACTCTTTTACCGTCTAATACTATACATAAATCACTAAGTATTAAGTCTAACTTCTCTTTAACCATTAGAAGTACTAGTCTATTTTTTCTAAGAGAATTTACTCCGCTAGTATCCATTTCTATATCTACATGATATGTATCTTTTATTAAAGTATATATTCTACGAGCAACACTAACATTCTCAGTAAATATTTCAAACTTATCATCTTCTATCTTAGCTCCTATATTTAGTATAGCTGAAAGTTCTGCTATATTTTCAGATTCACTATATTGCACATTAACTATTTCATTTTTAATATTACTTGTAAATGACATACTCTTCACCCATCTAAATTATAACATAATTATTCATATGTTTTCTTTTTATTAATTTCTTTTCTAATATGTTTATCTCTAAGTTTATAGAAGCTTTCATCTGATAAAGTACCAAATATCATATATGTTGATATGTTATCATAGCCAAAAATACCTAATTGATAATTACTATAAGTATCACTAGCATCTCCATATATAGCTTTAATTTCATTACTCTTCTTTTCTAAAATTATCATTCTGACACTCTCACCATCAAAGAAAGTATCTATTATCATACCTAGCATTAGATTTTTCACTTTAGTATAATCTTTTTGATTTCTAAGAATAGGTCTATCTAATAGCCAAGTTTTTATATCAATTCCATCTAAAGAACATTGATTTACTCTAGTATAATAAGTAGGATTCTTATCTTTATCAATATTATATATTTTTGAAATATCAACATAGAATTTAGATCCATCTAATTCTATCATAACACTATTATCTACTGGAAAAGGATACACTCTATGAAGAAAGAAACTTTTATAATCACTATTTATAATAAGGTATAAAGAACCCATATATTCTATAATATCAGTTTCTTCTAAGTAATAATCTTTTTTACTAAAGAACTCCATAAACTCAGTAGGATATTTACCATATTTCATACAAGCATTTATTTTCTTTATTATTTCATTAGAATATACTCTTGAAACTACTCTAGGTATTTCTAAAAGATTTTCTTTAGGTAATTTATATAATGCATGTATTCTTACTAAAGATGACATATCATTAATTAGAACTTTTTCATTTTCATATCTATATTTATTATCAAATATTTTTGAAGTAGTTGGAAATGCATAGTAATAATCTCCCATATCCATGCATAGTAGATATGGTCTTACTCTATGACTATATGGTATAGTTTTTAATTTCTCTTCACTTAAAGGCATTTGTGCCCAAGCAATTTTAAACATATATTCATTTTTAAAATGTTTACCCATAGCATTCCCCTCTTTTGTTGGCATATTATAACATATACTATTCACTTCATCAATAAAAATACCAAACTAAAATATCTATGAAATCATAGATATTTTATATTTTAATAAAATCTACTATTAAATTTTTTATACATAGCTGGGAATTTAACATAATTACGAGGATTATAATAAGTACTACCAATCCAATCTTTAAGAATAGCAAAGTGTAAATGTGCTCCTGTAGATTTACCTGTACTTCCAACTGTACCTACTACACTAGTTATTGTAACTATATCACCTATTTTAACATTTATAGAATTCATATGCATATATACTGTTCTATATTTTTTACCTTTAACAGTATGTTGAATATAAACAGCATTTCCTACTTCTCTTCCGTTTCTTACTATATTAGTTACACGTCCAGCCGCAGATGCATATATTTTAGTACCAGTAGGATTACCACCTATATCTATACCTCTATGATTACTTCCAAGTTTACCAGTAACAGGATCTTTACGTCTGCCAAACTCACTAGTTACCTTTCCTTGAGTTAATGGTCTTGTAAACGCATCAGAATATGGAACACCTAAACAAGCATCAATTTCCATATCTTCACTACATTTATTCTTTTTATATGTTTCTTCAAAACCCTTAATCTCTACTTTACGCGCTTTAATTCTATCTTGAACACTCTCTTGTTCATCATCGATATCATCCATATCAATATCATATTTCTTAAGTACTTCTTCTAGTTTATCAATACTAGCTTCAGAATCCTTAATTTGTTTATCTAACTTCTTTTGAAGAGCCTTATTTTCTTCAATCATATTATGCATATCAGTTATTAAGTTATCATTATATTTACTTAATTGTTCTACTACAGAACTTCTATATATAAAGTCTGTAAATGATGTAGCTTGAAATACATACTCTAAATATACATTTTCACCATTAGATACTTGTAAAAATGATAATAACGAATCTATTTCTTTGTGTTTTTCTTCTATACTTTTATTTAATTCTTCTATTTTATCTCTAGATTCAGCTATTTGTTCTTCATATTTCACTATATCATCATTTAACGAAGATGTTTCTTTATTAGCCTTTTCTATTTTCTTTTGAGTTTCTTTTTCTTTCTTTATTAATGCAGCCATATTAGCTTCATCTTTTTTTAATTCATCTTTTAATGACTTTAATGATTTAGCATCTACATTACTTATTAATAGGAATGAACATATAACAACAGATAATATTTTAAATGTTTTCTTCATCATATCTTTAAGTATTTCCTTACTGCTCTATAGCTTCCGAATGCCCCTACAAGTACACCTACTGATAATAATATAATTAAAACCAAATATATTACCTGTGATGGTTTAACTAATCTTATAATTGCTGTAAATAGTTGTCCACCAAGTCTATTATATATATAATAGTATCCATAACAACATACACCAATTGGAATTATAGAACCTAAGCATCCAAGTATAATTCCTTCAAAGAAGAATGGTTGTCTAATAAACAAGTTACTAGCACCTACTAATCTTCTTATTTCTATTTCTCTCTTTCTTGATTGAATAGTAATTTTAATAGTATTACTAATTAATAATGCAGTTACTATTATTAAAGCAACTACTACTACATAAGTTATCTTTTTAACTATAGCAAATATTTTAACTAATTCTTCAACAGAACCTTCTCCATATTTAACTATATCTACATTACCCATATTTTTAATTTCATCAGCAGTTTCCCCAATAGTAGTTAAATCATTAACTTTTACTAAGAATGTATCTTGAAGTGGATTAGTTTCTTCAGTATATTGAGACATTATACTATTAAATACATCTGACTCTTGTTGCATTTCTTTTCTAACTGATTCTTTAGAATTAAATTTTACTTCAGTAACATTCTCTGTATTTTGTATTCTTGTCATTAATGCTTCTGATTCAGCAGTAGTTGTTTTTCTATCTAAGAATACTACTATTGTCATATCTTTTTCTATTTGTTTAGTAAAGTTATTAACATTATATGATAATAATATACTAAAACCTACTAATATTAATGTTATTGTTATACAAGAGATACTAGCAAGTGATAATGAAAAGTTACGAAATACACCTTTAAATGACTCTTGTATATTACTTTTTAATATTCTAAATGTCTTCACTCTTATATTTTCCTTTCTGACTATCTTTTGCTACTAAGCCTTTTTCTATAACTATTACTCTTTTTTTCATCTTATTAACTATTTCTTTGTCATGTGTTGCCATTATAATAGTTGTCCCTAAATCCTTATTTATTCCATCTATTACTTTCATGATTTCCATTGATGTTTCTGGATCTAAATTACCAGTAGGCTCATCACATATTAATACTCTTGGCTCATTTACTATTGCTCTTGCTATTGATACTCTTTGTTGTTCTCCACCAGATAGTTCATCAGGATAACTTCTAAGTTTATCTTTAAGTCCAACTTGTTCTATAGCTTTAATTGCTCTTTTTCTAACTTCACTTTCTTTAAGACCATATACCTCTAATGCAAACGCTACATTTTCATATACAGTTAATTTAGGTAATAATTTATAATCTTGAAAAACGATTCCAAGTTTACGTCTAAGTTTATAAACTTTACCATTTCTTAGTTTAGATACATTTACTCCACCAACATAAACTTCACCACGAGATGGTTTTTCTTGTCTATATAATAGTTTTATCAATGTACTTTTTCCACTTCCTGATGTACCAATAACAAATACAAATTCACCCTTAGATATCTCTAAATTTACATCACATAATGCAGTAACACCATTAGGGTATCTTTTATATACATTTTTAAGTTCTATTAGTTGCATTCTCGCCTCCACTAAATATTATAATATTTATATCAAAATAATCAAAATACAATTTTTTCCTTTAAATTAGATTGTACTCCAATATAATTATAGCAAATTCCCTTATTTTTTTCTATAATCTAAAAAATATTATAAAAAAGTGTAAACAAAAAGCAATACGAAGATTGCTATAATTTAAGATATTCCTCTAAGAATTCTTGTATATCTCCATCAAGTACTTTATCTACGTTTGATGTTTCATAGTTTGTTCTAGTATCCTTTACTAAGGTATATGGACACATTACATAACTTCTAACTGCACTTCCAAAGTTAACATCCATCACGTCTCCCTTTAAGTCTTTAATTTTATCATTAAATTCTTTTTGATTTAGAATATATAGTTTATTTTTTAACATTTCAAGTGCTATCTCTTTATTTCTAAGTTGACTTCTTTCCATTTGAGAAGATGTTACTATACCAGTAGGTATATGTGTTATACGAACTGCTGAATCAGTTGTATTTACTCCCTGACCACCACATCCACTAGAACGATATACATCTATTCTTAAGTCACTTTCTTTGATTTCTACTTCTAATTTTTTATTTATTTCTGGTGTCACAAGTACTGATGCAAAAGATGTATGACGACGGCTATTACTATCAAAAGGACTTATTCTAACAAGTCTATGTACACCTGTTTCACCCTTTAAGTATCCAAAAGCATAATACCCTTTAACAAGTAAAGTACATCCCTTAATACCAACTTCTTCACCATCTTGTCTACTTATTATTTCGTATTTATAGTCATTTTTATCAAAGTATCTAGTATACATTCTAAGTAACATATTAGCCCAATCATTACTTTCAGTACCACCAGCTCCACTATGTATCTCAACATACGCATTATTAGAATCAAATTCACCACTTAATAAAGCATATAATTTAAGTTTCTCTAAAGAATTTTCTATTTCACCAATTTCACTTATCACGCTAGATAAATCTTCATCACTTAGTTCTAACTCAAGCATTTCTAACAATGTATTAACAGAACTATAAAGATTATTATATTTATTACATACTTCTTTAAGACCTTTTAGTTCACCTAGAACATTCTTAGCACTCTCCATATCACTCCAAAAAGAAGTATCAGATGAAATACTTTCTAACTCTTCTATTCTTTTATTCTTAACATCTATCTCTAACTTTACACTAATATCATTAAGAATATTTAAATAATCATTTAATTTTTTTTCTATATCTTTTGTTTCCATACATAAATTATATCATTTAAGTGTATTTTTTAAAAGAAAATAGAAAGCTTTTTACTTTCTATTAAAAATTCTACTTAATACTTTACGTTTTTCACTCTTTTCAGGTTTTCTATATTGTTCTTCAATTTGCCTAACTATTTCATCAACTTTATCTTGTGTATAATTAAATCTTCTAAAATCTACTATAGCATTCTTACATTCAGAATCATAATGAATACATTCTATTTCACATCCAATAGGTACTCTATTTCCAGTTTTAATTTCATACTCTACCATCATATTACTAAATAAATCAATTGGAAGATCATAACATAATGTTTCTCCATCTAATCTTCTAACTAAGAATACTCCAAAATCATCTTCATACTTATACGCATACTGTACTATTCTATTAAACATAACACACCCACCTTGAGGTGTATTATATACTAGTTCAAAAGAAATAACAAGTTTTATTTATGCAAACACTAGTTCATGTGAAACTTTTTTATAAATTATGCACAAAAAGTTTCACATTATACTTATTATAAAAGAGTAACTATTCATTACTCTATAAATTATCTTGATGTAAAATATTCTCTATTTTTGGGAAATTCAATAAATTCTTGAGGCTTAAGTTTTTGACGGAACGCTTCATTATCATTACCATTGAAATTATACTTTTGCAGAAAGAAAAAGTTAAAACCTTCTAGATTATTAAAAGTTCTTCCTTTTGAATAATCTTTTCTTCTTTCTTATTCTCATTAACTAATTCTTTGTTATTATTACAACCAGTCAACAAAACAAGCATTGTTAACAACACTAATAAACTCTTCTTCATAACTCACTTCATTATCTTCTTAATTAAGTATATAACTTTAACATATATTTGTAAATCTCAATCTCTAAATCTACACTTATATAATGTTTTACATAAAGGACTATATTCTACTTTTGATAAATCTTTACTTTTACTTTCAGCAATAAACTTAGTTAAATACATAGCTTGTACTAACATTTGAAAGTCATCAAGTATCATATCTTTATATTTACCATCTATAACAATCACACTTTTATAATATGTACTAATCTCACTAAGTAACAATCTATCAAGTTCAGTATTTCTATTTAAAAATATAGCTATATTATTATTATTTAAAGACATAGTACTTCTTCCATGACAATAAGAATATTTATCATGAACTATAGGTACACCTATACCAGACTCAACCATAGTACTTTCTAAGTATTTACTAGTTGTACTCGTATCATAACCACTAAATATTTCATAAACGTCACACTCGGTATCAAACATAAACTTCTTCTCCTCTATATCATCAAGAAAAGACATATCTCCATTCATATAATAATTAATAAGTATAGAAACTGGTATTAAAGTAGCTCCTAAAGATATAAAACTTCTTTCGTTATCAATCGTCGTATTATACTGTAAATTAACCACGTCTTCATTTCTATTTCTAGATAGTAAATACTTCTTAAGTTCATTATTAAAAGACAATTCTACTCCAAAGTTACGTCCCCCATAACTACAAGCTACTATGTTAGAGTACTCTCCATTCATATAAATCATATCTCTTGGTTCAATATTTCTAGTAATAATTGAATTTTTAATACTTAGTACTTTTGCTCCAAAGTCACTAACAACACTACTACCACCAATTCCACTTACAAGAGTAGGTTTATCTAACTTAGATAGTTCATAATTTATAAACTCTGTATCAGTATTATCAAAAGTATCAACCACTCTTCCTTTCAAATATTCAAAATTAACTTTCATATTCTTTTCCATAAAAAATCCTCCTTAAGTAAAACTTACTACTTAAAGAGGAAATATTTCGTCTCTACTCAAACTTTTCATCTAATAATTCATATTCTATTATTCTTCTTAATTCAAAATGTCTTATATCTTTTCTAAGTTCACAAAATGCCGCACAATACCAACCATCTTGAAATAAAAACATATTCGCAGGATCTATTATTCTAGTATTTTCTCCTTTACCATAAGAATAATATTTTATCTTAACTTTTCGTTTTTCTTTTATTGCTCTAGTTAGAATATTATACTTCTTAAGTGTTTCATCTTTTAAATTAAGTTCATTCTCTTCTTGCTTACTTCCAATATAAACACCTCTAATTTTATCTTGAAGTATCACTAGTTTATTCTTTAAATCCATATCACTTTCTAATTCAATATATTTATTAAGTAACTCAAAATCTTTTTTATTAAACTTTCTAAGAGGCATTCTAACACTTTGATTTAATACATATCCTCCATATGGGCCTTTTATTGTATCGACATATATTCCACATTTATCTAGTTCTTCTTTATATACTCTTATCATTCTTTCACTTACTTCAAGTTCTTGTGATAATTCTTTAATACTATATTTACGTCCAGTATTTAAAAGTTCTATCATTGTAAGCACATTAGATACTTTTGACATATTATTTTCTTACCTCATTTATTATATATTTTAAATCTTCTATAGCTTTTGGTGCATTAAAGCTACCATTACCAACTGGATAGTATACTGAATAAACTTTATATTCTTGATTCTTTACTTTTAAAGTAAACATCTTACGTCTACACTCTGACACTGACACTTTAGTTGCAAGTACTATAGAGCTTACTTGATTACCAAATAACACTATTACTTTAGGGTTAATTATTTCAAATTCTTTATATAAAAGTTTTAGATATTCAAGATACACTTCATCTTTTAAAGGTCTAGCATCTACTTGTGTACACTTTCCTAAATTAGTTATAAAATATTTATGTTTACTAACACACTCATAGACTTCATCAGCAAATTCATAAGTCCATTCTTTACCTTTTATCTCTCTTATTTTTTTATATATTTCATCATCCAAAAGTCCTATTTCGTAAAATAAAGTCCATATATTTTTAGTACCTATCCAAGGACTTTTTCTACCTTTCCAAGTCTTTAAAGATGCTATATTTCTTCCTGTAGGATTCATAAATACAAAGCATATATCCGGATTATTAGTACATCCTCCATTATAAATAGAATCTAATTCCCTAGACCCATACTTTAACTGTAACTTATCATATTTCTTATTTAATTCTTCTATCATACTAATCTATATAATTATTTTTTACTGCATAAGGAACTACTTCATTTTTTAATGTATTTGATAATATATCAACACCATCACTAGTTTGATACCATAAGAACTTTTCTATTTCATCTCCAGTAATTGGTTCATCTTTAAGTTCGCCATTATATTTAAATACATAAAAATGTATTTTAGTTACTCCATCACTAGTAGCTATCTCATCAAAATCCATTACTAATTCAAATAAACTTTCATCAAACTTACAAGAATCACTTAATTCTTCATGACATTCTCTTATAGCGGCTTCTAATGGTGTTTCTCCTTCTTCAACTCTACCACCTATCATTTGATAAGTATTCCTTTTTCTAGGTTTATCTATCAATAGCTTTCTGTCTTTAAAAAACATTGTCCCTACTACTTCCATAATTACCCTACTTTCTTAATTGCTTCTTTTAATAATTCTTCTAAATCATTATATGGTTTCTTTTTATAATCTAGTTCGTATAACCAATCTAAATATCTATTTTTAATTGATTCATCAGGTCTTCCATATAATATTTTACCAGTATGAATATAATAACCAAATTCTACGTTAGTGGTAAAAGCAGGCATATCAGGAAGACTTCTAGGTACCCAAAATACTATAACACTTGAATTCATTAATCCTTCTCTTTCCCACATAACTTGATCTTCATACCCACTTCTTGGTTTCATACTAGAATATTCAGGTACGTATACTATACCATCAAAATTATTTTCTTCAAGTATCTTTACTGCTTTTTTTCTCCACGATACAATATCTTCTTTTCTAGGAGTAGGCCCTGCTAAAAATATTGATTTCTTTCCTTTAATTATTTCTTGATCACTATAATTTATTATCATATTACCTCACAAACTCATTATAACAAAAAGTTATGACTACTGCCATAACTTATCTGGATATTCTCCCATTTCTATTAATGAATTTATACCTTCTACAACAACTTCTTTATCTTCTTTATATGTAACACCCATCCACTTAGAAATAGTCTTAAATGCCTTAAATGTAATATTTCCTTTTTCTATGTTACTACATACTATTTCAGGTAATAAGTATTCACATTTTAACAAGTTATTAACATTATTTTTATAAAATTCATCAAAGTCACTCTCTAATAATTCAAAAATCTTAGGTGTAAACATTAACATATTCATAGATACTAATGTGTCTTCATTTACTACAAAACTATCTTTTCCATCAAGTGGACATGCTATTATTTTATCATTTACTTTTTCAACACTACTTTCTACTAAGTTAGTTACAAAACCATCTTTAAGCTCACATACTCCTCTTTTAACAGAACCGTTTTCTGTAAGAGTATTACTAACTATATAACCAACCATACCAAATTCATTAGTTTTATGTTCACTCTTTAAGTATTCACTAGCTACTCTAAATGCATCTCTTCCATAAAAATCATCTGAATTTATTACTAAGAAATCTTCTTTAACTACGTCTTTACAACATAATATCGCATGTGCTGTTCCTAATGGCTTAACTCTATCCTTAGGTAACTCAAAGGGTAAATTATCATTACTTTGAAATACATACTCCACTTTTATTTTATTTTCTATTCTATTTCCTATAGTACTCTTAAATATTTCATAATTTTCTTTCTTAATTATAAATATCACTTTATCAAAACCATATCTAATCGCATCATATATAGAATAATCTATAATAAATTCTCCATTCTTATGTATAGGCTCTATTTGTTTTAGGCCTCCAAATCTGCTACCCATACCAGCAGCCATAATTACTAATTCCATAAATCCTCCTATAACTATCTTAATTATAACACAGTCAAAAGAAAAAACCCATTTCTGGATTTTATTTCTTTAATATTGGTTGTACACTTGATGAACCTTCTCTAAAAGATGGAAAATAATATCTTATATCACTTCTTTCATTACTTTTTAAAGTTATATCATAACCTCTTAATGGATACATTATTTCTCCACCAAAACATTTAAGTGAAATATCAGTTACAACGTAAGGATTATCATCATGCATTCTCATCAATGGATAAGCATGTCCTCCTCTTTTATTATTAACATATACATAACCACCCACAACATAAGTATCATAACCAAGTAATGCAAGTAAATTAGCATAACTAGAATTTAATTCGACACACATACCTATATTAGCATTCTTAAAACTATTTTGTGATATAACATATGGATTAGAAGTATTATCACCCTTAGGTCTTAAAACATCATAAGCCATCCCTCTATACATTGATTTTAATTGACTTTCTGTATAATTACCTTCTTTTAATTTTGAAGCTTTAAATTTTTCAAAAAGTTCTTTAAACTTCTCACTTCTCTCAGACATAGCATATCTATAATATTCATGAGTATATAATAAGGCCAGATAAGGAATTTCACAACACAATTTAGAATCAGGAATTCCACTTTCTTTAATTAAATGCAAAAACCCTTTATAAAATTCTTTATCATTTGGTATAAATTGTGGATTAGCATGTCCTTCAACAATATCCATATTTATCGCAACTGGATATTTATTTATAAAACCAAGATGAGCATCATAACTTCCTTTATAAATTACACTTTCATCACTTATTCTTCTTCCTCGTAAATCTTCATAAACAGTTTCAGATGAAAATATTCTACTTTTAGCTAATTTTATAGAATTTTCTATTTCACTCATATATTTATCCCTCTTTTATGCAAAATCGCACATATAGTATCATATTTGTTACTTATAGTCAACGATCTTTTATGTTATAATTAGGTCAAGGAGTTAAAAATATGATATTAGATAAATACAATAACACATTTAATGAATTTATAACTAAATATGAAGAAATACATGTAAATCCATGGCACAGTATCTCAAAAGAAGAATTTATGAAAAAGAAAGATGAATTATTGACTACTATGGATGTAACTGATGTCTATACTTTTACTTATTTTATGAAGTATTTAATTAAAATATTATGTGGTACTAAAGATACACATACTATATTTGATATGAGTTCAAACCTACCAATTAACTTTAAAATTATTGAAAACGAAGTATTAATAAATTATCCAAATAATCTAAAAGGATATTCCCTTCTTTCTATAAATGACATAGATATAAATGTTATATTAAATGAACTAGATAAAGTAGTATCTTATGGCACTGAAGGTAAAAAACTATTTGAATTAGAAAAAGCTTTATTTAATGAACTATTACTTTTTAGTATTCCACAGTTTAGAAAAGTAAATGAACTATCTTTTAAAATGAAAAACCCTAATAATGAAACAATAACAAGAGTGTTCAAGAAAAATGAACAATATCAAGAATCATTTAATATGAATGAATACTTATATAGTAATAATAATGGAACATTCAAAATAGTAAATAATACACTAATTTATAATCACAAAAGTGTCCAACAAGAATATGAAAGCGCTATACAAGAATCAATAGAGAAACTAAGTAAAATGGATTTAACTAGTATTAACAAAATAATAATAGATTTAAGAGGTAACTTAGGTGGTAATTCTATTCTAAATAAACCACTTATGGATTTTCTTTCAAATCACAAAGATAAACAACTAATAACACTAACAGATCGAAGAATCTTTTCGGCAGGTAGATACGCACTTGTTGATTTAATTAATTTAGGTTCAATAACTATCGGAGAAGGTATTGGTACACCACTTAACTGTTATGGAAACTCAAAAAGATTTACTCTCAATAAATATTACACATTCGTGGTTTCAGAAATGTATTTTGATCCAATAAGAAAAATAGAAGTAGCTACTAAAGAAAACTTTAAAAAGTTAGATAAATCCATCCTAGAAGATGTAATATTTAAGCCTGACTATTTCATTACACAAACTAAAGAAGACTTTATTAACAATAAAGACACCATCTTAGAATTCGCATTAACTCTAGAACAAAGTCACAACTTAAAATAAAGACATTAATTTGCCTTTATTTTTTTAACTAATTTTACTTCATTATCAGCAAAACTACAACTAAATTTAATACCTTCTCTATTCTTTTCAATTGCTTCTTTTTCAAAATCAATCATATCTTCAGGCAGATTTTCTATACTTGACCAAACTAACTCAGAACACTTCTCTGGCTCATTTATTTTAATTTCTCCATAATATTTGCCTAACTCAAAATACACATCATAATATGGACTTAATGATTTATTTTTTCTATTAACAACGAATGTATCAATTATATCTTCAATTTTTATTTCTATATCAAGTTCTTCCTTAGCTTCACGAATAGCTGCTTCATAAGCATTTTCTCCTTCATCTATATGTCCAGCTGGAAGTGCTAAGAATCCAGGCCATAACTTAGTACCTTGTCTTCTTTGTAATAATACTTCACCATTCTCATTTCTAATTATTAAATATATTGATGATAAAAACTTTTCTCTCTCCATACTAATCATTCTTCTTCCTAAATATTCTTTTAAGAATACTCTTTTCTTCTTTTCTCTTAAATTCAGTAGTAAACTTTAAATTTTCTTCGCTTTCTCTATCTATAAATTCCCAACATTTTTTCTTTTCATTCCAAACAGCTGATCTATGTAAATATATATATACTTGTCTTCCATCTTTATCATAATATGAACCATATAAGTCATCATCTGATGCATCAAATAATACTGTTCCATCTTCTCTCATAGAGTCTTTTTCTTCATGATTTGATACAGCATTACCGACAACTGTTACTCCAGTTAAATCACAACAGCAAATCTTTCCAGTATGCTCTGGTAATTCATCTAAATTAATAACAAGTTCTTTATTTTTCACACCTCTAAAACTAGTTTCAATAAGAATAACATCCTTAAATGACGGAACTCCATCTTCTCCTACCAAAGTAACTCCATCTAACTTAGTACATATAAAATGCTTATCCTTAACTTTTTGAGGGTCTATTTTAATATCACCTAAAGCACCACTGAAGTCAACTCCAGATATATCTTTATCATTAAAAGAACCACACACTTTAATACCATTTAGTTTTACTCCATTAAGACTTGAAACTTTATCTACATCTAATGTTAAATATCCTTTTTCATTATCAGTTTCATAACCACTAAAATTAGTACTATTCACTATAGCATTATCTAAGTTTCCACTAAGCATTACACCTCTAAAAGTACACTTAGATAAATCTTTATTTGGCACTTTATCTAAATCAATATGAACATTTTCAAAATCAGATAAGTGAAAACCAGATATATTAACATTATCAAAATTAACATCTTTCATATCAACATTAATTCCTTTGAAAAATTGCCACACTAATATATCTATTTCTCTAGTACCATCCTCACAATTATTAAATAAATACTCTTCGATTTCATCACTACTAAATGAAATATTTTCTTCAGTTGCTACCTTATCAATAGTCAATCTACTTAGTCTTAATAATTTATCCTGATTAGAACTATTACTAAGATTATCTAATAAATATTTTAAACTCTTTATAACTTTTTCCTTATTATTCACCATAAAACCTCCTTTAATTAACTTAATTTAATACCATCATTATGACTCAATTCATTTTCCAATGCTTGAATAATAGTATCACTAGCATCTAACCCTTTTATATCATAATTTTCTTTTTCACATTCATCTATTCTTCTATCAACATCAAGATCTACATAATCTTTAATTATTGAAGCATCATATTTATCTTTAGGTCTTCCATTCTTTTTCATATTATATATACTTTCTAAACTAAACATTTTATATTTATGACCATTATATTCTCTTACTCTTTGATCAAATGTTAATGATGCATATTCTTTATTTAAATGTCTCTCATGCATATGAAGACCATTTTCTTTTCTATGTTCTGGATAATAATACTCTTTTGTTACTATTTCTCCATTTTCTAATCTTTTAAATAAGAACAACCCAATTGACATTGGTGAATCTTTATACTTAACCCTATATTCATGTCCAAAATCATTCTTATAATCCATAGAACTAATAAATTCAAAATCAGGATTCTCTTTTAAAAAGTCAACAAATTCAAACATTTGATCTTCATTTATAAATATATCCAAATCACTATGATATCTCTCTAATTCATGACCAGTTGTAATATACCCCATGAGCCCACCAGTATAAAAAGTATCAAAGTTAACTCCTACTAATTTATTAAATTCATCAAACACTCTCATGACTAATTCATGATTCTCTGGAAGTGACATTTGAGTATGTTCAACATTCATAGTTTTTAAATATTCACGTCTTTCTAACAAATCTTCAAGTGTACTATATTTGCTAGGATCTAATACAGTAATCAATCCTATATTATTAATAATATCATCCATCTTTAATACTTTTCTATTTACTAAATCTTCTAATGCAACAAGAATATAGTCAATAGATTCACCTATACTAAGATTACATAATTTTTCTATCAATCTCTCTCTTACATTAACATCTTTAATATTACCTATATCAGCAAAAGTATTAACTATTATTTTAATTTGTTCTTTTTCTCCATCACTCATAAAGTATACCTCAAACTTATTATAACACATTTAAAAAGTGAAACACATATTTCACTTTTTATTTAATTTTAAAGTTTTACTTCTAGAATTTCTAATCATTTCCTTCTCTTTATCACTAAATAAATGATCAAAAGAATCAATTTTATCTTCTCCTAAAGCTTTAATTTTTTTATTAATTATAGATTCAAAATCTAATCCATCAAAATATTCTAATAATTTTTGATTACTATTTAGTCTATCTCTAAGAACTACTTTCCCATTTTTTAAAGGTATCTCACTATCTAAACTAAGACCATCTTTTATTTTATATACAAAACCATCACATTCAATATAATCATTAAAAGTGGAACTAACTTTATCATCAGAAAATTCAAACCATTTAAGTTCAGTATTATCCTTTGCTAATTTTCCTAAAGTATATGCAAATAATAAAGAATCAACTTTATCAAATCCATACACCATTAAAGAAGAAACTAATGTCTCAGTATTTAATTTTTCCATAAACCCTCCTACTCACATGTATCAACAATTATTAATGGAACATATATTTCATCCTCAGTATATCCTGCATGATGAGAATATAATACTTCATCTCCTTCATAAAGTAAAGCTTTATTACTTTTAGCTATACTAATATAATCCCCGAGTTCACTATCTATTAATTCATTCTTTTTTCCATCACCAAATAAACCACTATCAAGCACATCTTTTTTAGTATACAAGTCAAAATCTTCACCGAAGTACTTATTAAATAATCTTTCAAATTCACCAAACTTTTCTTCTTTTATAAAGAATGAGGTTGCTCTTACTTCAGTAGAAGTACCCATCCTAAAACAATCTACTATATCAGGATAATCATGCAAGAATATATTTTCTACTTTTATATGTCCATGATCAGCAACAACAAATATAATAGTATCTTCTAACTTTTCACAAAGTCTTTCAGTCATTATATTTCTGTATCTTATTAAATCTTTAACTGTTTTATTATCAGGTCCAAACATATGCATAGTATGATCAGGTTCTTCATCATAAGCATAAATATACTTTTTACCATCTTCCTTACAATACTTTTCTATCTTATAATACATATCTAATACATCACTATAAGGATCAACTCCAAAAGGATATAAACCATACGCTTTATCCACACCCTTTTCATTTATAGATTCTACTATAGTTTTTTCTTTCATGCATTTTTTTCTAAGATTTATAGCTTCTTCTAAAGGTACACATTTTTGATCAGTCTTTTCAAAATTCAAGAATGTTGTTATGATCTTATCAATATCTTTATAATATGTATTCCACCCAATCATACCAGTTTCAATTGGATTTAATCCAGTAACCATAGATGTAGTAGCAGCAACAGTAGTAGCTGGAAACACTGTAGTTATTTTCTTATACATATTTTTTCTTAAGAAATCGTTTTCATTAAGAGTTCTTTCTAATATATTAGCACCCATACCATCATATAATATAGTAACTACATTCTTAGGTTTCTTACTTTCTAACAACTTATCAACATATTCTAAAGTATTATGTTTATACGAAAGTCCAAAATATTTTCTAATTGAACATGCTAAATTAGTTAGACATTCATTATAATTATTTCTTACCAACATAATTGCCTCCAAAATCAGCCTAGCTTAATCTCATTTTCTTTGTCATTCATAAAAGTATACCTCAAATTTATTATACCATAATTCACCATTTTTTACATATTTACAGGTTTTATGTAAAAATTTTTTTAATAGAAAACCAAAAAATTATTTTTTATGCTATTATGAAGATAATAAGAACGGAGGTTATAATATGAATTATAGCGCAAAAGAATTAATTGACAAATTAGGAGAGAAAGTAGAAGGTTTAGGAATTAGTCCATCATTCAAAGAAAACCCAGCATTTAGCAAAGCCATTGGTAGAATATATAGTAACATATCACGTATGAATATGGCACATAATGCAGAGAATGTAACAGTAAGAGAAGAAGAAGGAAAAATATCATTTCAATGGACTTCTACAGATAGAACTAAGTATTCAATGGAGATCTCATGTACAAAACCTGAAGAATTTATTTGTACCACAACAGAAGAAAAAGCACCTAGAAGACTAGATGATGGAAAAATGGCAAGGGAAAAAACAATAAAAGAAGATATTGCGACAATACGCCCTAATGGATTTATAGACTTAGTAACAAATGGAACAATGATAAATGACATTAATTGTGAAAGAAATACATGTAATTCTTCTACATGGTCTCAAAGATATCAATACATTTCAGAAGGAGTAATGCTTGATTGTGAAGAAAAAACATTCAGTGAAATGAAACTATTTAGAGATTTCGACCAAGTGGACGCAAATCAATCACTATTTTATCCTAGAGATGCATTTAAAGCAGGAAGAAATGACTACCAAACAAGGGATTTAATAACAAGAAAACACTTAGATATAGCACATGTATATTCAGAAGACAAAAGTAGAGGAACAAAATATGTTGCATTTGAAAAACTATCATCACAATATGGATATCAAGACCTTATATTGCAAGGTGGAGGTCATTCAAAAGAAATAATAATAGATCCAATATCTAAAGAAGAAATCGAAAGAATGATTGATAGTCATCCAGATCCAAAAGTAAGAGAAGGATTAAGAATTTACGCAAAAGGAAGAGAAGAATATTCTTATAATTCAGAAGAAGATCCAGCATTTACTTATGAAGGATTTGAAGATTCCAAAGAACGTTCAAGATAACTTAAAAGGTTAGCATACAAGCTAACCTCTTTTTATTTCTTCTTACAAATATATAACAAGTGTGAACTATATCCCTGTAAATCTATTCTTTCACAAATAGTTAATTGATACTTAAGCCATACTTCAAATTCTTCATCTGATAAACCATCAATCTTATCACCAACTAAATTAACTATTCCATCAGCTGCTATATTATGAAGAAATTCTACATCATATTTGCTCATTAAATCTTTAAATTCATCTATATAAAATGGAGCAAATATTCCTTTTTGTGAATAAGTCAACAAAAAGTGGACACTAAAAAAGAATTTATTGAAACCCTAGTTC
>CAJJPX010000011.1 GCA_905193755.1 uncultured Clostridium sp. | reverse complement strand
CATTAAAAAACTTACAACACCATAATAGGTTCGTAAGTTGTATTCAATTGGAGCAGGTGATGGGAATCGAACCCACGTTAGCAGCTTGGAAGGCTGAAGTTCTACCATTAAACTACACCTGCACTTCTTTTAAGAAAGTATTTGCTTTCTTGAATTGCATAATTCATTATACTAGAAGAACTTCAGCCTGTCAACTATAAATACATATTTTTTCTTAAAAACTTTATTTTTCGTATCTTTTGTATTTAAAAAGAAGCAATTACGCTTCAATTTCAAATATTCTATTGTCTTTATCTACAATTTCACTATATACTTCGAGTTTTAAATCATCCTTTAAATATTTAACTAATTCTTCTTGAAGTTCTAGTATTTTATCTTTGTTAGAAGTAAATCCATCAATTGGAATAAAGAAGTCTTTAGATTCCTCTCTTACTTTACTCTTCTCTCCTTGTCTCCAAGTCCATCTTCTTGTTTTTACTTCATTACCTGATGCATAGATAATTTCTCCAGCATCTGGATGTTCTGTTTCATCACTTCCGAATGGAACAAAATTATCATTACCATCACTTTCTCTTATTTGTATATCGCCATCAATAAAGTTATCCATATCGTGTACACCTATTGGTAACTCATACTTTAAAGATAATGCATTTCCTAGATCAACAATTGAATTAATATTAGGTATATCATTTCCTTTAGATATTCTAGTTATAAGTGCTTCGATTGAACACATATATTTATTAGGATTTATATTTAATTTTCTAAATGCTTCTCTATATGGTTGTATCCAGTCTTCTTCCTTAATTTTTACATTTAAAAATTTTTCTTTAGAAGTCTTTAGAGATTCGTTAAACATATTATTTATGTAATCATATGAAACTTTGTTATTAAAGTTTTTAACAACTACTACTCCAAAAACTGCATCTTCAACTTTATCAAAAAAATATTTTGATACTTCAAATTTCATATCATCACTCCTTTATTTCACTACATTATACCACTTGTTAATTTACTTTTAAATGATATTTTGCTATCATACTTTTACGAGGTGAAGAAATGAAATATTATTTAATACCAGTTGTAGAAAAAGATATATTATGTGATGGTGAATCATTAAGGGATATATTCAGTAGAGAATTTCCAGAACTTGCTAAAAGAGAAGATGAAAGAGTTGATATAATATATTCTACTAGATATTTTATGCCAATTCCCGAACTAAAATTAAGAGCACATAACCATGAAACTAAAGAAATGTATGCTATTCAAAACGTTCCAACTTATTTGATTGCTACAGGTACTGATGAATTTTGTGCACGTGAAGTTGTTAGTGGTAAATGGCTACATGCTAAATATCCTGCTGCACTAGGAATAAGAGAAACGACTAAAGAATCTGCTGAAATTTATTTTAATAATAATGATTATTTTAAAAAAGCATCAAATTACTTTGGACATTTATTTGGTGAAAATATAGCAAATGTTAAATTAAATAATAATCCATTTGGTGATGTATATGAAGGAACTGCTTACTTAGATGGCGAAATAAATGGCAAACCTTTTAGTGGTTCATTCACTGGTACTCTAAGATTAAGTAAAAAAAATCGTACTAACTAATTAGTACGATTTTTATTTTCACAAGATACTAACAATTATATTTAATATTTCTTCTTTCATAGCATTATAATCTAAATCTTTATGTTTATGATAAACTACTTCATGACAATAATTATCTATCATATTAGTAAATATATGAACTTTTTCTTCTATATTTTTTTTGGCAAAACCATTTTCTACTAATAATTCAGATATTTGTTTTGTCATTTTTAATTCACTTTCTATGAATATTTTAGCTATATCTTCATCTAGATTACTCATTGCCATCAATTCTTCATGTGCTTCTCTTTTAATAGTATGTATTTTTATGAAACTATCTATCATTTTACTTAATATTTCTTTTAAATTTTTTTTATCTATTTTTTTGTTGACAATTATATCGAGCATTGGAAACATTATTTTGTTAGCATAATCTTTTGTTCCACTTATAAATATATCTCTTTTATCTTTAAAGTATTGATAAATAATCCCAGTTGATACACCTGCATAATGAGCAATATCTACACATGTAACATTATGATATCCCTTGTTACACATTAATTCAAAGCCTTTTTCAATTATCTTTTCCTTTTTCGCAATTGAAGTCTTTTTAATAGGTTCTCTAACTTTACTCATAATATCACATCCATTAACATTATAACACTATTCGTTGCCTTTTAGACTACTTACCATATCAATATTATTTACTTTTTTTGATAATAATTTAGAAACTAAGTATGAAACTATGAATGTACCAATAGCAGCTATTATATAAGTTAATGGTTCAATATGTGCTTGGAAATCATAATGTTCTTCGATTGCTTCTTTAAATAACCAATCAACTAAAGCATATCCAAATGGAAGACCTAATATAATAGATACAATAGCTATCCAGTTATTTTGCATAATAAATATTTTCTTAATTTTTTTGTCACTAAATCCAAGTACTTTAAGAGTTGAGAATTGGTATTGTTTTTCTGTATAAGATAAGATACCTAAGTTATAAATTATAACTGAACCTAGTACTACTGCTATTCCAATAATTAATATAATCATAGTTTTCATAGTATTAAGCATGTTACTCATACCTTTTTCAAGAGCAACTTTATCTTAAATTAATTCTACATTTTCTGCTCTATAAGTAGTTAGTTCATTCTTATCATATTTTTCAATATTTTCATTATCAACTACTATACTTCCGCTTGTAGCTGTGTCCATACCACCAAGTAAATTTAATAAAGTACTTTTACCGGCACCACTTGGTCCTAAAATACAAACAAATTCACCTTTTTTAATATCAAAGCTTATACCATCTAAGGCATTAAAATTCTTAGTACCAACTTTATAAGTCTTAACTAAATTTTTTACACTAATAAATTCTTTCATAACATTCCTTTTTTATGTGAAACATATTTCATATTAATTATATTACTATAGAAAAAAATGTCAATAAAAAATGACTAAATATTTCTATTTAGCCACTGTCTCTATATAACGTATTTTATAGCATAAACTTAATGTACAGTCATAACAATTTAGTTCTTCTTGTTGCTCACTCTTTTTTATTATTGCTTGTTCTATAATTTTATCATAAGTTTCTATTGCTGTTTCATCTTCGCCTTTCTCTGCGATTTGTTTGTTATCTGATGAAATCTTTAGTAATGTGTCTGTTTCATCTATTTTTTCTTTTATTTGCTTTGCTTTGCGTTCTAAACATTTACTTAAATTCTTTAGTTCTTCTGCAGTTAATAATGTTATCCTATTAATTATTTTTTCATATAAATAATTTATTGCTGCATTTACTATTTCAAGTTCTCTTTTTAAATCATTGATTACAGCATTATTATTGCTTTTAGATTTTTTTAATAGTCTTTCTATCTTAACTCTATTTATAGATAAACTTACATATCTATCGATCATTGACAATATCATAATGTCCCCCTGTGTGAAAATATTATAGTCGATTATTAATTTTTGTCAAGTGAACTTAGTTTATCAAACACCTTAGAATCTTTAATAGTTGGATATACCTTTTCTATTTCTTTTTTTATGTATTCTGCTTTTTTCTTTATATTTGCATATTTTTCAAATAGATTTTCGTTTGAACAAAATTGTTCAAAAATCCTAGCTCTATCTTCTGAAGGATATGTATGAGCATATGAATCTATAAAGTAAATATCTTTACCACTTGATATTGTATATTTATCATTTTCTTTATCTACATATGAGTTATTATATTTGAATTCTTTTGGATTGTATTTGTTCCATTCATTAAATGGTTCATTTTTTATCTTGCCATTTGTATATAAGTCATACATATTATTTTCTGTTGAATGCATTAGTTCATGACACAAAGTTTTTTCATAATCACTATTATTTATGTCCATTGCGATTATATATGTATCATCCATCACTAAAGAGTATGCACTTGGATTTTCAATTTGAGTTGTTAAATCGCTTGGAGCTACTTTATCTGTTAAATATATTTCTAATCCATTATTATTTTTGTATTTAAAATTATCAAAAAAATCTTTGTTAAAGTTATTTAATATTTCATATGTTTTATTTAATTTATCATAAGTTAGTTCATCATCATAGCTTGGTAAAGCATAAAAATCATTAAAATATCTTACTCCTTTGTCATATATATAAACATTAACATTTAGTTTGTCTTTTATTTTAGTTGTAAGTTCATAACTGTCTATCTTATCTTTAGTATTATTGTATGTTATCATGTCTTCACTTAAAGTATCTTTGTTATAGTCCCAAATATATAAATCATAATTTACTCCATTGGTAGTAACTATATATACTAAATCATTAATTATTAATAATGGTACAAAGTCTTCATTTTTTAAATTTATTTTTATTTTATTTATTATCTTCTTTTTTTCTAGATCATATACTTTAAATTCTTTTATATTATCATTAAAGGTTAATATTTTGTTACCATCATCATTTATTCTTATATATGGAATTTCATCTTTAGAATTTAAATAATACTTCTCTTCATTTGTTTTCTTTATTATTATTTTATTGTCATTTAAATTATAAAGCATATATCCATTACTGAAGGGTTCTATATTTGAATTATCAAAATATTCAGTTGTTTTTTTGTTTATATTATAAAGACAACTTACATTTATTTCATCATTATTAAAATATACGTATGTATTTTCTTTATAAATTATATTATAACTTTTACCACATGTTTTTAAAACTGTATCATATAGCTTATCATTTGAAAATATTTTATTATCTTTTATGAATATTAAATTATTATTATATTCACCATATAATATATTTTCTTCAATATCTCTTTTTAATTTATTTTTGTATTCTAAATTTTTATCAAATTTATGAATATTTATACCATCACTTGATATTACTTTTATATAGTTATTATCTATAGTTATTATTGGCTCAGTGAGTATTTCTGTCTTAAATGTATTTTCTTTTTCTACTTTTGCTGTTTCAATATTATATTTTAATATTTTATACTCTTTTTCTGTAATATCAGTATCAGTAAACTCTGAAGTTAAAATATATAAGTAATTTTTACTCTCTTTTATAGATATTATTTCTTCATAGTCTTTTGTTATTTTAAACTTATATAAGTTATTTCCTATTAAGTTTTCTTGTGGAAGTCTATATTTTTTTATAGTAAAACAGTATATAAGAGTAGATATAGCTAATAAAAAAATAATTATTAAAATTATTTTTATTTTATATTTCATGGTTCTCCTTAGAATTTATAAGTCTTTGGTTCTTCCTTGAATGAATAGAATGTTGCGGTTACATTATTAAGTGCTAGTTCTTCAACGATATCATCATTTTCGTTATACATATTTCTAAGTTCTGGATATCTATCTAGCATATATTTTTTTACTTCATATCTTTCATCTCTTGTTACGTTTGCACTTATTCTAATCCATCTATCTTTATTATCATATGCACAAATTTCAATATTATGATTCTTTGAGATTTGTTTAGATACATCTTTTGCTTTTGATGTTTGAATATATAATTTATTTTCATATATTCCAATAGTACCAAATGGTCTTACTTTTGGTTTTCCACCATCAACAGTAGCAATAAAATAATGTTTACAATTGTATACAAAATCACACACTTCGTTTAGTTTTCTTTCTAAGTCTAAAGTATCCTTTTCTTCTTCTACTTCCTCAAATCTATATTTTTGTTTTACATTTGGGTATTTTTCATGATCTACTTCGCTATTAAACATATCATATGGTCTTGCCCAAGTAAGATTATCTCCATATAATGCTTTGTAAACTACTATTTTTTTAGGTTCTTCATCATTATTTGTTTCTGAATCTAAAACTATATCAACCACCTCATACATTTTATTTTTAAAATGTTTATATTTTTTTCCTATTTGTATTTCTCTCATTGTTCTCTCCTATATATTTTGTAAAATACAATTTACTATAAATGCTAATAATGAAAATATCACAATTCCAGTTGGAATAGATATTATAATATTCTTTTTATCACTTAACCCTGTTTTCTTTAAAAACAAGTTAATTAAATTTATTGTTAAGATAAGCATTACATATAGAATATTTATTGCTGCTAAAGCTATGAAATCAAATCCATATAATAAACATTCAAAGCCAGAGTTACATGGTTTTAATTCTACATGTAGTTTCATTAAGAAATATCCTAATACTAATGAAAGTGCCATCCATAGTATTCCAATTAATATATCTTTTTTTATTACATCTTTTGTATATTTAATATCATATCTCTTTATATAATAAACTACAAATAAAACTGCAAGTGTTCCAATAAATATGTAACTTCCTATTGTGTCTGTAAGAAAAGTACTGTCTAAAAAATATATTAAATTAATTAATACATTAATTACTATAGAATAAATAGTTAATTTTTTATAATTCATAATTTCACCTACTTTATATTATTAGTAAATGACTCTGCTATATCATTTACTACTTCATCAAATGATTTATCTTTGATGTTTTTATCATTTTTAGTTGTTTTTTTAACTATATCTTTAACTATACTAGTATCTTCTTTGGTTTCTGTTTGATATGAAAGGCCAGTTCCTGGTAAACTAATTGTCTTTCTTGTTTTCCCTTTTGCTGTCTTGCCTATTCTAAATCCTTTAAACCCAAAACTATAACCAATTCCCGATTTACTTAAATTTAATTTAAACCCTTTTCCTAAATTGAAACTTTTTCTAAATCTAAAGCCCATATTTCACCCTCTATATAGTTAAATTATATCATACATTTTAAATATAAAAACCTCTTTTTAAAGAGGTTAACAATTATTTTTGTTTTTTAATAAATCTCTTATTTCTTCTAAAAGAATTACTTCATCTGATTTAGTTGGTTCTTCTTTCTTCTCTTCTTCTTTTGCTTTATGTAAGAATTTATTAATAACTTTAACTAAAATAAATATGCAGAATGCAATAATTAAGAAATTAATAATATTTTGAATGAATGAACCATAATTAATTGAAGCATCTTTTACTTTTAAAGATAATCCTGTAAAATCATAACCACCTATTATTATTCCTATCAAAGGCATTATTATATCATTAACTAAAGATGTTACGATTGTACTGAAAGCACCACCTATAACAACACCAACAGCTAAGTCAATAACATTTCCTCTTTTAATAAATGTTTTAAATTCTTCAAATAGTCCTTTTGATTTCTTTTCTAGAGATTTAATATTTTCCTTTTGATTTTTAATTTTTTCTTTCATACAACTCACTTCCAAAAGTATTATAACAAATTATATAAAAATCTAGAAATTTTTTTATAAGAATAATAAAGAAGTTCCTAAAACTATTATAACAATACCCAATATTTGTTTCTTACTTAATTTTTCTTTTAAGAATATGCATGATACTATTATAGAAACTACTAGACTTAATTTTTCAATTGGAAACACTATACTAGCTTCGCCAATGCTTAAAGATGCAAAATAAAACAACCATGATAAAGATGTTGATATACCAGACAGTACAATATATAAATAATTCTTTTTATTGAGTTTTTTAATATTTTTATATTTCTTTTTAATTAAAGTTATTGCTGTTAAAAGCAATAATACTATTACTGTTCTTAAAAATGTTGTTAAACTAGTATTTGTATTTTCAATACCAATCTTACTAAGAATTGTTGTTGTACTTGTAAAAATCGCTGTTAAAACTGCATAAAGTATCCATTTATTATCTTTTGAGTTTTTATTTTCTCTTTTTATTGTTAGTAGTGTTCCAACTAAAATAAGTATTATAGAAAAAACTTTGATTTCTGTTATCTTTTCATTTAAAAATATTGATGATAAGATTAGTGTTAATATTATGCTTGTTTTATCTATTGGAGTTACTTTGCTCACAGTACCTAAATCTAGTGCCTTAAAATAAAAAATCCATAATAAGGTGTTAGATATACCTGATAAAATTAAAAAAATAATTGTTCTTTTATCTAATAAAAATATATCATTTAAATTATTATTTAAAAGCACTACTACAAATAAAAATAAGGTAATAATTATTGTTCTAATAAATGTTGCAAGTAACGATTCTACATCCTTAATACCTGTTTTTGCGAATACTGATGTTAAACCTGAAAACAACGCTGCTAATAAAGCATAAATTATATACATAACATTCTCCTTGTATTATTATTGACAATTATTGATTTTTAATTCTATTTATGGTATAATCTTGTTGTTTTTTAAAGGGGGATATATGTTCGGAGATGAACCTATTTTAGGTTATAAAGAAATTCGTATTGATAGTAAAGGGAGAATATTTATACCAAAATTTACTGGTGTAGAAGTTGGAGATAAAATATCAATTATTGAAAATGGTTATGGTTCACTAAAACTTTATAATTTACTATATATGCAAAGTATCATTAATGATTTAAATAAAAGATGTAATTCTCAAGATATGCAAAGAATACAATTATTAAACGATAGATTGCAATTACTATATTATTCATATCTTGCAACTAACTCTATTGACTCACAAAAAAGACTTAATGTACCAGATCAAATATTAAGAGAATATGGTTTTAAAGATAAAGTTTATATGCAAGGATGTGGAACAAATTTAGTAATTCATAACTCAAAGGAATCATATGATTCTTATGTTAAAAAATTAAGAGCAAAATAGCTCTTTTTTTGATATAATGAATTAGGTGAAGATATGGAAAATGTAAATGTATTCAAACATAATAGTATTAAAATAGTAAATAATAATCTTAATATTTATATAGATCCTTTTAGAATAGATGTTATTAGTAATGACGCTGATATAATTTTTATAACACATAGTCATTATGATCACTTTTCAATTGATGATATTATGAATATTAAAAAAGATACTACTAAAATAGTAAGTACTAAGGATACATATAAAGAACTTAAGAATTATTTTAAAGAAGAAGATATATTAATTATTGAACCTAATAATAACTATAATATTCTTGGTATTAATTTTAGTACTGTTAGAGCATATAATGTTACTAAAGAATTTCATCCTATAGGAAATGATTGGGTTGGATATATATTAAATATTGATGACAAAAAATACTATATCATGGGAGATACTGATGTTAATGAAGATAATTCTAATATAGAATGTGATGTTCTTTTTGTACCTATTGGTGGAACTTATACTATGGATTATAAGGAAGCTGCAGATTATACTAATAGTATCAATCCTAGTGTAGTAATACCTACTCATTATGGTCTTATTGTCGGAGACATAGATTTAGGTTCAAAATTTAAAGAATTAATAAACTTTAATATTAAGTGTGGACTATATATCAAATAAAAAAGATGCTAAGGCATCTTAAAACTTTTTAGCAAATTCTACTTCTAGTATATCTAGAAGTTTTTTGTCTTTTACTGTTTTTATTACTTTATTTATACCTTCAGTATATTCTTCTACGATTTGAATTTCCTCAGCATCAGTACTAACTAAATACATATACTTTTTATTTTTGTATTCTAGTTCTTCTACTACTGCAAATTTCTTATCATTTAAATAAATTATTTTTGTTTCTTCCATTATTTACCTCTTACACTTTTCATTTCTTGATTTTGTTCGTGTTCTTCTACTGCTTCAGTGAATCTTGCGTCAGCTTTAACAATTTCATTTATTTCACTTTCAATTTCTCTATTTCTTTCACAAGTAGTACATTCTGGATCATCACATTTCTTTGTGATTGGGCTTCTAAAATTATCTAATATAAATTCTAAAGTCTTATCTGGATAAGCTCTATAACAGCAGCCTTGTTCTTCTATAAGCGCACTAATACTTCCCTTTTCTATTGTATCATGTGTATCTTTATATTCTTTGTTTACTGTTATAACTGCTTTAGTATATGCCCTTTCTTCTTTATAATCAGCTACTTCATCAGCAAATAGATATCCTAACGCTCCTGTTCCTAATGAACCTGCTATTAGTCCCACGATTGCTGCTTTCTTTAATGCTTTTTTTGCCATATCAACTAGTTTGTCGGTATCTAAAGATTTTTCTCTTCCTGTTTTAGGATCTACTACATAATAATCATTCTTATTTAATTCTCTTTTAAATCTGTCTCCTAACACATCAATCACTCCTTATTATCTAATTAAATCATAGCATTTTACTCTTTAAAATACAATAAACTATGTAAAATGAAGTGTTAACTATATGTAATGTGGAATAGATGTGGATATGTATTAATTACTAATAATTCTATATATGTTATAATATTATTTAGAGGAAGTGATGAAATGTTTAAGTTTGAAAGTGATTCTAGAAAAGTACAAAAAGGACAAACTTTTATAGCTTTAAAAGGTTTAACAGTAGATGGACATGATTTTATAGAGAGTGCTATTAAGAATGGTGCTTCTAAAATTATTTGTGAAAAAGATATAGACTATGATATTCCATATAAGAAAGTAGAAGATACAGATAAATATTTAAGAGAGCTTTTACTTAAAGAATATGGAGATAAATTAAATGAAATGAAGCTTATTGGTGTTACTGGTACTAATGGTAAGACTACTAGTTGTTATTTAATATATCAAATGCTACTTAATATGGGAGTAGATGCTGCTTATATTGGTACTATTGGTTATATTCATAAAGATGAACATATTGAGCTTAATAATACTACACCTGATATATTAACAGTTTATAAACTTCTTATGAATGCATATGAAAGTGGAGCTAAAACTGTTGTTATGGAAGTAAGTAGTCAGGCTTTATCTTATGATAGACTTACTAATGTAAACTACTCTATTATAGGATTTACTAATCTTACTGAAGATCATTTAGATTATCATAAGACTATGGAAAATTATTTAAAAGCTAAATTATTAATTCTTGATCATTTAAAGAAGGATGCTGTTATAATAGTTAACTCTGATGATGAAGCAAGTAAATATTTTAAAAAAGATGGTCATAAGAGATTTACTTATGGATTTGATGGAGACTATAAGATTGTTAAGTTTGAAACAAGTGCTAGTGAAACTAATCTTACATTTAGTTATGAAGATAAAACTTATGATGTGTTAGTTCCACTTACTAGTAAATTTAATGTATATAACTATATGACAGTTGTGTCTATTCTTAATCAATATGGTTTTAGTTTAGATGAGATTGTTAGTAAAACCAGTATGATAAAAGCACCTAAAGGTAGATGCGAAGCATATAAAGTAAATGGTGGTGTTGCGGTAATTGACTATGCACATACACCTGATGCAGTTGAGAAAGTTGTTACTGCATATAATGAACTTAAAAAGAATCGTGTTATTACTATAGTTGGTTGTGGAGGAGACAGGGATCCTAAGAAGAGACCTATTATGGGAGAAATTGCAAGTAGATTATCTGACTATGTAATATTTACTAGTGATAATCCAAGAACTGAAGATCCAGAATCAATAATAAAAGATATTCTTGTAGGCGTTAAAAAAGATAACTATGAAGTTATCGTTGATAGAAAAAGTGCCATTAAGCATGGTATTGATATAATGGAAAAAGATGATATTCTTTTAATCCTTGGTAAAGGTCATGAAGACTATCAAATAATAGGTAGAGAAAAAATTCATTTAGATGATGCTGAAGAAGTATTAAATTATAAATCAAATTAATTCTTTTATAGCATTAAGTCTTAAAATACGTTTTTCTATGGTTGAAGGAGAATGTGCATAAGCATCAGCATATTGAACCTTCAATCTTTTTATTTCTAATTCTCTATTCTTTATATTATTTGTGTCAATTGGTGTATCATGATTTTCTATAATATAAAGTATTTCATCTTTTGGTTCAATATTCAGTCTTTCAAGTATAAGTTTAGAAATCTCTTTAGATTTAGATGGATGTCCTTTAAAATGTCTTACTCCGTCAGTACCTTCTTGAAAAGAAAATGGTTTACCTATATCATGAAGTAATACTATAAGTCTTAGTTCAAAATCTGGTTCTATATGTTTTAATGCTTCGATAGTATGATTCCATACATCAAAAGAATGATGAGGATGTTTTTGATCAAACCCTACTTCACTTCTAAGTTCTGGAATCAAACTAAATATATAGTCTTCATTACTTCTTATTTCTTCTTCGATATTTTCACTTGTTAATATTCTTTCTAACTCTTTCATAATTCTACTATAACATATTTTAGTGCGAGAAAAAAGGGACAAGAATTGTCCCTTATATAATAGAAATTGTTTTATTTAATTGTGAGTTGAAGCTACTTAATTTTTATTTTATTTACCTATTAATTATCATTCCTCCTTCTTACATATATAATTTTACTTATCTATTGTTAAGGATTTGTGAAAATAATATATTTTTTACGTTAAATATTAATTTTAGTGTAAATATGTTATAATCTTTATAGGATGTGAGAATGAAAAGTGGGAAAAGATTTAAATTATTTGTATTTTTTATAGCTATGGTACTTTTAGTTACTCTTATGTGTAATAATGTGGTACTTGCTGATAGTGGATTTGATACTGATTTTGATTCAGGTGGTGGCGCTGGAGGATTAATTATCTTTATTATATTTTATTATCTACTATATTTGTTAATTCAGGTATTTACATTTAAAGCAGGATTTACTGAAATAATTATTCTTATTTGTGGAATAACTATTATAGCTGCTAGTATAGTTGCTGCAATTAAAACATATTCAAGAAATAAAAAAGAAAAAGGTGATAAAATACTACATGATGGATATAGTTTTGATGAGAAACCTAAAGAGAAAAAAAGAACTTATAGAATATGGTATATAGATGAAGTACAAAAAGTTATACCAAATATAGATAAAAAAGAATTTTTTGATATGGCTAGTAATATGTACACAAAATTACAAGAAGCATGGATGAATTTTGATTATAAAACTATAAGAGAGCTTACTACTGATGACTTATATAATTCATACAAAACTATGCTTGAATCTCTAGAAAAAAAGAAACAAAAAAATATTGTTTTAGATATTAAAATATATAATTGTAACTTTACTAATGCAAAAAATGAAAATGGTAAATATACTGTCGAAGTTGAACTTGACTTAGCTTATAGAGATTATATTGTTGAAAAAAATGAAAAAGATTATGATTTAGTTAGAGGCGTTGTGAATAGACTTGATGTTATATGTTTAGTTACATTTGTTAGTACTGGTAAAAAGAATACTACTTCTTGCCCTGTATGTGGAGGACCAATATCAAAAAATAATCAAAGTGATAAATGTATATTTTGTGGGAATACTATAGTTAAAGAAAATTATAATTGGGTAATTTCTAAAAAAGAAATTGTGAAACAAAAAATTATTGAGGAGTAAATATGATAGAAGAAATTATTAAAGCAGATGAAAGTTTTTCTGAAAGTACTTTTTTAAGTAATGTAGATCATATATTTATTATGATACTTACTGCAATACAAAATAATAGTATGGAAGATGTTAGACATTATTTAGCAAATGATGTGTATGTAAAATTTAATGATATGGTAACAGAGTATAAAACTAAAAATATCAATAGATTGTTTGATGAGATGAATGTTAAATCTAGTAGAATTACTAATAGTATGATTACTGATAACTTTATAACTATTGAAGTCATATTAGTGTCAAGATATATGGACTATTTTATAGATGAAAATGGAAAATATATTAGTGGTGTTGATGATAGAAGAATAGAAAAAACTCATAAAATAACATTAACTAAAAGAAGAAATGCTAAACATTTAGAAGAAGCAAGACGTTGTACTTACTGTGGTAATATTCTTGATTTAAATGCTTCAGGCTTATGTAAGTTTTGTAGAAAACCATTTAAAATGGAAGATTATGGATATTTAGTTACATATATTGATGAAATATAAAAAATACGTTCTATTAAAGGACGCACTTTTTATTAGAAAGTTATCATAGGATATCTATATAAATTTGTTATTGGCTAAAACTTTATACTTTTTTTATCTAATTAATTATCATTCCTCCTTCTTACATTTTTAATTTTAATATTTTATTATTAAGGATGTGTGAAAAAATATTATTTTTTGTGTGAATATGTTATACTTATGATAGGCGTTAGTATGAATAAAAAAAAGTCTAAATTATTTATTATATTTTCAATAGTAGTATGTTTTATATTAAGTGGTTATGTTGTACTTGCAGACACAGGTTTTGATATAGACTATGACTTTGATTTTGGTGGTGGGGGATTCGACTTCGGAGATGGAGATTTTAGTTTTGGTGGAGGCAGTGCTTTTGATTCTGATATAACTTCTTTAGTGTTTCTTGTATTAATGAGTGTGGTTATCGTAACTACGATTATTAGTTCAATAAAAAGAAAAACTACAAATAAAGATGTTAATGCTGAACATTTAGAAGTAAAACATAACGATTTTGAAAAAGTTCATAGTATATGGTTAGATAATAGTGATACAAAAATACCAAAAATTGATAAAGATAAATTTGTAATAATAGCCAGTGAAATGTATGTTAAGATGCAAGAGGCGTGGGTAAATTTTGATTATGATACATTAAGAAGCTTAACTACGGATGACTTATATAATTCATATAAAACTATGCTTGATACTTTAAAAAGAAAGAATCAAAGAAATATAATAGATGATATTACTATATATACTTGTACTTTTAATAATCCAAAGGTTGAAAATGGTAAATATAGTATAGATGTGACATTTGATTTAGCTATGAGAGATTATATTGTTAATAAAGATACTTCATCTATAGTGAGAGGTATGAATGTTAGATTAGATGTTGCTTGTGTTGTTACTTTTGTAAGAACTGAAAAAGTTAAAACGGCAAAGTGTCCGGTATGTGGTGCTCCAATTAAAGAAGATAATCAAAGTGATGTTTGTGAATTCTGTCATAATACTATAGTTAAAGAAAATTATGGATGGTTAATATCTAAGAAAAAAGTTACTAAACAAAAAGTTATTCATGACTAATATTTAAGCATATTAAAAACGTAAGACTAAAATCTTACGTTCTTTTTTTACCATTTCCAGTTTTTGATTTCTGGCATGTCTTCTCCATATTCATGGATATATTCTTTATGTTCAATTAATTTATTTTTACACCATTCAGTAAGTGATGCTCTTTTGTCACCAAGTTCTGGTAAGTATTTAAGAGCATCTATTACTAAGTTAAATCTATCTAATTTATTTTGTACTTTCATATCAAACGTTGTAGTGATTGTACCTTCTTCAATATATCCATGTACATGCATGTTCTTATTATCACGTTTGTATGCTAGTTGATGAATTAGATTTGGATATCCATGGAATGCAAATATAATTGGTTTATCTTTTGTGAATATACTATTGTATTCATCATTATCTAGTCCATGAGGATGATTTTCAGGACTTTCTAGTTTCATTAAATCAACTACATTTACTACTCTAATTTTTAATTCTGGGAAGTGTTCCCTTAGTATTTTAGTAGCAGCTAGTACTTCTATAGTTGGAGTTTCACCAGCGCAAGCCATAACTAAGTCTGGTTCTTCTCCTTCATCATTACTAGCAAATTTCCATATACCAAGTCCTTTAGTACAGTGTTTGATTGCTTCATCCATTGTTAACCATTGTGGTCTTGGATGTTTGGATGCAACTATTACATTTATATAATTTTTACTTCTAATGCAGTGATCAAAACATGATATTAAAGTGTTTGTGTCAGGTGGTAAATATATTCTTACTATATCTGCTTTCTTAGTAACAATATGATTTAAGAATCCTGGATCTTGATGAGTAAATCCATTATGATCTTGTTGCCATACGTATGAAGATAAAATATAGTTTAGGGATGCTATATCTCTTCTCCATGGTAAATCTTTTGTTACTTTTAACCATTTAGCGTGTTGACTTGCCATTGAATCAACTATTCTAATGAATGCTTCATAGCTATGTATGAATCCATGTCTTCCAGTTAATAAGTATCCTTCTAACATACCTTCACAAAGATGCTCTGAAAGTACTGAGTCTATTACTCTTCCATAAGGACTAATAAATTCATCATAATCATATCTTATTCCATTCCATTGTCTATTAGTTACTTCAAATACATGATTTAGTCTATTAGAAAGTGCTTCATCTGGACCAAATATTCTAAAGTTTTTTTTAGATTCATTTAATTTAATAATGTCTCTTATGAAGTATCCTAGTTCCATCATATCTTGAGCTATTACTTCTCCTGGTTTCTTGATATCAAGAGCGTACCCTCTAAAATCTGGAATATTTAATTCTTCAAGAAGTTTTCCACCATTAGCATGTGGATTCATTCCCATTCTGTAGTCTCCAGTTGGAGCTAAAGCTTTTAATTCTTTTTTAAGAGTTCCATTTTTATCAAATAGTTCTTCTGGTTTATAACTTTTCATCCATGCTTCTAGTATTTCTACATTTTCAGGATGTTCTTTATTTACAGGTATTGGTACTTGATGTGATCTAAATGTTCCCTCTATTTGCTTTCCATCAAAAAATTTTGGACCACCCCATCCTTTTGGAGTTTTTAAAATAATCATTGGAAAAGTTGCTCTTTTATTAAGTCTTGTTTTATCTTTTATGATGTTTATATCTCTTATACATCTGTCTAGTGTTTTAGCCATACATTCGTGCATTTTAGCAGTTGTGTTTGCTTCAACTATATAAGGGTCCCACCCACATCCTTCAAAGAATTTAATTAATTCATCTTCTGGCATTCTTGCGAATATTGTTGGGTTTGCGATTTTGTAACCATTTAGATGTAATATTGGAAGAACTATACCATCTGTTAGTGGATTTAGTATTTTATTTAAGTGCCATGATGCGGCTAAAGGTCCTGTTTCAGCTTCACCATCTCCTACTACACAAGCAGCTATAAGGCTTGGATTATCAAGTACTGCTCCAAAAGCATGTGAAAGACTATAACCAAGTTCTCCACCCTCATTAATACTACCAGGTGTTTCAGGAGCTACATGTGAACTAATTCCTCCAGGGAAACTAAACTGTTTAAATAGTTTTTTCATTCCTTCTTCATCTTCAGTAATGCTTGGATATATTTCAGTATAACTTCCTTCTAAATAAGTATTAGCTACCATTGCTTGTCCACCATGACCTGGACCAGATATATATATCATATCTAACTTATTATTTTTAATTATTCTATTTAGATGAACATATACAAAGTTTTGACCAGGAGCTGTTCCCCAGTGGCCTACTACATTTGGTTTAATATGATCAAGTGTTAACTTTTCTTTTAAAAGGGGATTATCTTTTAAATATAGTTGACCTACTGATAAGTAATTGCATGCTCTATAATATGCATCTATTCTTTTTAATTCCGTGTCACTTAGTGTTTTCATTTTTCCTCCTATTATAATAATATTTTACTATAGTTTTTGATAAAAAAAAAGAGTTCTATAAAACTCTTTCACATAAATCTTCATACTTATTTCCATGTGGTGTGATTACTAGTTGTCTTGTGTTTTCATCAACCATTTTAAATTTGATATCTAATCTATTCTTAGGTAAGATATCTTCAATTAAATCAGCCCATTCAATTATGCACACACCACGTTTAGTGAAGTATTCTTCTATTCCTAAATCTTGTTTTACATTACTAAGACGATATACATCCATATGGAACATTCTCATTTCTCCGCCATCATACTCTTTAATAATATTAAAAGTTGGAGATGTAATGTTATCGTTAATACCTAGTGCTTGTGCGAATGCTTTAGCAAATACTGTTTTACCACATCCTAAATCTCCTATTAAGCATATAACCATATTAGGAAATTTTTCTGATTCAATATTTTGAGCTAATTCGATTGTGTCATCTTCGGAATAAGTTGTTATTTTATATTGCATTTATATCACCATATTCATTTTATCATTATTAGAAAAATATATACAAGTATTTTTATATATTTTACATTTTTTTGAGCAACTAGTCTATACAATAGTTTTTTTGCTTACATACAATAGTCTAGGAGGATTTAAAAATGTTATATGATGAAAATAATAATTACTTCGATATAGTATCTAATGAACTTGAATATGAGTATGACATAAATAAGTATGTTGATAAGAGTAAATATAATGATATAGATATTAATATCGATAGTATTAATTTTAATAGAAATGAAAATTTGTATTCACCTATGGAGGGGTTTAATAAAGGTAATATGTTTAGTGATATGTATTCTAGATATAAGAATCATGTTTATAAGTTAAAAGTTACTAATGATAGAGATATGTTACTTTATAAAATACAAATGTATAATTTTGCGATGAAGGATATGAATTTATATTTGGATATATATCCTGATGATAAGAAAATGTTAAGTAATTTTCAAGAATATAAGAAAATGTATAATGAACTTAAAAATAAATATGAGAATGTTTATGGTCCATTATGTGTAAAAGATGTTGTTAGTAGTGATAAATGGACATGGATAGATAATCCTTGGCCTTGGGATAAGGGAGGTAACTAGTATGTTTAAGTATGAAAAAACTTTAGAGTATCCAGTTAATGTTAGAAAGAAAGATATTAAAATGGCGAAACAACTCATAACGCAGGTTGGCGGAAGCGATGGCGAGCTTGGAGCGTCACTTAGATATTTAATGCAAAGATTCACTATGCCTGATGATAAGGGTAAGGCACTTCTTTCTGATATAGGTACTGAGGAACTTGGTCATGTTGAGATGATATGTACGATGGTTAGTCAATTACTTAAGGATGCTAGTGTTGAAGAGTTAAAGAAGAATGGACTTGAAGGATGGTACACTTCACATAAGAAAGGAGTATTTCCATTCAACCAAGATGGTATTCCATTCACTGCTGCCTACATAGCATCTACAGGAGACCCGATAGTTGATTTACAAGAAGATATGGCTGCTGAAGAGAAAGCTAGAGCTACTTATGAAAACTTAATGGATCTAACAGATGATGAGAGTTTACTTGCTCCACTTAGTTTCTTAAGACAAAGAGAGATAGTACACTTTAATAGATTTAAAGAATTACACGATTATTATAAAAGTAAAGGATATTAGTTTTTAATATCTTTTTTCTTGAATGAGATAATTCCAATTATAAAAAATAGTATTGAATAAAATATAATTATATAGATTCCATTCTTTAAAGAAAGATTTGTATTTAGTGATTTATTTATCTCATCTACTCTACTTAATATATTTAAATCAAGATACGGTAAGAATGAGTATTCTAAAAACTTTGTATTTGTTAATGTTAATAACTCAAAAAGTGTGAAACCAAATGTTAATAACAATATAGTTATACCTGAAATAAGAGATGAAGATTTTAGCATTGTTGATAACATTATGATAATTGTTGAAACTAATACTAGTGATTGTGAATAACTTAAATATTTGATAGTAAAGTTTACACTTATTGACTGTGTAAATAATGCGTAAATTGTCAAGTTATGTAGCAAAATACTATAAAATGTCAAAAAAATTGTTAATAACTTTGATATATATATTTTAGCTCTTTTTACCGGTTTTGTAAGATAGATTCTAAAAGTTCCTCTAGTATATTCACTTGACACAATTGAACAAAATATTATTGACAATACTACTCCAATAAATGGTATTAATTTAAGAATAAAATCTTCTGTTAATACTTTTTTATTTACATAATAATAAGTGATAATTGAAACTATAAATACCAAATGTGAACCTATAAATTTAACTTTACTAAGCTTTATAAATTCATTTTTAATTAGATTTATCATTTGATTTACCTATCATTTTAAAGAAATCATTTTCAAGCGTGTTGGTAGCTTCACTAATTCTATAAACATTTATATTATTTAGGACTAGTTCTTTGTTTATTAAGCTTACCATATCATCTGTTTCATAAACTTCTAAATTTTCATTAACACAATAATCCTTTATAATAAGTCTTGCTTTTGAAAAATCATCTACTTCGAAGATTATATTTTTCTTATTATCATTTTGTTTTATCTTTATACTATCAATCTTACCATCATTTATAAATATAATCTTATTACATAATTCTTCTATATCACTAAGCATATGTGAAGATATAATAATAGTTGTGTCTTTTAAATCCTTAAGCATTTTCATTATGTTTTTAACACCTTCTCTATCAAGACCATTTGTTGGTTCATCTAGAATAAGTATTTTAGGTTTATTAATTAGAGATGACGCGATACCTAGTCTTTCTTTCATACCAAGAGAATATGTTTTAAACTTCTTTCCTAAGTATTTTTCCATTTCAACTATACGTACGATTTCTTCTATAGTTCCTTCATCTATGCCTTTAAACATACTTTTAAATAGTTCTAAATTCTTTTTACCAGAGAGATTACTATACATATCAGGATTTTCTATTAGTGTACCCACGATAGACATAGCTTTTTCATAGTCAGTTTTTAAATTATAATTATAATAATATATTTCTCCTTCATCATAACTATAAAGACCTGTCATAATCTTTAGAAGTGTACTTTTACCTGCGCCATTCTTACCAACTAAGCCAACTATTTCATTCTCATAAATATCAAAACTTATATTATCTAGTATTTTCTTTCTACCTATTGTTTTACTTATATTTCTTACTTTTATTGCTTTTTTCATAATTCTTCCTTTCGTAAGATGTATATTACAAAATAAAGAAAATCATTTCAAATTGGTAAAATTCTATTTTGAGTAGTTTTTAGGTAATAAAAAAAGAAAATTCTCTTAGTGATAATTATGTTTTCATATAGAATTTTCTTAGTTTTTTTTAATTTTATATATTTTTTAAATTTTTATTTTTTTCATAAAACATTTTATTTCTTTATTTACTTCTTTAGAATTATTTTCTTTTATGATACTTTTTAAAAATGATATCATATTATTTAATTCTTCCATATTTGTTTCCTTTCTCATTAAAAATAGACACGTTTTTAGTGTCTATAATATTACATATCATTTAGATCTACGTTTTCTTCAGCTATAATGTCTTTAAATAGTTCTTTGAATCTAGCTATTTCTTTTACTTTAGCATCTTCATATATTACTTTAGTTCTACATATTGCTTTATAGAAATGTTTTAGTGTTACGACTGGACTATCCTCATATGAAGCAAGTGAGAATGCACTCATTACGATTGTTAGAGCTACATCTGGGTATCTATTACCTATTTCATAAATTCTTTTATATTCATCTGTCATTTGTACTATGAATCTAAATATTTTTTCTTTTAAGTAGTCAGTGTATTCAAGTTTTACACCTGTTCTTTTTTCATATTTTGGGTAAGTTCCAAGTAGTATTTGTGTACATTGGTCTTCATCTGGTTCAGCTACATCTACTTTTAAGAAACGTCTTAAGAAGGCTCTATCTCTTAGAATATATGCTTCATATTCTTCATATGTAGTAGCACCTATCATTTTAATATCACCACGGTCTAAACCTGGCTTTAACATATTAGCAAAGTCTATACTCATGTTCGTAGTATTTCTGTTAACTAAAAGGTGAACTTCATCTATAAATAGTATAATATTCTTTTTAGTTTTTAGTTCATCAACAAGTAATTGAAGTCTATTTTCGCTTTGTCCTTCTCCTACTTTAGTTTCACCAAGTAAACTAGAAATATTAACTTTTATTAATTCATATGGTTTTAGTGCATTAGGTATCATGCCATTTTTCATTCTATAACCTATACCTTCAACAATAGCAGTTTTACCTACACCAGCTTTACCTACTAAAAGGGCACTTTTTTCTGGTGTTAAAAGTATTACTATAGCTTGTTCTATTTCACTATCTCTTCCGATAGCTGGATTTGTAACATATTCTTTTCTGCTTAAGTTTTCACCGTACATTTCAAGTATACTAACGTGATTTGGATTACTAGGATTAGTAACTGTATTGTTAGTATTTGCATTCGTATTTTGATTATTACTACTTAAATCTACCATTTCTATATCATTATTCATATATATCCCTCTTAATTCATATTAATTTTATCAATTTTTATAATAAAAGTCTATATTTTTGTTGACAAATACGAAATGATAATCTATAATTATTTATGCAAGTGCCTGATTAGCTCAGTCGGTAGAGCGCACGGCTGTTAACCGTTAGGTCGCAGGTCCGAGTCCTGCATCAGGCGCCAGTTGAATATTAACTCTAGAATTTCTAGAGTTTTTTTCTTGGGTTAACAGCTGTGCATAATATTAAGAATCAACAGAAATAATATTCCAGTAATAAGAGGTATAAAGAAACTATATATCATCCATTTAGTACCTGCTTCACTTTTAATAGTAGCAAGTGTAGTACCACATGGAAAATGCATTATAGAAAATAATATAGTGGAGAGTGCTGTCATGTAAGTCCATCCATTGTTAATTAGAACTTCTTTAATAGATAGATAATTTGAAATCATTGGTACATTCTTATCACCTAGATAGCCCATTATAATAATAGGTAAAACTATTTCATTAGCTGGAAGTGCTAAAAAGAAAGATAAAAGTATAACACCATCTAGGCCTATAATAGAAGCAAATGGTTCTAAGAAGTCACTTATAATTTTAAATAAAGTTATATCTTTAATAGTAGTATTAGTCATCAAATAAATAATTATTCCACATGGAATTGATACTAATACTGCTTTTTTTAATATAGATAAAGATTTATAAACAAGACTATTCTTTAATACCTTTTTTAGTTTTACTTTTTTATAGTCAGGAAGTTCTAATATAAAGAATCCATTATATCCTTTTAATATTGTTTTAGATAAAATAAATGAAGTAAGTAGTGATATTAAAATAGAAAGTATAACAAATAAAGTTAAATAGAACGATACTTGTAATTTATTATTAGATGTTGTGAAGAACATAGTGATGAGTGCTATTATCATTGGAAATCTACCATTACAAGGAATAAATGAATTAGTTAATATAGCTATTAATTTGTCTCTTTTACTATCTATTATTCTACTTCCTACTACTGCGCAAGCATTACATCCAAAACCTGAACACATAGTTAATGCTTGTTTACCATGACATCCACATTTCTTAAAAACATTATCAAAATTAAATGCTATTCTTGGAAGTATTCCACTTTCTTCAGCATAAGTAAATAGAAAGAAAAATATAACTAATGGTGGAAACATAACAGATACTATAAAACTAACTACTCTATATATTCCATAAATAAGTGGTTCATAAATAAACTCTGATATTTTAAAATATTTAACTAAATTTAATAAAATGATTTCTAATTTTGAAAATAAATAACCAAGAGCTTCACTCGGGTAATTAGCACCTACGATTGTTATTAAAAATATACCAAACATAATAATAAACATTATAGATAAAGCATAAACTTTCTTAGTAAATATTTTATCTATAACACCTATTTCTTTTTCTTTAGAGAAAGTTACTACTTCGTTTGATATACTTTTAGAAATATTATTTAAAAGAATAGATACTTCGTCAGATATTTCTTCAGAGTTTACATTCATTAAATAGTTTTGCATTTCTTTATTAATTATATTTACTTTGTATTTAGTTTTTATAGATTCTACGATTGATTTATCTTTTTCTAAAATATTCAGAGCTATAAATCTAGATTTAAATTGATGAGTAAGAAATTCAAATATATCAGATATACCTTTTTCTATATTAAAGTCATAAATATAATTATAGTTACTTATACTTTCTTCATCTAAAGAGTTTATTAAATCTTTTATACCAATATTTTTTGATGCTGAACATTTTATTACTTTTATACCAAGTATTTCACTAAGACGTTTATCATTTACTTTTATACCTTTAGAATCTAGTTCATCTATCAT
The DNA here is from genome assembly GCA_905193755.1 of uncultured Clostridium sp. Taxonomy (GTDB): domain Bacteria; phylum Bacillota_I; class Bacilli_A; order RF39; family UBA660; genus CAG-1000. The sequence continues at coordinate 18,106 of CAJJPX010000011.1, read as the reverse complement.
ATTAAGACAAAGAATAATATTCTTGTTTATCTCTAGTATTTGTAAAAGTAAATGCATGTTCTTCTCAATATTTGATGCATCCATCACATAGATTATCTTTTCATATTGTTCAAATAAAAGTGTATCCTTAGCTACTATTTCTTCTTCACTAAGACTTGAAAGAGAATAAATACCTGGTAAATCTATAAGTGTATAATTAGTATTTATAATATTCTTTCTAGCTAGTTTTACTGTTTTACCTGTCCAGTTACCAGTATGTTCATGAGAATGAGTTAATATATTAAATATAGAAGATTTACCTACATTAGGATTTCCAACTAAAAGAATATTTTTATTCATAATGAACCTCTATGTTAATGGCTTCTTCGTCTCTAAGTGCCAAAAATGTATTTTTAACTTTATAACATTTAGGACTCTTATAAATAGAATCAAACATTTTAAATACTGTTTCTCCAGGTATAAAACCTAAATCATATAGTCTTCTTTTCTTAATACCATGCATAGTTATATTATCTATAATAGCTTTTTTATTAAAGTCTAAATCACATAAATTCATGATTCCTCCTTCTTTAGTAATATATGTTACGTGAGTTTTTTTGTACCTAAAACATATTATTAAGTATGAAAGAAAGTTATGATGACATATTTAATACTAATCCAAGATATTCAACTACGATTGGATTTATTTTGGGTTTAGTTCTTGTTGATAGTTTGACTGCTCCTGAACAAAATATGCTTGGTAATTGGATTATTCTTATTGGACAAACTATTCTTACGAATGCTGCTAGTCAAAATATAATTGAATCTAGAATAAATGGTGGTATTATAAATATTAATTCTAAAGAAGTTAAGTGTTTATATAACCCTGTAATATATGATATTGAAAAGATAAGGAAAATTATAAGAGATGTATATCCTTCTAGTAATAGCGATATTGATGTTTTAAAGAAGGCGATAGATGAAATTAATAAAAAGTTAGATAAATTAAAAAAAGAATAATTATTCAATAATTACTCTTTCCATGTTAGCTTTTGATCCTTTTATTTTAACAGTGTATCTTTCAAGTTCATTATTATCATAAATTTTTCCTTCTTTTAAGTCATCTATATATACACTCAAGCGATCTCTTTTGTTTAGTTTTAATGAGATGTATGCACTATCAGATGTTTTCTTTATGAAGTAGTCATAATAACATTCATAGTATTTTACTTCTACTTCTATTTTGTTTTTTAATGATTCATCATATTCTACTATATATTTAGTTTTATAATTACTATTAAATGTTATATAGAATGGTTTATTATCTTTTGATAAGTTATATGTTGTTAAGCTTTTTGTCATTGTGTATTTATCACTAACATCATGTGTTGTTTTTATATTAGAAATTTCTTTTAAGAATAATGTTACTCCAAAGGCTATAACTATTATAAAAATTATTATGAATATTAAAGACCATTTTAAGCTTATTCTTTTCTTAAATATACTTTTATTTATTAATATGACTAATGATAAAACAAGAAGTACTATTCCTAGAAGTGATATTATAAGTCCATATAGTTTAACACCATCTAAGAAAGCAAATATAGAGGCCATAAAGATAACTAATAACCATAACCATATAAATAGTAATACTATTGTTAATATGACTCCTAAAGTCTTAAAAATAATTCTTTTTATTCTTGAAGATTTAGATTCAAATACTTTTTGTTCAGTTACAATCTCTGTTACATTACTTATTTCTTCTTTAGATTCTTCTATTACTTCTTCTATATTATTTTTAAGAGTATCCTTCTTCTTAAGTTTAGATTTTAATTTTGAAATTATACTTTCTTTTTTAGTTTTTTCTTTTTTAATAAATTCATTTTTTAATGATTTTTTAGTTTTCTTAAGTTTTTTCTTTTTATTTAGTTTTTCTTTTATAGTATTAATTTTATCTTTTAAAGATTTTATAATTGACACGAATTTATTTTTCTTTAAAGCTTCTAGTTCTTTTTTAGCAATATCTTCCGGCTTTCCTAAGTCTTTTAATATACTAGTCATTTTTCTTTTATTCTTTTTACCTTCTTCTATAAACTTAGTATATTTTTTCATTATTTTATTTTTTTGACTTGGTTTTAAATCTATGAATTTGCTTTCTAAATCTTTTAAAAATTTTTCATCTTTTTTCATCTTTAATTTCTCCAATATAGTATATATTATTATAAGTATATTATATTTTTTTATCAAATATTTTATCTATTTCTTTAATTATTGCTTTTTTTATTTTTTTAAATAGTTTATTTAGTGCGTCTTTTAAAGAATCTAATATTTTATCTAGTATTTTTTCTATAAATGATTTTTCTTCGTTTGTATTTGTATCTTTAGTTTCTTCTATTGTGGATGTATTATCTGTACTTTGAGTTTCTTTTTGTACTTCGTCACTCCATACACCTAGTTTAGATTCTTTTGCCTTTTCTTCTTCTTTTTGTAATTCTTCTGTGTACATATATTTTCCATATAGATAAGCTACCTTAGCATAGCCTTTTTCTATAAGTTCTTTTTGAAGTAATGAATCATCTACAAAAATCCATCCGAGTGCTCTTTCATACTTATCTGTTTTTGAACTTCCTTTGTCATATTCAATTTCTAGTTTCTTTGCATTTTTAACTCTATTACATGTATAATCGCTAGCTTCTTTTCCATATGGTTCAACTCCTTTTTTAGGATGTTTTGTTTCAGGAGTATCGACTGCTAAAAATCTAACAGTTGTTTTTTTACCATCTATTAACACTTTTATTGTGTCGCCATCAACACAAGACTCAAACGTTACCTCTTTTCTTTCAGCATATACATTAGTTAAAAAACATACAAAACAAAAAAATATTATTACTATCTTCTTCATAATAATATTTTATCATATTTTATATTGTTAAAAAAGAATTTTAGATAGAAAAGACTTAACATTTTTGTTAAGTCTTAACTTAATTCACTTAGTTTATTATTATACTTAGTGTATGATTTTTCAATCTTTTTATCTTCTTCAACAGGTACTGTGTACCAACCTTTTTCGAACATAAGATTGAATATATCACGAGCTATATCTTTAGTATCTTCAAATATGCTCATTACTTTTTTATATAAGTATTTATTACTCATTTCATTTATAGCAACACTATAGCTATTAGATATATTCTTTTCAGATAATAATATATCATTTAATATATCTTCTTCACTCATACATTCGTCTTTAGGTGTTTGTTCACATTTATTTTTAATTTCTTCCATAATTCCTCCTACTCCAATACTTCTAGTAAATCTTTATAATGTTTGAAATGCATTTTCTTTATTTTAGTTAGAAGTTCTATTACTTTTTCATCTTCTACACATTCTAAATAAGCATATACTTTTTTATTCATTACAAAGTTCCAATTAAGCATATCTTCTATATATAATAAGTCTTTTATTGATATTATATTTGGTACTTCTTTCATACTTTTGCCTCCTAGTTATATTATTTACAAAAGTGTATATAATAATAGTGTAAAATTTTTCCAAAAAAGTTTTATAAATTTAGCACTTACTATTGACAAGTGCTAATTATTGAGTATAATTATAATTGTTAGGAGATGAAAATAATGAGTTTGTTACCAGAAAAGTTTTATTTAGATGATTTCTTTGATGATTTTGTACCAATGCCAAAAATGCCAAAAAATGACATGAAATGCGACATTTATGAAAAAGGTGGTAAGATTCATATTGATATGGATGTTCCAGGATTCAATAAGGACGATGTAAAAATTGACTTAGATGATGGTATTCTTACAGTAGTTGCTACTAAACATGAAGAAAAAGAAGATAAAGAAAAGAATTACTATCGTAAAGAAAGATCATTTGGTACATTTAGAAGACAATTTAACGTTGGTAATGTAAATGAAAAATCTATCGAAGCACATTTCAATAATGGTGTTTTAAAGATTAACTTCCCTAAAGAAGAACAAAAACAATCAAAGAAATTCATTGATATAAAATAAGTAAATTAAACTAAAGATACTTCAAAAGAGGTATCTTTTTTTGTATAATAAAATTGGTGACTATATGAAAAAGATATTATATGTATTTCTTATTATTTTAATGTTATGTGGTTGTAATAACAATACTGATGTTAAACCTGATAGAGGTGAAAGAACAAGTATTCCTTCTAGCTATATTGATGAGCTTAAAGAAACTAGTCATATTGAACTTTATAATTTAGATGATAAACTTTATAGAACTATTAAAGATAAAGATATTATAAATGATATTATTAATACTTTATATGAAGGTTATCGTTATCCAGATAGTTACTCTACTACATATGAAGGTGCATCTTATACAATGATGTTTTATAATGATAAAGATGAGAAAATAAATGAGATTAACTTATATAATACATTTGATACATTCGATATATTAAACGATAATATTAGATATATATTAAGCCATGAAAATTTTAATAAGATTGTTGATTATATAAAATAAAAAGATACTATAGAGTATCTTTTAGTTTGTCCATTTCATTAAGTTTGTTTTATCTATTTCATATAGAATGCCTTTTATATTTTTAAATCCTATGTGAGTAAATACTTCTTTTGATTTAGTATTGTCATTATTAATAGTAGCATATACTTTAAAGTAAGTATTATTTGTATTTACAAGTATATTTCTGAGCATATTCTTTAATATATTATGTTTACCCTGATATTCTTTTTTAATTTGTATTTTTGATAACATTAGTCCTATATCTAGGTATGTATAGCAAACAAAACCAACTAATAGGTTGTTATCTAAACATATAAGTATATTATAATCTTTAGTTGTTCTAATCATATTGACCCATTCATTATACGTTTCATTACTAGAGTTATCTTTGTTATTTATTTTATTATAGTTTTCTACTAAAATGTTATGCATATCATTAAGATAAGTGTTATCTATATTTTTTCTATTATATAATTTATAATTCATATTCTCTCCTAAACAAAAAGACCATAAGGTCTATTTTGTAACATTAAATCTAAATAAGCAAATATCTCCATCTTGCATTACATATTCTTTTCCTTCTAGTCTTGCTTTACCTGCTTCTTTTACTTTTAGTTCACTTCCATAGTTTACTAAGTCATCATAACTCATTACTTCTGCTTTAATAAATCCACGTTCGAAGTCTGTGTGAATAAGTCCTGCACATTCTGGAGCTTTCATTCCATCTTTGAATGTCCATGCTCTTACTTCATCTTTACCTACTGTAAAGAATGTTTTAAGACCAAGTAGATGATATGTGTTATGAATTAGTTGGTCTAAACCACTATTTTGAATTCCTAAATCTCTTAAGAATTCTTGTTTAGATTCTTCATCTAACTCTGAAAGTTCACTTTCTATTTTAGCACACATAAGTACTACACTAGCATTTTCTTTTGATGCATATTCACGTACTTTATTTACATATTCATTTTCTTTAGAAAGTAAATCATCTTCTGATACGTTTGCTAAATAAATGAATGGTTTTTGTGTTATTAGATTGTATGTTTTGATTAGTTTGTTTTCTTTTTCATCAAATGTTTCTAGTCTTAGCATTTTTCCACTACTAAGTATTTCTTGTAATCTTTTTAGAAGTGCTACTTCGTAAAGTGCTTCTTTATCATTTGATGTTACTGCTTTCTTTTCTATTCTAGATAATCTTCCTTCAACTATTTCAAGGTCACTAAGAATAAGTTCATAGTTTACTATTTCTATATCACGTACAGGATCTATTGTTCCTTCTACATGTATAATATCTTTATTTTCAAAACATCTAACTACTTGTACGATTGCGTCTACTTCACGAATGTTTGCTAAGAATTTATTTCCTAAACCTTCTCCAGTTGAAGCTCCTTTTACTAAACCAGCTATATCAATAAATTCATATTGAGTTGGTATTAGTCTTTCTGGCATATACATATCATTAAGTGTTTCTAATCTTTTGTCTGGTACAGTAACTACTCCAACGTTTGGATCAATTGTTGCGAATGGATAGTTTGCTGCTAAGATATTTTTCTTTGTTATTGCATTAAATAATGTACTTTTTCCTACATTAGGAAGACCTATAATTCCTGCTTTAAGCGCCATATGTTACCCCCGGTAAAGTGCCAATTCCCATAGGTAGTCCAGTTAAGTACCAAGCTACTATTACTACTGCCCATATAACAGTTATGTATATTGCGTATGGTACCATATATTTTGTACTTCCAAATAGTGTAATTGTCTCATCACTTTTATTATATTTTTCTAAGAATGCTATATAGATTACATAGTATAAGAATAATGGTGTTAAACCTTTAGTTACTGAATCTGCTGCTGAAAATATTATTTGAGCAAATTCTGGACTAATGCTTTCTGCCATTAATATTGATACTACATTACCTGATAGCATACTCCATTTTACTGTTGAACTTGGACAGAATATATTAACTATCGCAACTAATGCAAATATTGTTAATATAAGTCCTATTCCTGAAAAGTTAAGTCCACCTATTATTTTAGATGTCCATGCTACTAGAACTAATCCTATTCCACTTTCATCATAAATGTTTATAAATAATGAAGCGAAGAATAAAAGTACTAGTATACTTCCTATACCATCTAATGAGTATCCTAAACTTTCTGCTATATCATTATTATTTTTGATTGATTTTGTCATGAATCCATATCCAAGTCCTATTATTACAAATAATAATGTTACTATGAATATAAATCCTTTATTAAACATAGAGTTTGCTCCAAAAAGCATATCTATATATTTTGTACTACCTGAATCTAGTAGTAATCCTGATAAAGGTAATCCTGGTATTATCATATATATTACTATTAATGTATATAAGAATCCAGCTCCTAAACCAATTATCAAACCTCTTAATTCTTTATTAGTAATTTTAACTTCTTCGTTTTCTGCATCTATTCTAGGTAATCTTGGCATTATCTTTTTTTCAGTTATATGAGTAAATACAATTGATGTAATAATTAGAACCGTTATCATTATAAATAATGCGAAGAATACTCCTATTTTATATTTAGGATCAGTTATGTATGCAGCATTTAGTGTCATTGTTAAAAGTTCACTATCGTTTGCTGACAAGAATACATTTATTCCATATCCAAATGAAAGAGATGCGAACGATGCTATTATTCCTCCAAGTGGATTTCTTCGCCCATATTTAAATAGTAATGCTCCTATTGGTAACATAACTACGAAACCAACTTTACCAAGTAGAGAGAATAATAAACTTAAGAATACTAATATAAATGTTATTGTATATCTTTTAGAGTTTCTAGTTAGTATTGTGAAGAATGTCTTCATAAATCCTGTTTTTTCTAGAACTCCTATTCCTATAAGAACTATTATAAGTGCACCTAGTGGTTCGAAATTAACAAATCCACTAACTGCTGTTGTAACTATATGTTTTATACCTTTAGTACTAAATAAGTTTTTAACTTCAACTACATTGTTAATAAGTTCACTTGATGCTCTATTAACTGTAGTGTATTCACCTTGAACATTAATAAGATGTAAGAATCCACTCAATAGAATAGTTACTGAGATTAAAATTATAAAGGTCATTATTGGACTTAATTTTAATTTCTTTTTAAACATTAAATTTCCTCAACTTTCTTTAGTTTTTTTTCAAATTCAATTCTATCCATCATTATACTTCTACCACATTTAATACATTTTATTTTTATATCTACTCCTACTCTTGTAACTTCCCACAAGTTAGTTCCACAAGGGTGTGGTTTTTTCATAATGACTTTGCTTCCTATTTTATATTCTTTATTCATTTCAATCAACTTTCACTTCTATATTTAATATTTCAAGAACTCTTTCTAAGTCTTTATCACTATTAAATGGAATGATTATTTTTTTGTTTTTGATTTTAACTCTACTACCAATAGCGTCTCTCATGGCTTCTTCTACGTATCCATAAGTATTTACTGGTTTTGGTTTTACTACTTCATTTTTTCTTTTGAAGTTTGGATTTTGAGCTAATGCTTCTAGGGCACGTACTGATAGGTGTTCTAGTTTTACTTTTTCTGTTAATTCTAGTATTAGTTCTTCATTTTCAAGTTTACTTAATACTTTAGCATGTCCCATTGATATTAGCCCATGTAATATATCATTTTTAACTGATTCTGGTAAATTTAAAAGTCCTAACATATTTGTTATGTAGCTTCTACTTTTACCTATTTTATTAGCTAATTGTTCTTGAGTTATATTTAATGCTTTTATGAGATTAGCATATGCTTCTGCTTCTTCTATTGCTGATAAGTCTTCACGTTGTATATTTTCAAGAAGAGCTATTTGCATCATTTCTTCATCAGTAAAATCTTTTATAATAGCTGGTATTTTCTCTACTCCAACTAATTCACATGCTTTCTTTCTTCTTTCACCAGCAACTATTTCATAACCTTTTATAGTCTTTTTAACTATGATTGGTTCTAAAACTCCAAATTCTTTGATTGAGTTTGCTAGTTCTACTAATTTTTCTTGTTCAAATGTTTTTCTTGGTTGATATGGATTACTTCTAAGTTCACTTACATTTAATTCAACAATATCTTCTTTTGGAGTATTTTCTACTATTTCTTCAATTGGATCAATTGGATTTACATATAGTGACTCATTACTAAATAATTGTTCTAAACCTCTTCCTAGTGCTTTTCTCTTATTTGTTTCCATTTCTTTCAATCACCTCTTTGGCTAAATTTAAATATGCTAGGGCACCTTTACTTTTTGGATCATATTCTAATATTGGTTTTCCATGTGATGGTGCTTCTACTAGTTTTACAAGTCTTGGAATGATTGTACTAAATACTTTTTCATTAAAGAATTTACGTACATCTTCTACTACTTCTAGACCTAACAACGTTCTTCCATCTAGCATTGTTAACAAAACTCCCTCTATATCTAATTTAGAGTTAACTTTTTGTTGTATTCTAATGACTGTATGTAATAGTTGATTAACTCCTTCTAATGAGTAATATTCACATTGAATTGGTATTAATACTGAATCTGATGCAGCTAGTGCATTAGTAGTTAATATACCTAAGTTAGGTGGACAATCTATAATTATATAATCATATCTATCTCTAATAGTATCTAGTTGTTTTTTTAATTGTTCTGTGATTATAAATTCTTTATCTTGTACACTTATTTGAATTAATTCTATATCTACACCTGCTAAATCTATTAATGCAGGAATAATACTTAAATTTTTATATGGTGTTTTTATGATTGTTTCTTTAATATCACATTCACCCATTATAACATTATATATACTCTTTTTAATTTTACCTCTATTTATCCCAAGTCCAGTTGTGCTGTTGCTTTGTGGATCTAAGTCAATTAGTAAAACTTTTTTACCTAAATGCCCTAGGGAACTAGATAAATTAATACTTGTTGTTGTCTTGCCTACCCCACCTTTTTGATTTACTAATGATATTATTTTTCCCACGATAGTTACCTCTCTTATCTATGTAATATTTTAACATATATTAATTTCATTTAAAAGAATAAAAACTGAAATAATTAAAAAACTATGAATTATAGTTTCATAGTCTTATCTTGTATTTCATCCTTAAGTGTTTCTAAAGATTCTCCAAATTCATCTTTATTTGGTACTTTAGGTAGTATAAAGTTTAATGATGTAAAGTCATGGTGTTTACCTAAGTTATCACTCATTTCTTCTACGTTCTTTGGAGTAACTATACCTCTTAATATATTTTGATATGTATATATAGCTATAGATTCACCTATAAAGTATTTTAAGGATTTACTCAATTTAACATACATTTCTCTTGTTTCCTCATAATCATCCTTTAGACTCATTATATCAGGTTTAGTTTCATCATATATTTTTATAACATCCGTTAATGTCTTTATTTGATGAGCTCTTCTTAAATATCTTTTTAAGAATCTTTTTACTATTATATTATTTTCTTCTCTTAATATATAGTTATCTTTTAAGAATTTATAAAATAGTAATTCATATGTTCTTGATACTGCTTCAGTTAAATATAATTGTTCAAATGATGGATCAAGTGTATCAACATTTTGTAGATGAATAAATTCATGAACAAGAACACTAGTATCTAGAATATTTACTTTAAGTGGTACATTCACAATCCTAAAACCATCGTTATGTTTAGGGGTAAAATATGCGAAGTCTTCGTTTTTGTCTATTTCTTCTTTTTCTTTTAGATAATATAGGTTTACTGTACCATCTTGTACGGCTGACTCGAATTCTTTTCCATATTTATCACTTACTGAGTCAAGAAATTCTCTTGCTAACTCTATTGTATGAATTATCCCATTATCAGTGAGTTTCTTATTGGTTCCTGATAATTCTTCTGCTCCTTCTAGATGTTCTATCGCAGAAGTTGCTAACATTTCTAAGGTATCTTTATATCTTTCTAGAAAATCTACTACAAATGAATTATTAGCGCAAACTATTAAGTTAAAATATTCATTAAGTCTTTCTTTTTCTTCATCTGTCATATTATTTTTCAATTATATCTCTTGCTGCTACTAGACCTGTTGCTGCTGCAGTTACGATATTTCCTGCTTTACCAGCTCCATCTCCTACAAAATAAATATTATATTTTTCTAATTTAAATTTATTGTTAGTATCTATTTCATTACTAAAGAATTTTATTTCTGGTCCATAAAGTAATGTTTCATCATTGTTAACACCTGGTATTATTTTATCTAACTTTTCTAGTCCTTCTAAAATATTTGTTATTATTCTATGAGGAAGTACTAGTGATAAATCTCCAGCTACGCAATCTTTAAGAGTTGGTTCAATGAAACCTTTGTTAATTCTTTTCCATTCACTACGTCTTCCTCTTTTCAAATCACGAAGGGACTGAATAATTGGTTTTCCGTCTCCTAAAGTGTTAGCAATTCTAGCAATACTTTCTCCATATAATCTAGTATTTGTTACTGGCTCAGTAAGTCCAACTTTACTAATAAATGCAAAGTTAGAGTTGTTTGATTTAATATCTTTTAGTGAGTGACCATTTACACATATAAATCCATAGTAGTTTTCTTTAGCTACGAATCCTCCTGGGTTTGTACAGAATGTTCTTATTTCATCAGTGTATGTATCAGTCTTGATAAATATAGTTGGATCGTATATTACATTAGTTATATCTTCTAGAATTTCTTTTCTAACTTCTACTCTCACACCTATTTCTATGCTTTGACTAGTATATGGTATTTTATATTTATCAGCTAATTCTTGTACCCATTTAGCTCCTGTTCTACCTGGAGCTACTACTACATTCTTAGCAATAATACTATCTTTTCCGTTTATAACTAGTTCATGCTCATCTTCTTTTTTACTAATTATATCATCAACATTAGAGTTTTCATAAATATCTACTCCTTTGTTTTCTAAATAGTCAGTAAAGTCTTTTATATATCCTGGAAGTTTATCGCTTCCTAAGTGTTTTTGTTTTATAACTAGAAGTCTTGCTCCTGCTTTAGCAACTTCTTTTTTTATTTGATTTGCTTCGTCCATATTTGAAGGATATACATCACTATCCATTTTGAATTTGGTGAATATTTCTTCTGTATCATCTATAATTTGATATGCTTCTGATTGTGACATATACTTAAATAAATCACTTTTACCTAGTTTTGGTATAAAATTAAGTTTTCCATCTGAGAATGTTCCTGCTCCGCCATATCCTGATAAGATTTGACATACTTTGCAGTTAACACATTTTCCACCATTTACTTTCATTGGGCACATTCTTGTTTCAGCTCTATGTCCCTTATCTATAAGTGCCACTTTTAATTTTGGATTTTTTTCTTTAAGTTCGTAGGCACAGAATAATCCTGCTGGCCCTGCTCCTACTATTGCCACATCATATTTTTTCATATCTATTTCTCCTTATTCATTTCTTCTTTTTCAAGTTCTCTATATGCTACTTTACCAACTGCTGTTTTAGGAAGAGATTCTCTAAATTCATATTCTGCTGGTAAACTATAAACTGCTAAGTTCTTTTCACAGTGTTTTCTAATATCTTTTTCAAGTTCTTTGCTTGGAGTGTATCCTTCTTTTAATACTATGAATGCTTTTGCTACTTGTACTTTTCTTGGATGTGGTATTCCAATTACTGTACTTGTGAATACTGCTGGGTGTTGATTTAGTACAGTTTCTATATGCGATGGGTATAAGTTATATCCATTTGATATTATTATTCTTTTAACTCTTTGTTTGAAGTATACAAAACCATCTTTATCCATACAACCAACATCTCCAGTGTGAAGCCAAGTTCTTCCATCTTTGTGTACTTGAAGTGTTTGTATTGTTTCTTCTAGGTTATTTAAGTATCCCATCATAACAGTTGGTCCACTTATACATATTTCTCCATCTTCTCCGTATGGTACTGTATCGTGTGTACCTACTCTTACTATTTTGAAGTATGTATCTGGGAATGGTATACCAATTGAGCCTTCTCTATATTCACCTGTTGGTGTTGCACATATAGCGGCACTTGCTTCTGTAAGACCATAACCTACTCTTACTTCTGCTGTGCTTCCATGTTCTTTGAAGTAAGCATCTACTTTATTTTTTAGGTCTCTTGACATGAAATCTCCACCACTTATCGCACATTTTAGATGTGATAAATCGTGTTTACCTAATTTCATTTTAGTCATACTTTCATAAAGAGATGGTACTGCACATACAATTGATATTTCATGTTTATGAAGTAGTGACGCAAACTCTTTTGGTGAGAAGTTTGGTATTAGTACTACTCTCATACCACAACATAGCGTTGTATGAATACAAACTCCCAACCCAAATCCATGGAATATAGGTAGTATTGCAAGTATTGATTCTTTATTACCAGATTGTTCTATCATCTTATGACTAGTAAGTGCTAGTGCATTAAAGTTAAGGTTAGAAAGTAATATTCCTTTTGGTTTACCACTTGTTCCTCCACTATAAAGTATTACAGCTGGGTCATTAGGTCCTTTAAGACATGCTATTTCTCCTTCATAGTCATATCCATAATTAATAAATTCTTTCCAAGTCATAATGTCATCAGAAAGTTCTATTTTTGGAACTGTTCCTCTACTTTTAAATTTATATAAGAATTTCTTTATATTTTTTAAGCTTTCTCCTACTGAAGCAACAACTATTTTATTTACTTTAGTGTTGTCTACTATATTATGTATTTTTTCATATATTAAATCTAATGTTAATAGGAAAGTTGCACCAGAAGTATTTAGATAATCTTGTATTTCGTTTTCTGCTGACATTGGATGTATTAAAGCAGCTACTGCCCCTACCATATTCGCAGCATAAAACATCATTACTGCTTGAGGTGTATTTGGCATGAATATTGCTATTCTGTCTCCTTCTTTTACACCTTCTGCTCTTAATGATTTGGCTGTGTCTCTTATCATTTCATAGAATGCTCTATAAGTATAAGTTCTTCCATAATATTCAATAGCAGTATCTTCTGGGTATCTTGCTACTGCTTCTAATAAGTATCCTACCATTGTACCATTAGGATACTTTAAATGTTCTTCAACACCATTAGTATAGTACTTAGTCCATGGTGTTAAAACTATATTCTTACGTATTGCTCTATCATATTCTTTTTGTTCTTTTTTAAGTTTTTTAGCTTCGTCTTTTAAAATACGAAGTTTTTCTTTTTGAGCTTTTTTAGCTTCTCTTTTATTTAATTTTTCTTGTTTTTTATCTATTAATTCTTCACTATTCTTCATAATCTATTTTTGTATCAACTCTTTCTTCTAGTAATTCTGGGTTATTAATAATATACTCAAACATTTTTAATGATTTAGCAAAATAATAACCGTCAGCTATTCTTTCATCCATGTTTACACCAAAGTCACAAACATCAATTACTTTTGTTTTACCATTTTCATCAACAGTTGTTTCTTTATGTATTTTTCCCATTGTAGCTAGTATTGAACTTGTTCCGAAGTTAGTAAGGTTATGATAAATAGAACCTATTCCTAAGTTACCTAAGTTTGATAGAATAACTGTACTATAATAGATATTATCATCTACTAAACTACTTGGTATCCATCCTTTTTTATCTAACCATTTAATAAATCCTACTAGAGGTATTCTAATGATACCTGGCATTTTACCAATGATATCTACTGCATTATTAGTATTTTCCTTTTTATCAGTTTGTTTAGATGCTCTAACTTTATTAACTCTCTTACCAATCTTTTGAGCAATAGATTCTAATGTATCATCTTTATCTACTTTTAAGTTAATCATAACTTCTTCACTTGAATCATTAAATGCTATTTTAGCTACGAATGCTATTATAACATCATTTCTTCTATAAGTTTTTCTATCACAAATAAATCTATTTAATAATTCTCTATTATAAAATATTTTAGCAAATGCCATAGTAAAAGCATGAAAGTATGTAATTCTCATTTCAGGATTTTCTTTTTTCTTTTTTTCAATATATTTAATAAGATTAGTTACATCTATACTTTGATTGATATATACATCTGCATCACATCTTCTTGGCTTCAAGTCTATACATAGTTGGTGTAGTCCATCTACTTTAACTCTTTTACCATCTCTTCTGTCTCCGAATTTTTTTTTCATTAAAAAATACCTCACAATTCTATAATTATTATATAGAAAATCATGAAGTATTGCAAGTTTATGCTAACAAAACGTATGTATAGTATGTAATAAACATTAATATCATAAGTGCTCCTTCTAATCTTGAAAGCACTTTATCATTACGAGCAAAGTAGTATAATGTCATTGCTGCTAAGTGTACTGCAAGTACATCTATTAAGTTAAAATGAGCTGATGAGAAGCCTCCATATATTAGAAGAGGTAGTCCTAAGACTATACCTATGTTAAAAATATTAGTTCCAATTATGTTACCTAAGGCTATATCAAATTCGCCCTTTTTAGCGGCAACTACTGTCATAGTCATTTCAGGAAGAGACGTTCCGATTACTATAACAGTCATTGTTATTATTTTAGTGCTAACGTTTAGTGATTCAGCGAGTACTTTAGCATTATCTACTACTAAGTCACTTGCTATAATTATGCCAATACAACAAGCGATGCTTAGCAATATTGAGGTTATCATTTTATATTTAGGTTTACTATACTCAAAGAATCCTTGTTTAGATTTAACTACCGATATTATATAGAATATAAATACTCCAAAGAAGAATATAAATAAGAGTCCATCATATCTATCAAGTATAAAACTATCAGGAGTACCACCTAAATAGTGAGCTATTATTGACAAACTAAATACTGTTGTTATAACCAGTAATATAGGCAGTTCCTTCTTGGTGACTTCATTTTTAACTTTTATAGGAACTACACATGCAGCTAAACCAATTATTAACAAGATATTAACAACGTTACTTCCAAGTACATTAGCAAGAGCTATATCTCCACTACCTGAACTTATACTTTGAAACGATATTGCGAGTTCAGGAGCACACGTACCAAAAGCAGCAACGGTAAGTGCTATCATCATTTTAGACATCTTAAAATTAGTTGCAATAGAACTTATCGCATCTACAAATATATCAGAACATTTAATTAAGCCATAAAACCCAATTAAAAGTAAAATTATAGATAACACTATATTCACTTAAGCCCACTCCTTATTCTAGATATATTATAATATACATTTCAACTTTTTTAAATATATTTTATAATTATTTGTCGCAACTAGCTTTAATGAATGAATCAAATAATGGATGAGGTCTAGTTGGTCTTGATTTAAATTCAGGATGAAATTGACATGCAATAAAGTGTTTATGTTTTGGTAGTTCTATTATTTCTACTAAGTTAGCCTTTTCATTCAAGCCAGAAAATACCATACCTTTTTCTTCAAGAATATTTTTATATTTATTATTAAATTCATATCTATGACGATGACGTTCTAAGATAATATCAGTTTTATAATCCTGGTATGCAAGTGTTCCTTTCTTAAGAGTACATTCATAATTTCCAAGTCTTAAAGTTCCTCCCATATTAACAATAGACTTTTGATCAACCATTAAATCTATTATAGGATTTTCACATGTTGGATCAAATTCTGTACTTGATGCATTTTCTATTCCACATACATTTCTTGCGAACTCTATAACTGCAAGTTGCATTCCTAAACAGATGCCAAGAAATGGAATATTATTTTCACGAGCATACTTTATAGCTTTAATTTTGCCTTCAATGCCTCTGCTTCCAAATCCACCTGGTACTATAATACCTTTAGAATTCTTAAATACTTCTTTAAGATTAACTTTAGAGTCTTCAAGTTTCTCAGAATCTACCCAGTTAATATTTATCTTAGTATTATATTTATATCCAGCATGTTTCAAACTTTCACTAACAGAAATATATGCATCATGAAGTTCAACATACTTTCCTACTAAAGATATTTCTATCTCACTCTCTAAATTATTTACAGTTTCTATTAAATTATTCCATTTAGTTAGATTAGCTTTCTTAATTGGAAGCTTAAATTGTTTTAAAATTATTTCATCTATCTTTTGATTATAATAATTAATTGGTATTTCATATATATTTTTTACATCTATTGAATCTATAACATTAGATACTGGTACTGAACAGAATAATGATAGTTTATTTTTAATAGCTTCACTTGTATTAAAAGGAGCTCTACATACTAAAGCATCAGGTCTAATTCCCATATTTCTTAAGTCTCTTACACTATTTTGTGTTGGCTTTGTTTTAAGTTCATTAGAGCCATATATAAATGGTATAAGAGTACAATGAATAAAGAATGTTTCAGTACTTCCCTTTTCATATTGAATTTGTCTTAGTGCCTCAATGAAACTTTGACTTTCTATGTCACCAACAGTGCCACCTATTTCAGTTATTACTATGTCTGCTCCGCTAGATATTCCTGCTTCATAAACTTTATTTTTGATTTCATTAGTGATGTGAGGAACCATTTGAACAGTTGCTCCTAAATAGTCACCATGTCTTTCTTTATCAATAACTGATTTATATATTTTTCCACTTGTAATGTTTGATGTAAAGTTAAGTTCTTCATCGATAAATCTTTCATAATGTCCAAGGTCTAAATCAGTTTCACAGCCATCATATGTTACAAATACTTCACCATGTTGTATAGGATTCATAGTACCAGGATCCACATTAATATATGGATCAAACTTTTGCATGAATACTTTGTATCCTCTTGATTTTAATAATAGTGCTACACTTGATGCTGTTATACCTTTTCCTAAACCAGAAACCACCCCTCCAGTAACAAAAACGTATTTTGTCATAAAATATTACCTCCAAAAAAATGAGCCCAGAGAGTTTTCTCTAGGCTCTATTTAATTATACAATTTTTATAAGTCTTAGTAAATATTTTAGTTTGTTTTTAATGTGAAATATCCTGGAGTAGATGCTGTATCTATTCTAGCATAGGTTTTATCTACATGTGAACTATTATATACAGTACCTGCACCACCAACTAAATTAGTTGCTTCCACAAACATATTTGGACTATAATTAACATTATTGGTTATGAAATTATTACTTACATATATAGTTTTAAGTTTTTTACTATGTGCAAACATACTTCTCATATTAGTTACCTTAGCTGTATTAAAACTACTTAAATCTAATGTAGTTGCTTGTGAACTTTCAAACATAGAATACATAAAAGTAACTTTTGAAGTATCAAAGCTACTTAAATCTAATGTAGTTGCTTGTGAACTACTAAACATATTATTCATATCAGTTACTTTGCTAGTGTCAAAACCACTTAAATCTAATGTAGTTGCTTGTGAATTACGAAACATTTCTCTCATATCAGTAACATTAGAAGTATCAAAGCTACTTAAATCTAATGTAGTTGCTTGTGAACTACTAAACATATTATTCATATCAGTTACTTTGCTAGTGTCAAAACCACTTAAATCTAATGTAGTTGCTTGTGAATTACGAAACATTTCTCTCATATCAGTAACATTAGAAGTATCAAAGCTACTTAAATCTAATGTAGTTGCTTGTGAACTACTAAACATATTATTCATATCAGT
>CAJJPX010000010.1 GCA_905193755.1 uncultured Clostridium sp. | reverse complement strand
AGAAAAGTAGATCACATTCTTTTTATGTGTCTACTTTTACTTTATCACTTCAAATATTCCTTTTTGTGTTCTTTTTATTTTAAAGTTATCATCGAAGAACTCAGGTTTTCCATCTAATAAATGCTTAAGTCCCCAATCAGCAAATATACTATCTCCTGATATATAAGCAAGCATTATTATTCCACCTTTTTTAGTAACTCTTATCGCTTCCTTTATAGCCTTATTTATATCATCATCACTAAATAAATGATATAGTGGCCCAAATGAAAGAGTAACATCAAAAGTATTATCTTCGAATCTAGGCAAATCAACAGCATCTCCTTGTAGAGCTACTATCTTCATATCACTAGTTATTTTACTTTTTAATATATCTAAGTTATGGTTAACATATTCTATCGCAGTTACATCATAACCTTTTTTAGCATACTCCAAACTATATCTACCAGTACCCGCACCTATTTCTAAAACCTTATCTCCACTCTTTAAATATTTATCAATATAATTTTTAGTAACAATAAACTCAATACTATGTTTTTTATCCTTAATAAGTCTACCATCCTCATCACTACCATTATAATAATTATTTAATACATTTTCATTTAATTATAAATCTTTAACAGCAATAGTTGCATTTAAACCACCTTTAGTTGCAGTAGCTGTTACTTTCTCAGCAGAAGATACTTCAGTATCACCATTAAATGATACTTTTAAGTCAGCACCTTTAACAGCAGCAGTACCATTGATATTTAAATCAACACTAGTTACTACAGCATAACCTACACCTAACACTAAAACTAATAAAAGTAATCCAAAACCAAACATTGATTTTTTTCACTTTTTTCACCTCCATACATCTTTTATTGAAAATATAGAGGAATACCATATTCCTATATCCCCATATTTTACTATATAAATTATAAAACGAAACTCGACAAATATTAACATTATTCTTTACGTCAATTGTGAAAAAATTTAAAATTATTATTGCATTTAAAAATTAATTATGTTAATATGAATTTGACATTTGCAAAAAATTTACGCGTTTTTATGTACAAAAATTTAGATAACTCATTATATTACACACATTAAATACAAAAAATGTGTATTTTTTTGCGTAAGAAAGGAGTGAAAAGAATAATGTCATTCATCAATGTTAAACACATAAGTAAAACATTTAAAGTTGCTAAAAGAAAAAGTGGTCTTAAAGCAGCTTTAAAATCATTTTTCAAAAGAAATTATATCTATATTGATGCCATAAAAGATATATCATTTCAAATTGAAAAAGGTGAAATTGTTGGTTACATTGGACCTAATGGTGCTGGCAAAAGCACAACCATAAAGGTACTTAGTGGAATACTTAAACCTGATAGTGGAGAATGTAAAATAAGCGGACTAACTCCATGGATTGATAGAGAAAAATACGTCAAAAACATAGGTGTAGTATTCGGACAAAGAAGCCAATTATGGTGGGATATCCCTGCTGAAGATACTTTTGATCTATTAAAAGAAATTTATAAAATAGATGATAAAGAGTATCAAAAAACAAAAGATGAACTTGTAAAACTACTAAATATTGAAGAAGTAATTCATATACCTGTAAGGAATCTTAGTTTAGGTCAAAGGATGCGCTGTGAAATAGCTGCTTCATTAATTCACAATCCATCCATATTATTTCTAGATGAACCTACTATAGGACTAGATGCAATATCAAAAGAAATAGTAAGAGATTTTATAAAGAAATTAAATAAAGAAAAGAAAACAACTATAATTTTAACAACGCACGATATGAATGATATTGAAGCATTAGCTAAAAGAATAATCCTAATCGGAAAAGGACAAATTCTATATGATGGTTCTCTTAACTATATAAAAGAGAAATATGCCAATACTAAAACTATAATAGTTAATACCAAAGATAAGATAAAACAAATTCATAAAAAAGGTATAACATCATATAAAAAAGTAGATAAGAATCATTATTCATTTGAACTAAATATGAATGAAATAACTGTATCAGAATTTATTAACTATTTAACATCAAAAATAACTATAAATGATATAGAAGTTAATAATGAGAATATTGATAATATAATTATAAAGTTATATAAGGAATTTCAAATTTGAAATTATATTATTCTCTTTTTAAAATTAAATTAATTAGTGCTATTCAATATAAAGCAGCTGCCCTATCAGGCATAGCAACCCAATTATTCTTTGGATTTGTTTATATTCTAGTATATGTTGCATTCTATGAATCAAATACTATGAATACTTACCCTATGAATTTAAAAGCATTAGTTAATTATATATGGTTAAATCAAGCATTTTTCTCATTAACTTACATTTGGATAAAAGATAAAGATTTATTATCTATGATTAAAAATGGTAATGTAGCATACGAATTATGTAGACCAGTTAACTTCTATTTTAAATGGTATTTTACTACTTATGGTCAAAGAATAGCTAACGTAACATTAAGATTTTTACCTGTATTATTAATAGCATCTATTTTACCAGAACCATATAATATGACTCTACCCCCAAATATAGAAACATTTATTTTATTCATAATATCTTTATTAATATCTAGTTTATTAGTAACAGCTATTGCAATGATATTTCATTTAATAGTATTCTTTACTCTAGATGAAAAAGGTATTATGACTATTCTAATGGTAGTTGGTGAAATATTCGCAGGAGGAGAAATACCATTAGCATTCTTTCCTAATTTTTTAAAAACAATTGCTTACATACTTCCATTTAGATATATATGTGATTTACCATTTAATATTTATTCAGGTACTTTAAGTATAAAAGATTCACTAATTAACACTTCATATGGATTAATATGGCTAATAATAATCCTAATACTAGGACTAATACTATCAAACAAAGCATTAAAGAAAGCTAGTATACAAGGAGGTTAATATGAAATACTATATAGAATCAATAAAAATGCATTTAAAAAGTACCTTAGAATATAAAACATCATTTATACTAGCATTCATATCTCAATTCTTAGTTTTCTTTACATATTATTTTATAATAATAGCTTTATTTAATAAATTCAGTAATATAAAAGGATTTACAGTATATGAAGTATTATTAACTTTTTCAATAATACAATTTGGTTATTCAATAAATGAATTTTTAGCAAGAGGCGTAGATACATTTGACAATCTAATAATAGATGGTAGTTTTGATAGACTACTTCTAAGGCCAAGAAACATATTACTTCAAGTATTATGTTCTAGTATAGACTTCGTTAAATTATCAAGAGTTATCCAATCTCTAGTAGTATTTATAATCGCAATAAATAATTTAAATATCAACTGGAATTTATCAAGAATTATATGTATTATATTAATGTTTATAAGTTCAATAGTTATATTTTTCTCAATATTTCTACTTATGGCATCTTACTGTTTCATAACAGTTCAAGCTCTAGAAATAAGAAATCTATTCACTGACGGTGGAAAAAATATAGCTAAGTATCCAATGGGAATCTATAAGAAAGGAATATTATTATTTTTTACTTTTATCATACCTTATGCCTTTGTAAACTATTATCCACTTTTATATTTACTAGGCAAAAGTACTAAAGTAATATATGCTTTCTCACCATTAATAGTTTTACTTTATCTAATACCTGCCTTTATATCATTTAAAGTTGGTATAAATAAATACACTAGCGCAGGTAGTTAGTAAAAAGACTTACATCAAAAATGTAAGTCTTTTGTTTTATAATTCATTCTCTTTATTAAAAATTCCATTCATTAACTTTTCTTCATATTCTTTTAATTTATCTAATGCAAAATTAATATTGTTTTCTATATCATCAAAAGAACTAATTTTATATAACTTTTCTAAATCTTTTACTTCATCTTCAGGAATATGCCTTGTTATATGACATAATTCATAATCATAAATATATGGTGTATATAGAATTCTACATATCATAGTTATAGGTCTTAATATTTGCTTTTCATATTCCATAAAACATTCTAAATATTGTTTTCTTTTAATATATTTAGTAACTCTTGAATACTGTAATATTCTATTTTTCTTTTCTTTAAAAACTTCATATAATTCATCTATATTAATATCATCCTGATCTTTAAATGTAATAATATTCTTTCTATCAAATATTATTTTTGGTACTTCAGTAATACTTCCATTAATAAAACAAGTATCCTTTCTATCACGAGAATCATTTTGAGCAGCTAAATCAATAGTCAAGTATTCACTTGTATTTTCAAGATGAATATTACTTTGATATATATCAGGAGTAACACTATTTACCCTAGAGTCAATCTTACTTATTAATGATAAATGATTAACTAGATCATCTATAAAATTATCTCTTTTATCATCTTCTACATCAAACCAAAAATCTAAATCAGAGTATTCATCTACTTCTCTTAAACCATCTGCTCCTTCTAACCACATCGCATAAACATAATCTTTATCTATAACATACTTCTTTATATAATCAATAATATAATCTCTATCTATCATAATACTTTTACATTTCCTTATTTTTATTTTCTTCAATATATTCTCTATATGAGTCAGTTATAAATCTATCTCCTAGTTCATTAACACCAACTACATCACTATAATTATTATGACCTCTACCTTTAATTATATGATGTTCTATATTTAATCCTAAACTTTTTAATACTTGAATTGCTCTATTAGCTCTCTCAAACATATCTTTTCCAAATAACTCTCTTTGTTTTTTACCAACTTCGACTGGAACACTTCTAGCGAAATAACTCATGTCATGCATAGGAGCATTACGTCCATCTTCATCACATCTACTATTAGACTTTTTAACTGTTTCATATTCACCAACATAATATCTAAATTTAATATCTTTATATTGTTCAAAATTAAACTTCTTACCCGTCAACTCTTCATAATCTTTTACTCCAAGTGGATAATTTAAATCATCACTTGGAACTGGTATACTTCCACTAGCTCCACCAATACAAACAGCATCAATTACTTCAGGATGTAATAATGAAAATCTTTGAGCAAACACTCCAGAACTAGAGTAACCATTTAAAAATATCTTATCACTAAGGCTAACACCAAACTCACTCAAAACCATATTTTTAGTTTTATTAATCATTCTAACTATTTGTTCATCAACTCTATATAACAAATCATTCTTAGGCAAATCAAAGCATTCTCTTGATAATTGTTGTAAATAAGGATAATTCTTATAACTTGGAATCAAAGGAACCATAATAACTCCAGGTTCTTCATAAGTTAAAATTGAAAGTCTTCCTAAAGTATTTATACCTTGTTCTAATATATCACTACTTTTTTCACTTTCCATATTATTAGCTTCAAAAATTATATTTTTAGAAACTTTTTCAACTAAAGGAATAGCCACAATACTAGGAATATTAATACCATTTTCATGATCATAAGAAATAAACTTAATTCTATATTTTATTCCATTAATACTATAATCTATCTCACTATCTCTTCCATTAAATAATTCATTCTCTATCTTCATAAATAATTCTTCATTGCTCATATAAATCACCAACTATATTTCTATTTTAACATCATACATTCCATAATAAAAGAGTAACATAGTAATTCAATTGTTATTATAATAATCATTAATACTAAAGAATAAATCATACATAGAAATACGAAGTTCACCTTGTGTCCATTCAGTATCTAAACCAACATCCCATCCTACCAACTTACTTCTACTTTTAAATTTTGGATCAAAGTCTTCAATAATCTTACATAAATTTCTAGATACTTCTTCTTCCAACGCTATATACCCTACTCTAGTATAATTTTTCTTCTTTTTACCATCTACATTTATTCTAATTTGATATGTTTCAGTTGAATAATAAATACTATACTCAGTAACATCAAAAAGAAGTGAAAGTGTATTAGTAACCATTTCTTTTATCTCTTCTCCTTTAACATCAAATAGTTTTTCAAAATAATCAACATAATAATTAGAAGCTATATGTTTGCCTTTAGGTGGATAATTACTTCTTAATGTCTTAACATGAAAATCAAAGTCTAAGTCATTATCATGAAAATACCAATCAGTATCACTAGACTCAGTAAAACCATTTATTCCAATTGAATAACTTTGACTATCTAAATATGTAAAATTATCTGTATATTTAGATACATAATTTTCAACAAACTCTCTACTATAACATGGTAACTTTATAACGTATTTAAGTAATACAAGTACCACTATAGCTACCACTATTAATACTAAAACAATATTCTTAGAATTCTTCATTTACTTCACCCACTATTATTAGATTAAGTATATAATTTTTATTGTACAATGTAAACTAAAACCAATTTATAAAATAAAATATACAAAATTTATTACAATCATGTATATTTAATATCATCTTTTATATTTTTTATCCTTTACTTCTTCTAATCTTAAACCATTTTCATATATAAAATAATCAAATTCATATGGAGTATTATTATAATAAACATATACTTTATGATTACCTTCTTTATACCAAACACCATAATTATAATTATCAACACCATACTTTTGATCTAATTGTCTTTTTATTTCAACATTTCTTTTATCATATATATCTTCTTTTGGTAAAATACTAAACTCTTCTAACTTAGGATGATTAACTATAGTTTTAAGAATATTCCATCCTTTAGTTTCTTCTTTATTTAATATTTCAAAACCATAATCTAAATATATCTTCGCAGCTAACCAACTAGTAGTTTGAGTATGAAGTAGTATACTTTTATGTCCTAAATCATGAGCTAACTCTATAGTTTTACTTAATAATGGCTTACAAAGTCCTTTTCCTTGATAATCACTTCTTATAGCTAACCAATCAACCGTCGCATCACATCCATACTCATGTTCTTTAAGTAATGATACAGTAACAGTTCCAACTTTCTTATTAGTTTCATCTTCTACTAGAAAAACACATCTTTTATTTAATTCATCTATAAAATGAGCATAAAAAGTACGAAAATGTTTTAACCCTTTCTCTATTGATGTAAATTCTCCTGAAGATATATGAATTGAAACCCATTCGTCTTCATCACCTGGTTTATAAAACTCAAAATGAAATCCACTAGGTAACTCATATTTCTTATACTTTGATGTATCACCATAATACATTAATAATTCATAATATTGAATTGTATTATCAAAATTCTTCATTAATTTTCTCCCTAATTATTTTAATTGTTTTACTTTTTCACTTTCTTTTCTAACAATACTAGGCTCATAAACATCTTTAAATTTATCTAAAGTCTCATATACATCAAACCAATATACATTAGTTAGTGTTCCATCAGATGGATCTATTTCCGATCTTTCAAGTTTACCATCAAATGCTTTTAAAGTTCTATCAGACCCAAAATTATTAACATCACAATCTAACATAACTTTATCAAGTCCAATTTTTTTAGCTTCAATCAAACCTAAATAGAAATTAATTTTATTATAGCCTTTTCTTCTTTCAGTAGGTCTAACTCCATATCCAATATGTCCACCAAACTTTAACATTGCCTCATTTAAATCCCATCTAACATTTATAGAACCAACTATTTTATTATCATTTTCTCTAATTAATAAAAATGTTTTATCTGGGCATCTATCTACTTTTTTAGCATACCCTGGATTCTCCATATTTAAGCATCTATCTAATGCTTCCTCAAAAGTATCTCCTTCAAGTATTCTATCTAAAGAGCCAGTTCCATTAACTAAAGAACCATACTTTTCATATTCTTTAATATAATCTATTATCTCATTCCTTCTATCCATTGAAGGTCTTTCTAAATAAAATCTTTCCATATTTTCATACCTTTCATATCTAACTATAGAGTAACATCTCACAATTAAAAAGTCCATATAATTTAATCATATGGACATAACTACTATATATCTAATTTTTCAAAAACATAATAACAACTAACAAAACCACCAAATACATAGTCTCCACTTTTCCATTCTACTATTAGATAGTCTTTATTATCAATATTTTTAATTTCATATGAACACATAGTATTTTTAACACATAAGTCTTTAATATAACCTTTAGTATAACCTATAACTTTAGAAGTATCATTATTATATGTTATATTTCCTTTGCCATCCGGAAAGAACACAACATTATTTATTATACTATTTTTAATAACATCTGATATTATTAATAAATCTTTATTTTTTATTGTTCCAATTGCACTCCAAAGACCATTAATACTCTTATCTTCAACGAATGGAACATCTGTAATATCAAACTTCATAATATCTTCTACTTTATAATGTTTGTTATCAATTCTTTCATATATAGCTATCTTTTCATCTTCATCATATAGTCCTTTTAAATTAATAAACATCTTGTTACCATCTACTATATATGTATAAGGTTTATGGTTGATATAAATCATATCTTTAGTCCAAGATATAACCCAATATTCTTTTCCTTCATCCATCAAATATAATTCTTTTATAGCAATATCTTCATCTAACAATTTATTACTTTCATACTCCTTCTTATCTTTAGCTACTCCTATTAAAGACCACTTCCCAATAACATTCTCATCATTAACAAATGTTTTCATATTTTTAATCTTATCCTCCCTTGAATCCAAAAAAGAACTTAAAGTAGATATATGTGATTTCATAATATTAATTTTTTTCTTATATTCAGATATTTTATTTTCTATTGATTCATCATCTAGAACTTTAATTTCACTTAGTTCAAAACCTAAACTTTTATAAACAAGAATTCTACTCATTTCATCAATATTCTTTTCATCAAAATATCTATAACCAGTATATATATCAACATATGCTGGTTTTAATAAATTCTTCTCTTCATAAAATCTAATTGTTTTTATTGAAACTCCAAACATATTAGCAAAATCACCTATTTTAATCATACTTTTATCTCCTTTGTGACTTAATCATATACCTACCCTTAAGGGAAGAGTCAATACTTTTTATATGAATTTTATTTTTAAGAATATCTTTTTACCTTTTTGTATAATTAATGAGTTATCATTTAAATCTTTATCAGTTATTATTTGTTCAATAGATTTAATTTTCTCCTGATTTAAAAATATACCATTTTGTTCTATCAATCTTTTTGCTTCTGATTTTGATTTTACCATTTCTGACTTAACAAGCAAATCTACGATGTTAATATCTAATATTTTTTTTGACAATTCTATATTTGGCATATTATCTGATATACCTTTATTACTAAATAATTCTTCTGCAGTTTTTTGAGCCTTAATTGCTTCATCTTCACCATGGACTAATTTAGTAACTTCAAATGCTAATATTTTCTTAGCTTCCCTAATATCTTTTTGACATAACTCTTTAATATCAGTTATTTCCATTCTTGTAAAGAATGATAAACTTCTTTCAACATCTTCATCAAATGAATTCATCCATGCTTGAAAGAAATCAAATGGTGTAGTTTTATCTCTTGATACCCATAATGTACCACTAGCAGTCTTACCCATCTTTTCTCCATCTGCTTTTATTAATAAAGGACAAGTCCACCCAAATAAAGGATCTATTTTTTTGCCTTCACTAAATCCAATTTTACGTGAAAGATCAGCTCCTGCTAAAATATTACCCCATTGGTCTGACCCACCTATTTGAAGCCTACATCCATATTCTTTATTTAAATGTACGAAATCAAATGCTTGCATTAACATATAACCCATCTCTAAGAATGTTAACCCACCATTCTCTAATCTTTTCTTGTAACAATCAGTTGCCAACATATTATTAACATTGAAATGTACCCCAATATCTCTCATAAAATCAACATATGATTTATCACAAATCCAATCAGCATTATCAACTATAATCGCAGGATTATCCCCATCAGTTTTAATAAATCTCTTAACTAATTCTTTTACTTCAGCTTTATTATGAGCAACTTCTTCTTTTGATAGCATTTTTCTCATATCGCTTTTACCAGTCGGATCCCCAACTAAAGCAGTAGCTCCACCAATTAATATAATTCCATGATGACCAAAATCCTGTAACCATCTAAACATAGTTAATGCAAAGAAATGTCCTATATGTAAACTATCCGCAGTAGGATCAATTCCTAAGTAAAAACACATAGGTTCTCCATTAACTAAATCAATAATCTCTTGTTCATGAGTAAGATCTTTAACATATCCTCTTTCTTTTAAAATATCAAATAATTTCTTTTCCATCTTTTATTTCCTCCTAAATAATTTGTATAGTTAATTAAATTACAATCATCAAAGTAATAATAGTAATATTCACTATCCATACAAACCACCTCCTTGAAAATAAAAAAAGTAATTCTCCATAAAGGACGAATTACCCGTGTTACCACCTTAATTTATAATAAATAGTTTATTACCTCTTGTTGATAACGGATGCTATCCGACTTAAAATCATCATTTGTAATTCATTATTTTGTATATATTTGTTTCCACCAACCACAAATTCTCTATAAAATTATATTAAAATAATTACTTCGAATGAATCGCTTTTTAATTAACTTGATGAAATTATACTATATTTTATTATTTTTTGCAAATAACTTCACGTATTATAGCCAAATATCACCTTTTAAAGGTTTAAATTTATATCTTTGACTTGGTCTAAATCCATTCTTAGTATCTATAGTTTCACTAGCCTTCTCACAATATTTAATTATTTTCTTTCTAAAGTTTGATTTATCTACTGTAGAGTTTTTAATAAGTTCATAAACAATTCTAATATCTTCTAAAGTAAAAGTATCACCAAAGAATTTAAATATTATATCTGTACTATCAATATTACTTCTAATTTTTTTATAACTAATTAATAAATTCATAAGTGTTCTATAAACTTTATTATCATCTACATTTATTTCATGAAGATATTCTATATTATTATTTTCTTCAATTTCCTTAGTTTGATATTTATATTCTTTATTATCAAATAGAATTGCATTATCTTTAATACTAAAATCAACAAGTTTATATCTATCTCTTAAATTAACATTAACTATATTTGTTACACCTAAATAAATAATATCTATATCACTTTCATAGTCCATTGTATACACTTGCTCTAAATGAAAAATATTACTTCCTATAATACTAGATATATAATTTTTAACTTGATTTTTAAGACCTTCTTTATTTATATCAATAACAGGTAATTCATTATCATTATTTACTAATACTTTTAATTTCTTAATATCATTCTTCCTAATATTGTTGTTTTTTTCACTATCAAGTACAAATACACAACTTACTATATTTATATGCATATAAATTCAACTCCTTGATTATAACACTTGAAATGTCTAAAAGAAATTGTGAAAAACTTTCTGGCTCTAAATATTTTAAAGAACCATTCTTCTTTTGCTTTAAACATTCTATATTATATTTTAACTTTTCTTCTATAATTTTGCAATCATACTTAGATAGTACTTGTTCTAGCTCACCTATATCTAAGTTAAATCTATCAATAAGAAAACCATTTATAATATTATAATCTTCATATATTATTCTATCTATGAATATATTAGCATTTGGATACAAGGTTTTTATATAATTGTTTAGATAATGTTTATCAAGAAGTAAATGTGTTAAATAACCAATTTGTAAACTATCACTATAATCTATTTTACAAGCAAAATAATATATATCAGGTACCATATAATTACCACTTACTATCTTATGATGACTATCATTATCATCAATAATATCAGGAAGTAAATTGCCTTTTATAAATTCATCACTATTTATATTTAATTTTTTACTTATTATTTTTGCTACAACCATATGAGCACATACACTTGGCATTTCATTTACCCCATTCTTTTAAAATTATTTTAGATTATTTATGTAATCAATTATTTCTTCTTCACTATCTATAAATTTTATTTCAATATTATTATTTAGTTGTTTACTAGCTAATATTGGAAACCAATACTCTCCTTCTACTTCATAACTAGTAACTTCCGGATCACAAAATATAACAATTTTCTTCTTTTTAAAAGATGCATAAAGTATCTCAGTAACTGTTGCTATAGCTGAATATTTAGTTAGATTTGCAATTACCAAATCACACTTATCTATTTGTTTTAACTCTTCACTTACAACATTCTCACATACAGTTTTATTATTATCTTGTTTTTCATAATAGAATCCACCAATATACATAACATTATTATTATTTTTAATAATAACACCATCAGAAGCATAAATTGTATCTTTAACATTACCTACTATTTTACTTCTTATATCATCTTTTAACATCTCTAATACATTATCTTCATTAATTAATTCATGACGTACTTTATATGTACCTGAATAAAATATTTTAATCATATTATTTTTGTCCTTTCATAATCTTATTCCAATTTATATATGAACCTACTGCCATAAAAGTCCATATGATATTTAAAGCAAATAAATATAATGCTTGATTTGGAAGAATAAAATATTCTATAGCATAAAATATATCATTTATAAACCATATCACCCAAGTATCTAATTTCTTCTTCATCATATAATATGTAGCAATAAAACTAGATACTGTTGTAAATGAATCAAGAAGAGGTAAAGGATCATTAGTATGTTTAAAAATAAAACTTAATATAATTGTTCCAAAAGTTATTATTAATACTGCTATAATTTTTTCCTTTATAGATAATTTAGTTATTTTACTTGATTCTTTTTTACTATTCCAAAGAATAAAACCAACTACACCCATTACTAAGTAAACACTATTATTAGCTACATCACCATATAGATGACTCATCAAAGAAAATACTATTAAGAATATCATTTGTAAAATATAAAATATCCAGTTACTTCTTTTATTAAGTAATACTAATACTCCCTGAATCAATCCATATACTGTTGCTCCTATTTCAAATATCATATATATCGTCTCCTTACATATAGTATATTACACCATAAGTATTATTAAGTCAATATATTTATGGTATTTTTTACTATAAGTGAAAATTGTAATAGAATATTAAAAAAGTATCAACAGATTTATCGATACTTTCCTAATTATTAATCATATTATCTTATTCATTAACTTGCTTTTGTAATAACTCTAATTCTTTTATATTTTTATTATCTTTCAAAACCTTCATTTGCCTTCTTGCAGAATTATTAAGTCTTACTAATCTTTCATATTGTGGAATTTTTTCTTCAATTAACTCAGCATTTATGTTTTGAAGATTATTTAGTATTATTAAATGAAGTAAATCAGCATATTCCCGAATATTTCCATTTTCAGCAAGTTCAGAATTCCTTTCTCTCCATTCTTTTGCAGTCATACCAAATAACGCAACATTTAAAACATCAGCTTCATCAGAATAAATAAATCTTTTTTGTTCTTCAGTAAGTGTTGGTATTATGTATTCTTTTATTGCATTCGTATGAATCACATAACTAGCTTTAGATAAAAGTCTCGATACATTCCACTCAATATTGTATTGATGTGATTCATTTGTCTTTAATCGTTCAAACTCCTTTATTAAATATAATTTAAATTCAGGAGATAACCAACTGGCAAATTCAAACGCTATATCAGGATGTGCAAAAGTTCCACTATTATACCTACCTTGCTTTGAAACTATACCAATAGCATTAGTACCCTTAATCCATTTTCTAGGAGTCATAACAAAAGCATTAGTTCCAGACTCATTTTTAAACCCATCGAATTCGATGGAATTAAAATTTTTATTATTTAAATATTCCCAAGTGCCAAGAAACAACAAACTATTAGTTGATCTCATCCAGTTTTGAATAATATAATCCGTTCTTTCCTTTTCTTTATAACGTGCTAAATCGGTTAAAGATATATAATCAACATTTCCAACTCTTAATATACCAATCTTATTTTCCTTAACAATTATTTTTGAAACTAACATATTTTTTGCCATTATATACCCCCTTACATTACAAAATATTTAGTTAAATTTCTAAGATGAATATACATATTTAAAAGATTATTCACACTTATATTTATATAATATTATACAAACTAACGTTTGTCAATAATTATTACTTTAATTAAAACTTCAAAATAAAAGATATTAGCAATTTCTTACTAACATCTTCATTTGATCCTTTTTTAAATTTAAAAGGTGTCAACATTTTTTTGTTCACACCCTTTATTTATCTACTTTCCACAACAATTCTTATATTTTTTTCCACTTCCACATGGACATGGATCATTTCTTCCAACTTTCTTTTCTGATTTCTTAGGTTGTTTTTTAGATGCCTTATCTCCATCATTAGTTTGAATATTCTTTACTTCTTCTCTTTCAAGGTTTTGTCTAACTTCAGCATTAAGCAAGAATGTTGATATTTCAGCATTAATACTAGCCATCATATTATCAAACATTTGGAATCCTTCTAAAGCATAAACTTGAAGTGGATTACTTTGAGCATAACCACGAAGTCCTACTCCTTCTTTTAATTCTTCCATTGCATCTAATTGATCCATCCAATACTTATCAATAATTCTAAGTGAAATAGATTTTTCAAAGTCATTTTGAATATCTTCAGGTACATCTTCAAGTTTCTTATTATAATCAGTTACAACTATATCATAAATATGATTTATAACCTCTTCTGTACTCTTTCCTTCAAAATCCTTTTTAGTTAATTTCTTTCTCTTAAGTAAATGAGCATTAAATTGTTCCATTATATTATCTATATCATTATCTGTTAAATAACCTTCTGGTTCAATATGAGAATTTACTTGATTAGATACAAACTCTTTAAACGTTTCAAGTACTCTATCACGAATACTTTCTTGATCTAATATTTCATTACGTCTATTATAAATAATTTCTCTTTGTTTAGAAATAACATTATCATAATCAAGAAGTCCTTTACGTCTATCAAAGTTAAATCCTTCTACCTTCTTTTGAGCACTCTCTATATTCTTAGAAATCATTTTATTTGAAATAGCTTGATTATCTTGAATACCTAAACTCTGCATAACACTTTTCATTTTTTCAGAACCAAACTTAAGCATTAAGTCATCTTCCATTGATACAAAGAATCTAGTTGTACCTGGGTCTCCTTGACGTCCACTTCTACCACGTAATTGGTTATCAATACGTCTTGAATCATGTCTTTCAGTACCTATAACATATAAACCACCAAGTTCACGAACACCTTCACCTAGTTTAATATCAGTACCACGTCCAGCCATATTTGTAGCTATTGTTACAGCACCTTTTTTACCAGCATTTTCTATAATATGAGCTTCACGTTCATGATTCTTAGCATTTAATAGTTCATGTTTGATACCTGCTTTAGTTAATAATTGACTAATTACTTCACTTGTTTCTACTGAAGCAACACCAACAAGTACTGGTCTTCCACTCTTATGTATTTCTTTAACAGTTCTAACTATCGCAGTATATTTACCCTTTAAAGATGGATAAATTAAATCTACTTGATCATCACGAATAACTGGTTTGTTAGTTGGAATACATACAACATAAGTATTGTAAATATTTTGAAATTCTTCTTCTTCAGTTTTAGCAGTACCTGTCATACCAGCAAGTTTATTATACATTCTAAATAGATTTTGGAATGTTATAGTAGCTAAAGTCTTAGTCTCTTCATTAATCTTAACTCCTTCTTTAGCCTCTAATGCTTGATGTAACCCTTCACTGAATTGACGACCATGCATAAGCCTTCCAGTAAATGTATCAACTATAATTACTTGATCATTCTCAACAACGTAATCCACATCTCTCTTAAATGCATAATTAGCACTTAACGCCTTATCTAAATTATGTACCATTACACTATTCTTAATATCATATAAGTTATCTAAATGAAGCATTTCTTCAGCATGATGCACACCTTCTTCAGTAAGAGTAACCTTCTTAGTCTTTTCATCAACTACATAATCGTCTATAGTTAAATTCTTAGCAACTCTATCTGCTTCTTTATACACATTAGCACTCTTTGCTACACCACCACTAATAATTAATGGAGTACGTGCTTCATCTATTAATATTGAGTCAACTTCATCTATAATTGCAAAGTTAAGTCCTCTTTGAGTTCTATTTTCCTTATGTACAACCATATTATCTCTTAAGTAATCAAAACCAAGTTCATTATTAGTTGTATATGTTATATCAGCATTATATGCTTCTCTTTTCTCTTTAGGACTCTTATCTCTAGTATTAATTCCAACTGTTACACCAAGTAAATCATATATTGGCTTCATCCATTCAGCATTACGAGTTGATAAGTATTCATTAGTTGTAATTACATGAACACCCTTTTCCTCTAATGCATTTAAATATGCAGGAAGTACTGTAGTCAAAGTCTTTCCTTCACCAGTTTTCATTTCAGCAATATTACCTCTATGAATAGCAATACCACCTATTACCTGTACTCTAAATGGTTTTTCTCCAATAGCTCTAAAACATGCTTCACAAGCAAGTGCTATAGCTTCTGGTAATATATCATCAAGTGTTTCCCCATTCTTAAGTCTCTTCTTAAATTCTTCAGTTTTAGCTTTAAATTCAATCTCTTTAATATTCTTCATTTCTTCATCTAAAGCATCAACTTGATCAGCTAATTTATTTATCTTTTTAAGTTCTTTGGTTTCATAATCAAACAAATTCTTAAATAAACTCATGTCATCATCTCCATTAAAAATTATTATAGCAAAGAAAAAAAGAAAAGTGAATATTACTTTCCTAATTAGCTTCGATTATTCCGTAATCTCCATCATTTCTTTTATAAACAACATTTATTTTATCAGTATCTACATTTTTAAATACAAAGAATGTATGTCCTAATAATTCCATTTGAGTTATTGCTTCTTCTTCATCTATTGGTTTTAAGAATACTTCTTTTCTTCTAACTATTTGTTGTTCATTTTCTTCAAATAATTCTTCTATTTCAGGCATTACCTCTATTTTAGCTTTCTTACTAGCTATTTTACCTTTATATTTCTTGAATTGTCTTTCAAGTTTATCTATTACTAAATCTATCGCAGCATATAAGTCATTATTTGTTTCTTCTGCTCTTATATTATATTTGCCACTCCATATTGTAACTTCTACTTTTTGATCTTTTCCTCTCGCAGAAATCACAGCTTTTGCTTCAACTTCATCATTATCATCTAGATATTTATCTAACCTAGATAATTTCTCCTTTATGTACTTATCAATTGCTTCGGTAACATCTATTTTATTACCACGGATATTATATTTCATATTATTCCTCCTACATAAAGCATAGCATAATTACAATATTTTATCTATAAAACTCTAAAAATTACACAAAAGTTTTACATTTGAAAACTGACTTTTACGTCAGCTTTACTTTGTTTTCCACTCACCAAGTGCTATCTTATTATTTGTATCAAACTTACCAGTAGTATATTTAACTTCACTTGGATTATTCACATTAAAATATTCTATATATACCATTCTATCAGTTGTATATACAGAAGTTGAATACTTATATACATTCGCAAGATATATATTATTTAGATCATATTTACTAGTGCTTACTAACTTAGATATTTTATATCTTTGAGATATTGCTTGATACTCATTAGAACCTATTTTAGAGAAATAATCATTTATAGCTTCTTCAGCTGTACCTTCTTTATAATTAATTAGTTTTATCTCTAAAGCATTAAATCTCTTATCTATATTATTTTTAGTTTCATTAAATTCTTTTGATTCTATTAAATAGTTTTCATTAAATATCCATTTATCTTGATCATAAGTTCCTCTTAATATGTATATAACATTTTCTTCAGTTGATAAGTATTTAATAATTATATTTTTATTGTCTCCACTTTCATCTACAAAAGCAGTATCTACATAATATTTAAATCCTTCATTTTTATCTTCAAATATGTATTTTCCAGTATTAATTAATTCATTTTTAATATATGAAGTAGCTCCACAATCATCAGGATTATCTATTTCACAGTACTCATTAACATCTATTTTACCTAAATTTTTAACACTATCATTCTTACTAAATTCACTTTTTAACTCATTATATTGAGTTTTCATATCATCTTTAATTTTATTTATTTCATTTCTTATATCTTCTATACTAGTATAAACTTTATTTGAAGCATAACCTTCTTCTTCTCCAAAAATCCATTTATCAGTATCTTTATAATACCAACCGGGTATAAAATTCATCTTTATGTCTTCACTACTCCAATAAGAAATTAATGCTTGCTTGTTTCCATCATTATCAGTAGCCACTTCAGAGTTAACATGAAATATATTATTTCCATCATTAAATATGTATTTACCTTCTTTAGTTAAGTTGTTCTTAATATATGAAAGAACACAATCATCCTCTGAACATCCCTCTTTTACATTTACATTACCAAGATTATTCCATCCACCTGTACTAACTTTATCTTTAATTTCATTTATTGAAAGTGTAAAACTATTAAAATCTACGAAAGTTATATTAGAAGTTTCAAAACTATCTGTTTCTTTATTATATATACATTTTATATAATGAGGATACACTTCATCACTAGACCAATATTTAATTAATACAAACTTGTCACTATCATTTTCTAGTCTTTCAACGTTAACTCGCCATAAAGAATTATCCACTTTATCAGTATATACATAACTTCCATCTAAAGCATTAACAAAGTTTTGTCTTAAATACCATTCATTACCACAATTATTATCTTTATCACAATATTTATTAGTATCTATAACACCTAAATTTATGAAAGTACTATTATCTTGTCCCTTTAAAGCATCTATACTTATTAAATTAATCCATTCTTCACTATCTTTATATTTCCATTTTATATTAGTTCCATCATTATTAAGTTCTATTTCTTTAGAATTACTAAGACTAGATAATTTAACAAGATTAGTCCAATTTTTAGATCCTTTATATCTATATTTAATATAACCATTCTCACTAGTTAATTCTATTTCTCTTCCATCTTTACCACTTTTACCTCTAAGACCAGTTATGTCATCTAAATTAATTAAGTCAGTCCATTCATTACTGTCTTTATATTTCCATCTAACAAGCTTACCAATTTTCTTAATCTCAACTTCTTTTCCATCTTTACCTGTTAGAGTCTCTAATGATACCAAATTAACCCAATCAGACGAATCCTTCTTTTTATATTGTATATATGAATCAGTACTCCTTATTTCTATATTATTAGTATTATATAATTTATAACCAATATACCCAAATAAAGCTAAAAACACAATAACTAAAAACCAAACTAGTTTAGAACTCCAATCTTTCATAAAACACCTCTAATATAAACACTTTTATACTTATATTTTATAACAAAGATAAATCAGTTAAAAGTTAAATAGATTCTTTATGTGTAAAAAAGATGTTAACAGGTTATTAACATCCATTCCATTTCTTTTTATTTTTAAATTTTCTTTGATAAAAGTCATCTAATTTATCTACTCCTAAAGATTTTTCTACTTCACTAGTATGACAAAAATCTCTAAAGTCAGAAGTTAAATGTTTTAACCATACTCTTGTATCTTTAAATAATTCTTGTTTAGGTTTTTCTTCTTTAATTAGTTCAACTAAAGCATCTTGATATTCAGGACTTTCTTTAGATACACCATAATCATGAACTCCACTAGCTTCCTTTGGCAATAACTTCTTATCTGTAATTACTTCAGTATTAGTTATAACCATTATTTTACCATCTCTAACTAACTTATCTATTTCTTCAGGAGTATAAACTTTATTTCTATCTATCTCTTCATCAGTTAGTATAATTAAATAAACTTGATAAAAAATAGACTCTTCAGAATAATCTCTTCCATGTCCTTCACATATAACATATTCTCTTACCATATTAGTTTTAATAGAAGTTAATTTCTTATATGATGTTTTATTTATTTTATTATACAGTCTAATCATCTCATGATTAGTAATAACATCTCTATCTATTATATCTTCATAATCTATTGTATCTTCACTAAATCCATCTAAACTAAAATTAACACCTAATAATTCTTCATCAGTATATATAGTATATATTTCATTTATTATTCTTAAAAATTCAGGAGAACTAATAGTATCATAATTAGTTAACAATTTATCAACATCCCCAATAAGATTCATTAAATGCATCTTTGCTTCTTCAGATGATTCCCATATATGACTATAATAAAATTTAATATCAAATATTGAATCTTTAACTCTAATTTCCATAAACCCACCTTATAGAGTTATTGTAACATAATTCATAAATAAAACAATAAAAAATACACACATGAGTGTATTTAAACTGCAGGAGTTAACTTTACTTCTCTAACATTAATTGCTTGACTACCCTTAGCAGTCTCTATTAATGTGAATTCAACTATTTCGCCTTCTTTAAGTGATTTATAACCTTCTTGCTCAATAGCTGAATAATGAACGAAGATATCTTCATTTATCAAACCTTCATATTCGATAAATCCATATCCTTTGTCATTGTTAAACCATTTAACACGACCTCTACTCATTTAACTCTTACCCTCCTAACTATGAACTATTTAACCTAAGTTTGTATTCACATTTACAATAATACCAGTTTTATCAAATAATTATTATTTTTGTCATTAAAGTAATGTTTTCTGTCATAATGTTCAAAAAGTATAAATATTTTTATTAAAAAATTCATTTCAAACAACAAAAATAACATTTAATGACAAATAAATATTTTATTATGTATATAGAGATATAATGAAATCACAAAAGGAGAGAGATGAAAGAATTAGTAGTAAATAGTATTATAAATAACATAACAAAATATTATGATTATGATAATACTAAAATAAGTGAAATTAAATATGGTATTGAATCCTTATATTTAACAATAACTAAAACAATAATAATATTTATTATATCATTTATACTTAATACAACAAATGAATTATTACTACTGTTATTAATGTATGGTTTGATACGGTTAACAGGATTTGGAGTACATGCTAAAAAATCATGGCATTGTTGGGTTTCATCCTTAACAACATTTGTATTATTACCAATATTAATAAAATACACAATAATAGCCAATAATATATTATTAATTAGTTACGTAATATTTATTATATCGTTATTAAAACATGCACCAGCAGACACTGAAAAAAGACCTTTAATAAATAATAAGAAAAGACTAATATACAAAATATTAACAATTCTAATAGCTGTTTCTTATCTTATAATTTCACTATTATTTCAAGAAAAAACTATTATAGTAAACACTCTTTATTATTCAACACTACTAGAAGTTCTACTAACACTACCATGTACTTATAAACTCTTTGGAGTTAAATATAATAACTATAAGAATTATAAAAAGAAAGGAGGTACAATATGAAATTATTTGCTACTATTACTGCTACAATCGGAGCATTCTTAGCTACTGTTGCAACTTCAGGATGTATTCTAGCATACATCGATGAACCAGAAATGCCAGAATCACTTTTATAACTTATATCTATAATTCAATAAAAAGTAAAAAATCTAGGAAAACTAGATTTTTTGTTTGATAAAAATTCTAGTAACAAATATATTATTCATTATTTCTTGATGCATCTCTAAATACTTACTATTTTTAAGTAACATTTTAGCCACATGTAATCCAAGAACTCTATTATTCCCTTTACTAGAATAATTCTTACTATAAAGCTTATTAATATCTTTAATTTTATCTTTGTATGAATTTTCAATATCGATAACAACATTACCTTTTTCATTATAAATATCTATTGTAAGAAATCTTTCTTTAGTCTTTTCACACGCTTCAATAGCATTATCTAATACTATTCCTAAAATTTTACATAATGAAATATATTCTTTATAATTCTCTTTCTCTAACTTAATATTAACTTGTTTTGATATATTTACATTATAATTATATTTTTTATTATCTAAAGAATTTATTTTATAATAAATCATACCCTTCAAACCAGTAGGTAATTTATAAATATTTTTAATACCAACGGATTTATTACTACAAGACATAATAAACTCATCTAAAGTTTTATCAAAATCATCACTATTTTTATCACTAAAACTCTTTAATGCTAATAAGTTATTTAACATTTCATGCCTAATTATTCTATCTTCATCTATTCTTTTTTCATACACAGTTATAGCATTTAATAATTCTACAGTTTTCTTAACTTCTTTAGTAACCATATATCTATTATAAAGTATTAAATATATTAATAATGCAAAAAATAAAAATAATAATATACTTTCTAAATATATTTTTGTAGATAAACTATTCACAAATCTATAAGATACACCAGCAATAGACAATATACTTAAAATCAACACAAATGCTGTTATAAAAGGACGATCTAATATATTAATTATTTTTTGTACAATCATCTTTACTTTATTTATAGATAAAAAACCATAAATAGTGGCTACTACAGCAATTGAAAACAACGATTTAAAAAGAACACTTCCATCTAAATAATCTATATCAATTATTTTTAATCCAACAAATATTATTGATAAAAATGTTTCAGATAATAATATCAAAATATAATAAATAGTGCCTTTAATTATAAAATTGTTAAATTTATCATCCTTCATCAAATAAAACGATATCATTATAATTACATATGAAATTAAAGCTCTAGAATATCCATTATTAGAATATGTATTAACCGTTATCAATATACTTGCCATAATTGATATAAGAATATCTTTTATATTTATATTAATTTTCTTATAAATGGTTAAACTATCATAACATATACCTGATATAATCATCATTAAAAACGCGAAAAAACAATAAATACCATAATCATACCAATTCATACTCACTTATCTCCTTTTTATGACTACGAGATACTAAGTACTCAGAATTGCCATCTTTAAAATAAACTTTGTTATTATTCCAATCTATTCTATCAATATTCTTATAATTTATTAATACTCCTTTATTTGAACATATAAAATATTTAGGTAAAAAATCTTTAATTTCTCTAATGGAAATATTTTGATAATATTCATCATTCGAAGTAATAATTTTAGTTTGTCTACCTTCTCTAATTATATAATCAATATCATTTATAGGAATAGCATGTTCAACACTTTTATATGTATATCTATATACTCTTTCTACACTTAACATTCTAAGACAAATATCTATATTTTCAAATATTCCATCTTCTACAGAATTACATTTACCAATAAAATCTAATAATTGTAATCTTTGTTTATAAACTTCATAATAAAGCGAAGTATGAGCAGTAACAATAATTATAGGACTTATCCAATTATTACAGTCATTTCTTATGTATCTTGCTATGTCGATACCATCTCCACTAGGTAATTCTAAATCTAGAATATACACAGTGTTTCTTCTTTCGTCTTTAATATAATTTAAGAGTCCAGGAGAATAGTCATCAAATTCTTTAATATTAAATTCAATTTGATTACTCATCATTTTACTAATAATAGCATTAACTACTCTTTTTCTATGGGTGTTATTATCATCCACAACCACATAATTAATCATTATAGTCTCCTTTTAATATGTACACCTTAATAATACCACTCTAGCTCTACATTTTCAATGAAAAGCCAAGAAAAAAGGACATTTTATATCCTTTATTCAAAATCACTAACTGCCATCGTATACATATTTTCAGGATCAATAGCATTTCCTTTATAATACACTTCAAAATGTAACATTGAATTTTCATCAGCTGATATTTTAGATTTACTACTCATCGCAAATACTTCACCTTGACTTATTTTATAACCAACATTTACAAGTACACCTGTTACATTAGAATATACTGATTTTAAGTTATCATTATGCTTAATAGTTACAACTTTACCATAAACATCACTGTCTTCAATTGAAACAACTTCACCATCTAATATAGAAACAACATCAAAATCTTTAGTATCAATATAATCAACACCATTATTCTGCATATATGTATCTTCAAATAATATTAGTGAACTTTGTTGTTTCTTTTCATCAGACTCAAAATCATAAAAATATTTTCCTACTTTAACAGTTTCAGCTATAAATGGTTTTACTATACTATTATTTTCAGTTTTAACAACTGTCTTAGTATTTTCATCAAAAACATTATCAAGAGTATATTTCATATCTTCTCTCTCAACTATAAATGATTTAACACCAGATACAACCAGCATAACACATAAAACCATTACTGCAACTATACCAATATAAAATGTTGGTAATAATACTTTAGAATATTTACTCATTTTTCACTCTCCTAATAATAGAGTGAACCTTTTTATAAAAATTATTCATAAAAAAACATTATATTTCTATAATGTTATTTATTAAGTAT
Organism: uncultured Clostridium sp.; assembly: GCA_905193755.1. GTDB lineage: Bacteria > Bacillota_I > Bacilli_A > RF39 > UBA660 > CAG-1000. The sequence continues at coordinate 19,950 of CAJJPX010000010.1, read as the reverse complement.
TTTTTCTTTTTCAGTTTCAAACTCTTCTTTAGTCAATACTTTATCATCATATAATTTTTTTAGTTTCTCTAATTCATCATACTTATTATTACTTTTAGTATTGTTGAATGTATTACTAAAACTTCCATCCATATCAATATAGAATATTAATAATAAAATACCACTTATTTGATTGAATACTAAGAATACAACCATCCATATAAGTATTGTATCTTTCTGAGTCATTAACTCTTTATCACTTAAATTAGCCATATCTTTTATTTTATTACCACCAATTATAAGTGGAACACCAACTATAGCTCCAAAAATTGTAAGACAACATATTATACCTAAAACTATTGATATAATACCTGATATTTTTAATAAACTTTTATTCATATTATCCCTCTAATTCACTAATTTCTTTAACTCTTTGAATATGTCTTGCTTCAGTTGAATTTTTAGTATTAATGAATGCATCTATTATCTCTTCAATATTTTCAGTATATTCAGAAAGAGATATCACATTAGCCATATTATGTTCTTTAGTAAGCATTGCTTCACGAGGTGTAGTAACCTTACCACATCTAATTCCTTTTATTTTATTAGCCGCAATACTCATACCTATTCCAGTACCACATATTAATATACCTAAATCAACTTTTTTTTCATTTACCGCTGTACATAACTTTACAGCATATTCAACATAATCAACACTTGTTTTATCATTAGTGCCAAAATTTACACATTCAATACCCTTTTCATGTAGATAATTCATTATTTTATCTTTTACTTCTACTCCATGATGATCATTAGCTATACCTATTTTCATTATTTCTCCTTTCTAGTAGTTTTTTTCTTAGTAACCTTTTTTTCATCTTTTTCTACTATCTTTGCTTCTTTTATATCCTATTCAACATTATCAAATACTACTCTAGTACCCATAAGAATATCATGAAGTCCTTTTCCATCTTCTCTAAACATCATAAGAATAAATGAAGTACATACTATAGTCACATCAAATAATTGAGTAAATTGTATTGTTCTAAAATATACTGCTTTACTTAAGAAAGAAACAGCAATAATAGAAATAAATGACGTTAATATACTGTTTATAAGTAAACTTCTAACTAATAATTGATAAAACTTAACAGGTTTATTATCTCCATCTACTACTTTAATTTTAAATACCTTTTTACCAAGAGTTTGACCTTTATTTAAATATTGAAAACCAACAAAATATAAAGTAGTAACTATTAATGATATTATACTAGTTCCAACACCAGTTTTGGCTAAATCATAAGAAAAGTCAGTTAGTTTCGTATCATTTTGTATATCATCTATATTTTTAATTTCAGAAGTATAGTCAATGTATTCTTGATAAACTTTTTGGTATTCTTCATACTTTGGATTAATAAATTCTATTTTAACAAACATACTGCTTATAAGTAGAATAATAAAAGTATCCATTAAATAATCACCTAATCGTCTTAACGTTGTTTTTTTCATTTCTTATCCCCCTTAGATTTTTTAAAAAATATTGACATTATTCCAGATTTCTTTTTTATTATACCACTATTTTCAAAAACAGGATTGATATTGTGTATTATAGCATTAAATAAATCATATGTAGTTCCTTCATTTAATGAATAACTACCACCAGGTAATCCTTTATCATAAACAACAACCGGAACTCTTACTGAAAAATTAACTTTGCATAATTCATTTTTATTATTATACATTTCTTTTTCTATACCATACAATGATGACAAGAAAAATCCATAATTATTTGCCAAAGTATATTCAGATACTTTACCAATAACAGCATCAATTGATTTTAACCTATCTTCAATCTCACCTACATTTTTACAAGTTTCTATTTCATAATTTATAATTATTAACTCTTGTGGATAAGCTTTTATAGTAGCAATCACTTTATCAGGATCATATATAAATCCATCATCAACAGATAAATATTTTAAGTTTTCACTTACTGTATTTCTAAGCCCAGTCATATAATAGTTTATATATGGACATTTATCTTTTTCAGCAAGCACTATAGCTTTAGCACCTATTGATTCTAAAGACTTTAATGCATACGTAGATGAAACTGCAAAATTAAACATAAATGGTATTTGTCTTACATCACATTTAACTGGAAATAACGAATATGCCTTAATAGTAGATGAATCTAACTTTCTATATTTTTGAACATCTATTTCCTTTATATATCTTGTAACATCAATATTAGAATAATTAAAGAATAAGAAGAAATCCCCATCATTAACACCATAACCAGGGTTAACAGCAAAAGTTCTAGCTTTAGCAGGAATAGTCTTAGTTTGTAATAAAACATCAGTCTTCTTACTTAAATCCTTCCACTTTTCTCCAGCTTCAGCAACCAATGTTTTAATAAAATCCTTAAAAGCCAATAAATTTTCTAAATGTTGTTCCCCAGCAACCACACCAAGTTTTACTTGATCACCTAACTCATAATTCAAAGTAGTAAAACATCTATCAATATCTTTATAATCATTTAATGATCTCTGAGTCATAATTAAATGTATAAAGATTTTAGTTTTAATATTTAATTTCATATCTTTCAAATATGTTAACAATTGTTCTACAGTTCTATCATTATCCCAAAAACAAAATATATGTAATTTAGTTTCACTCTCTGTTCCTAGTTGTGAATATAAATATTTAAGAACTTGTGAATTTTTATAAGAATCATTAGATAAACTATTCTCAACAATACTATATGATAAAGATTCTTTGATTCCTATACTAAAACTTCTATATCCACTTTTATAATCTAAATCTTTACTACTTAAAGAAGAAAACAATCCCTCTTTAGTAAGTTTATCCATATTTGGCATCAATTCAGCTGAATATATATCATATGAATCTCTTTGTTCTACACCAAAACCATTTATAAGCATCAATATATTCTTCTTCATATTTTCTTCTCCTATATTTCATTATATCATAAAGACTATTTATTTTTATTCTTTTTTACATACTTATACATTTCCATTACAAATATAATTGGAAGTGATAGTAAGAATAAGATTACTAAATGTAAGTTTGGTACGTCGTATGTTTGTAAGAATTTAGATAAAATAGGTACTTCCATAACTATCATTTGTAGTATTATTGTTCCAACTATTGTAAATAATACAAATTTATTTTGCTTGAATCCATTTTCAAATACACTCTTACTTTCACTTCTACAATTTAATACATGCATATTTTGAATAAATACCATAAGTGCTAAAACATAACCACGAGCATGAGCTACTTCCATATGTAATTTATTAATAAGTACATACCACACTGCAAATACAAGTACACCAATAAATATACCACTTAAGAATATTTGTTTTACTAGTTCTTTTTCAAATAAACTTTCTTTAGTACTTCTTGGTTTTTCTTTCATTATCGTATCAGTTTCTCTTTCAAATGAAAGAGCCATATCTTGAAGACCATCTGTTACTAAATTTAACCATAATAATTGAATTGCTACTAAAGGCATTGGTAAATCAAAAGCAATTGATAACACAAAGAATAATACTTCAGCAAGTCCACAAGAAAGTAACATCAAACATATTTTTCTAATATTTGAGTATGCATTTCTACCTTCTTCAATTCCAGCAACTATTGATGAAAAATTATCATCAATTATAATCATGTTTGCAGTTTCTTTAGCTACGTCAGTTCCACTTCCCATAGCAACACCAATATTAGCAACCTTAATTGCAGGAGCATCATTTACACCATCTCCTGTTACAGCTACAAATTCACCTTGACGTTGTAATGATTCAACTATTTTTAATTTTTGTAAAGGTGTAACTCTAGCAAATACTTTTTTACCTTCTACAAATCTATCAAACTTTTCATCATTATCTGAATAAAAATCCAAATCACTTCCAGTAACTACTTCATCACGACTACTAACTATATTTAAATCTTTAGCTATCGCATAAGCAGTTAATGCGTGATCTCCAGTAATCATAAGAACCTTTATTCCAGCAGTTTTACACTTCTTTATTGCACCTACTGCTTCTTTTCTAACTGGATCTATAAAACCAACTAATCCTATGAAGTTAAGATTCTTAACATCACTTTCACCATATTTTTCTTTTAATGCAACATCTCCATCACACAAAGCAATTACTCTGTATCCATTAGATGCTAATTCTTCATTTTGTTTTAATATTTTTTCTTTATTTAATTTTACTTTTTCCCCATCTTCATAACTATATTTACAAAATTCAAGTATCGTTTCAACTGAACCTTTAGCTGTACATAACACATCACCATCTATTCTATAAAATACTGCGCTATATTTCTTTTCTGATTCATATGGTATATCATATATTTTTTTAAATTCAGAATTATGTATTCCAAGTTTTCTACCTAATGCTAAGAATGCTATATCTATTGAATCTCCAAATTTATCCCATTTACCTTTTACTTTTTCAAGCATAGATTCATTGTTTATTACACCAAGAGTTGCAATATATTTAGCATTAGCCATATTAGCATCTCCTACAGGCACAACTTTACCACTATCATTATAACCATTACCATCTATTAAAAATGTTTCACCATTAGGAAGTAATATTTTTTTAGCAGTTTGTTCATTTACTGTAAGAGTTCCAGTTTTATCACTAGCAATCACAGTGCAACTACCAAGACTCTCCACTGAATTAAGTTTTTTAACTATTACATTTCTCTTACCCATCTTATTTGATCCAATGGTAAGTGCAAGAGTTAAAGAAAGTGGTAATCCCTCAGGCATAGCTGATACCGCAAGAGCAACTACTGCTAAGAATATATCCATAAAATGATACTCTTTATATATAAGAACACAACCAATTATTATTGCTATTCCAACTATTAATAATGTAATTTGTTTAGAAAACTTTTCCATTCTTATTGTAAGAGGTGATTTACTCTCTTCAGTAGTAGTAACTTTTTCAGCAATCTTTCCTACTTCAGTATCTATACCAGTCGCAGTAACAACAGCTATTGCTCTACCAGTTAATACAGAAGTACCAGCATATATCATACACTTTTTATTATCATCACTTAATGAAGAAGCTTCATTACTCTTGGCTACGCCAATACTTTCACCAGTAAGAACAGACTCATCAACAGTAAGATTGTTACTATTTATTATTCTTGCATCACTAGATACTTTTGTTCCAGGTTCAACAATTATAATATCACCAGGAACTAAATATGATGAATCAATTTCATAATGTTTATTTTCACGAACAACTTTAACTTTAACCTTAATTAAATTCTTAAGTGCTTCACTATTTTTTTCGGCTTTAATTTCTTGAATAGTTGAAACAACAGCATCTACCATAATAATAAATATAATCGCAAAACCATCTAGCACTTCACTAACAATAAAAGAAAGTATAGCAGCTACAACCAACACATATATTATAGGATCGTTTATTGAACCCAAAAAAACTTCAAAAATACTTTTTTGTTTTTCTTTAGGAAGTTCATTTAACCCATAATCTTTTAGTCTATATTTTGCTTCTCTTTCACTAAGCCCATTAAGAGAAGTTTTAAGTTCTTTTAAAACTTTCTTACTATCTAAATATTCATAATCTTTTTTCATATTACTAACCCTTTATTATATATAATAATTATATAAGATTATATATATTTTATCAAGAAAAAGGAGCAATTAATTTGCTCCAAGAGTTACTTTAAATATTTTGTTTGATTTTCCTCTTATTACTTTTATTTCAATTGTATCTTTAGGTTTATATTTATATAAATAGTATCTTAATTCGGCAACACTAGTTACATCATATTCTCCTATTTTAACAATAACATCTCCTTTTTCAATACCAGCTTTAGCACTAGGACCATCTTTTTCAGTACTAACTACAACTACTCCACTAGTAATACTTTCATCAATAGTGATTCCTTGTTGTCTTAAATATTGATTTGATACTGTTAAATCAATCATACTAATTCCTAAGTATGCTCTTTGTATTTTTTCTCCACTTATAATTAATTTAGCATACTCAATAGCATCTTCTATTGGAATTGCAAATCCAATACCCTCTATTTCAGATTTTACAATTTTCATAGAATTAACGCCAATCACTTCTCCATTAACATTACATAAAGGTCCACCACTATTACCAGGATTAATAGCAGCATCAGTTTGCATTACATTCATAATCCAATCACTTGAACTTGAGTTACTTACTGATACAGCAACCATTCTATTTTTACCACTCAATATTCCACGAGTAACAGTTCCCGCATAATCTATACTTATTGGAGAACCTATGGTAAATACTGTATCTCCAACTTTCATCTTATTATTATCACCTAATTTAGCTACTCTTTTAACATAGCTTTGATCTACTTTAATAACTGCAATATCAGCATATTCATCACTACCAACTACACTAGCAACTACATTATCCCCACTTGTTAATTTAACTTTAATTTCAGTTGCTTCATCTATAACATGATGATTAGTCATTATATAACCCTTAATATCATATATAAATCCAGAACCAATACCCACAAGTTTACCATTTTGATAGTTTTCTACTACCACTACTGCGTCATATACATTTTCTATTCCTGATGATATTCCGTTTTCAGTAACATTAACGTTTTTAACTACACCTGATTCAGTAGACACTTGAACAATAGGATTCTTCGCTATATATGTATACATAAGAAACGCTCCTACAAATAGTGATGCTATAATACTAATTACATAAGTGTTATTATCTTTCATATAACCCTCCTAGTCCATATATGATATTTGTTTATAATTATCTGGAAAGCCCATTCTATATAATACTTTTTGTACATCTATAGAATGCAATTTAGAACTTAACCAATCTACTTCATAATCTATTTCATTCATCATCATTTTAAAGTCTGTATGAGTAAGCATTTGCTTAAGTATAATTATTAATGCAAATATATCATGTTTACCATAAATATATTCACCTTCTACTTGAGGTATTTCTAATAATTCATGATATGTAGTATCATCTATCTCTTTTTGAGTTTCATGATTATATAATATATCTTCATGAGCACATAAATTTCTATAATTAGATAGTATTGATAAATAATCCTCTAACTCATCAGCACTTATATTATAATATGATGCTATCTCTTCTCTATCAACATCTTTAAGTATTGAAAATAATTCACTCATAAGACCAAAGCTTAATACTTTAACACTAACCCACATAGGTATATAACCATAATTATTTATATAATGACTTGTTGCCTGATGTTGATATCCATTTATTCTAATTTGTCTTTTAAGTTTCCTAAGTAAATCATTTATCTGTCTATTAGTATCTTTATTTTTATTAAAATTATTTACATTTAAATAATCTTTTTCTTTATAACCATATTTCTTACTAAGAACATAACTAAATATTGATTTATAGTTATTTTCAACTATTAAGACATTCTTAAATATTATATTTCTAAAATATCTATCAAATGTGAATAATGAATATAACTCTTCAAAAGTAGAACCTTCTACAAATCTTTTAGTACCTGTTATTAAGAATGGAGATCTATATCCATTTAAAAAGAAATAATTTTCTCTTAGAAGTATTTCACTAGTTTTATCATAATCTTCTATAGTAAGACCTTTACTTATTAATATTTGTATTTGTTCTTCTATAGTTTTAAATACTTTAGCTGCCACTTACTTCACTCTCCTATTATGATAATTATAACATTAATAATATGAATTTAAAATTATTTTTTAATTTGTTTGATTATTTTTATGTAAAAGAAAAACTCAAATATAAATTTGAGTTTAATCTTATATTATCTCTTACTGAATTGAGGTGCTCTACGTGCTTTCTTAAGTCCATATTTCTTTCTTTCCTTAATTCTAGCATCACGAGTAATCATACCATTTGATTTAAGTACTGGTCTATGTTCAGCATTAGCAAGCATTAAAGCTCTTGCAATACCTAATCTAATAGCTCCAGTTTGTCCAGAAAAACCTCCACCTTTAACTACGATATTGATATCATATTTTTCTTTAGAATCAGCAAGTTCTAATGGTTGTACTAAATCCATAACTAATGTTTCATAAGGCATGTAATCTTTTACATCTTTACCATTAACAGTAATATTACCTTTTCCTGGAACTAAAGTTACTTTAGCAACACTTCTTTTTCTTCTGCCTATTGCAGTATACTTATTCTTTTCTGCCATCTTACTTTACCTCTAATCTTTCTGGTTTTTGAGCTTCATGTTTATGTTCATTACCAGCATAAACAAATAATTGTCTATAGATTTGTCTTCCAAGTCTATTCTTAGGAAGCATACCTTTAACAGCTCTTTCTACCATTTCTACTGGATATTTTTCAATCATAGTCTTAGCATTTCTTTCTCTAAGGCCACCTGGATAACCACTATGATTATAGTACATTTTATCATTTAATTTGTTTCCAGTTAAATTTACCTTTTCAGCATTGATAATAATAACGTTATCACCACAAGCAATATGTGGAGTATAAGTTGGTTTATGTTTACCTCTTAGAACAGAAGCAGCTAAAGCAGCAACTTTACCTAAGTTCTTACCTTCAGCATCAATAACATACCAATTACGTTTAACGTCTTCCTTTTTTAACATAAATGTTTTCATAATATATTATTTCCTTCCTTCAATTTTGATGCACACTATATTTGCAACTATAGCTATTTCTTTCCCACAGAAACTGCATCTCCATTAAAATGTACCGGGAATATTATATAAAATGTACATAAAAATGTCAAATGTTTTTTATTATTTTTACAATATATTCATTATATTTACCATATGAATTCTTGACAAGCAACTGCTATATATTATAAAATTACTATATAATAGTGGAGGAAAAAATGAAAAATAAAGGAATGTTAATAGTATTAATTATAATGTTTATAATAGCTTTATCAGGTGGAATAGTTGGTTATTTAGAAAGTAAAAAAGAAAAACCAGAGACACCTAAACCAGAAGAAAAAGGTCAAATAACATACAAATACTTTTTAGAAGATCAAGAAGTAGAAGAAATGCCAGTAAACGAAAAAACAGTTGATGAAAATGGAGTAGAAACAGTAAATGTATTATATAAATTATCTGAACAACATTGTACTAACGGAGTAACTGGTACATTCGATGAAAATGAATGGAAATTTACAGTAGATAAAGAAGTAGACAGTGTTTGTGAACTACACTTTGTAAAAGCCAAATACGAAGTTACTCTTACAATAGCCGGAAGTAATGCAACACTAGATATTAACAATCCAAAATATATAGATAGAGAACAAGACGGAGTATTCAAAATAAATCCATCAGAAGGTTATGAATTCTCAAGTGCAGAATGTTCTGATAATAAACAAACAACATGGGATTCAACACAAAGCGCTTTATTAATAAACTCAATCACAAAAGATGTATCATGCAAAGTAGTATTTAAATTAAAAGAATTAACAGTTAATATTAATGTTACAAATGGAGAAGGATCAACAACTAAAACAGTTAACTACGGAGACAATATTAAAGAAGTAGTAATTCCTAAAGAAGGATATGGAACTCCAACAATAAAATGTACAAGTAAACTGCAACAAGGAGTATTCAAAGAAAATACATTCAATATTGATAAAGTAATTGATAATAACACATGTACAATAGTATTTAATAAAACAGCTCCTAAAAAATATACACTTCAAATAGAATTACCTGAAGAAATAACTATCACGAATGGTTCTACTTCAGCAGAAATCGAAGAAGGAAAAGAAGCAGAAATTACATTCAAAATTCAAGAAGGATATAAAATGTCATTAGATTGTGGAGATATCAAACCATCAAGTGAAACACCAATAGATTCAACAACAATAAAATATTCATTCTTAGGTATTAAATCAAACATAAGTTGTAAAGCAACTGCAACAAAAAGCGAGTAATCGCTTTTTTTATTGAAAAAAAACTTTTTAAATGGTAAATTATGTATGAGGAAATTTTATGTGGAATATTGGAAAAGTAAAAATTAATAATAGAATTGTTTGTGCTCCTATGGCAGGAATATCTAATGAATCTTATAGAATGATTTTAAAAAGTATGAATCCAGGTCTTATTTATTCAGAAATGGTAAGTAATATGGGTATAATTTATAATAGTAAAAATACTATTGATATGCTAAAAATCAATGATGAAGAAAGACCTATATCACTACAAATATTTGGAAGCGACGTAGATTCTTTTATAAAAGCCGCTAAGTATGTAGAAGAAAATTCTCATCCAGATATTATTGATATTAATATGGGGTGCCCCGTTCCAAAAGTTGCACTTAAATCACAGGCAGGATCTGGTCTTTTGAAAAATCCTGAAAAGATTTATGAAATAGTTGCCTCTGTTGTCAAAAATGTTAATACACCTGTTACTGTTAAAATAAGATCAGGATGGAATAAAGACTCTATTAATTGTGTAGAAGTTGCTAAACTTATTGAAAAAGCAGGAGCATCAGCAATCGCAATACACCCTAGAACTAGAGAACAAGGATACACTGGTTCAGCAGATTGGTCACTTATAAAGGAAGTAAAAGATGCAGTTAATATACCAGTAATTGGAAACGGAGATATACATACTAAAGAAGATGCAAAAAGAATGCTAGAAGAAACAGGGTGTGATGCAGTAATGATCGGAAGAGCATCTATAGGTAATCCATGGATTATTAAAGAATGTGTAGAGTACATAGAAAATAACAAAGAAATAGAAGAACCTACATATATAGAAAGAATCAATATGCTAAAATATCACTATCAACTTTTAAAAAAGAATACAAATGAAAGAAAAGCATTACTTGATATTAAAACACATGCACTTGCTTATTTAAAATACATACCAAAATCAAAAGAATTAAAGCAAGAAATAGTTACATGTAAAACAGAAGAAGAATTTAATAAATGCTTAGACAAAATTTATAATCATATATCTTGTTTAACTTGTGAAAAATAGGAAAAAAGCTAGTATTTTCTTGAACTTACTAGTTTTTTTGTTATATAATAACAATTGAGGAGGATTAGAAGATGAAAAAGACTGGATTATTTAAAATAATCGTGTTCACACTACTTGCTATAGCTATTTTAACTTGGATTATTCCAGCTAGTTACTTTAACGCTGGAGAACTTGCAGAACTTGGAAAATATAGAATTGGTTTCTTTGACTTTTTCCAATTAATCTTCGGAGCATTTGAGTTTAAATATTTTATCCAAATCTTTATCTTACTTGTTTCAGTTGGAGCACTTTATGGTGTACTTGCTAAAACTGGTAAATATAGAGCATGGATCGAAAAAATAGCAAGTAAATTTAGAGGAAAGGAAATAGTATTCTTACTTATTGCTTCAATTATTATTGTAGCCTTAACTTCAGTATTTAACTATGGATTACTACTATTTATCTTCATCCCATTAATTATTAGTATCATACTAGCAATGGGATATGATAAAATAACTGCTGCAGTAGCAACATTCGGTGCTATGTTAGTAGGTACAATCGGTAGTACAATTAGTTATAATATTACTGGTGTTATCAACGAACAATTATCAGTAGAAAAATTAAGCGTTGGTATTTGGTATAGAGTAGCACTACTAGTATTATCACTAGCAGCATTAATATTCTATTTAGTTAAAGCAAAACATACTACTGTTAAAAAAGTAGAAAATAAGATTGAAAATGCCGTTGACAATGATTTATTCATTGGTGAAAAAAATGCAAATAAGTATTCAGTAGTACCAATCATAGTAATTTTTGCATTATTATTTGTATTACTAATCGTAGCTTGTACTAACTGGACATCAACATTTAATGTAAGTATATTTACTAAATTAAATGAAACAGTCATGGGTGTTAAAATTAAAGATTTCGAAATCTTCAAAAACATCTTTGGTACAGTAGAAGAATTTGGTAATTGGTACTATGCAGAAATGTCTGTAATGTGCATACTTGCTGCTTTAATACTTGGAAGATTCTATAGAATGAAACATAGAGATATGCTTTCATATATGGCAGACGGAGCTAAAAAAATGTTAGCACCAGCTCTAATGGTAGTATTAACATACTGTGTAATCTACTTTGCTGGAAATACAATGTTCTTCCCAACAATAGCAGGATGGATTTTAGGAGCAACTAGTAAGTTCAATATTTTCTTTACTACTATAACTACAATCCTTGGTTCAGCGTTACACGTAGATATGCTATATGTAGCTAACTATGTTATTCCACAAATAGCTGCTGAGGGCGCAAGTACAATAGTTACAGGTACATTAATTCAAGGACTTTACGGTGTTACAATGTTTGTAGTACCAACAAGTGCAGTCTTAGTATTAGGACTTACATACTTAAATATTCCTTATACTGAATGGATTAAAAAAACTTGGAAACTATCATTAGTACTATTCGGAATTGTAATCTTAACTACAGTAGCCGCAATGCTAATATAAAAAAATGCAGAGTAAAATCTGTATTTTTTTTTACATTTAAAACATAATATTAATATGATAGAATATGATGAAAATTTAATAAAAGCATTAAAACAAAGCGAAAGAGAAGCAATAAAACTAAAACATAATTTCATAGGTACAGAACACCTAATAATCGGAGTACTCTCACTTAATAACGATATATCAAACATACTAAAAAAAGAAATAAATAAAAAAGATTTTATAAAAGATATAAATAAATATATCAAAAAAGATACAAAAATAACTATACCATCATACACACCCCTACTTAAAAAGATAATATTAGATTCAGTAGAAGATAATACTATAACACTAAAAAATGTACTACTTAACATCATAAAAAACAACGATGGTATAGCTATAACTATATTAAATAATCAAAATGTAAATATAAATAAAATTTATAAAAAACTATTAAATGAGACAAAACTAAAATATGGAGTTAACCTAAATGAAAAAGTAAAAACAAGAGATTATAACATTACTGGTAGAGATAAAGAATTAAATGAATTAATTGAAGCACTATGTAAAAAAGATAAAAGTAATGCTATTCTTATCGGAGAAGCCGGTGTTGGTAAAACAGCAATCGTAGAAGCTTTAGCTATAAAAATAAATAATGATGATGTACCAGACATCCTAAAGAATAAACAAATTATTGAACTAACCATGTCATCAATCGTAAGTGGTACTAGATATAGAGGAGAATTTGAAGAAAAAATAGAAAAGATTATAAATGAATTTGAGAACAACGAAGAATTAATTCTATTTATTGATGAAATACACACAATGGTAGGCGCAGGTGGTGCAGAAGGTGCAATAGATGCCTCAAACATACTAAAACCATACCTAGCTAGAAATAAAATAAAATGTATAGGTGCTACCACTATAAATGAATATAACAGAACAATTTCAAAAGACAAAGCTCTAAATAGAAGATTTCAAATAATAAAAGTAAATGAACCAACAAATGAAGAAACACTAAATATTCTAAAAAATACAAAAAAATACTATGAAAAATTCCATAATGTAAAAATAACTAACAAAGATTTAAAATTTATAATAGATACAACTAGTAAAGATAAAACAAAAATGAATCCTGATAAGAGTCTAGAATTACTAGATTTACTATGTACTAAAACTAAAATAAATAATACTTCTATAAAAGAAGAAACTAACAAGTTATTAACAATCAAAATAGATTTATTAAAAAATAAAAAGTTCAAAGAAGCAAAATTTATAGATAAAAAAATAAATAATTTAAAATTAAATAAACTAAAATTAGACAAAACTAATATAAAAGAATCTTTTAATATTAATTCATACACACATTTTATAGGTTTTAAGGTATAATTTCTTAAATATTTCACATAAGTATGATAATATTATATTGGTGAATGAAATGGATTTAATATTGATATTATTAATAATTTTAATACCTTTAATTGCTCAAGTAAGTGTTAAAGGTTCATATTTAAAATATTCAAAAGTTGAAAATGATAAAAACTTAACTGGAAAAGAAGTAGCTAGAATGATACTTGATAAAAACGGTCTTAATAACGTAGAAATATTTGAAACAAACGGAGAACTTACTGACTATTATGACCCAAGAAAAAAGAGAGTTGTCTTATCTAGTAGTATTTATAAAGGCACAAGTATTAGTTCTGCATCAGTCGCAGCTCATGAAGTTGGTCATGCTATTCAAGATAAAGAAGGATATTTCTTCTTAAGATTTAGAAGTTTCTTAGTACCAATTGTTAACTTCACATCTCATATATCAAGCTTATTCATAATTATTGGTTTTGCAGCCGAAGCACTAAACTTAATTGATATAGGTATTATACTTCTACTAGTTGGTTTATTCTTCCAATTAATAACTCTTCCAGTTGAATTTAATGCATCTTCTAGAGCAAAAGATCAGCTAAAAGATATAGAACTTTATAGTAAAAAGAATATAAATGGTACTAATAGTGTACTAAATGCAGCAGCCTTCACATACATAGCAGGTTTCTTAGCAGAAGCACTACAAATACTTAGATTAATACTTATAAGTAGAAATAGAGACTAAAGTCTCTTTTTTATTGCAATAAAAAAGTAGTATTTCTACTACTTAATATTTATAACTAATTACTTAGTATATGGTAATAATGCCATATATCTAGCAATCTTAATTTGATTAGCAATATGTCTTTGATGCTTAGCACAAGCTCCAGTCATTCTTCTAGGTAAAATCTTACCTTTTTCATTAATGTATTTAGAAACGATCATAACATCTTTATAATCTACACTCTTACCAGCACACATTTGACATATTTTTTTTCTTCTATAAAATTCTGCCATTTCTTTCCTCCTTAGAATGGTAAATCATTATCACTTAGCGATACTTCTTTATCATAATTTTCATATGGATCTGATTTAGGAATATCATATTCTGGCATTACATCCATTGGTGCTTCACTAGGTGCATCCATATAAGCATTATTACTCATTTGATTTGAGCCACCTTCATTTCTTCCACCAACAAACTCTATATTTTCAACTACAACTTCTGTTACATATCTCTTAGTACCATCTTGAGCATCATAATTTCTTGTTTGAACTCTACCTTCTATTCCAATTAAGCTACCTTTTTTAAAGTATTTTGAAACAAAATCAGCAGAATTTCTAAATGCTACACAAGGTAAAAAGTCAGCATCATAGTTTCCATCTTTATTCTTAAAATTTCTACTTACAGCTACAGTAAAGTTAGCAGTTGAACTACCAGTACTAGTACTTCTAACTTCAGGATCTCTAACTAGTCTTCCGACTAACATTATTTTGTTCATTAACTACTCCTCTTCTCTTATGACAATATGTCTTAAGATATTTTCATCAATCTTAGCTTTTCTATCGAATTCTTTAACAGCAGCAGCAGTAGCTTCTACATTGAATACATAATAGTTTCCTCTAACTTGATTCTTAATAGGATAAGCAAGCTTCTTTTGACCCATATCTTTAGTATTAACGATTTTAGATTTCATATCTGTTAACACTTTTTCGAAAGTCTTTACTGTGTCTTTTTGAGCTTTTTCATCAATGTCAGTTTTAACAATAAACATTATTTCATATTTATTCATTACTTACACCTCCTTTTGGTCTTAACGGCTTCACTAAATGAAGCAAGGAACTTTTCGTTCTAATGTATTATAGCATACTTATTTTTAACTTACAACATAAATTTACTAGTTTTACTAAGTTTTATGCAAGAAAAAAAGCACTTATGTGCTATTTTTTCAATTCTTTAAAATAATAATAGTTAGCTACCATATAATATGGATAAATCCAAATATATAAAATACCAAATGTAAATGCTCCAAGAATAAACCAACCAAAGAAACTAAGAATAAATACAAAATATTCCCATTTATGTCCACTCATCATTTCAGAACTTTTATCTAAAGCATAAAGAATTTTCTTATCATTAAATTTTTCATCAGCTAATATCATTTGAACCATACCATACTTTAAAGCAAAATATATTCCAGGAACTATTAATAATACCATTCCAAATCCAACTACAAGTCCTACACATAAAGTAGCTAATAATATTTTCCACCAAGAACCATCTTTGAACTTAGATAATAAGCATTCCTTAAGATCAACTTTTTTACCATCAATAACACCCATAACATATGATATACCACCTATTTGTAATGGAACCATTACTAAAGTAGTTAATGAAGTAATTATAGAATATAATTGAGTTTCTTCATTTACACCCATCATTGAAGTAACAAATGATATTACAAAATTAATACAAAATATTACTAATACAGGTCTCCAAATATCCATCTTATGAGAATAAGCAAATTCTTTAGCTCTTCTTTTTAATTCTACTCTGTCTACCATAATAATCCTTTCTTCTTACATCTTATCTGGCACTTCTATTGCTAATATATCAAGTAACATTTTACCAGTATTATATAAAACATTTAACAATGCTACGTAAGACTCTTTTTTATCCATATCTTTTTCATTAACGATATTACATTCACCATAGAATTTATTAAATAAACTACATAAATCAAATAGATATTCACATATATAACTTAACGTTTTTTCATTATATGCTTTAGTAAGTATCTTAGAAAGTTCTAATAATTTAATATATATATTTCTTTCAGTATCACTATATATTGATTTAATTTTAGCGTCTTTAATATCAACTTTATCTAATATAGATTTAATTCTTACCATTGTATATAAAACATATGGACCAGTTTTTCCTTCAAAAGAAGTTATTTTATCTATATCAAATATAAAGTCAGTAGTACGATATGGAGATAAATCTGCATATTTAATTGTTGCTACTGTAAGAACATCTGCTATATTTTTCTTTTCTTCTTCAGTATATTTATCTAATTTAGTAAGTAATTTTTCTTTAACTTGTTCTATTAACATATCTAAAGACATTACTCCACCATCACGAGTTTTAAATGGTTTTCCGTCTGCACCATTCATAGTACCAAACCAATAGTGTGCAAGTTTAACATTATCACGAACTAAGTGTGATTTATAAGATGCTCTAAATACTTGTTCAAAATACATAGATTGTCTAGCATCTACTATGTACCATATTTCATCAGGATTATATTTTTTAACTCTTGAATAAATAGTTGCTAAATCACGTGTTGCATAAATAGTAGCTCCATCATTCTTAATAACAATTAGTGGTGGAATTTCTATTTTATCATCATCCTTCTTAACATCTATAACTTTTGCTCCTTCAGAAACATACATATATGGTTCTAATATTTTTAAAGTATCAGGCACATATTCTAATGAACTAAGTTCACCTTCCCATAAATCGAAATTACAATTTAAATAATCATAACTCTTTTTAATAGATTCTTTAGATACTTCTACTATATCTTTCCACATGCTGAAGTATGGTTCTTTTCCTTCGTCAACTAAAGCAGTTATCTTTCTTACTTCTTCCATTCTCTCAGGATTTTCTTTAGCATCTATACTAGCGGCAGGATAATATTCGCCTAACTCCTCTGTAGTTATTTCAAGTTTTGGATATTCACCCTTATAATTTGGATCAAAATAACATAATTCTGGTTTTCTCTTTTTTATCTCAGTTATTAACATTCCTGATTGTCTACCTATATCTCCTAAATGAACATCCCCAATAGTTTTATCTCCAAGTAATGTAGCAAGTCTCTTTAATGATTCTCCAATGTTAGCTGGTCTCATATGTCCTACATGAAGTGTTTTAGCTGCATTAGCTCCACCATAATCTACTATAATAGTTTTACCTTTACCTTTATCAACAAAACCTTTAGTATCTTTAATATTATTATTAATGTAATCAAGTAAATATTTATCACTAATACTAACATTTATAAAACCAGGTCCTGCTATATTAACATTATAAAACCTATCATCGAAACTACCAATTATAGCTTCTGCAATCTCTCTTGGATTTTTACCATACTTTTTAGCAAGGCCCATACATACATTAATTTGAAATTCTCCTAAATCGCGTCTTGAAGAGGACTCCAAAATAACGTTATCGACTTCATAGCCACATTTTTTTATTACATCTGTAATATAATTTTCAGTTTCTTTAATAAAACTCATAATATCCTCTCCTTCTTGACTTAGATTATAGCATATTAACATCTATTTGAGAATAACATATTTATTTTTATAACAAAAAATATTATAATAGATATACTAGGAGATTATATGAATGTATTATATGCTCAATTAATTGGTGCAGCAGCAATGCTTACTATGACTCTTTCTGTTCAATGTAGAAAGAAAAAACACATGATGATAGTTCAATCAATTGCTCACATGTTCTATTCATTCCAGTATGCACTACTGGGAGGTTTTTCAGCAGCATTCATGGATATAATTTCAGTACTAAGAATTCTTCTATTTTACAAATATGATAAATCAAAAAAGAAAATACCACTTATATTACCAACAATAGTTATATTAGTAACTATATTCATAGGAATTCTAACATATACTAATCCTTTATCACTCTTACCAGTATTTGCTGCAATTATTTATACAATTGGTGCATCATTTAAAGATCCAAAAGTATATAAATTCGTATTTGGTACTTGTGCTATTGGATGGTTATTTTATAATCTTAAATTCCAAGCATACGTATGTGTAACTGGTAATATAATGGAAATTACTTCAACTGCAATAGCTCTTATAAGAGAAATAAAAAGAAAAAATAGAAAGAAAAAAATAACTAAAAAACACAAATAATTTTAAGACACACTTCATATAATATAGTGTGTCTTTTGACATTTTCACTAAAATATGCTATAATTCTAGATGTATGGAGCATTATACTAGTCAAACATACCACTAGAAGATGGGGCTAAAAATCCATCAATTGTGTAAAATGATACTTTATATATTACGCTTCTTACGCCCAGTTTGGGGCGGATATATAATTTTAGTTTTAAGGATAAGATGTAATGGCATATATCTGAACTCCTTAATTCACATCGGAAAATATGAAAACACATGTCGTGAGTGACTTATTGGGATAGCAATTGAAAAATAAGTTGCAAAAGCGAATAAAAGTGATACATGTTTGCTTGGGAAAACCTCTAGTATGCCTATATTATAAAGATTGAAGTGCGGACTAAGTGGTAATCGAGTGATCATTAATGGTAACAAGTGATTAATTCTTTTAAAGAGAAATCGCCTGCAGGTAACTAATGGTAGGAATTAGAGAAATTCAACTCGACCAAAGCCGTAAAATTAATTTATAATATTCCATACTATTTATATTAAGGGAGTTTATTGAAAATGAAAAAAGATAATTGGATTCTAAAGGCATTTTTAATGACTTTTTTTATAGCTTTAATTTTCAGTAGTGCTTCTAACTATCTAATATCAAAATTCAATAATACAATACTTTTAATAGTATTATGTGTAATATTTATTGGAATAGGTATTTTATTTGATATTATAGGTACAGCTGTATTAACAGCAAACGAAGCATCATTTCATGCAAAAAGTGCTAAGAAAATAAAAGGTTCAAAAGAAGGAGTTTATCTAGTTAAAAACTCAAGTACAATCGCAAGTATATGTAATGATGTTATTGGTGATATATGTGGTATAGTAAGTGGTTCTATAGGTGCAATGCTTGCTATAAATATATCTACTAAATTAAATGTATCAACAGTTATTGTTACACTACTAGTAAGTTCAATTATTTCATCTATTACAGTAGGTGGTAAAGCTATAGGAAAAAAACAAGCAATTAAAAATAGCGACTCAATAATATTCGTAGCCGCAAAAGTATTAAGTAAATTTAAAACTAAATAGTTTCCAATACAAAAAGACTTAAGAGAAAATTCTTTGAAGTGATAAAGTAAAAGTAGACACATAAAAAGAATGTGATCTACTTTTCTT
>CAJJPX010000009.1 GCA_905193755.1 uncultured Clostridium sp. | reverse complement strand
AGAGTATTTAGAAAAACTAAGAGACCAAGAACATAATGAAAGAATGAGAAAGCTAGATAAACAAATTCAAGAAGTAGAAAAGAAAACTCAAGAAGTAGAAAAGGAAAAACAAGAAGTAGAAAAGAAAACTCAAGAAGTAGAAAAGAAAACTCAAGAAGTAGAAAAGAAAGCTCAAGAAGTAGAAAAGGAAAAACAAGAAGTACAAAAGGAAAAACAAAAAGCACAAAAACTTATAGAAGAATATGAAGCAAAACTTAAAGAATTAAATGACAAGTAGAAATATCTCTTAATCGAGATATTTTCTTATTGTGAAAAATTCGTAAAATCATAATAACTATTATTGACATATAATATTAAATGGGTATAATTATTTTGTTAGTTACCTAACTAAAGGATGATATTATGAATGATAAAAATATAAGTTTAGAAATTAAGAAAATAGATAGTTTAATAGTAAGAAAAATAATATCTTATAATAAAAATTCTATTAATCAATTATCTCCAGCTCAAATAGTAATAATAAAATATTTAATTAAGAATAAAAATAATATTGTATATCAAAAAGATATAGAAAAAAAACTAGGACTTAGAAAGTCTACTATTTCAGGTATTCTAAGTACTATGATAAAAAATAATATTATTACAAGGACTGAGTCAGCAAATGATCTTAGAAGTAAAGAGATAAAACTTACTGATAAAGGACTTGAACTTGATAAGAAAATGAACAAGAAAGCAATAGAATTTGAAAAACTATTACAAAGTAATATTGATCCTAAAGACTTAGAAATATTTTATAAAGTGACTAATCAAATACAAAAGAATTTAGAAGGAGAAGAAAAATGTTAAAATTATTTAAAAACTTAGAGAAAAAAGACTGGCTATTTATATTTATAAGTTGTATATTTATAGTTTTACAAGTATGGTTAGAACTTAAAATACCTGATTATATGAGTAAAATAACAGAACTTGTACAGCTAAATGGAACTATAAGAGAAATATTAACTGAAGGCGCTTACATGTTAGCGTGTGCATTTCTTAGTTTGTCATCCTCAGTAGTAGTAGGTTACATTATAGCAAACTTAGCATCTAACTTTTCAAAGAATTTACGTGAAAAACTATTTAGTAAAGTACAAAGTTTCAGTATGGAAGAAATTAAAAAGTTTCAAACTAGTAGTCTTATTACTAGAACAATAAATGATATTTCTAACGTAGAAATGATGCTTACGTTTGGACTTCAAATGATAATAAAAGCACCAATAACAGCTGTATGGGCAATAGGTAAGATAATAGGAAAAAGCTTCGAATGGACAGCAATCACAGGAGGAGCAGTACTAGTACTTTTGATAACAGTTATAACTCTTATGTCTATAGTACTTCCAAGATTTAAAATAGTTCAAAAATTAATAGATAACATAAATGGACTAACAAGAGAAAATTTAAAAGGTATAAGAGTAGTGAGAGCATTTAACGCAGAGGGATACCAAGAAGAAAAATTTGAAAAAACAAATAAAAAACTTACTAATACACAACTATTCAACCAAAAAGTGATGAGTTTAATGTCACCAATAATGTACTCAATAATGAATGGTGTCTCACTAGGCATATACTTTATGGGAGCATTTCTTATAAGAGATGCACTACTTGTAGATAAAATAACACTATTTAGTAATATGGTAGTATTCAGTAGCTATGCCATGCAAGTAATCATGTCATTCTTAATGTTAGCAATGATATTTATTATGTATCCAAGAGCTTCAATATCAGCAGATAGAATTAATGAAGTACTAAATACTAAAGCTAAAATAAAAAGTGGAAAAGAAACTAAGAGTTCAGAAGTTGGTACAATAGAATTTAAAAATGTTTCATTTAAATATCCTGATTCAGAAGAATATGTACTTGAAGATATATCATTTAAAGCTTCTAAAGGAGAAACTGTTGCTATTATAGGTTCAACTGGTAGTGGAAAAAGTACTCTTATAAACTTAATACCAAGATTCTATGATGTTACTGATGGAAAAGTATTAGTTGATGGGTTAGATGTTAGAACTTATACCCTAGAGTCACTACATGATCGTTTAGGTTATGTTCCACAAAGAGCAGTTATGTTTAGTGGTTCAGTTAACTACAATGTAAGTTATGGTAAAAAAACAAACTACGAAGTAACAGAAAACAAGATTCATGAAGCAGTAAAAGTTGCACAAGCAGAAGAATTCATAGAAAAAATGCCTAAAAAATATGAGTCAGACATAGCACAAGGAGGAACAAACGTATCAGGTGGTCAAAAACAAAGACTAAGTATTGCAAGAGCTATCGCAAGAGACCCAGAAATATATATATTTGATGACTCATTTAGTGCACTTGATTATAAAACAGATTATGTTCTTAGAAAAGAATTAAAGAAATATACAAAAGATGCAACAAGTATTATAGTAGCTCAAAGAATAGGTACTATCAAAAACGCAGATAAGATTATAGTACTTGATAAAGGCAAATGCGTAGGTATTGGTACACATAAAGAATTACTTAGAAACTGTGAAGTATATAAAGAAATAGCATACTCACAACTATCAAAGGAGGAACTTGAAAATGAATAACGAAAAAGAAAATAAAACTCCAAGAAGAGGCCATGGACCAGGAGGAAGAGGAGCTTCTGAAAAACCAAAAGATTTCAAAAAAGCACTATTAAAATTAAATAAATACTTAAAACCATACATGCATCTTATAGTTATCGCAGTTATCTTATCAGCACTAAGTAGTGCTCTATCTATAATAGGTCCAAACAAAATAAAAGACTTAACAAATGAAATACAAGAAGGTCTTATAATAAATAAATCTAACATGGAATTACTTGTTAAAGACATACAAACAGATATACAAAATAATATTATGTTAGATGACAAATCTTTAAATACACTAAGTAGTGAAGACAAACAAAAATATTATGAAATACTTAGTGAAATATATACAAGTGATAATAAAGAAAAACTTATAAATGACTTACCAGAAAGTGTAAAACTTCTAATATTCAAAGATACAAGGGTAGATAATGTAATTATTACTAATAAAGATAAAGTAGAATTTGTAAATACCATGTCTAAAGTTGACTTAAATGAACCAACTAAAATATATGGAGAACTTGATAAACTTTCTAAGAATATTAATGAATTAATAAAACCGAGTATGGATATATCTAAAATTAAAAATATAGCTTTATTCTTATTATGTGTTTATTTACTAAGTGCAGTGTTTAGTTACTTTGAAAGTATTTTGATGGTAGTAGCTTCTAATAATTTTGCTAAAACACTAAGAACTAAAATATCTAAAAAAATTAATAAGTTACCACTTAAATACTTTGATAAAAATAGTTATGGTGACATATTATCAAGAGTAACAAATGATGTAGATACTATTAATATGTCTCTTCAAAATAGCTTAAGTACACTAGTAGGTGCAGTAGCGTTATTTATAGGTTCAATCATTATGATGTTTACTACTAACTATATAATGGCAATTACTTGTATATTATCATCTTTATTTGGATTTGCATTTATGGGAATAATACTAAGCAAATCACAAAAATATTTCAATCAAAGACAAGTAGAACTTGGTAAACTAAATGGTCATATCGAAGAAATATATAGTTCTCATAATGTTGTTAAAGCATACAACGGAGAAACTGAATCATTAGAAAAATTTGATATTCTAAATAAAAACGTTTATGATTGTAATCGTAAAAGTCAATTCTTATCTGGACTTATGCCACCTATGATGGGATTTATTGGTAACTTTAGTTATGTAGCTGTTTGTATAGTAGGTGCGATACTTACATTAAAAGGAAATATTACATTTGGTACTATTGTAGCATTCATGATTTATGTAAGATTATTCACAAACCCACTTTCTCAAATAGCCCAAAGTATGACACAACTTCAAACAGCAAGTGCTGCATCAGAAAGAGTATTTGAATTCATTGAAGAAGCAGAAATGACTGATGAATCTAATCTAAATGGAATACTTGATCCTAAAAAAGTACAAGGTAACATAGACTTTGAACACGTTAAGTTTGGTTATGACGAAGATAAAATAATCATAAAAGACTTTAACTGTAATGTTACAAAAGGACAAAAGGTAGCAATAGTAGGTCCAACAGGAGCAGGTAAAACTACAATAGTAAACCTTTTAATGAAGTTTTATGAAACAAATAGTGGAAATATCAAAATAGATGGAATAAGCACTAAAAATTTAACAAGAGAAAACATACATGATTTATTCATAATGGTTCTTCAAGATACTTGGTTATTTGAAGGAACTATTAGAGATAATATTAAATTTAATAAGAGTGATGTAAGTGATAAAGAAATATGGAAAGCTCTAGAAGTAGTCGGAGTAGATCATTTCGTAAAATCACTTCCTAAAACACTAAACTATAAAATGGAAGATAATGAATCTATTTCAGCCGGACAAAAACAATTATTAACTATAGCTCGTGGTATGATAAAAGATTCTCCATTCTTAATATTAGACGAAGCAACATCTTCAGTAGATACTAGAACAGAAGAACTAGTCCAAAAAGCAATGGACAAACTAACTGAAGGAAGAACATCATTCATAATCGCACATAGACTTTCAACAATTAAAAATGCAGACATAATACTTGTTATGAAAGATGGTAATATTATTGAAACAGGTTCACATGACGAACTAATGAAGAAAAATGGTTTCTATGCAGAACTATATAATTCACAATTTCAAAACTAATCAAGGCTAGCCCTTGATTTTTACTTATAAAAAAACATTTAATATCATAAAATTAACTATGATAAAAGAATTTATAAAAGATAATAAATATAAAATATTAATAGAAGAAAACACCATATGTATAAGAAACTATATAAGAATAGATGACATAACAATTACAAATATAAAAGTTAAATTTAATAATATGAAACTACTTATAAAAGGAAAAAACTTAATAATAAATAAACTAGATAGCTGTGATTTAAGAATAATCGGAGACATCAAAGGAATAGAATTTATTAATGAACAATAATAAAGTTAAAATAATTGTATACGAAAATAGTAATAAATTTATGAACTATCTAGTTTATCATTCTATATATTATGAAGATTTAACCTTAAAAGAAAATTACACTTTAACAGTAGACTACGAAGACTACAAAATAATAAGTAGAAGATATAAAACAAAGATAATAAAATACTATGGTAAAAGATTTATTGCTAATTATATAAAGTATAATAAATATATGTTAATATCACTATTTATTTCTTTTTTAGTGTTGAAACTTCTAACGAGTACTATATTTAATATAAATATAAATACTAATGATGAAGAACTTTATAGTTTGATAAATGACAGTCTAAAAGATAATGACATAGCTCTATACAAAAAGAAAAAATCATTTAATGAATTAAATAAAATAAAGAATAAGATTCTAAAAGATAATGAAGAAGACCTAGAATGGATAGAAATAAATGAAAAAGGTTGTACTTATAATATTGAAGTTACTAAAAGAGTAAAGAATAAAGATATTAAAAGTGATAATACTCCAAAAGATATTATTGCTTCTAAAGATGGTCTAATTAAATATATAGCATCCACTTCAGGCGTTAAATTAAAAGATGTAAATGATTATGTAAAAAAAGGAGAAGTTTTAATATCAGGAAATATTATTAAAGGAGAAGACACTCTTATAACACAAGTAGAAGCTAAAGGAAAAATATATGCTGAAGTATGGTACACAGTAAATATAACAATACCATTTAATTATGTAGAATATGTTGAAACTGGTAAAACTATAAATCATTATTACCTAGATATATTTAATAAGAAGTTTACACTTACTGGAAAGTATGACAGCAATAACACTATGAATACAAAAGAATTAGTTTTAGATAAACCATATCTATTCTTTAAATTATATAAAGAAGCAAAGAAAGAATATAAGTACAAAGAATTTAAAATAGATGAATCTACTGCATATGAAGAAGCCTTAAAAAGAAGTGAAAACAAAATCAAAAGTAAACTTACTAATAATGAGTATATTATTTCTAAAAAAGTTTTGAAAAAAGAGGTATTTCGTAGTAAAATGAATATGGAAGTATTTTTCAAGGTTTATGAGAATATAGGGGTTACTTCTAATATTGAAAAAAAAGGATGATTTAAATGGATACGGCAATTAGAAGCGTAATTAAAATGTCTTGGCCAACATTAGTAATAGTAATGACTATTGTTGTAATATTAAGAGTAACTTATATAATGACTAGTGATAAAAGAAAATTTTGTCTATATGAAGAAATATTTGAATTATTATTTCT
The DNA here is from genome assembly GCA_905193755.1 of uncultured Clostridium sp. Taxonomy (GTDB): domain Bacteria; phylum Bacillota_I; class Bacilli_A; order RF39; family UBA660; genus CAG-1000. The sequence goes on along the minus strand of CAJJPX010000009.1, from coordinate 39,028 downwards.
TGCATACTTAGTACTTTTGTTCCAACTAGTTACAAGTCAAGATTTACCTGGAGGTGGCGTAAACCTAATGCCATTTAAAGAAATACTTAGGTATGAAGTAGGTAGTAGAGCATTCTATAAACAAGTATTTGGTAATATCTTATTGTTTATTCCTCTTGGATACTTCGCGACAAGCTATTGTAAAATAAAAGGACTTGGAACAATTACATTAGTTTCACTATTATCAAGCTTAACAATAGAAGTAACACAACACTATATAGGAAGAGTATTTGACATAGATGATATAATACTAAATGTAGTTGGTGGTATAGTAGGTTTCTTACTTTACACAGCACTTAACGCTATTAGAACTCATATGCCAAAATTCTTACAAAGAGATTGGTTCTTTAATTTATTAAGCATATTAGTTTTAGTAGCTTTAGGATTATATATATATAAAATTATTTAGGAGGTTTATGTGGAAGATTATATAATAAATACAACTAATCACGAAGACATTGATTTTGATGAATTAGATAGAGTAATTAAATTTGCTTGTAAACATCTAAAAGTTAATAATCCAATGTTAAATATAGTGATTGTTGATAAAGAAAGAATACAAGAAATAAATAGAGAATATAGAAATAAAGATGCTGTTACAGATGTTATATCATTTGCTTTTGAAGAAGTAGATGATGTAGAATATGATAACATTAGATTCTTAGGAGAAATATACATTTGCTATGATAGATGTGTAGAACAAGCAAAAGAATATGGACATAGTATAAAACGCGAGTTTTGTTATTTAGCAGTTCATGGATTATTACATCTACTTGGTTACGATCACATGACTGAAGAAGATAAAAAAGTTATGAGAGCTGAAGAGGAGAATATATTAAATGAATATGATATCACGAGATGAGAGAAAGCGTCAAAAAGGAATTAAAAAATTTCTTTTAAGCTTCACTTATCCAATTAAGGGACTTAGATATGCCTATAGAAATGAACAAAATCTAGCAGTAGATGTAGGAGTAGCACTTCTAGTAACAATAGCTGGTTTTATATTCAAACTTAACTTAGTAGAGTGGGCAATATTAGCATTAACAATAGGATTAGTTATTTCATGCGAACTAATTAATACTGCGATAGAAGCAGTAGTAGACCTAGTTACAGAAGACTACCATCCACTTGCTAAAGTAGCAAAAGATACTGCAGCAGCAGCCGTATTTGTATTTGCAATTGTAGCTATTATAGTAGGATTAATAATATTCTTACCAAAAGTAATAGCCTTATTTTAATAAAGGAGTAGTATGAGAGAAAAATTAGAAAAATTATTAGAAAATAGTTATGCACCATACTCAAACATGCACTTTGCATGCATAGTAGAAACAAAAGAAGGGAACTTCTATGAAGGTGTTAATATAGAAAACGCATCATATGGAGGAACTATATGTGCAGAGAGAAATGCAATAAATAACGCAGTAACGCATGGAGAAAGAAATTTTAAAGCACTATACTTAATGACAAGCAGTGATGAAATATGCTATCCATGTAATATATGTAAACAAACATTCTTAGAATTCTTTGATAAAGATGTTATATTTAATATAATGACTAAAAGTGGAAAGATGGAAGTAATGACATTCGAAAAAGTAATGAATACTACATTTACTAAGGAGGACCTAGTATGAAAAGTGGTTTTGTAAGCATAATAGGTAGACCAAACACTGGAAAAAGTACATTACTAAATCAAATCATAAAAGAAAAAGTTGCTATTATTTCACCAAAACCACAAACAACTAGAAACTTAATTGAAGGAATTTATAATGAACCAGATACACAAATAGTATTTGTAGATACTCCTGGTATTCATAAACCAATAGATAAACTAGGGAGTGCATTAAATAGTCAAGCATATTACTCAATTAATGATGTAGATATTCTTCTTTTAGTAGTTGATGCAAGTACTCCAAAAGGTAAAGGAGACGAATTCATAATAAACAAACTTCAAGGTGTTAAAAAACCAGTATTCTTGATTCTAAATAAAATAGATAAATTAACAGATAACGAAATATTATTAAAAATAACTGAATACAAAGATTTATTTGAATTCTCAGAAATAATACCAGTATCTGCACTTAATAATGATAATGTTGATAGATTAATAAAAGTATTAAAAGAATACTTACCAGATAATGTAAAATACTTCCCAGGAAACGAAACAACAACAGCAGAAATGGACTTTAGATTATCTGAAATAGTACGTGAGAAGATATTTATTCATACTAATGAAGAAGTACCACACTCAATATCATGTAAACTTACTGGTTATGAAGAAAAAAATAATATAGCATACATCTACATAGATATAATTGTAGATAGAGAGTCTCTTCGTAAAATAATTGTAGGTGCTAATGGTAATATGATCAAGACAATAGGCCATGAAGCAAGACTAGATATGGAAAAAATACTAGGTAAAAAAGTATACCTAGAACTATATTGCAAAACAATAAAAAAATGGAGAGAAAAAGATAAATATATAAAAGATTTAGGATATTTATTAAAAGATGAATAAATAATTTAATTTTCCTGCAATATAATATTGTAAGGAGAGAAAACAATGACTAAAAAAGAAGCTTGGAAAAAATTTAAAGAAACAGGTAAAATAGAATATTACTTAGAATATAAGAAAGGACAGTAGCATAAAGAACATAATCTTTATGCTTTTATGAAGGTATGAAGATTATAAGTGTAAAAGGAATCGTAGTAAGCACTACACCATTCAAAGAAACAAGTAAAATTATAAATATTTTTACAGAAGATATGGGAATAATCGGATGTGTTTCAAAAGGATGCAAGAGTCTAAAAAGTAAACTAAGACTACCAAGTGAAAAATTTGCATATGGTACTTTTCATCTTTATTATAATGAAAAAGGACTTTCTACACTTATAGAAGGAGACATAGAAAACTACTTTCTAAATATTAAAAGTGACATTCTCAAAATCAGTTATTTATCTTATATTTGTGAACTCGCAGTACATGTTTATAAAGAATCAGAAAGTAATGAGGTTTACAAATTAATGGAAGACGCAATTCTAAAAATAGAAGATAATCATAATCCCATGATAATAACAAATATTCTTGAACTTCAATATTTAAACTATATTGGTATTAATTTAAACTTAGATGAATGTGTTAAATGTGGTAGTTCTAAAGTAGTAACTTTATCTATGGCAAGAGGTGGATATGTATGTTCAAAATGTAGAGAAAACGAACCTTTCATAGATGAAAAAGCATTAAAACTACTAAGACTTTATTACTACGTAGACATCTCTAAAATAACAAACCTTGATATAGATGAAACAACCTCTAAAACAATAAATCATATACTTTGTGAATACTATGATGAGTATTCAGGAGTAAGACTAAAAAGTAAGAAATTCTTACATGAACTAGAATAGTAAAAGCTATTCTTTTAATTTACATAAATATAAAAATAATATATAATTGAGATAATAGAGGTAAATATGCAAGAGTTTGAAAGAAAAGTTGAAGAGTTAAAAGAAGTATATGTCATGAAACCAGAAGAAACAATAAATGGTATGAATGATTTAATTTTTAATTTAAAATTTAATACTAGTACAGAATCAGAAAAAAAGAAAATATCAAGACCATTTATAGGAGGCTTATTTGCAATAGCTATAATATTAATAGGTTTAGTGAATGTCAATATAGAAGGTGATGCTGTAATGATATATTACTTCGGTTCTATATTTTTCTTAGCAGGATTATTTGCATCAATGAGTGTTCCATCAAAAGTAGGCGTCATAGTATTATTCTCACATGGATGTACAGGATTAGGTTTGATGAATATACCAAAGGCAATCAGCATATTAAAAAGTCCAATTATGACAGATGGAGCCACAGAAATAAAACAACTATTAATAATTGCATTGGTAGCATTCGTATTAGCAATTATATGTGCGATGCTATACAATATTAGTAAAAAATTCAAAGAAAAAGATTTGAATTATATAATAACTTTGGCATTATTTTTAGTATCAATCGCAATCATTCAATTTCTTCCAATTATATACAATATACCAATCAATTCAATATTATGAGAAAAGAGTTAATGCTCTTTTTTATTTACACAAAAATTTCAAAAAAAATTAGCACTATGGTATTGACATTGCTAAATTTGCATACTATAATAGTACTAGCACTAAAAGGAAAAGAGTGCTAAAGGAGGTATAATGTGATAGGAAGTAGACAAAGAGAACTGTTAAGAGCAATAGTTGAAGAATATGTAAAAACTGCAAGACCTGTTGGTAGTAAATCTTTATGTAAAAAGTTCAAATGTTCTAGCGCTACTATCAGAAATGATATGGCTGCTCTTGAAGATTTAGGATACTTAGAAAAAACACATATATCTTCAGGAAGAATTCCATCTGAAAGTGGATACAGATATTATGTTGATAACTTGATGGAACCAAGAAAAATTAGTGGAGAAGATATGCTTAAACTTCAAACTATATTTAACAACAATGAACTTGCTTTAAGTGATGCGATAAGTAAAAGTTTAGAAATTATAAGTGATATGACAAACTACACTTCAGTAATTCTTGGTAAAGAATCAAGTGATAACAAATTACAAAGAGTAGAAGTTGTTCCAATAACAAGTAGACAACTAATAGCTATTGTAATTACTGATAAAGGACATGTTGAAAATAAGAACATAAATCTTGAAGAAAACATTCCTGTAGAAGAAATATCTAAAACAACAGAATTGTTAAACAAAATGTTAATTGGGACGCCTATAGATGAAGTTCCTAGTAAGTTAGAATTTGAAATAAAGCCTATAATTGGTAATTATGTTCAAAACTATGAAGTTGTATATAACGCATTCTATAATGCACTTACAAACTTCACTAACGAAAGGGATGTAAGATTTACAGGTAAAGCCAATATATTAAAACAACCAGAATTCGGAACAGTTGATGATGTTAAAAACATTATAAGTAAATTTGAAAGCAAAGATATGGTGAGTAAAATTGAAGAAAGTGACGATGAGGTTAAGGTATATATCGGTAGCGAATCTGAAATAGATGACAATGTAACAGTTGTTAAAACAAAATATAATGCTGGTGGTAGAGAAGGCACTATCGCAGTAATAGGTCCAAAAAGAATGGAATATGAAAGAGTAGTAAATATGCTTGAGTATCTAAAAGAAAATATAGAGAAAAAGTATAATAACGATAAATGATTTAAAGGAGAAAGTAAATGGCTAAAAGATCAAAAGACGAAGAAATAAAGAAAACAAATTGCGACGAAAGTTGCAATTGTGGATGTAATGAAGGAAACGAATGTAAATGTGAAGATGTACATGAAGAAGTAAAACAAGAAGAAAGCGGATGCACAGGTTCATGCGATGGATGTTCAGGTTGTGGAACAATAGATCCAGAAATGGTAATTCAAATTCTTGAAAATAGAAATAAAGAATTAGAAGAAAAATATATGCGTTTACAAGCTGAATATTTAAACTTCAAAACAAGAACTCAAAGTGAAATAAGTAAAATGCTTCAATACGAAGGCGAATCATTCATAAAAGAAATTTTAGCAATTAAAGATAATCTAGAAAGAGCTATTATGATGGATGATAATGATTTATCTGATGAAGTAAGCAAATTTCTAAGTGGATTTAAAATGATACTAGGTAGTCTTACTGCTTTACTAGATAAATTCGAAGTAAAAGAAGTAGAATGCTTAGGTCTTGAGTTTGACCCTCACGTAGCTGAAGCTGTACTTACTGAACATGATGAAAATAAACCTGAAAATGTAGTACTTGAAGTATTAACAAAAGGTTATAAATACAAAGATAAATTAATTAGACCAGCAATGGTTAAAGTAAATAAATAAGGAGAGATGATAAATTTATGGCAAAAGTAAATAAAGTTATAGGTATAGATTTAGGTACAACAAATAGTTGTGTTGCTGTACTAGAAGGTGGAGAACCAAAGGTTATCCCAAATGCTGAAGGAAATAGAACAACTCCTTCAGTAGTAAGTTTTAAAAACGGAGAAGTAAGAGTAGGAGACGTTGCTAAACGTGAAGCTCAAACTTCAACAAACGTAATTAGTTCTATTAAAAGATTAATGGGTACTAAAGAAAAAGTAGAAGCAGAAGGAAAGAAATATACTCCAGAAGAAATAAGTGCTAAGATTCTTATGAATTTAAAAGAAACTGCAGAAGCTTATTTAGGTGGAGAAGTTACTAAAGCAGTTATTACTGTTCCAGCATACTTCAATGACGCTCAAAGACAAGCTACTAAAAATGCAGGTAAAATTGCAGGATTAGATGTTGAAAGAATTATAAATGAACCAACAGCTGCAGCACTAGCATACGGACTTGATAAACAAGAAAATGCACATACAGTTCTAGTATACGACTTAGGTGGTGGAACATTCGATGTTTCAATTCTAGAATTAGGTGATGGTGTATTTGAAGTTAAAGCTACAAGTGGTAACAACCATTTAGGTGGAGATGACTTCGATAAAGCTATTATGGATTACATTATTAGTGAATTCAAGAAAGAAAACGGAGTAGATTTATCTAAAGATAAACTTGCTATGCAAAGACTTAAAGAAGGAGCAGAAAAAGCTAAAAAAGATTTAAGTGGTGTTAAGACTACACAAATTAGCTTACCATTCATTACTCAAGGTGAAAATGGACCATTACATGTTGATATGACATTAACAAGAGCTAAATTTGAAGAATTAATTAGTGACTTAGTAGAATCTACTAGAAAACCAGTTAGAGATGCTCTAAAAGAAGCTAAATTAAGTAAGAACGACATTGATAAAGTATTACTTGTTGGTGGTTCAACTAGAATACCATGTGTTCAAGATTTAGTTAAAGAAGAATTAGGAAAAGAAGGAAGTAAAGAAGTTAACCCAGATGAAGTAGTTGCTATGGGTGCTGCTATTCAAGGTGGAGTTTTAACTGGAGAAGTTAATGACTTAGTACTACTAGATGTCACACCTCTATCATTAGGTATCGAAACATTAGGAAACGTTATGACTGTATTAATTCCAAGAAATACAACTATTCCAGCAACTAAGAGTCAAGTATTTAGTACTGCCGCTGATAATCAACCAGCTGTAGATATTCATATCTTACAAGGTGAAAGACCAATGGCCGCTGATAACAAGACGTTAGGACACTTCCAATTAACTAACATACCACCAGCTCCAAGAGGAGTACCACAAATCGAAGTATCATTCGATATTGATGCAAATGGTATTGTTAATGTTAAAGCCAAAGATTTAGGAACTAATAAAGAACAAGCAATTACAATTACTGCATCTTCAAATCTAAGCGATGAAGAAATCGACAGAATGATGAAAGAAGCAGAAGCAAATAAAGAAGCAGATAATAAACGTAAAGAAGCTGCAGAAATCAAGAATGATGCAGAACAAATGGTATTCGCTGCTGAAAAAACATTAAAAGACTTTGGTGACAAAGTAAAAGATGATGAAAAAGAAGAAATAGAGAAACTTGTTAAGAATACAAAAGATGCACTTGAAAAAGATGATACAGATGAAATTAAGAGTGCAAGTGAAGAACTTTCTAAGAAAGTAATGGAATTATCAAGTAGAGTATATCAAGAACAAGCAGCTGAATCACAAAAAGCAAGCGAAAATACACAAGAAGAAACAGAAGATAAAAAAGATAAAAAAGACAACGTAAAAGATGCTGAATTCGAAGAAAAATAATAAACAATAAACTGAGTTAGGGGCTCAAACACTTGAGCCCTTAATTTATATAAAAGGAGAATCTATGGATAAGTACAAATGGGATTTAACAAAATTATTTAGAACAGAAGATGAATTTAATAAAAGTATAGATAAAGTAAATACCTTATTAGAAGAAATAGTTAAATATAAAGGAAGAATATTTGAAAGTTCAAAAACATTACTTGAATTCTTAAAACTAGATACTGAAATAGATATGTTAACAGAAAGAATATATATCTATGCATATCTAGGTTATTATAATGATATGAGTGATGAAAACTTTCTTCAAAAGAAAGAAAAGGCAAATAATATAATGAATAGTTCTTCAAGCGTTAGATCATTTGTAACTCCAGAAATTCTAAGCAAAGATTACGAAGAAGTACAAAAGTTATTATCCGAAAATAAAGAATTAGAAGAATACAAATTTACATTTGAAAAAATGTTTAGAAGAAAAGACCATACACTTAGTGAACAAGAAGAGTTATTACTTTCAAACGTTAGTGAAACTTTTACAACTTCAAGAGATGCATTTAATGCACTTAATAACGTTGATATAAAAGTAGGTAGTATAAAAGATGAAGAAGGTAAATCTGTAGAACTAACTAATTCAAACTATGGAATATATATTAGATCAAAAAATAGAAATGTAAGAAAAAATACATTTAAAAAAGATCATAAATACTATGAAAATCATATAAATACATTAAGTGCTTTATATGCTGGAAAAGTTAAAACAAATGCATTCATAGCAAAAACAAGAAAATATAGTAGTATCCTAGAAATGTATTTATTTAGCGATAAAGTTAGTACTAAACTATATGAAACATTAATAAAAGTTACTAGTAAAAACACTAAGTATTTACAAGAATACTACAAACTTAAAGGAAAAGAACTAGGATACAATCCACATTTATATGATACATATATAAATACTTCTAAAATACCTAAAAAAGATATTCCATATGAAGAAGGTATCAAGATTATTAATAAAGCACTATCTCTTCTTGGAGAAGAATACCTAAAAGAATTTAATAGACTTTTAAATAATAATGCAGTAGATGTATATCCTAAAAAAGCCAAAAGAAGTGGAGCATTCGAATGGGGTACTTATGGAGTGGAACCTTATGTTTCATTAAACTATGTAAATGACATAGACTCAGTAAGCACACTTGCTCATGAAATGGGACATGCAATGCATACATACTATAGTAATAAAAATCAAAACTACATGAATGCAGATTATCCAATCTTTTTAGCAGAAATTGCATCAACTGTAAATGAAGTATTACTTTCTAATTATTTAATTAAAAATAGTAATAACAAAGATGAAAAAATATATTATCTAGTAGACTTCTTAGATAGCTTCAAAGGAACAGTTTATAGACAAGTAATGTTCGCAGAATTTGAAAATATTATTCATAAAAAATATGAAAATGGAGAAGCAATCACTAAAGACTTATTATGCAAAACATATTATGATCTAAATAAAAAAGAATTTGGAACTTCTGTAGTAGTAGATAAAGATGTTCAATACGAATGGTCAAGAATTCCTCATTTTTATACATCATTCTATGTTTATAAATATGCTACTGGATATATAAGTGCACTTCTAATCGCAAATAAACTTGAAAATGATAAAGATTTTAAAGATAAATATATAGAATTCTTAAGTAGTGGTTGTAGTGATTATCCACTAGAATTATTAAATAAACTTGAAATAGACTTAACTAACGAAGATACTTTAGAAAAAGCATTCAAATTATTTAATGAAAAAGTAAAATTACTAAGTGAATATATGAATGGAGAGTAGTTATGGCAAAAAGAGATTATTATGAAGTTTTAGGTGTATCAAAAGATGCAACTGAAGCAGAAATAAAAAGTGCTTTTAGAAAAAAAGCTAAAGAATTTCATCCAGATTTAAATAAGAGTCCAGATGCACCAGAAAAATTCAAAGAAGCACAAGAAGCATACGCATGCCTTTCAGATAAAGATAATCGTGCTAAATACGATAAATACGGTCACGCAGCATTTGAAAATCCTTATGGAAACACAGGAGCAGGCACAGGCTATGGAGGCGGAGCTAATCCATTCGGAAACTTCGACTTTAGTGACATCTTTGATGACTTATTTGGTGGTGCAGGATTTAGTTCATTCGGTGGATTTGGTGGTGGAAGCAAATCATCATCAAGAGCCCGTAAAGGTAGCGATACACTATATGGAATGAAAATAGACTTCATGGAAGCAGTTTATGGTTGTAAAAAAGATATAGACCTTGAATATTATGAAATTTGTGAAGATTGTGATGGACATGGAGGACACGGAGAAACAACATGTTCAGAATGTAATGGTTCTGGGTATGTAGTAAGACAAACAAATACAATCTTTGGTTCTATGCAAAGTAGAACAGTATGCCCTGAATGTAATGGAAAAGGTAAAACATATAAAACAAGATGTAATACATGCAAAGGAAATGGAAAAATCAAAGTACGTAAGACAATCACAATTGACATTCCAGCTGGTATAGATAATGGAGAACAACTAAGATTAAGTGGAAAAGGTGAACCAGGAATAAATGGTGGACCAAATGGAGACTTATATCTTGAAATAAGAATAACACCAGATGATAACTATAAAAGAGAAGGAAATGATATATATCTAGAAGTACCAGTTACAATAACAGACCTATGCTTAGGTACAACCAAGACAATTAAAACAATTGATGGATACGTAGATTTAAAAATAAAAGATGGAAGCCAACCAGGAGATATTCTTAGAATAAAAGGAAAAGGTATCAATAATCCTGATTCTTGGAAAAAAGGAGACTTCTATTGTGTACTTAAACTAATAATACCAACAAGCCTATCAAGAAAGCAAAAACAAATACTAGAAGAACTTGAAGACACAGATTTAGAAGATGGAAGTGAATTCAAAAAATTTGCAAAATTAAATAAATAGTCAGCTAATACTGACTTTTTTAATGGAAAAATCTAATATAAATTGAATTTTATACTAAAAAATGATATAATATGAACGTTTTTTAAATAAATTGCAAAAAAAAAGAAGTGTTTTGGAACTTTTCTTCGTATATATATTATTAGGAGGGAAAATGGCACATATTAGTCCTAAAATCATTGCTGAAGTAAAATCTAGAAATAGACTAGAAGATGTTTTAAGAAGTTATGGCGTAGAACTTGACGGTAGAAACAAAGCATTATGTCCATTTCATAAAGAAAAGACTCCTTCATTTAGTGTTAAACCAGATGAACAAATATTTACTTGTTTTGGTAAATGTAACTTCACTGGAGATGTATTCACGTTTGTTGAAAGAAAAGAAGGAGTATCAAGACTTGAAGCAATAAAGATTTTAGCTGATAGAGTGGGAATAAAAATAGACAATACTGAAGTTAAAAAAGTAAATACAAAGTTTCAAACATACTACGAAATTAATGACACAGTAAATAAATATTTCAAAAACACACTTTTATCTAAAGAAGGAACTGAGGCATTAAAATACTTAACAGAAAGAAATATGTCAAAAGAATTAATTAGTGAATTTAATATCGGTCTTTCTAGTTCAAATAAACTATATAGCATCTTATCTAAAAAATATAAAAAAGAAGATTTATATGACATAGGACTTATTAAACAAATAAATGGTAATTTCTACGACACATTTCAAAATAGAATAATATTTCCAATCATAGATGAAAATAATAACATAGTAGCTTTCTCAGGAAGAAAATATTTAAGTGATGACTTAAAAGATGATCACTTACCAAAATATCTTCATTCAAAAGAAAGTGAAATATTCAAAAAAAACGGTATTTTATACAATATCAATAACGCAAACACATTTATTAGACAAAGTAAAGAAATAGTACTTACTGAAGGATTTATGGATACTATAAGAATGTCATCTATAGGTTATAAAAATGTAGTTGCTTTAATGGGAACAGCATTTACAAAAGAACATCTAGATAAAATACTTAAATATAAATGCAAAGTAATACTAAACCTAGATCAAGATGAAGCAGGAGTCACAAACACAATTAAAATTGGAGATGAACTTTTAAAACACAACATAGATTCAACTGTAATAGTATTTGAAGACTATAAAGATAGTGATGAATTCATAAGCAAAAAAGGAAAAGAAGCATTTGATATAGCTTACAATAATAGACTTTCATTCATAGACTTCAAACTTAAATATTTAAAATCAAGCAAGAACATGAAAGATTCAGCTGAAGTAAGTAAATATATAAATGAAGCAATAGAATCTTTAGAACAAATTGATGACGACATTCTAAGAGAATTAAAAATAAACGAAATATCTAAAGAATTTGATATTAATGACTCAGTAATAAGAAATAAGATAAAAGTAAAAGAAGTAAAAACAAAAAAAGAAGAACCAAAGAAACAAGAAGAAATAAAAAGATATAACAAATATGACATAAGTGAAATAAGAATATTATATTTAATGCTAAACTATGACGATGTTATATTATACTTTGAAAATTCACTTGGTTACTTAATAGACGACAAAAGATCAAATCTAGCATACAAAATAATTGAGTTTAGAAATGATAATGGATACTTTAATTTATTTGACTTTGAAGACTCAATACTAGAAGATAAAGAGTTGAATGATACACTTGAAGAAGTAACAAACTATCATAATAATAAAGAATACACAAACGAGGAACTTGAAGATTATATAAATACTATAAAAGAATACTCAGTAAAAAAACAAATAGAACAGTTAAAACAAGAAATGAAAGACACACTAGATATAAATAAAAAAATAGAAATTGCTAAAAAAATAGAGAATATAAATAAGGAAGTGTTAAAATGGTAAATAATATTAAAACATTTGAAGAAAGATTAAAAGAATTAGTAAGTGATGGTAAAAAACAAGGCTACTTAACTTACGAACAAATAGCTAAAAAAACTATTGATTTAGATTTAGATGCTAATGCATTAGACGAACTATATAATACTTTAAGTGAAAATCAAATCGAAGTAAGAGCTGAAGACGAAGAAGATGGTTCACCAATAGATTTAAAAAATGACATTATAATCGATGATGTACCAGACGAAAGTAAAGACATGAGCGTTAATGATAACGTAAGAATGTACTTAAAAGAAATAGGTAAAATTAGTCTACTTAGTCAAGAAGAAGAACAAGAACTATCAAGAAGAGTAGCAGAGGGAGATGAGAAAGCTAAAAATATCTTAGCAGAATCTAACCTTCGTCTAGTTGTATCAATTGCCAAGCGTTATGTAGGACGTGGACTTTTATTCTTAGACTTAATTCAAGAAGGAAACATTGGTCTTATGAAAGCAGTTGAAAAATTCGATTATGACAAAGGATATAAATTTAGTACTTATGCTACATGGTGGATTCGTCAAGCTATAACTCGTGCACTAGCAGATCAAGCAAGAACAATTCGTGTGCCAGTTCATATGGTAGAAACAATTAACAAAATGGCACGTATTGAAAGACAAATGACACTAGAACTAAATAGAGAACCAACTGATCAAGAACTATCTAAGAAAATGGGACTTTCAGTAGATAAAATCGCAGAGATTAGAAAAATCAGTCAAGATCCAGTATCACTAGAAACACCAATAGGTGAAGAAGATGATTCACACTTAGGAGACTTCCTTGCTGATGAAAGAACAATGTCACCAGAAGAATTTGCAACATACGAAATACTTAAAGATGAATTACGTGAAGTATTAGACACATTAACAGTACGTGAAAAAGAAGTATTAGAATTAAGATTTGGTTTATTTGATGGTTCAAGTCACACACTAGAAGAAGTAGGAAAACAATTCAAAGTTACTCGTGAAAGAATTAGACAAATTGAAGCAAAAGCTCTTAGAAAACTAAGACACCCATCAAGAGCTAAAAAACTAAAAGATTTCTTAATTGAATAGAATTGAAACAATATATTCATTCATAGATTTAGATGATAGAGTAGTAGATGTAGGGTGTGATCAGGCAAAACTAGGAATACTACTAGCAAGAAGAAATCAAAAATCTATCGCAAGTGATATAAGTGAAAAAGTAATAGAGAAAGCATCTCTTGATATAAGAAAATTAGGGTTAGATAACTTAATAGATTTAAGAGTATCTAATGGTCTTTCAAATATAAAAGATGGTGAAGCAGATACACTAGTCTTATCAGGAATGGGAACTCATACTATATTAGAAATACTTGAATATACAAACCTAAGATTTAAAAAAATAATAACTATTTCTAATAATTATCACGATATATTAAGAAATAAAATGAATGAATTAAACTATAAAGTAGAAATAGAACAAATAATACTAGAAAATAATAAATATTATAACTTAATACTATTTACTGAAGGAACAAAAAAATATTCTAAAAAAGAACTAACTTTAGGACTTAACCACAAAGATAATAACTTATATAAAGAATATCTTAATTACTTATTAAATAAATATAAAAAAATTAAAGAAAGTTCTAAAGATAAAAATCCTAAAATAGATGAAATGATAAATCTAATAGAAAGTACTATTAATTAGTACTTTTTATTTTATCCTGAATATGCTAAAATTTATAAATGGAAGGTGATTAAAATGAGGAAGTATTTAAAATATGTACTATGTTTATGTTTATTATTTATGCTTTGTGGATGTAGTGAGGAGGAAGTAAAAATGAATTATACTACTGAAGAAGTAAATGGAAAAACCGTTTTCAATATTGAAGACAAGAAATATATAGAAAGTGAAGAAGAAACAAATTTTATTAAGATTGATACTGATGGTTATGGAATAATGATAGCTGAACTTTATCCAGATGTAGCTCCCATAACAGTAGAAAACTTTAAAAGTTTAGTTAAAGATAAATTTTATGATGGTATTATTTTCCATAGAGTTATTAAAGACTTTATGATTCAAACGGGTGATCCTACTGGTACAGGTATGGGTGGAAGTGAAAAAGAAATCAAAGGTGAATTTAAAAATAACGGAGTAGAGAATAATTTATCTCACGAAAGAGGAGTTCTTTCAATGGCAAGACGTGGAGGAAATCCAGATACTGAAGAAACAATGAATTCAGCATCTAGTCAATTCTTTATAGTTCATAAAGATTCGGATTTTCTAGATGGAAACTATGCATCATTTGGAAAACTATTAAATGGCTATGATGTTCTTGACAAAATAGCTACTACAGAAACTAACAGTAATGATAAACCACTTAAAGATATCAAAATGAACACTATAAGATTTGTAACTTCATATGAGGAATAAAATGATATTATTAGATGGAAAAAGCTTAAGTGCCAAGATAAAAGATGAATTAAAAGGAAGCATTAATTCATATGTTCAAACACCAATACTTGCTGTTATCACAATAGGCGATGATGCTGCAAGTGAAGTGTATGTTAAAAACAAAAGAAAAGCATGCGAATATGTAGGAATGAGTTTTTTACATTTAGATTATGCAAGCTGTGTAAAAGAAGAAACTGTAATTAAAAAGATAAAACAATTAAATAAAGATAAAAGTATAAATGGTATTATAATACAATTACCTATACCAAAGAATTTTAATGTTTCGAAAATTATTAATACTATAGCTCCATCAAAAGATGTTGATGGTCTTACAAATACTCAAGCAGGAAAACTAATTCAAAATGAAAAATGCTTAATGCCATGTACACCTAAAGGTATAATGGAAATACTAAAAGAATATAAAATAGATTTAGAAGGAAAGTATGTAGTAATCGTAGGTAGAAGTAATTTAGTAGGTAAACCGCTAATGCTAGAATTCCTAAATAAAAATGCTACTGTAACTATGTGCCATAGTAAAACAAAAGATTTAAAGAGTTTCACTAAAGACGCAGATATTCTAGTAGTCGCAGTTGGAAAGAAATATCTAATAGATAAAACTATGGTTAAAAAAGATTCTGTTATTATAGATGTAGGTATTAATAGAATAGACGGAAAACTATATGGAGACGTAAATCCAAACGTAGAAGAAGTATGTGCATACTTAACTCCAGTTCCAGGAGGAGTTGGACCTATGACAGTATCAATGCTTCTTAAAAACACATTTGAAGCTTATAAAAATCAAAATGGAATAATTGACATTTTTGATTTAAATCTATAAAAAAAGACTTAAGATTTTTTCTCTTAAGTCTTTTAGTTTACTATCTATTATAGAATTCAACGATTAATGCATCATTAATTTCAGAATTTAATTCTTCACGTTCTGGATATCTTACATAAGTACCACATTTCTTAGTTTTATCAACTGATACATAAGCAGGAATATTAATATCCATATTAACACATTCATTGATTACTGGATGATCAAGTGAATTTTCTTTAACAGAAATAACACTACCAACTTTAACTCTGAATGATGGAATATCAACTTTCTTACCATCAACTAAGATATGTCCGTGATTAACGATTTGTCTTGCAGCTCTTCTAGTTTTAGCAAATCCCATTCTATATACTAAATTATCTAATCTACTTTCTAAAAGTATTAATAAGTTAGTACCATGAATTCCTTGCATCTTACCAGCAGCATCAAATGTTTTTCTGAATTGTTTTTCAGAAAGTCCATACATAAATCTAACTTTTTGTTTTTCTTGTAATTGAACACCGTATTCACTAAGTTTCTTTCTACTAGTTCCGTGAATTCCAGGAGCAGTAGGTTTACGTCTTAATTCTTTACCAGTTTCAAGTGTTGAAAAACCATATCTTCTAGATTTTTTAAATGCAGGTCCGATATATCTTGACATAGTATTTGTTCCTCCTTCTACAAATATTTGTATTAAAGGCCACCGTATAAATTATAGGGAGTTTCTTAATTACTTTCGCCTTGGCAGAAGTTACTTATATTTTTTCAAAGAAACACATTATAATTTACTAAGGCACTGCCAAATAAATACTTAGTAAATTATATAATATTTTTTATTAAAAATCAATAAATTATTAGTATATTTCCCATAAATATGCTATAATTTTAGTACGGAGAGTGATAAAATGGCAAAAAATAATATGAATATCAAGTATAAAAGACCAAAAAGAGAAAGAAATAAAGTAGATTATAGTATGACTGAGACTGATGGTTTCAAGAAATTCTTTATAATCTTAGGTTCAGTTTTAGTATTTATTGGAGCTTTATATTTAGGAGTATTAGGTTTAGAAAAACTAGGTGTATTTGAAGAAGGGTATACAAAGCCAAGTAAAGGTACAACTGAGATAAGTGATGAATACATTATGATAGGAACTGTATTTAATAGACCAGAAAAGGAATATTTGGTTTTATTTGACGACTATAGTAAAAATTTAAATCCTTATATAAATACACTAGCTGAGAATAATGATTTAAGAGCATACAAAGTTGATATGAGTAAACCTGAAAATTCTAAATATAATAGTGAAGAAGAAAATAATAATCCAAAGAAAGATAACGATTTAAAAATTAATGATTTAACATTAATAAAGATATCTAATGGAAAGGTTTCAAAATACATCGTTGGAGCAGACAAAATAGAAGAATATTTAAAATAATGAAAGAAGAACTGGGAAAAGTTTGTAAATTCTTAGAAAATGAGAATCTAAAAAATTATAATACATATAAATTAGAATGTACTTGTTCATATATAGCATTTCCAAGTACTATAGAAGAACTAACTAACCTCTTAAATATATTAAGAAAATATAAAATTAAATGGTTTGTATTAGGCAATGGTTCTAATGTTATACTGCCAAGCTATTATAATGGAGTTATAATAAAGTTAAGTAATTTTAATAAATGTAAAATAGATGGAAATAATATAAATGTAGAAAGTGGATACATGCTTAATAAACTAGCAAACGAACTTTCAAGTAAAGGGTATACTGGAATGGAATGGGCAACAGGTATTCCTGGAACTGTTGGAGGTTCTATTTGTGGAAATGCAGGGGCATATAAGTCATCAATGAGTAATATTATTAAAGATGTAACTCTACTTGATAATAGTGAAGTAATAACACTTAATAACAAAGAATTAGAATTTAATTATAGAGACTCACTATTAAAACATAGAAAAGATTTAATAGTGCTATCATGTAACATTAAGCTTGAAAAAGGAAATTTGGAAGAAATTAAGAAAACAATTGAAGAGCGAACACTTAAAAGAATAGAAACTCAACCACTTGATTATCCATCATGTGGAAGTGTATTTAGAAATCCAGAAGGTTTATCAACAGGAAAGTTAATAGACGACTTGGGTTTAAAAGGATACCAAATAGGTGGAGCTAAAATAAGTGAAAAACACGCTAACTTTATAATCAATAATAATAATGCAACAAGTGAAGACATAATAAAACTAATAGAACTTATAAAAGACAAAATAAAAAAGAACTATGATATAGATTTAGTTCTAGAACAAGAAATAATAAAATAAAAGTGACTCCTAAAAGCCACTTTTTATTTTTAAATTAATTACTTTTTTTTGCAGATTTAATTTCTTTAGTTGACATTCTAACTTTTTTACCATCAACTTTAACTGTTTGTAAATTAACTTTTTGAGTTTTCTTAGTTGCCTTTAATGAAAAAGGTCTATTTTGTGAACTCATATTTTTTCTATTTGATACATTCTTTGCCATTTTTTACTTGCCTCCTCTTTTTAAGCCAAATATAATTTAACATACTTTTCCATTTAAGTAAAGTAAAATTTGACTTTTTATGTTCTTTTTAGTAGAATAAGCACTAAAGTTGAGGGGTAGGTATGGAAAAAAAAGAAACAAAAAGATATGCAATAGTTGAATATTTAGGAGTAGCAAGAAGAGAATATAAGACAAAACAAGAATATGAGGAAATGTTAAAGACTGTTGAAAGATACAACAATAGAAAGACTCATAAACATTTTTATGGAAATATAACATCTGAATTAAAAGACGGTAAAATATCTGTTATAGTACATGTGTATCATAAACTTACAGAGAAAATGGGAATAAGCGATATAGACCATTTTACTGAAGGATTTGAAGAACAGGAATTAACTGAATATTTTAGAAACTCTTTATCAACAAAGAACATTGAACCTGATATCAACATTTGTTATTTTGAAAACAAAGATGCAAAAGACAAAAAATCAGATGAAGTGAATTATGAAAGAAGAATTAAATATTTACCAATTCTATATAAAGGAGATTTACCATTTTTAGATAAAAATTATATAAAAAAATGTTTGATGGCACATGCCAAAAATAACGATTATAGTTTTTTTAAAGCATTAGCAAGTGAATTTGCTCCATATAAAGCTGTATCAGAATCAACAGAAGAATTATGGAGTATAGTAGACAAATGTAGATATCAAGGATACGAAAAAATGGAAATGGCAAACACTGCATATAAATTATATATGAACTTAATAGTAGAGAGAGATAAAGAAGGTAGAATAATAAGACTTCAAAATGGAGAATATCAAATAAGTAGAAGAAGACAAAGAGATTTTGGATTCTTTATAAGAGATTATAATATGGTAGACTCAAAAAGAAAAATACCAACAAGGTACAATAAATACATTAAGCCAGAAGAAGAAATAAAATTAAAAAAATCACAAAAACCAACAGAAGAGTAATAATTCGACAAAATTTACTCTTCTTTTTTTATATACTAATTCAGGTGATAAAATGATATATATAGATGAACTTATAATATTAAATTTTATAATAGATTTCCTAATACTAAAAACAACTTCAAAAATTTTAAAATTAAATACAACAACACAAAGAATAATAATTTCTAGTGTATTTGGTGAGATCTCACTATTATATTTGTTTGTAAATTTAAATAACGTAGAACTCACATTATTTAAATTATTAATAGGTATTATTATGAACTTATTGGCTTTCGGATACCACGATATAAAAGAATTTATCAAAAATCTAATATATTTTTATATGTTTTCTTTCTTTCTAGGAGGAACTCTATACTATTTTAAAATTGAATCTCTAATAAAATATCAATACTATATATTATTAATACCAATTATTATGAATATATTAAAATACTTTGCATATAATCTAAAGAATATAATAAGTTTGCGACATAAAGTAACTATATACTTAAAAAACGGGAAAGTACTATATCTAAATGGATATATGGATACAGGTAATACTCTAAAAGACCCATATAGTAATAAAAATGTAATTATTATAAATAAGGATATAGAAGAAAACTATTTTCTAGTACCATTTAAAACTATAGATAACTCATCATTAATGAAGTGTTTTAATCCTAAAAAAGTATTTATAGATGGACTAGGAGAAAGAAAAGATATAGTAGTAGGTATTTCAAATAAAAAATTTAAAGGATTTAGTTGTTTATTAAATTATAATCTTATGGAGGAATAAATGTTAGAAAAAATATTAAATAAGTTTTTTAAAAAAGAAGAAGTATTTTTTATTGGTAGTACAGATATATTACCACCACCTTTAAAAAAGGAAATAGAGGAGGATTTAGTACGTAAAAGTAACACAGGTGATTTAGAAGCAAGAAATAAATTAATTGAACATAATCTTAGATTAGTAGTATTTCTTGCTAAAAAATATGATAACACCATGTATGATTTAGAAGATTTAGTTTCAATTGGTACAATTGGCTTAATAAAAGGAATAAAGACATATAAATTGGATAAAAATATAAAATTAGCCACATATGCATCAAGATGTATAGATAATGAAATTCTTATGTTCTTACGAAAAAATAAAAAAAGAATGAGCGAAGTAAGCTTTGAAGATTCAGTTAATTTAGATAGTGAAGGAAACGAACTTCATATAGAAGATATATTTGGTACAGAAGAAGACTTAGTGGAAAAGTCAATAGAATGTAAAGATGATAAAATATTGTTAGCATCTGAAGTAAAAAAACTAGATGAAAGAGATAAAGAAATAATAGAATTAAGATACGGACTTTCAGGAAAAAAGGAACTAACGCAAAAAGAATTAGCTGAAAAATTAAATATATCTCAATCATATATTTCTAGGATAGAAAAGAAAGTAATAAAAAAATTAAAAGCAATTATGAAAATATAGAGTACAAAACTTTATATTTTTTTAATTTTTAACTTGTTTTTAAATATATAGTTGTGCTAAAATAACTATAGTATATGACATAAGTGGAATTGGAGGAATAGAAATGTCAAATAATTATGATGATTATGGCTACGAAGATAAAGATTATGATAATGGCGGCGCAGGAAAGAAAAGATTTTTTATCGCATTCTTAATTGTTGCGGCAATAATAATAGTAATTGTTTTATTCTTGAAAGGGTGTGCTGGAAGAAATATTAAACCAAATGAACCAACAACACCAACTTTCGATTATGAAAAAACACTATTAGAGGCAGGAAAGAAATTCTATGAAAATAATACAGACCTAGCTCCTGTTGCAAATGGGGAATGCAGCACAGTAGAGTTAAGTACATTAGTTTCAAAAGGATTAGTTAACCCTGAAAACTTTAGTACATGTGATAACTCTGAAACATATGTAAGAGTATGTATATTACCAAATGGTACTAAACAATATACACCATGGTTAAAATGTACAGACAAGAATTCTGATACTGAATACGACAGTGAAAAAGAAGGAACAATTTCTGATATAAAACCAGATGAAAGTTTAGTAAGATTTACATTCATGCCTAAGAGATTGAAAGCAGGAAGCCAAAATTTAGGACCTGTAGAGGAAGTATGGAAAGAAGATATTAAGTATAGTTCTTACAAAACATTAGCAACTACAAAATATTATAGATATAGAGATCAATTGTTTACATGGATTGTTCAAGATAAAACATACTATACATCTAAAGGCGAAAAGAAAAATGCAAAAGATGTAAATGAATACTACACAGTTGCACCAAATAGTAATTACAACTTACATGATAATAAAAATGATAATGCATATAAGTGGTATACAATAACAGGTGGAAATGTAGAATGGGCAACAGCTGAAAATGGAAGAAAAATACCAAGCGAAAAAGCGATAGGTGAATACGATATTCCAGGTGAGACAGTAATTCTAAATCGTGAAAAGAGAACAGTTACAGGAACAGCTGAAGCAAATCATTATTATATTTGTGGTAAATATAGTACTTCAACTGATAAGCTTTACTCACTTAATGAAAAATGTGGTACTGGTTCTAATGCCAATAGACCATATACATTTGAAGAATTCTATACTTGTGGATATAATGATGTACCAGACATAGAAGCTGGAAGAGTTAAAAAAGGCGAAAAATGTACTACATATAGTGAATGGAAGAGAACATTTGAACAATGTGATACATCACAACCAACATGCCGTGCAATAACACCAGTTTATTACTATTATTGGTATAAATTAACTGGAGGAACTAAAAAATACTATCCATCAGGAAGATCAAGTGCAAGCGGAGAAAAAATTTACTATGTAGAAGCACCAGTTAAAGATGCTGTAAGAGACTTAAGTACTAAAGCAACAGCATATAAATGGTATAAAGCTACAGAAAGTGAAACAACTAATTACACAGCAGTAGCTCCAAGCGAAGGCGCAACAAAAACAAATAAATCAAAATGGAGTGATTGGTCAAGTTGGACAACTAAAAATCCAAAAACAAGCGACAGTAGAACAAGACAAATCGAAACAAAAACAAAAATTAAATTACAAGAAATAAAAGGAACTAACGATGCAAGTTGGGAAAATTTAAGTGAAACTTATGTTACTGAAGAAGAAATGATTACAATTTATAAAAATAATAAATACAATGTGAATTCATTACAAGATATCAATAATAATGGAGAACTTAAATACGATATAAAAATGATTATTAGAAACAAAAAGGAGGCTAATCAATAATGGATAAAGTTAGAGAATTAGAAGATAGATTAGAAGAAACTATTAGAGAACACTTAGATTTAACTGAAGTGGGCTTTGATGAAATTGATAATTATTGGAAAAAAATAGATGAAATTAAAAATGAAGCTAATCAAGTAGTTGCTGACCTTATAGTTGGCGCTGCTAGAGATGAAAATGGTAAATTTGTTGCAAAAAATAACATAACATTTGATGTAGATGAAATCGCTGCAATCACAACTAAAATAAAAGAAATAACAGATTTAGCATATCAAAGAATTTCAGAGAGTAGTGTAGTAGCTAGAGGAAAAAGAGATTTATTCGCACAAAAATTTAGTAGAAGAAGAGAAGTAAAACAATTGATTGCTATGAATGAGTCAATGGTTAATACACTTGAAACTGATATTAAATCAATTAAATCTCAATTAGGTGATCCAGGTCTAACACAAGAAATGATCGAAGAATTAGCAAAACGTGGAATAGAATATAAACCTAGTCCAAGTAATCTAACTCCAGAAAAGAGATTCTATTTAGAAAACGAATTAAAAGCAAAAGAAGCTTCTTTAGCAACATTCGTATCTGCTACTCAAATGTATAAAGAAGAACAAGAAAAATTAACTACAGATATGGGAATTCTTAAACATGGTGGAAAAATAGAAGAACCAGAAGAAGAAAAGAAAGACGAAGAAGAAAGAACTAATGAAGATAAAAAAGGTAAGGAAGAAGAAGGCCCAAAACCATTCCCAAATTTTGAAAATAATGGTGAAGGAACAGGAAATCAAGATGAAGAAGATAAAAAAGATGATACAATACCACTTCCAATTCCTCCAAGACCTATAATAGATGAAACTGACAATGATTTAGGAAAAGGTGAAGACGAACCAAAACCATTCCCAGATTTCGATAATGAAGGTGAAGGAACAGGAAATCAAGATGAAGAAGAGCAAAAAGGTGATACAAAAGTTGTACCTGTACCAATTCCTCCAAGACCAGAAATAGAGGAAGAAAATGATTTAGACCAAGATGACGAATTAAAAGATGAAATGCAAGAAGGAGAAAGATATAAAAAGAAAAAAACTCCAGCAGCATTATGGAAAAGAGTAGGAGCAGCAATAGCTGGAGCAATTACATTCCTTGCAATATTAGGAACAGCACATCACACAGGTCATATGATGGCTGATAATAGACAATTTCAAGCAGATGTATTGGAGGCGATAAATAACGTTGGACAAGTTCAAGTAGATGGTAGTGAGAATCCAAACCCGGATCCAGAACCAGAACCAGAACCTACTCCAACTCCCCCCAACCCTACAGATGAGGAAGTAAAAGGCGGAGGAAAAACAGACCCAAAACCAGCACCAAATCCAACACCAACTCCAACGCCAACTCCAACTCCAAATCCAAATCCAACACCGGATCCAACTCCTACACCAGAACCTACACCAACTCCAAATCCAAATCCAACACCGAACCCTGATCCTACACCAGAGCCAACTCCAACACCGGATCCAGAACCAACTCCAGATCCTGATAAACAAGATGACAATATGTACTTATCTCCAGGAGATGTTGGATACAATTCTGCAAATGGAACATATGTAGATTCAGAAGGAAATACACATAGAATCAATAAAGATGGAACAATATCAGATTTAGGAAAACAAGAATTAGATCATAATAATAAAGGTGAATCAGTAGTTGGAGAAGATAATTTAAATCCAGAAGAACCAAAAGAAATGCCAGTAATCGGAAATGTTACAACAGGAGCAGATATGACTGATGAAGAAATAAAAGATATGGACGATATGATTAATTCTGGTAAAAATCCTGAAGATTTAGTAGATAAAAGTAAATCAGAAGCAAGCGCTGAACCAGCAACTGCAGAAGATTACACTAAAGCAGAAGAAAACAAAAGTTCTTATGAAGAAGCAACAAACGAACAATTCAATAATTGGTGGGAAGATTTAACAAGTAAATTAAGTCCTGTAAATGATGAAGGACCATCAATGAGTCGTTAATAATCACTAAGAAGGAGGAAAAAAGAATGGAAAATTTAACAAATCAAGTACTAGAATTAGAAAGTGGTAAACAATATTTTGTAATTAGACAAGCTTCTTATAAAGGCACAACATATTTCTTAGCCGCTGAAATAACTCCAGATGGTGAAGACTTTACGAATAACTTTGTATTCTTTGAAAACATCGAAGTAAATGGAGAATCTAGGGTAAAAGAAGTTAAAGATCAAGCTATAGTTGAAGTATTAGCTAAAAACATTAAATTAGATTAATGAATAAAAAAATTAAAATCCTTTCAATATATATGTGAAAGGATTTTTTTTATGGCAAAGAATAAAGTAGAAATAACAGGAATTAATACGAGTACATTAAAAACATTAAACAGTGAAGATATGAATAATTTGTTTATTCAGTTACAAAAAGGCGATAAAAGAGCTAAAAATGTACTTATAGAAGGAAATCTAAAATTAGTATTAAGTATCCTTAAAAAATATCAAAATAGATGCGATAACTTAGACGATTTATTTCAAATAGGAACTATAGGACTTATAAAAGCAATAGATAATTTCGATCTTTCTTTTGGTGTTAAATTTAGTACATATGCAGTTCTAATGATAGAAGGAGAAATTAAAAGATATATAAGAGACAATAATCAAATAAGAATATCAAGAACTATAAAAGAACTTTCTTATCAAATTATTAACTACAAAGAAACATACCTAAAACAAAACGGAGTATATCCATCAAACGATGAGATTTGTTCATACTTTAATATAACACCATATGAGCTATATAATGTACTTTCTTCATTAACTGAACCAATGAGCATATTTGAACCAATCTATAATGATGGAGGAGACACTATATATTTATTAGACCAATTAGAAGACAAAACTACTAAAGATTTAAATGAACTACTCGCTTTAAGAGAAGCACTAGGTAAAATAAAAGAAAGAGAAAGAATCATAATAGAAAAAAGATATATGGAAGGATTAAACCAATCAGAAATAGCAGAATACCTAGGAGTAAGTCAAGCACAAGTATCAAGAATAGAAAATAGTGCTTTATCTAGTATTAAAAAATTAATATTGTAATATAATTTAATATGAAATTATCAGAATTACAAAGAAAAGATATTATAAATATAAAAGATGGCAAAAAAGTAGGTAGAATTATAGATGTTGAATTTGATCCATCTAATGGTTATATGATAAAGTTTGTTATAGAAAGAGCACACTTCGTTAGAAATTTATTAAGTACGAGTGAAAATCTTTCTATAAAGTTTACTCAAATAAAAAAATTAGGAGAAGACGTAATACTTATAGATATATCTTAGAAAATATGTTAAAATACAAGTTATGAAAAAGAAATATATTATTATTAGTTTATTAATTATATTGTTAATATTATTTGATCAAGGAATTAAATTATTAGTATTAAAAACTATAGTAGATAAACCAGTTATCATAATAGATAGTTTTTTAAAGTTTATTTATGTAAAAAATACTGGAGCTGCATTTGGTTTTCTAGGTAATAGTACTAACCTCCTAGTAATATTAACAGTAATACTTCTTTATTATTTAATTAATGAAATAAGAAGAAACATAGATTCAAAGTTATCTATAGTATCTCTTTCATTAATTATTAGTGGAGCAATTGGAAACTTAATAGATAGATTATTTAGAGGATATGTAATAGATTATATTTCTTTTACATTATTTAAAAGAGAAATGGCTGTATTTAACGTTGCAGATATATTTATAACATTTGGAGTAATATTACTCATGTATATAATAATAAGGGATGGTAGAAGTGAAAGAATTAGTAGTAGAAAAAAAAGATAATTTAAAAAGATTAGATATATTTTTAACAGAGAATACTGAAGAAAGTAGGAGCTTTTTATTAAAGAATATTAAAAGTGGCAAAATAACTGTTAATGATAATACTGTTAAAGGTGGATATACTCTAAAAACAAAAGACATCATCAAGATAGGAGACTTATCAGTAGATACAACTGTTAAAGGAGAACAAATACCTCTTGATATTCTTTATGAAGATGATGACATAATGGTAGTAAATAAAAAGAGTGGTATGGTAGTTCATCCAGGTAATGGTAACTACACAGGCACTCTTGTAAATGCTCTTATGGGGTACACTGAAGATTTATCAAACGAAAGCGGAGACAACAGATGTGGTATAGTTCATAGAATTGATAAAGATACCTCAGGTATACTTTTAATAGCTAAAACAAACGAAGCACACAGAATACTTTCAGAAGATTTTAAAAACAAAAATATCAAAAGAAAGTATATAGCACTAGTCTACGGAGTTATTGATAACAATAAAGGTAAGATAGTTGCTCCAATAGGGAGAAGTAAGCTAGATAGAAAGAAAATGTGTGTAACTGATGAGAATGCTAAAAATGCAACAACAAATTTTACAGTACTAGAAAGATATAAAAATGCAACACTAGTAGAACTAATACTTGAAACTGGAAGAACACATCAAATAAGAGTTCACATGGAATATATTGGACATCCAGTAGTAAACGATCCAACTTATGGTAAAAAGAAAATAATAAATAATTATGGTCAAATGCTACATGCAGAATACCTAGGTTTCAATCATCCAATTACTAAAAAGTTTATGGAATTCTCATGCCCTCCAGAAAAAGAATTTATGGAAATACTAGATATATTTAAAAATTCATAAAATATATAGTTGCCATTAATATAAAAGCATATATACTATAAATAATATAAGGTATCAAAAAATATGAAGAATTTTTTGATATCTTTTTAGTCTCAATAAACAAAAATATACTAGATAACATTACTACAGTAGTAATCGCAAAACCTAAGAATGGACTCATCAAATAAAAGAAGAAATACATAAATAATTGATTAGCAAAATAATTAGTAAGTAGTATATATAAGTAATCTCTATTCTCTAGTAATTTAACTTTATTAATTATAATAACTATACTAATAGTATTAAGTATGTAGATAACAAACCATATTATACTTATCCATTTACCACTAAGAGCAAAACTAGGTAATTTAAGTAAACTGTAAAATTCAGGGTCATAATTAAAAATAAGTCCACTAAGTAACCAAAAAAATAGTATAATAATAAATAATAGTATTTGCTTAAGATATGTTTTCAAATTTATCACCTCTTTACTAATACTATGATTAATAGTAAAATATTATTATTGAAAGGAAGCATTATGAACATAAAAATAGATAAAAAAGATGATGTAATATTAAAGATATTACACTATTTCATAACAGAAGAAGATTATAAACCAATAATTATAAATGGTCTTGAAAATGAAATCTGGCTAGAAAATATGCAAAGTGATTTAAAGCTAATTAGAATTAATACTAATTATATACATAATGAAGAACAATTAAAAACAGATATGTATAAAGCCCAAAGTATAATGAAAAGTATAAAAAGAAATACTTTATCATTAAGAATGAATATGTTAAATTTATTACTTGATACCGGAGATAGTGTTAAGGTTATGGAAAGTAAAAATATTGAAACTATTAAAGTAGGGGAATTAAATGATTTTAAAAAGAACGAATTTGTAAAAGAATTTTTTCCTAAAGTAAGTGATGCCGAATTAACTGATCAAGTAGATCCCGTAGAGTTCTTTAAATTAACAGAAGATATGAATCAAAAAACACTAAAAAATGAAAAGAAACTTGCTAAAATATTTAGTCCTAAAAAACCAGTTATTACTTATGCATTAATTGTACTAAATATTATGGTATATTTATTCATGGTATTATACGATATCGATGGAAACTATTTCTATGCATTAGCAAACAATTATGAGTTTGTTCAAAGTGGACAAATATATAGACTTATTACTTCAATGTTTTTACATTCAGATATTATTCACATAGCATGTAACATGTATGCATTATATATTTTAGGACCAATAGTAGAAAGATACTATGGTAAAACCAAATTCTTATTTATTTATATGTTAAGTGGCATACTGGGTAGCGTATTTAGTGCAGCATTTATGAGTGCAGATACAATAAGTATGGGAGCTTCTGGTGCAATATTTGGACTTCTTGGAAGTATAGCATATTTCACTTATTATTATAGAGCAACACTTCAGGGTTTACTAAGAAGTCAAATTTTACCAGTTATAATATTAAATTTAGCATTAGGATTTATGATTCCAGGAATTGATATTTCAGGACATATAGGAGGACTACTTGGAGGTATATTAATATCAATGGCTATTGGAATAGGTGATAAAGGAAGAAAGTCTGATCAAATAAATGGAATTATTGTATATACACTAATGACAGCAGCAATGCTATATATGGTATTTGTAAAATAGACATAATAAAACTGATTATACATGCAATAATCAGTTTTTATTTTTAATTAAATTTTTCTATATAAACCAATTGCTTTACCTAGAATAGTAACATTATTTAATATAATTGGTTCTAAGAAATCATTTTCAGGTTGTAATCTAATATGATCATTTTCTTTATAAAATCTTTTTAAAGTGACTTCATTTTCATCAGTCATAGCAACTACTATCTCACCATTATTGGCGTTATTTTGTTTCTTTACAATAACTATATCACCATCAAATATGCCAACATTTATCATTGATTCACCATTAACTTCTAAAGTAAATACATCATGATTTTTAGGAATCAATTCTTTAGGTAATGAAAAAAACTCATTTGGATTTTCAATCGCCTCAATTGGATTTCCAGCAGCAACTTTACCAAGTAGTGGAACTGATACAACATTTTCTTCTATCTTACTATATTCATTAGGCACATTAAGTTCTATAGTTCTAAATTTACTCTCAGTTTGATTTATATAACCTTTATTAGTAAGATTCTTCAAATGAACAAACATAGTAGCAGTACTACTTAAGCCACATAAACTACATAACTCACGAATAGTTGGTGCGTATCCCTTTTCAGCAATAAATTTCTTAATAGTAGTTAATATTTCTTCTTGCTTATTAGTTAATTTCTCCATAAAATCACTTCCTAACTAAATAATAACATACAAAAAAATGTTTGTAAATATTACTTAACCAAAATTATATAACTTTTACCAAAAATTCGAATTAAATAGCATTAACCCACATATTATGATAAAATTGATATATAAAGTAATGTATGGAGAAATTGCTCTGAACAAAAATATTTATGTAATTTTAGAAACTGAATATAAAAAACACAAAAAATATTCAGATTAATAGGTATGAAAGAAAGAACCAAAAATGGCTTATTTAGATTCGCTAAGTTTAGGACCTAAAAAGAAGGAATTAAATTTGTAACTAATAACGAATGAGAAAACTATAGAAATAAGAATTTTATTTCAATGAAAGATCTAAGGAGTATGTTATGGAAAATAAAGAAAAAAATAAAGTATATATATCTTTAATGACTAAATTAAATAAAGCATTAAAAAACGAATTTTATTACGAAGCAATATTTATAGAATATGCTATTTTAGAAGATAGAACAGAATCTATTTTAAAACATTCAAATGTTTATATTGAAAATCCAACATTATCAAAAAAACTAAGTACTATTAAAAGATTAAAAACATTAGATAATAAGTATTGTAAGAAACACTTAAATAATGAATTAATTCAAAGTATTTATACTTGGAAAAAAGATAGAAATTGTCTAATACATGATTTAATAGTATCAGAATATAACAATGTTAATGTAAAAAAGATCGCAGAAGAAGGATATTTAATAGTTAAAAAACTAAATAATAAATCTACATTAGTAAATAAGTATATAGATAGTATTATTAAAGAAAAAAATAAATAAAATATGAAGGTGAGTAGTATGTTAGAACACATCGTAAGTGTATTTAAAAAAATAGCAGACACAAAAGACACAAGTTTGTTCACTAAAGAGTTAAGTTTAGAAGAAAGAAAATATTTTGTAGAATTAAGTGACAAAGATGGGGGAGAAGAAGTTTTTGCTTTACTTAATGAAGAATATTTAGAAAAACTTGAATCAATATTCGAAGCAAGTGATATAAAAACGATTACTTCAGAAGAAGCACAGGAAGAAGTAAAAGATATTGAAAAATTTAAAGGTCAAAAAGAAGAAGTAAAAGAACAAATTATTGAAGCACTACCAACAGAAGAACTAAAAATGCAATATCTAGATTACATTCCAGAACACTCAAGAGTTTCTATTATATTGAATTTTCAACATGAAGAAAATAGAAAGAAATCACTTGACAAGTTAGAACTAGAGAACAGTAAAGCAAAAGTAGTTGCAAGCTTAGAAAACATTAGCGATGAGGAAAGACTAGATTTTTTAAAAAAAATTAAAGATTTTAATAATGAATATGTAGTAAATATTATAGTCAAATTAACAGACGATGGCCCTAAAAAAGAATTTATGAATTTAATTCAAAGTAGAAATTTAAGGAATGAGATAATAACTTCATTAACTGAACCACAAAATAAAATGGAAGCTCTAAGTTTATTAACCGATGTGAACGATGAATTTATAAGTAAGAGTATTGTATATTCTTTTTCAGATCCAGAAGATAGAATAAAATGTCTGCATTATTTAACTGGAAAAGAAATTTTTATAGTAGACCTAATTATAAAATTACCAACTGATGATCAGAAAAAAAGAGGTCTAGACATAGTTAACAAATCAATGGATGATTCTGATAAAGCAAACATAATAAAAGAAATAACAGATCCAGAAATAAGAATTGAATGTTTGAAATATCTACACAAAGATAATTGTCTTAAAGAAATAATCATAAATTTACCAAAGGAGCAACAAAGAATTGATAATCTTCATTATATTTCTAATAGTAAAGATAGTTCTATAAGTGACCAAATAAAGGCAGAAATTATAGCTACATTACCAACGTTAAGTAATAGAATTGCTTTGTTAGAACAAATAGGTGATGACGAAGCAAAAGCTACAATAGTTATATCTTTGCCAGAAGAACAAAGAGTTGAACATGTTGGAAAAATATCTAGCGATAGAATAAAGGTTAGAGTGATAACCACATTAAAAACAGACAGGTTAAAATTAGACGCTTCACAAACTGTAACACTCTCAGATTGTTTATTAGAAATAATAAAAGAAATGGAACACGATGAAGGAAAAATAGAGTTATTTAAAAAAATTGCATTATTATATCCAGCTAGAATCACGGAAAATGTTTTTGAATTTGAACACGATGAATCATATATTAAATTAGTTGAGAAGATTCCAAAAATAATAAATAAAATAGAAGTTATAAAAGCAATTACGGAAAAAAAACCTGAGTTGTTAGATGAATTTGATATTTTTGAAAAAGAACAGAAAGAAAATAAAGAAGAAAGCAGAGAAAAGAAAAAAATATTTATTACAAAGTTTTTATCTATGGAGAAAACCTTACAAGATGTTATATCTGATTTTATTAGTAAAAACAATGGGAAATTAACTATAGGTCAAGTAGAAGATATAACAGAAATTGTTAAAGCATGTGAAAATACAAATTCTTCTGAACTTGAAAAATTAACTGATAGATTAATAGTCCAAATACTATCAACTGATCATCCATTAGAAACATTTAAAAAGATAGAAAAAATATTTACTAAAAAAAGTATTCCAACATTCGGAAAAACGTTTTTATGTTTTCAAATTTTATATCCAAACTTTAATAAGAAAGGTAGTTTTGAATTTAATTATAATGATGGAAATTTATCACCTGAATTAACAGAAGCATCTCAAACGAGACGAATGAGAGCATTATCACTAAATGCTACACCGACTGATGTTAGATTTCAAATAATATTTAATGATTTACTAAGAATTTCAGCTCGTTCAAATAATCGCTCACTAAAAGAATGCATATCAAACATAGAAAAGGGTAATGAAATTTACTTAGCGATTGCTAACAAAACAAAAAAATATTCAGAGTTAGACGATAGAAGCAAAGAAGTACTAGATATTTTTGTAGAACAATTAGAAGCACTCTATGAAAGAACAAGAAAATATGATGGTGAAACAATAGATGGAATTAACATTGAAGATAAAATAGAAAAATTGTCTAAGAAGTTTGTATCAAAAAGTAGATATGATTTACCAGACAAGATAATTAGAAGTTTTGCGTACTCTGCTGGAATAAGTAGTATGGAAGAATTAAAAACAATAATGTCTGAGTCAGTACGAAAAAGAGATGAAATTTCTAGAAAAAGAAGTGAAGAGTTATCTCATGGTAAACCATTAACACTTGAAAAAGGAGATTTCATTAGAGGAATAGGAAAATTAGATGGCTTTGCTAGCATACTAAATGAAGGAAATGTTTGTAAAGAATTTTTAGGAACAATTTTAGGAACTAGTGATTCAGATATGACACCTTTAGACATAGATTTTTCACTAATAACAGAAGATGGTAAAAGTATATATGATTGTTTTAATACTTCTAGAACAGGAGCTGATTTTGGATATGGCAACATAGCAGTTGTGATAAAAAAAGATAATCCTAACATTAACATAACTAGAATAAATAATAATGAACCAACAGGAAGACAATATGATCCTACAAAGATGGAAATGTTTACAACTCTTGACCCAAAACATTATGGTGGAAGAACAGGCATGGCATCAACTGACATAGATTATATTATTTATGCACCAAGAGGAGCAAAAATCAATCATAATAAACCATATAATGATGATGGCAGTATAAACTTTATAGAACAAAAAGAAAGTAATGATCTAGCAATCATTAAAAATGAAATTGCTATTAATGGTTTCTATATTCCAGTAGTAGACTTTGCGGGAAAAATCTTATTTACTGCTGAAGAGTATGATATGTTAAGAAGTAAAATGGCAGGGCTATCATATTATGGATGTAATGACTATACTATGAGTCCACATTCAAGTTCTAGTATGGTTGATGAAATAATAACTATGCTAGATGAAAATGAACAGGTTAAAAATGAACAATCACCAAAAATATACTCAGCAATAGAAAGTGCAATAACTGATATGGTATATGATAAAGAAACTGGTCAAAAGATGAAATGTTTTGACAAAATAGGAAGAAACATAGTACCAGGAAGCGTAGAAGTATTAGAAACGGGTTCATCAAAAAGAGGTACAAATGTACCAGGAGACTTTGATTTCGATTATATTTTTAGAGTAGATGCAGCAATTGAAAATGGAAGAAAAGGAGAAGTAAATAAAGCTTTAGCGGATAAACTTCATATGGAAGGCATACCCTCAGACGATATAAGAGATAAGACAGCAAAAATACCTGGTGTGGGTGATGTACAAATAGATGTCACATATGTTAAAAAGAATGACAAAGTAGAATACTCAACTGAAATGGCATTAGAAGATAGACTTGAAACTATTAAAAGAATAGATCCAAAAATGCAAAGAGAAATAAGAGCAAATATAATCTTAGCAAAACTTTTATTTAAACAAGAAGGATGTTATAAAAACCAATTTAAGGATAGTTTACAAGGTGGACTTGGTGGAGTAGGTATTGAAAACTGGATACTTCAAAATGGTGGCTCATTAGAATCAGCTGCAAGAAGTTTCTTAGCAGCCTCAGAAGGCAGAACATTCGAGGAATTTAAAAAGGTATATCACGTACATGATTATGGAAAAAATCATATGTATAAACGTAAAGCAATATATCCACATGATGACTTTGTTTATAATAATATGAATTCAACTGGATATGAAAAAATAAAAGAATCACTAAGAAAATATTTATTATATTTACAAGGAGACAAAACCATACTTTCAGATTTAGAAAGTAAAATTCAAGATTTAAAACCACAACAAGAAAAGCAAGAAGAAACCTTTAAGATACTATAATAACAGAGAAATTTTTTCTGTTATTTTTTCAAATTCTTAACACATAACTTTTAAATTATGCTATACTATAAACTAGAATAGAAGAGGTAATAAAATGAATAATAGCGAAGTAACAAATCAAAATAATATAAGTACACCAATGCAACCACAAACATCAATACAAACGCAAACAAAAACATCAAAGAAAAATATAATGATACCAATAATTATTGTAGTCGCATTAATACTTATAACAGGAATATATTTCTTGATAGAATACTTAAATCCTAAAATTGAAATAAATAATCTAAAAAAGGAATATGACTACAATGAATTTAACAAATTGAATTTAGTTCAAAAAACAAGTCTATTTGTTAAAAAAGAAAACACATTATGGACGTTAAATGGATATGATATTTACAAAGGAAAAACATTAAAAAATATACCAGTTAAATCAGGCAATAATACTTTAACTATTACAAATGGTAAACTAACAAAATCATATGAATTTAATATTAATGCTGATAACACATTGTTATTAAAAGATGACTATTTAGTAATTGCTCCAGATGATGAAGACTATGATAAAGATGGTATACCAAACAAAATTGAAAAAGAAAAAGGACTTTCAACATATAGTAATGATACAGATGGGGATGGACTATATGATAATGTAGAATTAATAATGGGGTTAGATCCAACTAAAAAAGATGACTATAATGAAATTAGGACTTTTGAAATAAAGCAAGATAATGATGAAACAAATAGGAACTATATAGTAATCAAAGGAAAAGGAAATATTGCCAATACTTTTTTAGATACATATGAAGGTAATATTGGAATATCAGAAGATAATCTAGTAACAAAAGAAATGTTTAGAATATCAACTACTAATAAAGAAGAACAGGAAGTCACAGTATATTTAAAAAAATCATATTTGTGGAAAAATAAAAGTGATGAAAATACAATTTATACTTATGATTCAAACACCAAAAGCATAGAAGCTTTAGAAACAAATTGTGAAGATGATATGTGTAGTGCAAAACTAACTAAACTAGATAAAATTCTATTTCTTGGAGTAAATAAATCTTTAGGAAAAAATGAACCTAAAAATCAAATACATATATTATTAGATAATTCTGGTTCAATGTATACATTAAAATATATGAGAGAAAAAATGGGTATGAAGTATGATCCAGATGAAAAGGACAAAGAAGGCGAAAACGCAAATGATGTTAACTTTAAAAGAGTAGATTTAATGAATGAACTAGTTAAAAGACTTGGTACAGAAAAATATGAATACTCAGCAGCAGCATTTACTGCGGATTACTGTAGCTTAATAGAAAATTCAAAAGATTTAGAAAAAATCCAAGAAAAAATTAGTTCTATAAAAACAGATTGTCAAAATTTCAATGGAACAAGTATTACTGACAGTGTTCTTGACGAAGTTAAAAAATTTGATACAAATGCTACTGGAAGTAAATTTATAATTCTATTAACTGATGGAAATGACAATACTTATTTTGGATTTCCACATAATTTTACTGAATATGGGCTTAAAAAAATAGCTGCGAAAGGTATTAAAATAATTACTATAGGTCTTGGATCATTAGTAAACGCAAATAGTTTGATTAATATTGCTCAACACACAAATGGTAAATATTTATATTCAAGTGATAGTAACATGTTAGAAACACTAATAAGTATTATTGAAGGAGAAATCGAAAACAAAAAAGAAGAAATAGATGGAGTAGAGGCAACATTAATAGCTGATAGTGGCTTTGAAGTAAATAGAGATGGATTTAATTTCGAAAACTTTGGTAGTAAAGATAGTGAAGGCGGAAACTGTTATGGTTTTTCATGGCTTTCAAAGAAAATATTCTTAAATACATTAAAGGCAAGCGATACTGAAAAAAGTAATATAATGTCAGTAATGAATGGTGGTTCTAAAGAATATAAACTTCTAGCATACACATTAACTGATAATAACAAAAAAAGACTTATAAAAGGAAATGTATATTCATTAAATTTGAATCCAAAATATAAAGAAGCATTCGATAATAAAGATTATAATAGAGACTTTGAAATAAGTGACTATAGATATGTAGAAAATAAAGTAGCATATATAAACTCTAATTATAAAGGAAAATATGCTAACCTTGGATTTGAACCATATTTCGAAGAATTATCTAATCCAACAACATTATTTGTAAATGGAAAAGACGAAGAAATAATAAAATATGAAACTCAAGGTTATATAAATTTAACTGATGCAAAAGAAATAGCTGATGAATACAAAGATGATTACCAAGTCTTACAATTAATTAATAGGAATTACAGGGAACAATTCACTAGATTCTTTAGTGCACTAGCAACTAATATCAAACAGGGAGATGATAAAATTAACTTCAAATATTATAAAAATTTAAATAAACTAATTGAAGAAATAAAAACAGGTTCACCAGCAATGATTTCTATTAGAGGATCATTAGGCGCACACTCAGTATTAGGAAATAAAGTATATAAAGTTGATGATAAAGAAATATATATTGTTGGTATATATGATTCAAATACACCAGGAGAAGAGGGAAAAGCATATTTTGAAAGACAAACTTCATACGAAAAAAATTCAAAAAATCCTTATTATTCATTTAGTTATACAGGTGGAGGAATAGACTTTAGTACATTTGTTTATGTAGGTGAATAGAATGAAAGACATCAATCAAGATGTCTTTTTAAAATGTTTAAACGTAGTCAAGTTGCGAAAAATGATCATATTATGGTATAATAAAAGCCAAGAAAGAAAAGTGATTGCGATGAAATATTTATGTACGTTTGGCAGTGGTTGGGATAGAGCAATAAAAAAAATATTTGAAAGAGAGTTTACAAATTATAATATTGAATTCATTAGTGATGGAATAATAATTTTTAATACAACAGAATTAATAGATACAAAAAAGATGTTTTTTTTCAATAATGTTTATTTACTATTAAAAAATAAAAAGGTTAACACAATTGATTATGATAAATGTGTTAATGAAATTATAAATGGATTAAAGATAAATTATGATGATATTAGGAAAAACATGAGTAATATCAATAATAAGAGCTTTAAATTTATAAGTATAGATGGAAATCAACCCTGCAAATTAAATTACAGAAATTTAAGCAAATTAGAAATGGAAATACAAAAAAATTTGAATCTTAAAGTATCGAAAAATAAAAAACACGACCTAGATTTTGTATTTTTAAGAAGAAATGATGGTAACATGTATTTACTATTGAAGTTATCATATAATCGAATAACAGAAAAAGAGCTAGAAAAAGGAGCACTAAGACCAGAAGTATCATATTTGCTATCCTCTTTAGCAAACATAAAAGAAAATGATATAATATTGGACCCTTTTACAGGAAGTGGAGCGATTCCAAAAGAAATAATAAAACATTTCAAATACAATATGATCTTTGCATCTGAACTTGATGAGGAAAAGTATAATAAATTAAAGAAAAGATTTAAAGGTAATAACAAAAAATTTTATATAAAAAATTTTGATGCATTAAACATGAACTTTTTTGAAGATGGTTTTATTGATGTTATTGTTACAGATCCACCTTGGAATATTTATGAACACAAAGAAGAAGATTATACGGAATTTTACTTAAAGATGTTGCAAGAAATGAAACGTGTCGTAAAACAAAATGGAAGACTCGTTATTTTAATGGGAAATGAATATGAGTTTGAGAAGGCATTATCTAAAATAAATTTGGAATTGAATGACAAATTATCTGTTTTAATAAATGGTAAAAAGGCAAAAGTGTATATTTTAACTGTTAAATAAAAATAATACATAAGTAAAGAGAGGAAGTAATGATGAAAAAAATATTAATATTATCTCCACATTTAGATGATGCGGTTTTATCATGCGGTGATCTGATATATAAATATGTAAAATTGGGTTATACTGTAGACGTGTTAACTATTTTCTCAGGAAGTGTTAATAAAAAATATCTAAGTGATGCAGCTAAACAATTTCATAGCAATTGTTTCTTGGATCATAATGCGATGCATTATAGAAAAATCGAAGATAAAAAAGCTCACGATTTTCTTGGATGCAACAGTCTATATTTAGATGAACTGGAATGTTTATATAGAAGCGATAAAGATGGTTACATATATCCTGATTTAAATAATATATATCATTTAGAATATACTAGAGAAAAAGAAACTATAAAATGTCTATCAGACAAATTAAGTGATATTGTAAAAAAATATGATATTGTATATGCACCTATGGGATTAGGAAAACACGCTGATCATTTGATGACTAATGAATCAGTAAAATTAGTAAACGGAAATTATGAACTATATTTTTATGAAGAAGTGGCTTACGTATGCTATTATTATAGAGATAATATATCATCTAATTGGGGAAAAGGCATGAAATACAAACTAATTGAGATAAGTGAAGAAGAATATAACAAAAAAATATCTGCAATATTATTATATCGTTCTCAGCTA
>CAJJPX010000008.1 GCA_905193755.1 uncultured Clostridium sp. | reverse complement strand
CCAAAAGATGTAAAAGAATTATCAAACTATTATGATAATTTAGATTCTTGCCTTATTAAAGCAATAGATAAATCAAACACATTACGAAAACTATACATTTCTAAGTTTATAAACGGTATAGATAACAAAATTATCGGAATTTA
Source organism: uncultured Clostridium sp. (assembly GCA_905193755.1). Taxonomy (GTDB): domain Bacteria; phylum Bacillota_I; class Bacilli_A; order RF39; family UBA660; genus CAG-1000. The sequence continues at coordinate 46,848 of CAJJPX010000008.1, read as the reverse complement.
TAAAATAGACTCTATAAATGATTTAAATCCAAAAAAAGAAGCACCAATCATAAATATTTTAAAGAAATTAAATGTTGAAAAAAGTAGAATAATAATATATGCTCCATCATTTAAAGAAGAAATTTATGATGACTATATATTGGTCAAGGATATTGATGAATTTAAAGGAATAAGTAATATAATTATTGCTAATAGATTAACAAAAGAACTCAGAGATGTTAAATATAAAGTGTATACTAGAGATATATTTTATAGAGATTAATAATAATAACTAGTTTAACAATACTTTTATAGTACTTCCTTCTTTAGTACGTGTATTAACTTCAGGACTAGTATCAATTACTTTGTCCCCATCTCCAACAAATTCTATATTAAATCCATAAAGAAGTTTTTTAGCTTCTTTTTTTGTTTTACCAATCACATCTGGAATCATTACATACTTAATATCATCCCACCTATATACTTTAGGAAGTCCACTTGTATCTTCTTTTAAGTTATAAATAGAAATTATATCTTTAAGAACATTACGAGCTATAGGAGCACTTACAACACCACCATATTGAGTAACACCTTTAGGATGATCAAGAGCAATATATATAACAAATTCTGGATCATCAGCTGGCATAAATCCAATAAATGAAAGAACATAGTTACCACTCATATATCTTCCATCACTACCAACTTTTTGAGCAGTACCAGTTTTACCACCAACTCTATAGTTTTCAATATAAGCATTACGTCCACTACCATTAGCAACAACACTTTCAAGAGCATACTTAACAACATCACTAGTTTCCTTAGTTATAACATTTTTTCTTCTAATAGTAGAACTAATACTTTTGTTCCCAACTTCACTAACTACATAAGGAATATACAAAGTTCCACCATTAACTATAGAACTAACAGCAGTTACTTGTTGAATAGGAGTAACACTAATACCTTGACCAAATGCACTAGTTGCAAGTTCAACTGGTCCAATCTTATCCATCTTAAATAATATTCCAGTTCCTTCACCATTCAAATCAATACCAGTTTTCTTACCAAAACCAAGTTCAGTAATATATTTAAATAATAACTCTTTACCAAGTTTTTGTCCTAAAGATACAAATCCTGGGTTACATGAGTTTTCTACTACCTGCACATAAGTTTGATCACCATGACCCTTTCTTTTCCAACAATGTAGAGTAGCACTTGCAACCTTAACTTTTCCTGAATCATAAAAATGATCTTCAAATATATTTACTTTTCCTTCATTAATTGCAGATGCAAGCGTAACTATCTTGAAAGTAGAACCAGGTTCAAAGTTAGCCCATATCGCAAGATTTCTATTTATTACTTCAGCGCTATATTCTTTATAGTTAGAGGGGTCAAAAGAAGGGTAGCTACTCATCGCAAGAACTTCACCAGTCTTAGGATTCATAACAAGTCCAATAGCTCCTTCAGCCTCATACTTAGTGTATGCATTTGATAACTCATTTTCAAGTGACAATTGAATATCCAAATCAATAGTAAGCTTTATATCATTACCATTTAATGGTTCACTATATATTTCAGGCATAGAAAGTCTTTTACCTTTACCATCACTAAAATACTTAATACTTCCATTTTTTCCAGTTAATTCCTTATCATATTTAAGTTCAAGACCACTAAGTCCTTGATTGTCTATACCAGTATATCCAATCACATGAGATAAAACATTCTTATACTTATAATCCCTTTTTGATTCTTTTAACAAATAAACTCCATCATAATTATAACTATCTATTTTATCAGCTATTTCAAAACTTAAATTTCTTCCTTCAGGATGTACTCTCTCAATAGAAGTTTTCTTACTTACATGTTTCATCATTTCTTCATAACTAACACCCAGTATTTCTGAAAGTGCTTTAGCAACTTCATCTTTATTAAGTATTTGACTAGGTACCAAATATAATCCGACAGTAGTAACATTATCCACAATAACTTTACCATTTCTATCAAGTATTTTACCTCTATCAGCTTGCACAGTTAGATTACGACTCCATAACTCACTTGCTAAAGTATTAAGTTTCTTATACTCAATAACCTGTATATAAAACACTTTAACAAGTACAAAGAAAAAAACTATAAGTGAAATAACAAATACTATTCTTATTCTTTTATTCTGTACACTTTGAAACATTATATCACCAATAAATTATATTCTTTTATTGAAAAAACATAAATAATATTATATACTAATTTTAAGAAAGTAGGGATGATATGAAAAAGAGTTATACCGGCCTAATAATACTAGCGGTCATAATATTAATAGGAGTTATAGGAGTATCTAGTTATAATAGTTTAGTAAAAGCAAGAGAAACAGTAGATGCTAACTATTCAGATGTAAGTGTTCAATTAAAAAGAAGAGCAGACTTAATACCAAATTTAATTAATACTGTAAAAGGATATATGTCTCAAGAAGAAAAAATAATCAATAGTATTACTGAAGCACGTTCTAATTTATTAAATGCAAAAACAATAAAAGAACAATCAAAAGCTAATAATGAATTAACATCAGCATTAAATTCATTAAATGTAATTGTCGAAAATTATCCAGATTTAAAATCAAATACAAACTTTATACAATTACAAGATGAACTAGCTGGTACTGAAAATAGAATAGCTACTTCACGTATAAAATACAATGATTCTGTAAAAAATTATAATCAAATGGTAAGTGTATTTCCTAAAAATATAATTGCGAACATGTTCAACTTTGAAAAGAAAGATTACTTTGAAGTAGATGAAAAAGACAGCGAGGTACCTAATGTTGAATTCTAGGGTTAAAAAATTTTTAATCCTTCTTTTATTATTAATTCCATTTATAAAAGTAGATGCAATAGTTCAACCATCTTATGAATTTTTTGTAAATGATCAAGCGAATATATTATCAAGCAGTACTGAAGAATATATAATATCAAAAAGTGCTGAACTAGAAAGAGTAGATGGAACTCAAATAGTAGTAGTAACTGTAAAAAATCTAGAAGGAAGCTCAATTGAACAATATGCAAATGAATTATTTGAAAGTTATGGAATAGGAGACAAAGATAAAAATAATGGTTTACTTTTACTACTAGCTCTTGAAGAAAGAGAATTTAGAGTAGAAGTAGGATATGGTTTAGAAGGAATATTACCAGATGGAAAAACTGGAAGATTTCAAGATGAATATATTATTCCATATTTAAAAGATAATAAATGGGATGAGGGTATCAGAAATGGCTATGATGCTTTTTATAAAGAAATAGTAAAACAAAGAGATTTAAATATAGATTATAATAGTCCTAAGAATATAGAAGTAACTGAAAACTTAGATGGATTTTATATGTTAGGAGGAATGATATTTGGATTTATAGTTGGCTTGATTGTTAATAGAATTATTTTGAAAAACAAAGCAGCCACACAAATATTGGTGATGTTATTATATGCATTTATAATGATTGCAATAAGTGTAATATCAGTAAACAATGGTAACACTTACTTAGCAAATTTCACCTCAATATCAAATGTACTTTTCTATATGCTTACGTTATCAAGTATTAAAAATAGAAATAGATATCATAGAAATCATCCATCAAGTTATGGAAGATATAGAGATTATGGAAGCAGTCGCAGTAGTTATTCAGGAGGATTTAGTAGTGGACACTCTAGTGGAGGACATTCCGGTGGTGGAGGACACTCAGGTGGAGGCGGAAGCTCAAGAAAATTTTAGTAGTAGAAATACTACTTTTATTTTAAAATTAAACTAACAGTATGTGTAAATTATTTAATTAAAATGTTATATTAATTATGAAAGAGGTAACTATGAATCAAGAAAAAATAGGTAAATTTATTGCTAAAAATAGAAAAGATAAAGGATTAACACAAGAAGCATTAGCTGAAAAACTAGGTATAAGTACAAACGCAGTAAGTAAGTGGGAAAGAGGTCTTTCTTTTCCAGATGTTTCTTTATTTAAAAAATTATGCAGTGAATTAGATATAAGTATAGAAGAACTAATAAATGGTGAAAAAAGTAAAAGTACAGAATCAAAAGATAAAGCAATTATTGCATCTTTAGAAGAAAAAACAAAAATAGAAAAGAAATCTAAAAAGAAAATAATATTACTTAGTATATTTATATTATTAATAATAGCATTCTCAGTTATTTATAGTAGTACTTTAAAAATAAATTTAATAAACGAATCAAATGACTTATATGATATAGCTATAGATTATTTAAGAGAAAGAGAATTTAAAAGTAATCCAGATTCATCAAAAGATGACTTTAATGTATTTTATAGTTATCATAGTTTTGGTATAGAAAAGAGAGGTAACTATAAATATATGTATATGTGGATTTATAGTGAAAGTGATTACTTAGAAGAGAAAGATTCACTTGCTATATCAACGTCTAGTTCACTACCAGTAAAAATAACTATAAAAGATAATAAAATTATAAACGTAGAATATCCTAAAGATGGAAATGAATATGCAAGTTCTATATATAAACTATTCCCAAGAACTATCGCAAAACAAGTACTAAATTATGACAATGAAAAAAATATAAATAAACTTTATAATGAAATGAATACCAAGAAAAATAAATATTATAATTATTTAAATATGGATATGGGAAAACTTACTATAGATGATATAAGTTATGGGGACCATATATTTAATATTACTAAAAGAAAAGAATGTGTAACAGTAAGCCTAAGTGTATATAAAAATAATAAGTATAGATTAAGTACTGCATACAAAGCATGTAAACCAAATCAAATATGCACAATGGAACTTAGATACACTAAATCAATAGAAGGAACATATGACTATAACATAATGGAAATAATAAAACATAGTAGTGATGCAAATCTCTTACAATTTAATAATGATAATTTACCAGTATATGAAATATACGCAGGGAAAGGACATTTTATAACAGATGATGATAACAAATATTTAAAAGAATTTTTAAAAAGCATAAATGTAGATTTATCTAAGTGTGCAGAGCCAGATTATATAGAGTAGTAGAAATACTACTTTTTTAATACATAAAAAAAGAAACCGAAGTTTCTATAAATTGAAATATTCAATCTCACCAGGTCTAGCTGTATCATGAGGTATTTCGTTCTTATGATTATCAGGATCACTTGGTATTAATGATTCATAATCTATATCTGGTTCATTAGACATTATTTCTAATTTATCTTCTTTAGGTTCTTCTTTTACTTCAGGAGTCTTAGCACTTTCATTATGATTTTGACTATCATTTATACTATTTTGTAAGTTATCATCTTCATAGTTAGATAAATCGTTGTCAAGGTCAACTGCTTTAAGTATTTCTTCAAATGATGTTTCACCAAGTAATACCTTATCAAGTCCATCTTGAAGTAGAGTAATAACGTCACTCTTATAAACCAATTTTCTAAGTTCATGTTTAGGCATCGCATTAGTAATAGCATCTCTAATATCTTCATTCATAAGAAGAACTTCATAAAGACCAATACGTCCATTATATCCTCTAAAACATTTATCACAACCATCTTTATTAGCATCAAACATTTGGTTAACTTCTTTATTTAAAACAACTTTAAATACATTCTTTTCATATGGAGTAGTATCCCTTAATTGTTTACAATGAGGACAAAGACGTCTCGCTAACTTTTGAGATATGATTCCTGTAAGAGCAGAACCAAGTAAGTAACGTTCTACATCCATATCAGTAAGTCTTTCAATTGTATTTAATGAGTTATTTGTATGTATTGTTGATAACACTTTGTGTCCAGTAATAGAAGCACGAACAGCAATTCTAGCAGTTTCATCGTCACGAATTTCTCCGATCATTATAATATCAGGGTCTTGACGCAAGATACTTCTTAAAACACTAGCAAATGTAAGACCAATCTCACTTTGAGCTTGTACTTGATTAATACCAACTATATCCATTTCGACTGGGTCTTCAACAGTAATTATGTTAACATCAGGAGTATTCATCTTTTGAAGAATAGAGTAAACAGTAGTAGATTTACCAGATCCAGTAGCACCAGTTACAAGAATAATACCATTTGGTACTTCAACCATCTTTTCAATCTTCTTTAAACTATCTTCAGAAAATCCTAAAGTATCAAGTCCTTGTAAACTCTTACTATAATCAAGAATACGGATAACTACCTTTTCACCACAGTTAGTAGGTAATGATGAAACACGAAGGTCTAACATTTTTTTACCAATTCTACTTTTAATAGCACCATCTTGAGGTAAACGAGTTTCCATAATATTCATTCCAGCAATCATCTTAATACGTGAAATTAAATTACGTTTATATTTACCAGGTATAATAGAATAATCTGATAAGATACCATCTATACGAATTCTAATTTTAATATTTTCTTTAGAAGGATCAAAGTGAATATCACTAACTCCTTTTTTAACAGAGTCCATGATTATTTCATTAACAATCTCAACTATAGGCATTTTCTCAAAGTCAAATTCCTTCATCACATACCTCTTTCTATTCTAATATATATTATATATGAGAAATAACTTTATTTCAATAAAATTATTGTTATTATTTTTAAAATTTGCTATACTTTTCTATAGTAGGAGAATGTATATGAATAAAAAAGGATTTACAATGGTTGAACTCTTAGCAGTCATAGCAATAATGGCACTTTTAGCAATAGTTATAGTACCAAATATCAGTTCAATGAAACAAACTACATTAAAACAAACTTATGATAGTAGAGTAAAACAAGTAAATATCGCAGCTAAAGAATGGGGCGTAGATAATTTAGTAAGTGTACCTTCTAATGTATCAAGAGATTACACTAATCAAAGCGAATGTGATAATGATTGTGTATGTGTAAGTATAGAAGAACTAATTCATACAGGATATTTAGCTGGAGATAAAAATCAAAAACAAACTCTTACTAACCCAATAACAAACGAAGAAATGAATAATTTATTAGTGTGTGTAAGATATGATACAAATGATATAAACACAAGAGAACTAATCTCTTATATAGTAGGTGAGTAACATGAGAATGTCTAATAACTTTTTTATAACTCGTAAAGAATTTCCAAATGACGAAGAATGCTTATCTGCAAAACTATTAGTAAAGAGTGGAATGATTTATAAAAATGATAATGGTATATATACATATTTACCAATAGGCTTAAAAGTACTTGAAAATATTAAAAAAATTATAAGAGAAGAAATGTATAAAAATAATGCAGATGAAGTACTTATGCCATCGCTAGTAGATAGAAATATATTTGATATAACAAATAGAGAAGAATTATTTGGCGACGAAATATTCAAACTAAAAGGTAGAAACAATAAAGAATATATACTATGTCCAACTCATGAAGAATTATTTGCACTCTTAGTAAGAAATAAAATAAGAAGCTATAAAGATTTACACTTCACACTATATCAATTAAGCAACAAATTTAGAGATGAAGTCCATCCAGAATATGGACTAATTAGAAAAAAAGAATTTTATATGGCAGATGCATATAGTTTTGATGCAGATGAAAGTGGACTAGATATAAGTTATGATAAAATGTATCAAACGTTCAATAATATATTTAAAAGACTAAATATAGATACAATGGTTGTAAGAGCAGACCCTGATTCAATGAAAGGAACTTCTAGTGAAGAATTTCAAGTAGAATCAGAATATGGTGATAACGAAGTAGTAAAATGTACTAAATGTAGTTATAGTACTAATATAGAAGACGCATCTTCTTTTGATCAATATAAAAAAGAAGAACAACCTCTTAAAAGCAGTAGCTTAATATACACACCAAATAAAAAATCAATTAAAAGTCTAAGTGAATTTCTAAATATTGAACCTAAAAAAATAATAAAATCTTTAATTATTAAAGTTGACGAAGAATACAAAATGATACTTTTAAGAGCAGATGCAGAACTAAATGCTTATAAATTAAAAAAAGTATTAAAATGTAATAATATAGAAATTCCAAGTGAATATGAACTTGAAAGAATGGGAACTAAAGCAGGATATATTGGACCAATTAAAGCAACGATGCAAGTTATAGCAGATAATGAAGTAAAAAGCATGTATAATGCGATTTGTGGAAGCAACAAAGAAAATTACCACTATAAAAATGTAACACCAGGAATAGACTTTAAAGTAAATAAATATGCAGACATAAAACTATTTAATAAGAACTCTTTATGTCCTAGATGCAAAAGTGAATGTGATATTATAAAAGGTATAGAAGTTGGACATATATTCAAACTAGAAACAAGCTATAGTAAAGCATATAATTTAAGATACTTAGATGAAACTAATGAACTTAATTATGTTCATATGGGATCATACGGAATAGGATTAGATAGATGTATATCTGCTATAGTTGAAAAACATAATGATGATAGAGGAATTATATGGCCTATAGAAGTAGCCCCATATAAAGTTGGAATAGTTATTATAAACGTTAATGATAAAGAAACATACAAATTCGCAAGCAATTTATATAAAAAATTAGAACAACTCGGAGTTGATACAATCTTAGATGATAGAAAAGAAACAGTTGGAATTAAATTTAATGATATGGATTTAATGGGAATACCAATCAGAATAACTATTGGAAGAAAACTAGAAGAAGGATATGTAGAATTCAAACTTAGAGATGAAGAAACAAGTCATGATATAGATAGAGACGTTATAATAAAAACAATACTAGATAAAATAAACAAGAAAAGATAAAGAAAGGATAATATGAAAAAAAGAATATTATTTGTTATATTTTTATTAATATTACCATTTATAGTAAATGCAAAAATGAGTAGTAATTATGAAGATGCAGTTTATTTTGCATATTATTATACTGACTACCTTGGCGGATATGATTATTATAGTAGATTTATGCTTGGAAGAAGTAATTTTAGTAATAATTCATCAACTGATAACAAAATACCATTCAGATTTGAAAATGGTGTACTTAGTGGAGATAATTCTTTTTTCTATGGTGGATTTCTAAATCTTGATGAATTTAATATATCAAAAAATAAACAAGGTGATACTTACTTATATAACGGAAATGACTATTGGACTATGACAGAAAGTGGAAATAAAGCATATATAATAACAAATAAATCAAGTGAATATACTAGTTTAGAAGATATGTCATCAACATCAGGAACAAGAATAACAGAATACTTAGCATATTATGTAGAACCATATGGTTCAGGAAGTTATAATGATCCATGGCAACTAAAAAGACCACCTGAATAAAATTTTATATAAAGGAAATTATCAAAATATAATTTCTTTTTTTATTGCTTTAAAAAACATTTACTTAAAAAAAATACTTTGATATAATAAAAGAGAAAATAGATAATAAAGGAGAGTTAGATGAAACCAATAAATGTAACTAGTGAGATAAACCCACTAAAAAAAGTATTAGTTCATAGACCAGGTAGGGAACTATTGAACTTAACACCAGATAGTCTTGGTAGATTACTATTTGATGACATTCCATACTTACCAGTTGCTCAAGAAGAGCACGATGAATTCGTAAGAATTTTAAAAGATAATGGAGTAGAAGTAGTATATTTAGAAGACTTAATGACTGAAGTATTAGATCAAGACCCTGAAATAAGAGAAAGATTTATTACTCAATTCATTTATGAAGCAGGTATTCGTACTCCAAAATATAGAGGACTTGTATATGAATACTTAACTTCAATAGAAAATAATAGACTTCTAGTTCTAAAAACCATGGAAGGAATTATTAATAACGAAGTAATCAAAGCTAAAGCTAAAAAAGGAAAAAGTTTAGTAGACTCAATCAAAGAAGATACTCAATTTGTAGTAGATCCTATGCCAAACTTATACTTTACTCGTGATCCATTTGCTTCAATTGGAAACGGTGTATCACTAAATAGAATGTACTCAGTTACTCGTAATAGAGAAACGATATATGCAGAATATATATTTGAGTATCATCCAGATTATAAAGGACAAGTAGATAAGTATTTTGATAGATATAGTGCTTATCATATTGAAGGTGGAGATGTTCTTAACTTAAATGAACATATCTTAGCAATAGGAATTAGTCAAAGAACATGTGCTGACGCTATAGAAGAATTAGCATACAAAGTATTTGCTGATAAAGATGCTAAAATTGATACTATCTTAGCATTTACTATTCCAGAATGTCGTGCATTCATGCATTTAGACACTGTATTTACTCAAATAGATATTGATAAATTCACATATCACCCAGGAATCATGGGAACACTTAAAGTATTTGAAATAACTAGTGATGGTGAAGGAGGACTTAATGTTAAAGAAAGAAATGCTTCACTTGAAAAGATATTAGAAGATTATCTTCATAGAAAAATAACTTTAATACCATGTGCTGGTGGAGATAAAATTGGTGCTGAAAGAGAACAATGGAACGATGGAAGTAATACTTTATGTATAGCTCCAGGAGTAGTAATTGTTTATGATAGAAATAATATCACTAATGAATTATTAAGAGACAACGGAATTAAAGTTCTTGAAATGCATAGTGCAGAATTATCTAGAGGTAGAGGTGGTCCAAGATGTATGTCAATGCCTTTAGTAAGAGCTGACAAGCCTTGAAAAAAAATAGAAGTATTGTAGTAGCTTTAGGTGGAAATGCTCTTGGGAATAATCCTGAAGAGCAACTAAAGCTAGTTAAGAACACTGCTAAATCAATAGTAGATTTAGTTAGTGAAGGATATAATGTAGTTGTAAGCCACGGAAATGGACCTCAAGTGGGAATGATTAACCTAGCATTTGAGGAATCTAAAGACACACCAAATATGCCATTCGCAGAATGTGGTGCGATGAGTCAAGGATATATAGGTTATCACTTACAACAAGCAATTCAAACAGAATTGAAAGCAAGGGGTATCAACAAAGGATGTGCAGCAGTTGTTACACAAGTACTAGTTGATAAAAAAGACCCAGCTTTTAATAATCCAGATAAGCCTGTTGGATCGTTCTATACTAAAAAAGAAGCAGACAAAATTGCTTCTGAAAGAGGATATGTATTCACAGAAGATGCTGGTAGAGGCTATAGGAGAGTTGTACCTTCTCCTAAACCTATAGAAATAATAGAACTTGATCTAATCAAAGACCTTTTAGATCAAGGTAATATTGTTATAGTTTCAGGAGGAGGAGGAATACCAGTTGTTAAAGAGGGTGGTACTTTAAAAGGAGTAGCTGCAGTTATTGATAAAGATAGATCAAGTTCGCTTCTAGCAAGAAAACTTGATGCAGATATTTTATTAATACTAACTACTGTAGAAAAAGTAGCACTTAAGTATAACACAGTAGACCAAATAAATATTCATGATTTAGAAGTATCTGAAGCAAAAAAATACATCAAATCTGGTGAATTTGCTAAAGGAAGTATGCTTCCAAAAGTAGAATCTTGTATAGATTTCTGTGAATATAAAGAAGGTGCTGTTGGTATTATCACATCACTTGAATGCGCTAAAGAAGCGATCAATGAAGAAACAGGTACAATTATTAGAAATACGAAAAAGGGAGGCAAAAAAATGGCTAAAACAAAGAAAAAAGAAAGAATGTCCGCATTTACAATTATCTTCCTACTTATTATTGCTCTTGCATTAATTACTTTAATTCTTCCAAATGCAGCATTTGACGAAGCAGGAACAATAATCAATGGTAGTGGCGTAGTTAAAGCAAAAATTTCAGATGTTTTACTTTCACCAATACTAGGTTTTGGAAGTGCTGTAGATGTTTGTGTATTCGTTCTTATACTTGGAGGATTCTTACAAGTAGTAACTAAATCAGGGGCTCTAGAAAATGGAATTAAGGTCTTAGTAAAAAAATTAAAAGGAAATGAATTAGTATTAATTCCAATACTAATGATAATATTCTCAATAGGTGGAACAACTTATGGAATGTTAGAAGAAACAGTTGGTTTCTATGCATTACTTGCATTTACAATGGTAGCTGCTGGTATGGATACAATCGTTGCATCAGCAACAGTATTACTAGGTGCAGGAAGTGGTGTTTTAGGTTCAACAATTAACCCATTCGCAACAGGAGCAGCAATCGCAGCTCTACCAAAAGGAATGGCAGTTAACCAAGGAATCATCATCGCTTTAGGTACAGTATTATGGTTAGTATCATTAGGAATCTCAATGTTCTTCGTAATGAGATATGCTAAAAAAGTAAAAGCTGATAAAGGTTCTACTTTCTTATCATTACAAGAACAAAAGAAAATGGAAAAATTCAAAGAAAAAGAAGAAAGTAAAGAAGTTGTACTTACTGGAAGACAAAAAGTTACTTTATGGATTTTCGGTATTACATTCTTAATCATGATTATCGGATTCATTCCTTGGGGAGAATTTGGTATTACATTCTTTGATTCTTGGACTGGTTGGTTAACAGGAACAGCTCTTGGTGGTTGGTACTTTAATGAATCAGCAGCATGGTTCTTCATAATGGCAATTGTTATTGGTATTGTTAATGGATTTAGTGCTAATCAAATCATAGATGAATTTATTGCAGGTGCAAGAGATATTTTATCAGTTGTACTTATCGTAGCAGTAGCTCGTGGTGTTTATGCATTAATGAGTCAAACATATCTAGATAATTATATTATTTATAACGTTGCTGATATGCTAAAAGGAACTCCTGTTGCAATATTTACACCTTGTAACTATTTATTACATGTAGTACTTTCAGTACTTGTACCATCTAGTTCAGGTCTTGCAACTATTTCAACACCAATTATGGCTCCTCTTGCAGCACAACTTGGTTATAGTGTAGAAACAACAATTATGACATTCGTTGCTGCAAACGGACTTGTAAACTTAATTACTCCAACTTGTGGAGCAATTATGGGTGGTTTAGCTCTTGCTAAAGTTAATTACACAACTTGGGTTAAATGGGCTACTAAAGTTATAGTAACTATTGCTTTAGCATCAATGGTAATCTTAACTTTCGCATCAGTTATACTTTCTTAATAAAAAAGTTAAAGCATTTCTTTGGAAATGCTTTTTTTTATATCATATACAAATTGTCATTTACTTCATTACCAGCTGATTCTAATTTTTGAAGTCTTGTGTCTAAATTTCTAATTTGTCTTTCAATTTTACTAATTCTATCATTTAATTCATCATTGTTATTATATCCCATTTGTTCTGGAATAACATTAGGCCCATAAGCTTGATATTGACTATTTATATTATAACCACTAGGTGGTATAAATGCTCCAGGATTACTATAACCTTGATTTAAATTTTGATAGAACATATCTCTATTATTCATATAATCACCTACAATAATATATGACAAAAGATAAAAGGTAGTGTATAATATTAATGCGAGGTGAGTATTTTGAGACTTAAACATATCAAAAATGCAGAAGAAATAATATCAAAATCTAAATACTTAGTAAAAAATCCTAAAGAAAATAAAGGTAAATGGAATAAAGTATTTAATAATGATAATAATATAGAAATAGAAATAGGCACTGGAAAAGGTAAATTTATTATAGAAAAAGCAATAGAAAATCCTAATATAAATTTTATTGGTATTGAAAAGTATGATAGTCCACTAGTAAGTGCAGTAAAAAAATTAGAAGAACTAGAACTAGATAATTTAAAATTAATTTGTTTAGATGCTCTAGAAATAGAAGAAGTTTTTGATCATGAAATAGATAAAATATATTTAAATTTTAGTGATCCATGGCCTAAAAAGAGACATACTAAAAGAAGACTTACTTCAAGTGTATTTTTAAATAAATATGAAAGTCTTTTCAAAAATAAAAAACGAATTGAAATGAAAACTGATAATGATGATTTATATGAGTTTTCAAGTGAATCCTTCATAGAAAATGGTTATGATATAGTTAAAACAGATACTAATTATTTTGATACTATTAGAACTGAATACGAAGATAAATTTATAAGTTTAGGAAAAAACATTAATTATATAAGTGTTGTTAAAAAATAAATAATTTGTTATAATTTTAAAGTAGTAGGAGACAAGAAAATGTATAAAAAAATAATGATTGTATTATGTCTATTCTTATTTACAGGATGTACAAACACATACTATATGAATAGCTTTTCGTATGAAGACATAATAAATTATGCAACCATAGAAACAAACGATTTACATAATACTAATAATAAAGGTTATAAATATTATTTACCAACAGGTTTTAATGTAAGCAAAGATGAAGGATTTAATCAAGTGATATCATCTCATAATAACATCTATTACCTAAACGTAGATATAGTAAGTTATTACTACAAAAAAGGTGTTGATGAAACGAAAAATATAGATGATTATTACTTTTATTCATTCGACAAAAATAATTCCGAAGGATACTTAAGAATAAGAAAAAATAATGATAAATTTTTTGTTGAGTTGTGTTATAATTATGCTATAATAGAAGTAGAGGTAGAAGAAAGTGAGATAAGATATGCTATTTCACGTGGAATAACAATTCTAAACTCTATAAAATATAATGATTCAGTAATAGAAAAGCAACTTAATGATAGAGATTTAGATACAAAAGAAACAACATATAAAATTCCAGAACCTAAAGATAAAAACGAAAAGAAAAATGTTCTTGAGTATATTAATGAGAATGAAGAGTAAAAGAAAGAGGTGCAATTGTGAAGCTTTTAAATAAACTTAAAAATATATTCTATGATGAAGAATATGTTGATGAACCTGAAGCTGAAATTAAAAAAGTTGATAAAGTAGTAAAGAAAGAAAAAGAAATAGAAGAAAAACCTAAAGTTGAAGAAATAAAAATAACTAGAGAAGAGCCAAAACGTGAAGTTGAAGAAGTTAAAAGAGTGATCGAAGAACCTAAAAGAGATAATAACTTTAGTGAAAGAGAATTGTTTAGAAGTGAAAGAACATTTAACTTTACTGAGTTTGACGATGAAGAAGTTGATTTACCACCAAGAAGAAGCGTACTAAATCCAGAACCAAAAATAACTAAAAGACAAGAAGTACAAAAACCAGCTATTCCTGAACAACCAAAAATCTTCAAACCAAGCCCAGTAATATCACCAATTTATGGTATATTAGATAAAGATTATAAAAGAGAAGAAGTTGTTGCAAAACCAGTGAAAAAAGAAGAGCTAGTTATAAAAGACTCTGCTAGTACATATGATACTGTTAGAAGAAAGGCATATGGAACACTAGAAGATGAGTTAGAAGATACACTAAATTCAATGAATAAATTAACTCCTGAAGTTATAAGCAACGAAATAAATAAAATAGATGAATCAGTAAATGAATTAGATAAAAAGACAAGCAAAATAGAAGACATAATTAGTAAAATTGAAAGTACTACTTCAGAAGTATCAGTAGGAGAATTAGAAGATAAAATGGAACTTGAAAATTTTGAAGATACTGATGAAGAAAACAATAGTGAAAATGATAAAACTATGACTAATAGTACTTTAGAACATGATCTATTTAATTTAATAGATTCTATGTATGATGATAAGGAGGATTAGAAATGAACTTAGCAGAAGCACTACCTATAGTAATATACTTTTTATTAATAGTACTTCTAGTAGTAGCTATATGGATTGGAATTAAGTTAATTATCACAATGAACAAAGTTGATGACATACTAGAAGATATCTCAGAAAAAGCAAAATCATTAGATAAATTATTTAATATTATTGATTTTGCTACTGATAGAGTATCAATGGTAAGTGATATAGTAATCAATTTTATATCAAGTGTATTTAACAAAATATTCAAAAAAAGAAATACAAAGAAAGTGAAGGTTGATGACGATGAGTAAAGAGAGAAAAGGCGGATTTGGAAAATTCGTAGGTGGATTAGCAATTGGTGCTGGATTAGGATTATTATTTGCTCCAGATAAAGGAAAAAATACTAGAAAAGTTCTTAAAAAGAAAGTAGATGAATTACTTGATAAATTAAGAGAAGTAGATTTAGACGAAGTAAAAGACGAATTACTATTCAAAGCTGAAACACTTCAAGCTGAACTAGCTGCACTAGATAAAGAAAAAGCAAAAGATCTAGCATTAGAACAAGCTCAAAAAATCAAAGAAAAAGCAGAAGAACTTTATAAGTATGCTATTGAAAAAAGTACTCCAGTAGTTGAAAAAGCAGCTGATGAAGTAAGAAAACAAGCACTTAAAGTTGTTAAAGAAATTCAAGAAAAACTTGAAGAAGATGGAAAAAACAAAAAGAATAAATAATTAAAATAAAAATATTGTTTCCAAAACAATATTTTTTTATTCTCCAGAATATAACTTAATTTTACCATTATTAGATGATATTAATATTTGATTCCATAATTCACTTTCAACATTACGAACCTTTTTGGGATGAACTAAAAATCTCATGGTAAGTAATACATAATTATCAACTATTTTAGTATAAATGATAGGTTCGAGTTTATTATAATATATTCTATAATCTCCAGTAGCACTATCAAGTTCTCGTTCCATTTTATTAGGAATAGAGGATACTACTTGATTATTTCTGATAATTCCATAAAGTTCTTTTTTTACTTTAGGAACATTACTATTTATGGGTACTTTTATAGACATTTCCTTCCATACATATTTAAATGCTTTAGAATAGTTTTTTAAATACTCCGTAAATATTTTAGAAGCAGGAACTTGAATAATAATACCTGTACTTTGCTCACCTTCATCCTCGCTACGTACTTCGAGTATTTCAAAAGACAAAATACTAATATTTATAACATCTCCAATAGAGTTTCCAATAGCAATTCTATCTTCTACTTTAAATGGTTTTGCTATCTTTATATAAATACCAGAAAAGAAATTAACAACAATATCTCTAACAGCTAAAGTCAAAGCCGCTGATATAACACTAATAAATGTTAAAAAATCTTTAAAATAATCTTGCCATATAAGAACAAAACAAAGTATTGTAATAATCGAACAAACAAGTTTCACATTCTTATTTAAATTATATTTTTTCTTATCATTAGGGTTAAAACGATTATTAATAATCTCAATAAATTTATAAATTAGTTTCATCGCAAGAAATACAAATAAAGATTGAAATATTGATAAGATATATTTTTCATCTAAAGAGGTAAAGTCAGCTATATAAACTATTATTTTATTAATATATTTCATATTATCATCCTTTCTACCTAAAATAAGCAGGTTCAATTAATATAACATATATGTCATAAATCTATAAGGCTAAATAAGCGTATTTTCAAAATTTTACATAAAATGTGTAAATAAATGAATTGATTATTATATTTAATTGTGCTATAATCTATTCATAAATTTGCTTGAGGAATGTTATTAAATCCCTTTTTATAGTGATTCTAGGATAGTGGAAACTAGATAATATATTTAATTAACTCCTACCTCAATATATGCAAAATCGGCCTAAAAAGTCGTTAAAAAAGAAAGATAAATAAAGGATGGTACCGTCTTATTGACTCCTTAGTGACCATTCTTTTTATTTAGGAAGGAAGGAATGAAATGAAAAACGAAAAAATTACTGAAAGAAGTAAAGACTTTGCATCATGGTATACAGATGTAGTAAAAGCAGCTCATTTAGCAGAATATTCAAATGTAAAAGGATTTATTATTTTTGAACCTAATGGGTATGCTATATGGGAAAATATTCAAAAAGTAATGGATGGTATGTTCAAAGAACTTGGACATCAAAATGTATACCTACCAGTTATGATACCAGAAAATTTACTTAAGAAAGAAGGAGAACTTGTAGAGGGTTTTGCTCCGGAAGTTGCTTGGGTAACAGAAGGTGGAAGTAATAAATTAGAAGAAAGACTAGCATTCCGACCTACTAGTGAATCTCTATTCTGTGATTATTATAAGAATATAGTAAAAACATATAGAGATTTACCAAAACTATATAATCAATGGTGTAATGTTATTAGATGGGAAAAAGAAACAAGACCATTCTTAAGAAGTAGAGAGTTCTTATGGCAAGAAGGACATACTGTACATGCAACTGAAAAGGAAGCTATGGAAGAAACAGAAAGAATGTTAAATACATACAAGAGATTCTTTGAAGAATACTTAGCAATACCAGTAGTAACTGGAAGAAAAACAGAAAAAGAAAAATTTGCAGGAGCAGAATATACTCTTACAGTAGAAGCAATGATGCAAAACGGAGTATGTCTTCAATCAGCAACTAGCCATTACTTCGGACAAAAATTTGCTAAAGCATACGATGTAAAATTTGTAAACAAAGAAAATAAATTTGAATATTGTTATCAAACATCATGGGGATCAACTACTAGAATGATAGGAGCCTTAATAATGGTTCATGGAGATGATAAAGGCTTAGTATTACCTCCAAAGATAGCTCCAAAACAAGTTTGCGTAGTACCAATTAAAATGACAGATGAACTACTTAATGTTTGTAATAATTTAAATGATGAACTACATAAAAACAATATAACTTCATATATAGATACATCTGATAAGAGTGCTGGATTCAAATTTGCAGAAGCAGAAGTAAATGGTATACCCGTTAGAATAGAAGTAGGTCCAAGAGACTTAGAGAACAACAAAGTAACACTTGTTAGAAGAGATACTAGTGAAAAAGAACTTGTAAATACAAATGAAGTATTAAATAATGTACAAAGATTACTAACTGATATACAAGATAGTCTTTATAATAAAGCACTTGAAAATACAAAAAATAGAACATACGATGCTAAAACGTTAAAAGATGTAGAAGAAATTATGAATACACGTCCAGGCTTTGTAAATGCACATTGGTGCGGTGACTTAGATTGCGAACTTAAGATGAAAGAAATTAAAGGTACTAAATCAAGATGTATAGTTGAAACAAAAGACTATAAAGATGAAGTATGTGTAGTATGTGGTAAAAAAGCAAAACACAAAGTTGTATGGGGTATACAATACTAATTGTAAAGTTATATAGTTTTAATATAAATTACACCTAATTTTCACATTCACTAAATATAATGGATACATAAGGTAGGTGGTAAGTATAGAGTAAAAACTGATAACGATTACGATGTTAACAAGCACCTTCGGGTGCTTTTTTATTGCATTTCTTTCAATATATGATAAAATAAATACATAATAGGAAATGTAATATGAATAATAAATGTGTAAAATGTGGAAATGATTTAATACCAGGAGATAAATTTTGTAGAAGATGTGGAAATCCAATTAATAATCAAATGGTAAATAATTTTCAACCACAGTCTAATAATACTGGATATTATAACAATACATCCAATAATACAAATAATACAGAAACTGGAAGAAAAGATGAACTAAGTGGAGCGATTATAGCTGTAGTATGTGTAATAGTTGCAGTGTTATTTATATCTTATATGCCAACACTTAAAAAAACTGAAGACAATGACACAATAATTATTAAAGAAACTCCAAAAGATACAACAAAAGAAGATAATAATGCAAATAATAATAACAGTAATAACACAAGTAAGAATCCAAATGTAAAAAAGAATACACTATCATTTAAAGGAGCAACACTTGTTAAAAGAACTGGATATACATACACACAAACCACGAGTGGTACATCAAATGTATTGATGGTTGACAACGGAAATGATATTGTTATTATTGAAGGAATTTATAAAGCATCTATGAGTGGATTAAATTCGAAATCATCTGTATTTAAACAACAATATGCAAATGCAGGATATCAAACAGGAAGTGTTAAATATACAACACATAAAAATAAAAGACTTCTAGTACTAGAAGTAAGTCAAAACAGTTATAAAATGTTAGTGGGTTTCTACGAAATAGATACAGGAATTATCGCATCATTTGTATTATATGATAAATATTACACAAAATATAATTACAGTGGATATAATTTCTTATCAAATATTTTTGAAGATGTAACAATTTCTTCTTCAGTAAGAAATGGCTTAACATACGAAATTAAGGGAGATATATCACAAATTTTTAATAATTTGTTGACAAATGAATAATATTAATATATAATCAATATCGTTGAAAAAGAAAGAAAGAGAGCCACTCTTCACCAGATGTATAGATACATTGGTACAAAAGCTTATTTGTAAAAATACGTTTTTAAAGTGGACTCTTATGTCCACTTTTTTCAAATATAAAATATGGAGGTGTTAGCAATAGCTAAGCAAAGCGAAGTTCAAATTAATGAACAAATAACTTTTCAAAACGTTATGGTAATTGGACCTAATGGAGAAAAAATGGGCATCAAAAATATAAATGATGCCAGAACACTTGCTAAGTATGCAGGACTTGACTTAGTTTTGTTAAATAACGATCCTAAAAATCCAGTATGTAAGATAATCGACTATAACAAGTTTCGTTATGAAAAACAAAAAAGAGAAAAGGAAGCAAAGAAAAAGCAAAGAGAACAAAATCTTGAAACAAAAGAGTATCGCTTAAGTGTTACTATAGATGTTGGAGATTTTGAAACAAAATTAAGAAATGCGAAAGCATATATTGAAAAAGGTCATAAGATTAAAGTTGCAGTAAGATTCAAAGGAAGACAAATGGCTCATCCAGAATTAGGACGCGACGTAATAATGAAGTTTGCAGAAAGATTAAATGATGTTGCAGACATAGAACAAATGCCAAAAATGGAAGGTAGAAGTATGCAACTATTCTTAACACCAAAAAAGTAGAAAGGAAGAATGAATTATATGCCAAAGATGAAATCACACGGTGGAATCAGTAAAAAAATCATAGTAAGAAATTCTGGTTCAACAAAAATTGGACACGTAGGAGCAAACCACAATAGTGGAAAGAAATCAACAGATTTCAATAGAAAATCAAGAAAGGGTTCTGTATTAAGTAGTGGAGACGCTAAAAGATATAGAGGACTTGTTAAGTAAGGAGGGGTTATAAATGGCAAGAGTTAAAGGCGGAAATGTTTCTAAAAATAGAAGAAGAAAAGTATTAAAAAGAGCTAAAGGATATTTTGGAAGCAAACATAGATTATACAAGACTGCTCAAGAACAATTATTCCATAGTGGAGCATATAGCTTTAATGATAGAAAGAAAAGAGCAAATGACTTTAGAAAATTATGGATTACAAGAATCAACGCAGCTTGTAGAGCAAATGATATAGTATATTCTAAATTCATTAATGGACTTAAAAAAGCTAATATCGAAATAAATAGAAAAATGTTAAGTGAACTTGCTATATTCGCTCCAGAAGAATTCACTAAATTAGTTAAACTTTCTAAAGATGCTTTAGAAGGAAAAGCTCCAAAAAAAGAAGCTAAAGAAGTAGAAAAGAAAGTTGAAAAAACAGTAGAAGCTAAAACTGATTATTCTAAATTAACAGTAGCTGAATTAAAAGCTGCTTGTGCTGAAAAAGGAATCGAAGTTACTTCTTCAATGAAAAAAGCTGATTTAGTAGAAGCTTTAAATAAGTAATTAAATTAGTATCCTTTATGGATACTTTTTAATTGATTTTAACTAAGTAATACATTATAATATAGGTGAAAAAAGAGGAATTAAAATGATAAAAAGGATTGATCCATTTTTATATAATGCACCATCTATAGATATACATGGATATGATAGATATGGAGGAATAGCTTTAGTTAAAAACTTCATAGATAACGAATCAAGAATAGGAACTAAAAAACTAATAGTAGTTCATGGAAAAGGTGAAGGAATCTTAAAAGAAGCAACACATGAGTACTTAAAAAAAGATAAAAGAGTGCTAGAATATAAATTAAATATATTTAATGATGGTGAAACAATAATAATACTTAAATAGGAGGCCAATATGCAACAATACTTTGCTAAAGATAAAAATGATAATACACTCTATCTAGATAATGAAGACTTAAATCATATAAAAAATGTAATGAGAATGAAAGAAAATGACGAAGTAATAGTTGCATACGAGAATAAAAGCTATATTTGTACATTAAATAAGGATTTATTATCAGCAAGCATCAAAGAAATATTTAAAGAAAATATAAATGAAACAAGAATAAAACTTTATATGCCATTACTTCCAGAAGAAAAAATGAGCTTTATATTACAACATGGAACAGAACTAGGTATAACCGATTATGTAGTAGTAATGTATAGTCATTGTAAATACAAACTCAAATCAAAAGATTTTGATAAAAAGCTTCAAAGATGGGCTAAAATAGTGAAAGAAGCGACTGAACAGTGTTATAGACTAAATAAACCAATAGTACATAAAATAATAGAAACTAAAGACATAGAAACTACTGAAAATGTAAATATAATGTGTTCACTTGACAAACAAGATGTAAACAGCATAGTAAAGGTGTTAACTCTTGATAATTGTAATGATACAATTAGTATAGTATTTGGACCGGAGGGTGGCCTATCAAAGAGTGAAGAAGAATCACTTACTAAAAAAGGATTCATAAAAACTTCACTTGGAAGTGATGTACTAAGAACAGAAACAGTACCACTTATGATAGCATCTATCCTAAAATACTTGAAGGAATGTGGTAATAATGGAAAACTTTGACAAATTTTTAGAAGCTTTTATGACTGGAGACTTTTTTCTAATCTTCTTAATACTTATGTTAATTATATTGGCAATTTTAGTTTTAGCACTTGTTAAAACTAGAACTGAATATTTAGAAATGGTTAGAAGAGAACAAGAAAAAATTGACTTAGAAAGTAAATTCAAAAAGCCAGTTGAAGAAGTAAAACAAGATGAAATAAAACCATTAGAAATAAAGAAAGAAGAGTCTAAGAAAGAAGAACTAGATATTCTAGATGAATTAAATAACTTAATGGCAACTTCTAAAGAAGATATTATTGATGAAAATAAACCATTAGTAAAACAAATAGATTTACCAAACGTAAAAACATACGATGATGTTATAGAAGAATATGAAAATGGAGAAGAAGAAAACGCAGTTATATCAACTGAAGAATTAGAAAAAGTAACAAGACAAAGAATGGAAGATCTTGGTATGAACGATAACCAAGTAGCTATTCAAAAATATGAAGAAGAACAAGAAAAGAAAGCAATAATTAGTTATGAACAACTACTTAAGAATGCTTCAAATATAACACTAACATACAAAGAAGAAACAAATAAAAAGGGAGCACCAAAAGTGAACAAAATAGAAGTACAAGAAAAGGAAGTAACTCAAGCAGTAAGTTATGTAGCAGAAGAAGAATACTTAAAAATACTTAAAGAGTTCAGGTTATCATTAGAATGAAAACATTTTTAATAAAAACACTAGGTTGCAAAGTTAATTCTTACGAAAGTGAATTCGTAAGAAATTTGCTTTTAAATGAAGGATATAAAGAAGTTGAAGATAACGCAGATATTTGTTTAATAAACACATGTACAGTAACAAATACAGCAGATAATAAAAGTAAACAAGTAATTAATAATATAAGAAAAAATAATCCAAATGCATTAGTAGTAGCATTCGGATGTTTTTGTGAGTTTAGAAAAGATAATATAGATAATCTTATAGACGCAGAAATAATACTTGGAACTAAAAATAAAACTAAAGTATTAAAATGTATAAAAGACTATGAAAAAAATCATGAAAGAATAATATTGTTTGATGAATCTAAAGAAGATGTGTTCGAAGACATGGAAATAAAGAAATATGAACATCATCATAGAGCATTCATAAAAATAGAAGATGGATGTAATAATTTTTGTAGCTATTGTATAATTCCATACGTAAGAGGAAGAGTTAGAAGTAAAGACTTTAATAAATGTATTATTGAAGTTAATGATTTAGCACTTTCAGGCCATAAAGAAATAGTCTTATCGGGTATTCATACTGGTCAATACTCATCAGATAACAAAAGACTCGCAGACTTAATAAATGAAATAAGTAAAGTTGATCAAATAAAAAGAATAAGACTTTCATCAGTAGAAATAGTAGAACTTGATGATAAAATGATGGATATAATAAAAAATAATAAGAAGTTTGTTTCTCACTTACATATACCTCTTCAAGCAGGATGCGATAAAACTTTAAAAGCAATGAATAGAAGATATGATTTAGAATATTTCACTGATAAAGTAAACACAATTAGAAGTCTAAGACCAAATATATCACTTACAACAGACGTAATCGTAGGTTTTCCAGGTGAAACAGATGAAGACTTTAATGAAACATATAACTATTGTAAAAAAATCGGATTTGCTAAAATACATGTATTTCCATATTCAGATAGAAATGGAACAGTCGCATCAAGAATGTCAAATCATGTACCAAGAACAATAGTAAAAGAAAGAGCAAGAAAACTAATAGAACTTTCTGATACTCTTGAAAAAGAATACTTTAAAAAATTTATAAACAAAGAAGAAGAGGTACTAGTAGAAGAATTTAAAAATGGCTACTATCATGGATTTACTGAAAACTATATACCAGTAAAACTATTAGATGCAACTCCAAATGAAATAATAAAAGTAAAACTTACTAAAGAAAATATAAACTATAACTTAGAAGATTAGCATTAACTAATCTTTTTAAATTGATTTAAAATGATTAAGAAATGTTGGAATAATGTAAGTTCCCATCGACAGAAATAAGTAATATATCCTTTTGTAAAAATAAACTTTTAACATTCCAAGAAATAATGCTATAATATACGTAATTTATTAAGCGAGGAAAAATATGAAAAAGAAAAAATTACAAGAAATAAAAAAAAGATTAATTGCGTTAAGTTTGGCAGGAGTAGTAGTTACTGCTTCAGGATGTGCAAGTAATGTTGATGAAAATGGAGTACCAAAATGTCTTCCTTTACCAGAAGAATACTCAAGAGTAGAAAATTATTATAAATATGTTATAGAAAATGGAGAAGCAACAAAACTATATAATAGTAAAAATGTTTATATACTTTTTGATAAAGAAAACTATGACACAAGTGAATATATTTTTAATGAACCAGTAACATTCTTAGGTGGTGGAGAAATATATGACTTAGAAAGTGAAGAGTTATTAGTTTATAGTACAGGTGCAGGACCAATTAATAATGAATTATATTATAGATATATAACAGAAAATAATTACCAAGTTTGTTTAGCAGATGCATCTGATTATGTAGAAGGACATGAAACTAAAGAATATTATTCATTAGATGAAATACATGAATTAGAACCACAAATAGAAGAAGGCTTAAAAACTATAAATTCTGTTAAAAAATTAGAAAAAAATAATTAAGATCTCTAACTTAGAAATTTTTGTTTTGAATTAATACTTAACGATAGAAATAAATAAAATATAAAAGCTTTCCTACACAGAGACAATAAAAAACCACTCAATAGAGTGGTTACTTTCTTATTGGTAGCGACGGGGGGATTCGAACCCTCGACCCTCTGGGTATGAACCAGATGCTCTAGCCAACTGAGCTACATCGCCATAACAATTAATTCAACAAGTGAACTCATTATATCAAATAAAATACTCATAATCAAGTATAAAACTAAAAAATTATTGTAAAATTTAAAATATAAGTTATAATCTAGATAAGGAGTGCATATATGAAAAAGAATATAGCTACGGTATTATTTAAATACATTAATAAAAATCATAATAATGAAGAACTACTAAAAGACTTAAATGAATTATTAGAATTATACCCAGAAGATAAAAAAGAAATTAAAAAGATCATAACAAAAATTAAAGAAATAATGTCATCTACATTATTAGATATTGAAAGAGATTCAAAAATAGAAAAATTATTATTTGAATGGGACTATTATATTAAAGTAGCAACATCTATGACACCATTTGAAGTAGCAACCATGATTGGAGATTTATTTTATTCACAATATAAACCACATATAGATCAAGAATATTTTGATGATATGGTTACATCTCTTATAGAGAAAGATGAAAAAGAATATGCATGGAGATTAGGTCTTAATTATAATAAAATGTTTGATATGGATAAAATAGAAACATACTTTATAGATATAAAAGACGCATACTATTTAACAGAATTAATTGGTGTACTAGATGAACCAAATTATTACAGAATAGCAAATAAATTAATAAATAAAAAAGATAAAGAATTTATAAAAAATGTAATTTCAAGAACATACATAGATTTTCCAGAATACATACTCAATGAATTAGAAAAGTTTATAAAAGACTAACTTGAAATAATTTAAATTTAATATATAATATATTATACAAAGGAGGATATATATTATGAAGATAATAAGTAATGACGAAGTATATATTCAAGGTAACGATTTAGAAAGATTATTACAAAATGATAAAACATTCCCATTAGATATGTATTATGCATCTACTAAAGGAATGAGTCACGTTAAAAGCTTGACAAAATTTATAAGAATTGAAGGAGAACACATAAAAGAGTATATAAAAAATAGTACTCTTATACCTGATTTTACAGAACTTTATACATGCACAATAGAAGAATTAGAACAAAGAATCAAAGAATTAAAAAAAGAAGAATGGGATATCATATATGGAGAAGATGAACTAGGTAGACCACAAACCGCAGAAGAAAGAATCGAAAATTATAGAAGAAAAAAGAATATAGATTATTTATTATTACAAATAAGAGAAATCATTGCTTACAAGCAAGGTAAATCAATGTTAAAATATCCAAATATACCAAATCCGGGACATAGAGTATTTGAAATAGGTGAATTAAAAGCAACACTTTCTCTACAAGACAATAAAATAATTTGCTATCCATCCGAAGGAAAAAATCTTGATGAAATACCATCACTAGCATTCGAAGTAGCTATTGATGATTTAAAATATGACATGAGAGACTATAGTGAAGAAGCAGAATTTGATATAGAAAGAACAAGAACAGAAGATAATAAATATGAAATAACTTCATTCGAAAGAGTAGAAGAACTTAAAAATAAAAATAAAATATCAAGAAAACTAAAAAAGAATGTTAAGAAAAACTCTTAACATTTTTAAATTATTAAAAATACCTACAAAAACTTAAATAAATATGTTAAAATGTATAAGGAGGATAGTATGAATAAGACAACAATTATTATAGCAATGGTTTTTATTATATTAATAATTCTTTTATATATATTAACAATAATTATAAAGAGTAAAAGGAAAAAGTACATACTATCAAATGTAGATAGACTAACAACTGAAAAAAATCTTATTATGTCTTCTGCTTTAATAACTGAACTCGCTAAAGCAAGTAAGCTAACTAATAATAAAAAAATAGAAGAAGAAGTAGAAGATTGGAAGAAAAGATTAGAAAGATTAGAAAAAGTAGATATGCCTAAACTAACAGATGAGTTAGTTGAAATAGAAACATTATGTGTAAATAAAGACTTTGAAGGTGCTTATGAAAAAATAGGCACAGCTGAAAAACATATATTTCATGTAAAAGCTAAATCAATAAAACTTTTATCTGAAATAAAAGATTTAACTGAAAGCGAAGATAGAAATAGAGAAGCAATAACTAAATTAAAGAGCCTTTATAGAGAAGTAATATTTAAATATAATAAGAATAAAGATGATTATAAAGAAGTATCTTCTCCAATAGAATTACAATTTGAAAATATAGATAAACTATTTAGTGCATTCGAAGTATCTATTCAAAACCACGAATACGAAGAATTAGGTAAAATAGTAAAAGCACTAGATGATATGATCCATAACATTAGTATTGTTATTGAAGAAGCCCCAACTATAGTATTAATTGCAACCATGATTCTTCCAAAGAAAATGAAAGATATTAAGAGTATTGCTACTAGAATGACTAGAGATGGATATAACATTGAATACTTAAATATTGATTATAACATAGATGAAACTAATAAAAAGATTAGTGAAATAATGGATAGATTAAATGTATTAAACTTGCAAGATTCAGTATTTGATTTAAAAACATTAGTTGATTATTATGAAGCAATATATAGTGACTTTGATAATGAAAAACGTAGTAAGAAAGAATATGAAAGAGGAATCATTAATATAAATGATAGAATTGTAAAAGTAAGTTCAATACTTAGAAATTTATATGCAGAAATTGATAATTTAAAAGACACGTATGATCTAAGTGATGAAGAAATAATGGTAATTGATGAGATAAATAAAGAACTTGTTCAAGTAAAAGATAGTTTCAAACTTATTAATGATAGAACTTTATCAAAAGTAATGCCATTTTCAAAATTAAGTAATGAATGTGAAATGGTAGCTGTATCTCTTTCTAAAGTAGAAGATAAATTAGAAACAACTTTAAAGAATTTAGGAAGCTTGAAAGAAGATGAAGCAAGAGCTAGAGATCAATTATATGAAATTAAAAATATAATAAATAACTCTAAATATAAAATTAAAGATTATAATCTTCCAGTTATACCAGATAAATTCTATGTAGAGTTAAAAGAAGCATACGACGCAATTAAAGAAATACAAATAGAAATAGATAAAAAACCAATATCAATTAAAACGTTAAATTTAAGAGTTGATACAGCTCGTGATTTAGCATTAAAACTATATCAAACAGCATCAAACACTACTAAAACAGCAGCTATGGCAGAAATGGCTATAGTGTATGGAAATAGATATAGATCAAGTAATAAAGAAGTAGCATCAGGATTAAATGCATCAACTAAAGCATTTAATAAGGGGGAATATAAAGATTCTCTAGAGAAAATATTAAATACACTTAATATCGTAGAACCTGGTATTCATAAAAAACTTCTAAGTAAAATGGAAAGTTAGGTGGAATTTATGGCTAAAAAGAAAAAATCATCAGAATCAAAAAAGAAATTTAGATATACAAATGAACTTACAGGACTAGCACTTATATTATTATCAATCACTGGTCTTGGAGCATTTGGAGCAGTAGGAAATCTAGTGAAGAAATTCGCTATATTTCTTTTTGGTACTTGGTACTTTGTATTATTAGTTTTAGGACTTTGCTATGGAGTATACTTACTAGCTAAAAGAAATAAACCAGACTTCTTTTCAGCAAGATTAGTGGGAATATATGCAATAGTATTATCTTTATTATTGTTTTCTCATATTAATTATATAAAGGGTACTAACGTAAAAGGAAAAGAAATATTTACAACAACATTCGATAATATAAGTGCTTCATATAACGCAGACACAGAGATAAGAAATACTGGAGGTGGTATGATAGGAGCAACCACATCATGGGCATTTGTTTCATTATTCGATGTAGAAGGAACAACTATAGTACTAGTAATAATCGCAGGATTTGGACTTATAATGTTATTTGATATAACACTTGCTGATATATTTAGAGCAATCATTTCACCATTCAAGAAACTATTTGATAAGAGTGAAAGTGACGAAGAAGAAAAATCATCTAAGAAACAAGTACTTAATACAAATGAAATTGTACCTGATGATGAACCAATCGATAAAAGAGTTGTTATTACAAGCGTAGAAGACTTAGAACCTAAGAAAGAAACAACTGTTGGTAGTATGGATAATAATAAAATACCAGAACCTGAAGAAGATACATCTAATGAAGTGTATATTAAACCTCCAGTAGCATTACTAAATCAAAATAAGAGTAAAGGAAAAGTTAATTCAACTGAATTTATTGCATCAAATACAAAGATATTAGAAAGAGTATTTGGAGACTTCGGAATGCATGCTAAAGTTATAGAAGTTCATGTAGGTCCAGCAGTAACTCAATATGAAATGGACTTAGATAGAGGTACTAAAGTAAATAAAGTACTTAGCATTTCAAGAGAAATAGCTCTAGCTCTAGCAGCAAAAGAAGTAAGAATAGAAGCACCAATTCCAGGTAAAAATACAATCGGAGTAGAAATACCTAATCAACAAATTATGGCTGTATCAATGAGAGAAATAATGGAAGACTTAGAAAAGAATCCAAAATATAAAGATTCTAAACTAGCAGCACCCCTTGGTAGAGACATAATGGGAAAAGTTAAGTGCGTAGAAATAAATAAAACACCACATATGTTAGTCGCAGGTGCTACTGGTAGTGGTAAATCAGTATGTATAAATAATATAATCGTATCAATTATAATGAGAGCTACACCAGATGAAGTTAAAATGGTACTTGTAGACCCAAAGAAAGTAGAATTTAATGTCTATGAAGGAATACCACACTTACTAACGCCAGTCGTAACAGACCCTAAAAAAGCAAGTGCTGCACTTCAAAAAATAGTAGTTGAAATGGATGATAGATACGAAACATTCAAAAATAGTGGAACTAAAAATATACAAACATATAATGATTATATTGAAAAAGAACTTAAAAAGAATCCAGATTGTGGACTTAAGAAGATGCCATTCATTCTAGTAATCATAGATGAACTTGCAGACTTAATGTTAGTCGCAGCAAAAGAAGTAGAAGAATCTATTATGAGAATTACACAACTTGCAAGAGCAGCAGGTATTCACCTAATAGTTGCAACTCAAAGACCATCTACAGATATTATCACAGGAGTTGTTAAATCAAATATACCAACTCGTATATCTTTCGCAGTATCTTCTTCAATAGACTCTCGTACAATTCTTGATATGACAGGAGCAGAAAAACTACTTGGTAAAGGTGATATGCTTTATAAGCCAATGGATGAAAATACTCCAACTCGTGTACAAGGAAGCTTCGTTTCAGATGATGAAATTGCAAGAGTAGTAGACTTTGTTAAGAAAAGATGTCATCCACCAAAATATAGTGATAAATTCACTAATCTAGATGCAAATGCTAGTAGTGGTGGAGGAGATACTTCCGGAAGCACCGGTGGTGGAGAACAAAAAGATGTCTTATATGATGAAATACTTAATTATGCAATACGTATGGGTCAAATAAGTGCATCACTAATACAAAGAAAATATAGCATTGGCTACAATAGAGCAGCTCGTATAATGGATCAATTTGAAGAAAAAGGAATTGTTGGTCCAGCAAAAGGTTCAAAACCAAGAGACGTTCTAGTTAAACTAGAAGAACCAAAGGAGTAACTTATGAATAAGAAAGAAAAAGTAATTTTAGCAGTAGTTCTAGTAGTAGTGGTCATAATATGTGCAATTATTGCCATAAAACTAACAGGTAATAAAAAACAAACAACAACATTAGACCCAAATAATATTTACAAAGTAACTATGGATAAAAAATATAGTAAAAGCAAAAATAAGTTTACAATAATATTTTCAAATGTTAGGGAAGATGTAATAATAAATGATTCAACAAGTACTGAAAAAATAAGAGGAAACAGTGATGGTCAAGTAATATTTGAGAATATAGAACCAGGATCAACACATAAATATATAATTAATGATTTAAATGAAAATAAAAAGAATGAAAGAAGAACTACTATTACATTGCCTTATTATAATGAATTTTATGATAGAGAAGAATGTAAAAATTATAGAGATAAACTTGCAGTATGTAAAAATCAATTCTTGAATTATGTATTAACAGAAGAAGTATTTGAAGAAACAATAAAAAATTATGGAAAAACTTACAATTAGGAGGTAATATGACAGTACATATTGAAGCAGAAAAAGGACAAATAGCAAAAAAAGTATTAATGCCAGGAGATCCAAATAGAGCATTATATATAGCTAAGAAATATTTAGAAAATCCAGTATGTGTAAATAAGCTAAGAGGAGAATTAGCGTTCACTGGTACATATAAAGGAGTGCCTGTAACAGTATTCTCAAGTGGAATGGGAATAGGCAGTATGGGAATATATAGCCATGAATTATTTAATGACTATGACGTTGATGAAATCATAAGAATTGGAACAGCAGGAAGTTATACAGAAGATTTTAAACTTTATGATATTTTAGTAGCAGACTCATCTTATTCCAAAACATATTTTGATGAAGAAGCAGGAAGAGAGGATATAGAAATAATAAACTCCTCAGGAGACTTAAATGCTAAAATCATGAATACTGCTACTCTTAAAAGAATAAATGCAAGACTTGGAAGAGTACATACAACTGAAGCGTTCTATACAGAAAATAAAAACTATAAAAAATTCACTGATATGGGATGTAAAGCAGTAGAAATGGAAACATACGCACTACTTTACAATGCTAAAAAATTCCTTAAAAAAGCAACAGCAATACTAACTATAAGTGATAACCTAATAACACATGAAGAAATAGAACCAAAAGCACGTGAACAAAAACTAGATGAAATGATCTTTTTAGCGCTAGAATCAATCATAAAAAATCAAGAATAGTTAATAATATAAGAGAAGATGTATATCTTCTTTTTATAATTATGATATAATAAAAATCTAGAAAAGAGGTTAACATGGAATACAAAAAAATAACTGAAGATAATTATACATTACATTTAATAAACACAGATAGATTCAAATCAATGAGTATAGTAGTATTTCTAACTAAAAAATTTAATAAAGATGATATACCATATGGTAACTTATTATGTAAGAATATGGTTTATACTTCAAAAAAATATAATACAAAAAATAAAATGGCAATTATTGGAGAAGAACTATATGGAGCTTCAGTATCAGCATCATTCGGAATATCAGGCAAAACTGAATCATATGTTTTTTCACTTGATTTCTTAAATCCAAAATATACAGATAATAGTTATTTAGAACGTTCAATAGAATTCTTATGTGAAATATTATTTAACCCTAATATAAAAGATAATGCTTTTGAAAGTAATTACTTTAATATAACTAAAAAAGATGCTATAAGTAGTGTTATGTCACTAAAAGATAAACCTAATCTTTATGCAAGAGTAGAATATTCTGCACTTATGTATAAAGGAACTGAAACAGCTTACAGTAGTATCCCTAATCTAAAAGATTTAGAAAGTATAACAGAAAAAGATTTATATAAAGAATACACTAAATTATTTAATGGAGAATATAAAATAGATATAGCTATTTATGGAGAGTTAGATCCAAAAGTACAAGATATAATAAAAAGAAAATTTAAGAATGTAAAAAGTAATAATGAAAAATTAACTATGTATATAAATCATAAATATAAAGACGAAATACAAGAAAAAATAGATTCTCTTCCATTCAACCAGTCAAAACTTTATATTGGTTATAGACTAAAAGAATTAAACTATCACGAACTAAATCATGTATTAAGAGTTTATAATACAATATTAGGTACTATGAATGATTCAATACTATTTAATGTAGTAAGAGAAGAGCATTCACTATGTTATTCAATTGGTTCTTATTATTCGAAATATAATCCATCACTAACTATATATGCTGGAATAAATAAAGTAAATTATGAAAAATCAGTAGAACTTATAAAAGAATGTGTAGAATCTATGAAAGATAAAAAAGTATTAGAAAGATTATTTGATTCAGCTAAGAAAACTATTAATACATACTTAAATAATTATTATGATGACTTAACAGCTCAAATAAATCAGTACTATCAAAGAGAATTCGATACAGTAGAAGACATAGAAACCATAAGAGAAAACATTAATAAAGTAACCATAGACGAAGTAATAAAACTAAATGACAAAATCTCACTAAGTACTATTTACTTACTAAAGGGGGATAACTAATGAAAATAAAAACATTTAAAAAAGTAGATGAAAAAGTATATACAGAAAAACTTGATAATGGTTTAGAAGTATATCTTTATAAAACAGATAAAACTAAGAACTTTTATATAACTATATCAGTTAAATATGGAGCAAGAATTACTAAATACAAAGTAGGAAAAAAAGTAGTGGATGTTATCCCAGGTTCAGCTCACTTTCTAGAACATAAAGTAATGGCTTTGTCAGAAAACAAAGAAATATCAAAAAGAATAAATGACTTGGGAAGTCTTGCAAATGCATGGACAAGTTACTATGGAACTAACTATAATATTTTTGGAAGCATAAACTTAATAGAAAACTTAAAACTACTTTTAGATATATTTTATAACACTAATATAAATGAAAAATCAGTTAATGAAGAAAAAGGTATTATTGGTGAAGAAATAGATATGTATCAAGACCAAATAGACAGCCTAATGTATTCTAAACTATTTGATAATTTATTTACTAAATCATATTCAAAACATACAGTAGTAGGTGAAAGAGAAGATATAGCTAAAATAACAGCAAAATCTCTTAATGAAATATATAATGATTACTACGTACCCAATAATACATTTATTATAGTGACAGGTAACTTTGATACTGAAGAAGTAATGAATACTATAAAAGATTATATGAAAAATATAAAAGTAAAACCTAAAGAATTACCAAAAAGAATAAAAGAAAGAGAAAAAGAAATAGTATGTATTCCATACGAAGAAATAAAGAAAGATATGGAAAACACTAGAGTCAAGTATGCTATAAAAATGAAAAAGAATATCTTTGGTATAAAAGATGATAACATCTTAAAAGATTACTTAGGCTTAATACTTTCAAATAACTTCTCAGCTACGTCAGAACTATTCGAAAGATACAAAGATAACGATATAGTAATAGGCATGTCATATGGAGTAAGTATAATAGATGACTACTTAATTATTAATATAAATGCACTTACTAATGATGGAAACAAATTCATAGAAAACATAAAAGAAGACATAAAAAAACTTAAACTAAACGAAGAAGAATTTGAACGTAAGAAAAAGAAATACTTAAAAAGCTATATATTAGACTTTGACAATATAGAAGACGTAGAATACTTAATAAGTTTATCACTTATGATGGATAATAAAATAGATTATAATGAATACGATAAGTTAATTGCACTAAACTATAAAGAAGCATCAAGAATAATGAAACTAATTAATTTTGATTACACATCTATCATAAGAACTATTAAATAATTATTGAACAAACACTCCTTATTATGATATAATCTATATTAGAATAATAAGGAGTTTTAATATGTTTGGAAATGTTATATCAGTAAGTGATCAAACCATTAAATTAGAGAATTTATCTAAAAAAGTAGAAACTACTTTAGTAGGAGTACACATAGTATTTGAAAATAAATATAAAATAGTAGCTGAAATTACATCTATCACAAGAGAGGTAATTGAATGTATCATGGTAGGAGAATTTATTAATAATGTATTTAATAGTGGTATTGTACATAAACCAAGTCATGATTCAAAGGTAAGAATTATCAACTCAAGTGAAGTTGTTTCTTTAGTTGGAAACCAAGATGTAGATACAGCAACTGATCTTTATATTGGTAAATCACTTATCTATGATGGATTTAATGTTTCAGCAAACATAGACAGTTTCTTTTCAAACCACTTTGCTATTATAGGTAACACTGGTAGTGGTAAGAGTTGTAGTGTAGCAAGACTGTTCCAAAACCTTTATTATAGACAAAAATATGTACCAATAAATTCAAATATAGTACTATTCGACGTGTATGGTGAATATAAACCAGCACTTGATAGAATAAATCAAACTAAATATTGTAGATGTAAACATGTAACAACAAATGTAAGAGATAAATTAAAAGCAGAAATAGTAAAAATACCACCATATTACTTAGAAGCAGATGACTTAGCACTTCTATTAAATGTAGATACACCAGCTCAAATACCAATCATTGAAAAAGCATTAAAGCTTGTTTATCTATTCACAGAAGATGAAGACAAAGTTATAACACATAAAAACAACATAATCGCAAAAGCTATTTTAGACATATTAACTGGTGGTAAAGAATCAACTCAAGTAAGAGATCAAGTAGTAGCAGTTTTATCAGCATTTCATACAAAAGATATAAACCTAGAAAGTCAAATAGTTCAACCAGGATATATAAGAACATTAAAACAATGTTTAAATGTAGACCAAACAGGTAAAATAAATAGTATACAGTTAGTTATAGAATATTTAGAAAAATATACAGATGCTGAATTAAAACTAGATAATAGTATGAGACCACAAAAATACAATTTAAAAGATTTATATAATGCATTTGAGTTTGCTCTTATCAGTGAAGGAGTACTAAAAAGTGATAAAGTATATGATATAAATAATATACTAAAAGTAAGATTAGACTCTATTATTAATGGAGACTATGGCAAATATTTTGAAGTAGATGAATACATTCCAAAAGAAACATATATAAGAGATTTATTTACTGTTGGTACAGGAGAAAAAGCTCAAATAGTAAACTTCAACCTAAACTACGTAGAAGAAAGATTTGCTAAAACACTTACTAAGATATATTCAAAATTATTCTTAAATTATGCTATTTCTCTAGAAGCACGTGGTGGTTTCCCATTACAAATAATTCTTGAAGAAGCACATAGATACGTTCAGAACGATGATGATGTTAAAAACATAGGATATAACATATTTGATAGAATAACTAAAGAGGGTAGAAAATATGGAATAGTTTTAGGACTTATTACTCAAAGACCTAGTGAACTTTCTAATACTGCTCTTAGTCAATGTTCTAATTACATAGTACTTCGTATGTTTCATCCAGAAGACCTAAAAATAATTAAAAGTATGACTCATAGTATTGCAGAAGAAGATATTGAAAAATTAAAAGCATTAAGACCAGGCGTAGCTCTATGTTTCGGGAATGCATTTTCTATACCTGTATTTGTTAAAATAGACAAACCAGACCCAACACCAGACTCAAACAATGCACATATAGGTACAGAATGGTTCAAACAATCATCAATGTTAGAACAAGAAAGACAAAACGCTTTACAAGCAAAACAAAACACTATTATTCAATAGTGTTTTTATTTTAATTAAATTATCTAATTATATATGGATCATCAGAAGTACCAGTACCTGACTTAAAGAAAGCTCTTTTATTTATACGTGCCACAAGATATAATTTTTTATCTCTATCTGCTTTTGTAACATCCATAGTACCACCACCAAATGTATAAACTTTATTAGTGTTATCAACATCAGCAGTTAATGACCAAGTACTATTAGAATACATAGCTAAGAAATTATAATTTGAACAAGATTTTTCTTTTGAAATTTTACAATTAGCATCCAAACTTGCTCTCATATATTCATAAGTAGTCATTAATCCAAATAGATATTTTGATTCAGTTTTAGTAGCACATTCAACACTTCCATCTTTAGTAGTATCACTTGTTTTTCTCTTTCCAATACATAATTCAGTAGCTGAAAGTTTATTCTTTAATTCTTCATCAAGAATATTATTACCAGTCGCCAAATCATTTAAAGTATCTTTTAATCTACTTTTCTCAAAGTCATTATAACCTTCATAAGCACTCTCATTAACATTATATCTATCATCCCATGGATATCTATCATCAGTAGTTATAGTACTTATTATTTTAATAGTATTATCATTTTCAATTCCTAATATCTGCCATAAATATGGTAACTTCTTTTTCTTATCTCCATATTCACCAAGTTGAACATAATTATTAGTTATATCTCCTCTAAAATAATAACCACCATTATTATCACTGTAAAGTCCAGCACCACATTGAGTTACAGGATTCTTTTCAATTATAACTTTATATAATTCTTTAGTTTCATAACTACCTGGACAATTCAAATATGGAATATAAGAATAATTTTCACCATACTTAGATATTAATATTTGAATAGAACAACTATCACCATCTTTAAGCATTTCATTAAGTGGCTTAATATATTCATTGTCTACTAAAGTACTATATGCCATATTATATTCACCATCACTCGCAGGTAATTGAGTAGGATTATCTTTATAATACTTTTTAGCAGCCTCAGTTACTTTAACTTCAAAATCTTCATAACTATAATAATGAGGTTTAAGTATTGATATTAACCATACAACAATAAGTAAACATACTATCAAACCTACTATCGAAGAACCTATAATAATAATTGTCTTCTTATTCATTGATTCTAACATTCACACACACATCCTTTTTTTCATAAATTAATTATACAATATAAAAAAGATTTTAACAATTACTATTTAGTTAAAATCTCAAATATTTCTTTAACTTCAATACTTTCATTAGAACCTATATAATTAGGTATAACATGCAAATGATAATGTTTAACATCTTGAAGATTACCATTGTTTTGAACCAACCTATAACCAGCAGGCTTAAATTTCGAATCAAGTAATTCAAGTATTTTTTTACTAGCTTTATGTACTTCAGTAATATACTTTTCAGTAATATCGTAAGCATCTTTAAAATGTTTCTTTGGTACTATTAATGTATGACCCTTACTAACAGGATTTACATCTAAAAAACATTTAACATAATCATTTTCATACAAAGTATATGATGGAATATCCCCATTAATTATTTTACAAAATATACAATCCATTCTAATCACCAATTTAATTATATATTAAAAACAAAATAACTTCAATTATTATATTTATTATGTTCAAGTATATATTAAATGAGTAAACTATTTATAGGTGGTAGTATGAAAGATAAAAATGATTTTCCTATGAAAGACAAAAATATAGTATATTTCGACTCTGCAGCAACTACATTCAAACCATATAGAGTAATAGATAAAATGAATGAATATTACTATAATTATAATGCTAATTCACATAGAGGAGACTATGATATAAGTTTTAAAGTTGATGATGAAATAGACTATACAAGAGATTTAGTAAAAATGTTTATAAACGCTAAACGTAAAGATGAAATAATATTTACCAAGAATACAACTGAATCATTAAATTTAGTTGCTTTTGGTTTCTTTATGAATTATTTAAATGAAAATGATGAAATAATATTATCTAGTAGTGAACATGCATCTAATATACTTCCATGGTTAATATTATCTGCTAAAAAGAATATTAAAGTAGTATTTGTAGATTCAAAAGATGAAAAGTTAGATATAAATGATTTAAAAGAAAAGATTACTTCTAAAACTAAATTAATATCTATCGCAGAAATAACTAATGTAAGTGGAGACAAAAGAGACATAAAAGAAATATGTAAACTTGCTCATAAGTATGGAATCTTAGTAGTGGTAGATGCTGCTCAAAGTGCACCTCATATTAAAATAGATGTTCAGAATACTGATGTAGACTTTATAGCATTTAGTGCTCATAAAATGTGTGGACCAACTGGAGTAGGAGTACTTTATGGAAAGTATAAACTTCTAAAGAAAATGATACCATATACTTTTGGTGGCGGAATGAATGAAAACTATAATGAAGATCATCTAGAACTAGTAGAAATACCATATCGTTTTGAAGCAGGTACACCTAATATAGCTAATATTATAGGATTCTCTGAATCAATAAAGTTCTTAAATGAAATTGGAATGGCAGAAATAGAAAGAAAAGAAAAATACTTAAGAAAATACTTAATACAAGAACTAGAGAAGATACCATATATAAAGATATATAATAAGTATAATGAAGGCAGTACTGTTATTATAAATATAGATGGAGTTTTATCAGGAGACCTAGGACTTTATCTAAATACTAAAGGTATATGTGTAAGAAGTGGAAAACACTGTGCCAAAATGGGTGATAATAAGGAAGATACTGTAAGAATAAGTCTATATTTTTATAATACGTATGAAGAGATAGATATTCTAATTGATGCTTTAAAGAAAAAACAAGAAATTTTAAAATTTGCTAATTTTTAAATCTTACTAGAAAAAAATCTATTGATAATTAAATTATCTCTAAGAGAAAACAAAATTTTACTCTAATATTACTACTTGATTATATAATTTTACCAATTTGTTATTAAAATTCTATTATGTTATATTCCTCTTACGAAAGGAGGAAATATGTTAAATCAAGTAGTCTTAGCAGGTCGTTTAGTAGCTGACCCAGAGATATCAACAACAGAAAACAATAAGAAAATGACTATCATAACAGTAGCTGTTCCAAGAGCATATAAAAATATGGAAGGTAATTATGATACAGATTTTATTAGGTGTGTTCTTTGGGCAGGAATCGCAGAAACAACTTGTGAATATTGTAAAAAAGGTGATATTGTTGGAATAAAAGGTCGTATTCAAGTGAACACTTATGAAAAAGAAAATGAAAAGAAATATAGTATGGAAGTAGTCGCAGAAAAAGTATCATTCTTAAGTAGTAGAAAAGCAGAGTAATTCTGCTTTTGCTACTTAATTACTAAACAATATTTGACTATTATATTCCGAAACGTTAACAAAAAAATAAATATGAATTATTAT
Organism: uncultured Clostridium sp.; assembly: GCA_905193755.1. GTDB lineage: Bacteria > Bacillota_I > Bacilli_A > RF39 > UBA660 > CAG-1000. Next base: position 6,746 of record CAJJPX010000008.1, on the reverse strand, counting down.
GAAGAGATAAAAAACAAATTAATAAATAACGAAATATATAAAAGAGTTAAAGATTATTCAAAAGAAAGAAACACTGTTAACACGTATTTTGAAATAGGCAAATTACTAAATGAAGCCGGTGGAAAATATGGAGATAATATTATTGAAGAATATTCCAAAAAGTTAGTTGTTGAAGTTGGTAAAAAATATAATAGAAGAACTTTATTTAGAATGAAACAATTCTATAATATGTTTAGTGATGAAAAAGTGTCGCCACTGGCGACACAATTAACATGGAGTCATTATTCTGAATTATTATCTATTAAAGATGAAAATAAATTGTTATATTATGTTAACATTGCTTCTGAAAGAAAATTATCAAAAAGAGAATTAAGGGAAAAAATTAAAAATAAAGAATATGAAAGATTACCTATTGAAACTAAAAATAAGCTAATACTTAATAATGAGATTGAAATAAAAGATTTAGTGCCTAATCCAATATTAATAAAAAATAATAAGAATAAAGAAATAGTAACAGAACGAGCACTTCATGATTTAGTTTTAGAGGACATTGAATCATTTATGAAAGAACTTGGAAATAATTTCAGTTTCATTGGAAGTGAATATAAAATTAAAATAGGAGATGCTTGTCATAAAATAGATTTATTACTATTTAATATAAAATATAATGCTTATGTAGTGATAGAACTCAAAGTAACAGAATTTAAAGTAGAATATATTTCACAAGTAAAAAAATATATGAATTATATTGATAAAAATATTAAAGAGATAACTAATAATAATACTATAGGAATATTAATATGTAAGAAAGAAAATAAGTTCGTAATAGAATATTGTTCAGATGATAGAATTATTGTTAGAGAATATAAATTAATATAAAAAATAATTCGCGAAAATTACAAATACTATATTGATAGTAGACAACTTGGTTTGTATACTATTAGTAAGGAGTATATATGATAAACAAAGAAAGCATAACAAAAGGAGTAAAGGAATTTACTAAAACCGCAGGTAACATTACAAAAGATGTAACCAAGAAAACAATAGACAGTACAACTAAATTTGCAAAGAAAACAATTGATAGCACTGCTGAACTAACGAAGAAAACAATCAATAATACAACTGAATTTACAAAGAAAGCAACAATAGAAGCAAAAGACAAAATAATAGAAGTTAAAGACGAAGCCATTAAAATGATTGATGAAAATGGAAATGGAAGTATTGATATAGAAGACATCATAATAATGGGGTTAAGAGTTAAGGGAATAAGAATTAATAGAAGTGAATTCTTAAGAGCTGAACTATATAAAAATTATGATGAAAAAGTTATTGAAGACGCAATAAAACATAATCTAATGCACGCAGGAATTAAAAAAGAAGAAATAGATAAAATTGCAGACGAAGTTATTAAATACGAAAGAAACTGCGTATCTGGAATATCAACACTATTAGGTATGCCAGGAGGGCTTGCAATGGCAGCAACTATACCAACTGATATAGTTCAGTATTATGGTTACATGCTAAGAGCAACACAAAAATTAATGTATTTGTATGGATTCCCAAAAATAAACGTTGATGAAAAGAATAACAAATTTGATAGTGAAACAATAAATATTTTAACGATTTGTCTTGGTGTAATGTATGGAGTAGCAGGAGCAAACAATGCATTAAAAGTACTAGCAAAATCATTAGGAACCGGAGTAGAAAAACAACTCATGAATAAAGCACTAACTAAAGGAACAATATATCCGATAGTAAGAAATGTATCAAAATGGTTTGGTAAGAAAATGACCAAAGAAGTATTCGCAGGATTCTTCAAGAAAGCTATACCAGTAATGGGTGGACTAGTAGGAGGAGGAATAACTTATGTATCATTTAAACCATGTTGTGATAGACTTAAATCATCCCTTCAAGATACTATGCTAAGTAATCCAAAATACAAAGAAACAGAGGAAGAATTAATAGAAGAATAAGATTTAATGATCTTATTTTTTTTAAAACATATTTTAAAAGAAATCTTTTTATAGTATAATATTCTATAGGATAGGTGAATTATGAAAGCAGTTGAAATTACAGAAAAGGTTAATAATAAACAAAAACTAGAATATAAAGAAATAGAATATATGGTAAATAGCTATGTAAAAGGAAGAATTAATGATGAAACTATGAGTAACTTCGTATGGGCTATTTATCATAATGGACTTACTATGGATGAAACATATTATCTTACTGATGTAATGATTAAAAGTGGTGAAATAATTGATTTATCATCTTTAGATAAAAAAGTAGTAGATAAGCATTCAACTGGAGGAGTAGGAGATAAAATAACTTTAATAGTTTCTCCAATAGTTGCTTGTGCTGGAGTAGCTGTTCCTAAAATGAGTGGAAGAGGTTTAGGCCTTACTGGTGGTACAGTTGATAAATTAGAAAGTATTACTGGATACAAACTAAAACTAAGTAAAAAAGAATTTTTGCGTATGTTAGATACAGTTGGATGCGCAGTAATAAGTCAAAGTGAAAAAATCGCAGTTGCTGATAAAAAAATATATGCTCTTAGAAATGAAATAGGGGCAGTAGACTCAATACCACTTATCGCAAGTTCAATAATGTCAAAGAAAATAGCTAGTGGAAGCGATGTAATAGTAATAGACCTTAAAGTAGGAAAAGGTGCTTTTATGAAAAATATAAAAAGTGCTACTTCTCTTGCTAAAACAATGGTTAAGATCGGAGAATACTACGGAAAGAAAGTAATATGTACCCTAAGTGACATGAACATTCCACTTGGAAAGAACATAGGTAATGCTCTTGAAGTAAAAGAAGCAATAGACTTCTTTAATGGAATTTATGATAAAAGACTATATGAACTATCAGTATACATTTCAAGTCTTATGATAAGTAGTGCTAAAGGAATAAGCCAAGCTAAAGCTAAGAAACTAGTAATTAACTTACTTGAAAGTGGACATGCTAAAAATAAATTCTATGAATGGATTAAAGCACAAGGCGGAGACATTAAGAAACTAAAAGGCAAAGCCAAAAAATACATAGTAGTTTCTGAAAAAGAAGGATACATAAACAATATTGATTCATTAAAACTATCACAACTAGTATTTGACCTAGGAGCTGGAAGACATAAAAAGACAGATAAAATAGATTATAGTGTAGGTGTTATTCTAAATAAAACACTAGGTGAAAAAGTATATAAAGGAGACATATTAGGTACTATCTATTATAATAAAAAGATAGAAAATATGGATAAACTACTAGTTGACTCATTCAAAATAGAAAAGAAAAAGAAAAGACCAAAAAAAATAATAATAAAAACTATAAAATAAATTCCAAAGTGAATTTATTTTTTTATATTGTAAATACTATTAATATGAAAAAAATAATATTAAGTTTATTACTATTAATACCAATAAGTATTAAAGCAATAGAAAAAATAAAAATTAATAATGAAAGTTTATCTCCATTATTTGATAATGATATAAAAGTATATAATTATTTTACAGATAAAGATACTATAAATATATCAGTAACTCCATCTAAAAACGAAATAATAAGCGGAGAAGGACAATATACACTAAGTAAAGATAAAGAATCCTTTATAATAAGTTCTGATCTCTACGGAGACTTTAAAATAACAGTTTTTAAAAACTATGAAGAAAATGATTCTATAAATGAAATACTAAATATAGATATCAAAGGATATAATCTTAACTTTGATAAAAATCTTCATGAATATAATTTAAATATTGAAAACGAAAAAGAACTAGATATTAATTATGAACTATCAAACGATTCAGCTAAAGTAAATATAACTGGTAATGGTAACTTTAATAATACAAAGAATGTTATAAAAATAACTTTAGATAACAAAGAAGAATATATAATAAATGTTTTTAAGTCACAAACTGTATCTAAAGAAGAGAAAACCGGTACTGAAGTAAAGCCTATGAGTTATACAAAAAAAGAAATAGTAAAGTATATTATTATCACTATTTCTTGCACTTTGATATTTATGTTTTATAAGTTCATATTTATATCTAAATTTGCTTTGAATGTTTTACCAAATACTCTTCATAAGTAACATTCTCAGTAAATACTTTAGTAGCTAAATCTACTCCTAAGTATCTATAATGCCAAGGTTCATAACCATATCCTGTTATATATTCTTTTCCTTTAGGGTATCTTTCTATAAATCCATATTTATATGAATTAGCTTTAAGCCATTTATATTCTTTAGTTTGATCAAATCTCTCTTCAGTATCATTAAGATCAACTGCTAAACCTAATTGATGTTCGGAATATCCTGGTTTTGCTGAATATATTAAAGCATGCTCAATACCATTCTTTTTAACTGAATTATTATATAAACCACTTTGAGTGCTTTCAGTTCTATAACCTGATATTACAAGTAAATTAAGTCCATCACTTTTAGCAGCATCAATCATCTTCATAACAGCGTCCGCTGCTACCTTCTTAAGTAAATGTCCACGAGAACTGTAATCTTTACTTAACTCTACTAAATCTTTAGCTTCATAGTTACTTGGTAATTTGTTATATTTATTTACCAAAACATTCACATCATCAGTATTAGTTATCTCTACTGGGTCAGAATAAAATTCATTATCAAGCCCAATCTCTACATATATAACAACACTGTCAGTATCATATTCTTTATGTTTATTATAATATTTTTGATATCTACTAGTTTTTTCAGCTTTATAATAAGGACTTGCTATAAACTTAGTAATATCTTCATACTTTTCACTTAATAAATACTTTTTAACATCAACATTACTCACTTTAGATGAAATAACATTTATATCTTTAATATCATATCCTAAATGTAAAAGTTCCTCTTTATAAACATATTCTTCTTTATTCATTTCTTTTCCCCCACTAGTATCACTATCATTATCAGGATTATTTATATCTCTAATACATAAAAATGCCCCCCATAATATAAGTCCACTTATTATTAATACTAGTATTCTTTTAAGTATCAATTTAACACTTTTTTTAAGATGTCTTCTTCTCATAACACATCACATCCTTATATTTATATTATACTATAAGACAAGATTTTTAAGAATATTTTCTTCATGCTTTACATAAAAAAACTATTAAATTGATAATAGTTCTTTTACCTTCTTTTTAGTTTTCTTAAGATTATTTACTATTATATATGAGACAATTGCTAAGATGTCACCACTAAGTAAATCAATAAATACATGTTGTTTAGTATATAATGTGGCAATCATTATCAATATAGATATTATAAGGGTAAGTATCTTCAAATATAATGGACACTTCTTACACTCAAACATATATAATATAAATAACATACTAACTGCACAATGCAAACTTGGAAAACAATTTTGAGCAGGAGTATCTACCCAAAATACAATTCTTGTTATTAACTCTAAAATACTAGTTCCAGTAACAACAGGTCTATCTACATATGTTGGATATATTATAAATAATATATTTGCTATAACCGTACAAAATACATATGAAATAATATATTTAATAAAAATATTTTTATCTTTCTTATATAAATAATATGGAATTAAGAATATAAGTAAATACCATATACAATAAGGAATAATAAACCACATATTAAATGGTATTTTACTATCTATAACACCTCCGATTAGGTTAGGATTATCTCCAAAGAATTTAGATACAAAGTAACATAAAGATTGAAATGCAATTAATACCACAGTAAGTATTAAAGGTTTATATTCTATTTTTTTCATAACACATCACAATAAAATTATACTATAAATTCTATGTTTAATAAAGTTGACTTATATATTTTTATGTTATAATATATTTATATAAAGAATAGGTGATATGATGCTATGATGCAAAAAATAATTGATTATTTTAAACAATATATAGGTGTTATATCTATAGTATTAGCATTATGTATTTTGCTCACTTATAGTCTTTCATATTTTAAAGTAAATATTGATAATAAAAGAGCTGCTGAGATGTATATTGGAGAGCTTAAGTATTCAATGACTATCGAAGGTAATAGTACAAATACATTAAGCGTACCAGCAGGTGAAACTATTGTTGATGTAAATATAACTAATCAAAATGGAGTAGATACATATTTTAAATTATTATATTTAAAGAATGATAATGTAACAATTTCTTATTATGATGAAACTAAAGATACAAGTGAAGCTTTTACTAAGTATTTGTCTTCAGGAGAATTATTAGAAAAAGGTATTACTGGTACTTTAAAATTAAAAATAATAAATAATTCTAGTAGTGCACAAACTCTTACTTTTTCAGTAAGTGGCGGTTATAGTACTAATAAACTCACTGATGTAGATGTACCAAGTTCATATTCTGAAATTACTACAATGGAGACTACATCTTCAAATACATATTTTTGTGATACTCTTACTAACGATCCACTTAGTCAGGGAACAAAGTATACTGATGGACAGTATACATATAGATATAAGCAAGAAGGTGCTTATTCCTCAACTACTTATTTGGCTTGGAATAATATTAGTGATGGCTGGGGTGTACAATTAACTGATAAATCAAGTACTGATCCTGTAACTAGTAAAGTTTGCACTTATATAAATAATAAACCTGTTATTTCAATGAGTTGTACGTTTAATGGTTCAAAAGCAACTACATTAGATGTAAGTAGTTTTGATACATCAAATGTTAAAAATATGAGTTTAATGTTTTATAATTCACAAGCAACTACATTAGAT
>CAJJPX010000007.1 GCA_905193755.1 uncultured Clostridium sp. | reverse complement strand
ACATATATATTAATTAAAAAGCATGAAAAAAATAATTAACACTTAAAAAAATAATGTAATTATTTAAAATATAAAGATAAAAGTTATTAACAATATGTTCCACGTGGAACATAACAAAAATACTTGATTTAATATTAAAAATAATATATAATCTATTTGTGCAACAGAAGGAATGCGAATCAGGTCAGAATCGGAAGATAGCAGCCTTAAACACTATTCTGTGTGCACTTTTTTTGTGAGGAAAATATGTATGATGATATTTATAAGAAACTTATATTATTAACAAAAAAAGCACTGGATAAAGATGAAGTACCTATTGGATGTGTTATAACAAAAAATAAACAAATTATTTCCAGTGCCTATAATCAAAAAATTACAAAGAAGGATCCAATGGCACATGCAGAGATACTTGCTATAAAAAAAGCATGTAAAAAAATTGGCTCATGGAATTTAAAAGATTGCGAACTATATGTTACACTTAGACCATGTAATATGTGCTTAGCTGTAATCAGTGAGTCAAGAATAAAAAAAGTATATTATATAGTAGATAATAATAAAAATGTTAATAACAAAATGTTAATAACAAAAACTAATTTTAACAAACACGATGAATATTTTAGCGATATATTAACATCATTCTTTAAGAATAAAAGATAGATTATAACAAAATAATTTGATATAATATTAAAGGGAGGTTTATTATGTCTTACATATCTTTGTATAGAAAGTATAGGCCAAGAACATTTTCTGATGTGGTTGGACAAGAAGTAGTGATTAAAATACTTAAAAATTCAATTTTAACGGGCAAAATAGGCCACGCATACATCTTTAGTGGTCCTAGAGGTACTGGAAAGACAAGCATTGCTAAAATCTTTTCTAAGGCTGTAAATTGCCTTAATAATGAGTTTGGTGACTTATGTGGAAAATGTGATGTATGTTTATCAGATTTTGATGATGAGATAGATATAGTTGAAATTGATGCTGCAAGTAATAACGGAGTAGATGAAATAAGAGAAATTAGAAACAATGTTAAATTAGCACCTAATCATCTTAAATATAAAGTATATATAATTGATGAAGTTCATATGCTATCAACAAGTGCATTCAATGCATTATTAAAAACGCTTGAAGAACCTCCATCAAATGTAATTTTTATACTTGCAACAACTGAGTTTAATAAAATACCAGCTACAGTAATATCTAGATGCCAAAAATTTGATTTTAAAAAACTAACAAATTTTCAAATTGAAAGTAGACTGAAGTACATTTTAGAAAAAGAAAATAAATCAATTGAACAGGATGTTATCGAGTTAATAGCACAACTAAGTGACGGTGGGATGAGAGATGCTATTAACATGTTAGATCAACTTATTTCATTAGATAAAACGGATATTAACACGGACGATGTATATAATTTAATTGGAGATATTAGTGAAAGCAAAATATTTGAACTTTTAAAGGAAATAACAAATCATGATATAAAAAATATTTTAAAAATTATTGATGATTTGTTCAATCAAGGAAAAAATTTTATAAATATTACAAATAGACTTCAAATGATTTTAAGAAACATAATAATTTATAATAATTCTGACAACTATTTTTCAAAGGATTATGAGCAAAAATTAAATAATTTCGCAAAAATTGATTTGGAAAAAATTATAGAATTATCAAGCCTTTTATTTAAGCTATCTAATGAATTAAAGAAGACTACTAATCAAAAAGTATTAGTTGAAATATATTTACTAAAATCCTCATTAATTTTTGATGAAAAAAAAGGCAAAGAAGTTATTCAATCACAGGAAATAAGCCAAAAACAGTCACAAAAAATTGAAATTAAAAATACAAAAGAAAATGAAGTAAAAATAAACAATGCACTATCAGGTGCAGATAAATCACTTAAAAATTCATTTGTAACTGGATATGAAAGTATTAAAGAATATCTTTCAAATAAAGAGTATAATTCAGTTGCAAATTTAATGCAAAAAGCAACGCCAGAAGTTGTATCAAAAAACAATATTATATTTAGTTTTAAAAATAATTTTGAAGTAGTACTTTTTGAAAAAAATATCTTAGAAATTCAGAAACTTTTAAAACAAATTTTTGATAAAAAATACTCAATAGTTGCCGTAAGTATTGATGAATGGAATGAGATAAAAAAAGATTATATTAATAACATAAAAAATGGAATAAAATATGAATATATAGAAGAAACAATACAGTCCAATGATAAATCAAAGAAGGCAACGGTGTTAGAAAATACAGTTGAAAATTTATTTGGAGATAGTATTATTAATAGTGAAGATTAGAAAGGAAAGATAAATAATGAATATGCAAAGTATAATGGCTCAAGCCAGAAAATTACAAGGAGATATAGAAAGAACTACAAAAGAGATAGAAAAAACAGTTTTTACTTATGAAAATGAAAATATTTTAGTGGAGGCACTTGGAACATATGCAATTACTAAGATTGAAATAAAAAATGAAAGTATTTTAGAAGACAAAGAGTTATTAGAAGACATCATACACGTAGCTATAAATGATGTAATTAACCAAGTAAAAAAAGAAAAAGATAAAAAACTAGGAAAATATACTAATGGCCTTGGAGGAATCCTTTAATAATGGCACTTCCAAGAGTTTTTACCGATTTAGTAAATAATTTAACATTATTTCCAGGTGTAGGTGAAAAAACAGCTGAAAGATATGTTTACTCATTATGTGATAAAGAACCAGAAGAAGTGGAAAATCTTGCAAATGCACTGATTGATTTTAAGAAAAATATTAGGTACTGTGAAGTGTGTGGATGTTTAACTGATATGGATGAGTGTGACATTTGTACAGATAAAAATCGAGATAAAAGTACAATTTGTATAGTAGAAGACTCTAAAAATGTATTTTTTATTGAAAAAACAAAGAAATATAATGGACTTTATCACGTACTAAACGGAGTAATTTCACCAATTGAAGGAAAAAATCCTGAAGATTTAAATTTATATAGTTTACTAAATAATAGAATAACAAAAGATATAAAAGAAGTAATAATAGCTTTGAATCCTTCCATAGAAGGAGAAGTAACATCTTTATATATTCAAAAAGTGTTAGAAAAGTATAATGTTAAAGTATCAAGACTATCATATGGAATACCAATGGGATCAGATATTGAATATTTAGACCCAATTATGATTTCTAAGGCGTGGGATGATAGAAAAGTAATATCACCAGATAAATAATCATAAAATTTATAGATATTATGATTATAATGGTTATAAAGAAAATTGTTTATGCATTATGTCTTTTATACACAGTAAACATTTTTGTAAGCAAAAGAGGCAAAATAATACCAATAAATATATATACAATAATATTAGTAACAATATTTGGATTTCTAGCTATTTTATCTTTAATTTATTTGAAATATTATTGTTAAGGAGTAGTAATTGAACATAGTAGAGTATTTTGAAAAACTTAATGATGAAGACAAATTAACTCAAGCATTTCTTATAGGAAATGTTCTTTTTGATGATGTTCAGGGTGAAATAAATGAAGTTTTACAAAAATATATATTTAACAATAATATAGATAATTTAAAAGATAACCCTGATGTATATATATTAAAACAAGATGAATCTAATATAACCAAAGATATAATAAAAGATTTATTAAACAAGTTATCCACAACATCACAATTTAATAACAAAAAAGTTTATATAATAGATAAAACTGAATATTTATCAGATACAGTATTTAATGCAATACTAAAGACTTTAGAAGAACCAAAAGAAGGAATTTATGCAATATTAATATCAAATAATATAGATGCAGTAAAACCTACAATAGTTAGTAGATGTCAAAAAATATTTTTAACATCATCATCTGATAAAGAAGAATTTACTGAGGAATTGGAAGAAATAACAACTGATTTAATAAATTCTATAGAAGAAAATGGTCCAAAAGCTATTGCAAAAAATTATAAGATGTATAATATAATAAACGACAGGGAAAAATTTATTCTTGTTTTAAAAACAATGATGAATGAATACCATAAAGTGTTAAAATCAATTATTGAAGAAAAAGAAGATGAATTTTTAAATAAAAAAATATTAGAAAACAACAATATAAGCAGTGTTTTAAACAAGATGATTATAATTGATAATACTATAAATTTAATGCAAAACTATTTGAATAAAAATTTAAGTATTGATAGATTTATTATAGAAATGTGGAGATGTAATATATGAAATGTGTAGGAGTAGAATTTAAATCAGGTGGAAAACAATATACTTTCTTTGATAATGATATAGAAATAAAGTGCGAAGACTATGTGATTGTAGAAACTGAGAGAGGACTACAATTTGGAAAAGTATGTGTACTTCTAGGAGAATTAAATGATGGAAAAGAACACACAAAAGTAGTACAAATTGCAAAAAATAAAGAAATAAAGCAAAATGAAAATAATTTAAAAGATGCAAAAATAGCATTAGAAAAAGCACAAGAATTAGCTGAAAAACTATCACTTGAAATGAAGTTTTTAGATGCTTACTTCACATTTGATAGAAAACAATTAGTATTTCAATTTTTAGCAGACAATAGAGTAGATTTCAGAGAACTTGCAAAATCATTAGCTTCAATATATAAAACACGCATAGAATTAAGACAAGTTGGTGTAAGAGACAAAGCAAAAGAAATATCAGGAATTGGTCAATGTGGAAGAAAATTATGTTGTTCAAGCTTTTTAAATGATCTTGATTCAGTTGGAATAGCTCAAGTAAAGAACCAAAACTTATCATTAAATCCAAGCAAGATTAATGGTTTATGTGGAAGACTTTTATGTTGCCTAAAATACGAAGACGACTTATATACAGAATTTAGAAAAGACTTACCAGAAGTAGGAGACAAAATCAAGCATGAAAAAGAAGATGCAACGGTTATAAGTGTTGACATTCCAAATAGAAAGTATACAATATTAACCGAATCAGGAACAAAAGAGGAAATAAAAGTTCCATTGAAATGTAGTGGTAAATGTGGGAAAAATAGAAATTAATGATTTAGTATATTTTAAAAATATTAAAATAGTTCAAGATAAAGACTATTTTAATTTTAGTTTAGATTCAGTTTTATTACCAAACTTTGTAGAAATACCTAAAAAAACTAAGAAAATACTAGATATGTGTACTGGAAATGCACCAATTCCACTTATTTTATCAACTAAAACAAATGCACAAATATATGCTGTTGAACTACAAAAAGAAGTATATTCTTTAGCTAAAGAAACAGTAAAAATAAATAAACTTGATAATCAAATAGAACTTATAAATGATAATGTAAAGAATTTAAAAAAAATTTTTAATACGGAGACATTTGATATAATTACCTGCAATCCTCCATATTTTAAGAAAAAAGATGATAGTATTATTAATGAAAACAAAGTTAAATCTATTGCAAGACATGAAATAGAAATGGAACTAGAAGATATAATGATAATAAGTAAAGCATTATTAAAGAACGAAGGATCATTAGTATTAGTCCATAGAACAGAAAGACTAGTTGAAATAATAGAGTTAATGAAAAAAAACAACATAGAGCCAAAACGAATGAGACTAATATATCCTAAAGTTAATGCTGAATCTAATCTTGTATTAATAGATGGAAGAAAAAATGGAAAAGAAGGATTAAAAATATTACCTCCATTATATATTCACAAAGATGATAATAGTTATACAAATGAGGTATTAGAAATATTTGGGAAGTGATAAAATGATACAAAAAAGTTATGACAAAAGTCCATATGGAAAACTATATTTAATACCAACACCAATTGGTAATCTAGAAGATATAACTTTAAGGGCAATAAACACTCTAAATGAGGTTGATATTGTTTATGCAGAAGACACAAGAGAAACTTTAAATCTTTTGAAACATTTAAAGATACAAAAAAAAGTCGAATCTTGTCACAAATATACAGAAATGATGCATAAAGATAAAATTGTTAATATTTTAAAAGAAGGAAAAAACATCGGATATGTAACAGATAGAGGAACTCCTCTTATAAGTGATCCAGGAAATGTAATAGTAGATGAAGCAATAAAAGAAGGAATAACAGTAATAGCACTTCCAGGGCCAAATGCACTTTTACCTGCAATTAACATGTCGGGAATAAGTAATGAAAGATTTCTTTTTTATGGATTTTTAAATAGTAAACAAACACTTGCCAGAAAAGAACTTATTGATTTAAAAGAAATAAAACAAACTTTAATTTTTTATGAAGCACCTCATAGAATAAAAAACACATTAGAATTATTAAAAGATGTCCTAGGTGACAGAAAAATTGCAATTGTAAGAGAAATATCAAAATTATATGAAGAAGTAATAAGAGATAATATTAGTAATATTATTAAAATTTGTGATAAAATAAAAGGTGAAATGGTAATCGTAGTAGAAGGATATACTGAAGTAGAACAAGAAGTAAACTATCAAGAAGTTATTAACAATCTAATAGAAAAAGGATATTCAAAAAGAGATGCCATTAAAGAAGTATCAGATAGGTACAATGTTAGTAAGAATAAACTTTATAATGAATATAAGGAGGACTAAATGAAACTAATCGTAGGACTCGGAAACCCAGAAAAAAAGTATGAAAAAACAAGACACAACTGTGGATTTAGAGCTATTGACTATTACGCTAAAGAAAATAATCTTACATTCAAATCTAAATTCAAAGGGTTATATTGTGAACAAGTTGTTAACAATGAAAAAATGATTCTTTTAAAACCGCAAACATATATGAATTTATCAGGTGAATCAGTACGTGAAATAGTAAAATTTTATAATATTGATATTAATAATATACTAGTTATTTATGATGACGTAGATTTTGAAGTTGGAACACTCAAAATTAGAAGAGGTGGAAGTCCAGGAGGACACAATGGTATTAGAAATATAATAGATAACTTAAAAACTGAAAATATTCAAAGAGTTAGAATAGGTATATCTAGAAATGAAATACCACTAATAGATTATGTATTAGGCAAATTCACTCCAGAAGAAGATAAAAAGATTGAATCTATTCTTCCACAAGTTGCTAACATTATAAATGACTTTTCAAATCATAATATTGATGAGTTAATGGAAAAATACAATAGGAATAAAAATGAGTAATAATTTATATAAAGAATTATTTGATTTTAATACTGATATCACTAAGAAGATATCAGTTACCAAGAATGAAATATATAACCAATTATTGTTATATATCTTTTTAACATTTAAGAAAAATTTACTTTTAGTACTTCCCACTTTAAATGAAGCAACAGAAGTATATAATGAACTTAAAAACTACCTAGATGAAGTATATCTATTCCCTGAAGATGATATAATGACTAAAACAGCAATCGCAAGCTCACCAGAACTTCTATTTATGAGAGCAAACATTTTAAATAAATTTAATGATAATAAAGCTAAAATAGTTATAGTTCACCTAAATAGTTTCATAAAAAAATTACCTAACAAAGACACATTTATAAAGAATAAAATCAAATTATCAAAAGGTACTAAAATTAACAGAGATGACCTTATAAATAAACTAACTGAAATAGGATATAAAAGAGAAAGTATGGTTTACGATACTTCTGACTTCTCAGTTAGAGGTTTTGTTGTAGATGTTTATCCAATTAATGAAGAAAATCCAATTAGAATAGAATTCTTTGATGATGAAATAGAAAAAATTAAACACTTCGAAGTAGTGACTCAAAAATCAGTAGATGAACTTGATTTCATAGAGATTCAATCTATAAAAGATGACTTTGGAGATAATACTTCATCAATAAGAGAATACATCGAAGACGGAAAAGTGATCTTTACTAATTATAATCAACTTTTAAATCAAGAAAAAATGATACAACCACAACTTAAATATTTAGAAATAGAAAATTCTGTCTATAAAGTAAAAGATTTAACAAAAAAAGAAGATATATTCTTAGATACAATAAATAACAAGAATAGTGACTTAGACATAGAAGCAAAATCTATCGCAAACTATGAAAATAATAAAGAAGCGTTTACTGAAGCAATAGAAAAATACAATGGAACATTATATACAACTAACAAATTATTAACAAAAGAAATAAAAAAACTAGACAAAAACATAAAAATAGTGAATAACACATTAAATCATGGATTTGTGTATAAAAATAACTATTATTTTTCAGAATTTGATTTATATGGACGTAAAAATAAACAAGAATTGACACGTGATAAGTCACTTGGAATAAAAATAATGTCAATTGACGCTATTAAACCAGGTGATTATGTAGTACATAGAAAGTCTGGAATTGGTATCTATATGGGTATTACAACTATTGAAAAGAAAGGTCTAAAAAAAGATTACCTACTTATTCAATATAAAGGTAATGACAAACTTTATATGCCAGTAGAAGACATATCAAAACTATACAAATATTCTGCTAAAGAGGGTGCTAAACCAACTATTAATAAACTAAATAGTGTTGAATGGACAAAAACAAAACTTAGAATTAAAGAAAGAATCAAAAGTATTACTGGAGAACTTCTTAAAATATATCAAGAAAGAAATAAAGCAACAATTGAACCATTCAAAAAAGATGATGAAGAGCAAGAAATATTTGAATCTGAATTTGAATATGAAGAAACAGTTGATCAATTAAAAGCAGCTAATGATATAAAAAGAGATTTAGAAAAACCACGTCCAATGGAAAGACTACTTTGTGGAGATGTTGGTTATGGTAAAACAGAAGTAATATTTAGAGCAATGTTTAAAACTGTTGAAAATGGTAAACAAGTAGCATACCTATGTCCAACAACATTACTTTCCCACCAACAATATGATTCAGCCTTAGAAAGATTTAAAAACCATGGAATTAATATTGACCTAATCAATAGACATTTTACTAACAAGCAAGTTCAAGAAAAACTAAAAAGGTTAAAAGAAGGAAAAACAGATATTATAGTTGGTACTCATAGACTTCTTAGTTCAGATGTTGAATACAAAGACTTAGGACTTTTAGTAATAGATGAAGAACACAGATTTGGAGTAGAACAAAAAGAAAAAATTAAAAAATTAAAATCAAATGTACACGTGCTTTCTGTATCCGCAACACCAATCCCAAGATCACTTCAAATGTCACTTGTTGGTATTAGAGACTTAAGTTTAATAGAAAGCGCACCTAAAAATAGATATCCAGTTCAAACATACGTAATTGAATACAATGAAATGCTTATAAGAGAAGCAATCCTAAAAGAAATGTCTAGAAAAGGTCAAGCATTTATACTTTATAACAATATTACTAACATGGAAACCCTAGTTTCAAAATATAAAAGACTAATACCTGAAGCTAGAATTTGCTATGCACATGGTAAAATGACTAAGAATGAAATGCAAGATATTATCTACGATTTTACTAACAAGGAGTATGACGTTTTAGTAAGTACAACTATAATAGAAAATGGAATAGATATACCAAATGCTAATACAATAATTGTTATTGATAGTGACAGATTTGGTCTTAGTCAACTTTATCAAATAAGAGGAAGAGTTGGTAGAGGAGATAAAATCGCATATGCATACCTAATGTATAAGAAAGAGAAAGTACTAAATCCAACTGCATTAAAAAGACTTGAAGCAATAAAAGAATTTACTGAACTTGGTAGTGGATACAAAATATCAATGAGAGACCTTGCTATAAGAGGAGCAGGTGACATACTAGGCAAAGAACAAGCAGGATTTATAGACTCAGTTGGTGTTAATATGTATCTTGACCTAATCAACGAGGAAGTTAATGGTATCAAAGTAGATGAAGACGAAGAAAAAGAACCAACTATGATAGACGTTGCAACTCACATTGGAAAAGAATATACAGATGAAAGTGAAATAGTAATAGAATTACATAAAAAGATAAACGGAATAACAAACAAAAAGGAACTAAAAGAAGTATTATCAGAAATAAGAGACAGATTTGGTATGACTAATCATGAACTAGAACTATATGCTCATGAAAAATACTTAGAAAAACTTTTAATTATTACTGGAGTAAAAATACTAGAAAATGATAACTTAAAAGTAGTTCTTAAACTTAAAAAAGAAATTTACGAATCAATTAGCGTAGAAAAACTATTTATTGAATCAACTAAAATAACTACAAAATTTAACTTTTCATACAAAGCTGGTTCAATACTAGTAACCCTTCTAAAAGCAACTTTAGAAAAAGATTATATCTATTATTTAGAAGAACTTTTAGAAGTAATATATAACTTAAAATTCCAAGTATAAAATAAATAATTATAATCAAACTATTACTAGGGTGATTACATGAAAACAACTGGTATAGTAAGAAAAATAGATGAACTAGGAAGAATAGTACTTCCTAAAGAACTAAGAAAATGTCTAAATATTAACACAGGAGATGACTTTCAAATAAAACTTGAAGATGAAAAAATAATACTGGAAAAATACTCTTACTTAAAAAATTATGAACAAGAAATAATAAGTATTATAAATTGCTTTATAAGTGAAACATCTTATGACATTAGCTTAGTAATTAATAATAAAATAATCAATAAAAATAATGAAATAATAGATCAAAAACTAGATAGACTAATTCAAGAAAGAAAGATTTTTGAATGTAAAAATATAGAAGAATTACACTTAAATGATAATTTAGTTATAGAAGGAAGATACATTATACTTCCAATAGTAGTAAATAGTGACTTACTAGGATCACTAATAGTAGTCAGCAAAGACAACATAATCAATATAGAAAAGACATCAAAGTTACTACTAAAAATTATAAAATCTAAATTTGAATAAATGTCAAATATTCTATAATTATGTCCAACTAGTTGAAAACAAAAAAATAAAAGTGATAATATAAATATGTATAGTTAAAAAAAATTATAGAATGTTGGTGATAAAAAATGATAGACTCACATGCTCATATATTAAGTGAATATTATGATGATATAGGTTCGTTTATAGAGAAGTTAAAAGATAAAGATATATTAAGAGTAATAAACTGTGCTGACTCAATATCTACATCAAAAGAAGTATTAGATTTATATAGAAAATATGATGGTTACTTAGTGCCAGCTATAGGCATTCATCCTGAAAATGTAGATTTAAAAGAAAACACTATTGAGGCACTAGAAGAACTACTAAAGGAAAATAAGGTCGTAGCTATAGGTGAGATAGGACTCGATTATAACTTTAATGATGAAAATAAAGAAGAACAAAAAGAACTATTCAATAAACAACTAGATTTAGCTGAAAAATATAATCTACCAGTAATAGTTCATACAAGAGATTCAATTCAAGATTGCTTTGATATATTAAAGAAAAGAAAATTAAAAGGTATAATTCACTGTTATAGTGGAAGTATCGAAATGGCAAGAGAATTCATAAAACTTGGATACAAACTAGGTATAGGTGGAGTATTAACATTTAAAAATGCAAAACTTTATCAAGTAGTTGAACAATTAGATATGAAAGATATTCTTCTAGAAACAGATAGTCCATTCTTATCCCCAGAACCATATAGAGGAAGAAAGAACAAACCATCTAACGTACTTTATGTAGCTAAAAGAATAGCTGAACTAAAAAATATACCATTAAAAGAAGTAATGGAAATAACCACTGCTAACGTAAAAGACATTTTTGACATTTAAATATACATATTATATAATTTAATTACGAAGAGGTAATTAATGAAGGAGTATATTAAAAGTAGAATATTAATGACTTTTGAAGCGATAATAATATGTTCTTTATTACTATTATTAAATAAAGGCTCTTATGAAAAGAGTTCTCTTTCTATTGCTTTAAACGATACTATAGATAAATCTGTTGATAAAGATGTAATTCAAAAAACACAAAATACACTTTATCAAGAAGGAATACAAAATCCACTTTATACTTTTGTGGGAGAACTAACAGGTTATACAGGAGACTGTCCATTATGTTCAGGATACTTAGCTTGTCCACCTAGAACAAACGTTATAAAAGAAGGAATTTACTTTAATGATAAAAAATATGGAAAAGTTAGAATAGTAGCTAGTAGTAAAAACTATCAATGTGGAACAATACTAAAATTTAATGTAGGAAAACTATCAGATGAACCAATGATCGCAATAGTACTAGATAGAGGTGTAAGTGGTAATGTAATAGACTTACTTACTGATAGTCAAGATTATGCTGTTAAAAAGATAGGTAGAGTTAGAAACTTAGAATTCGAAGTACTAAGAGAAGGATGGAAATAATATGAAATTTGATTACAAAAAATTTTTAGGACAAAACTTCTTAAAAGATAAAAATATTATTAACAAAATAGCTAACTCTATAAACCCTACTAAAGATGATCTAATAATTGAAATTGGACCAGGCGCAGGAGCACTTACTAAAGAACTTGTGAAAAAAGATTCAGATATTATTTGTTTTGAAATAGATACAAGACTAAAAGAAATACTAGAACAAATAGATAATAACAAACTAACAATAGTATTCAAAGACTTCTTATCTATTAATATAAATGAATATATTGATCAAAATAAATATAAAAACCTTTACTTTGTAGGCAATTTGCCTTATTATATAACAACTGCGATTATAAACAAAATAGTAAAAGAATCTAATCCATACGAAATTACAATAATGGTTCAAAAAGAAGTAGCTGATAGATTCAGTGCTAAACCAGGAACTAAAGACTACGGTTCCATAAGCGTATTCTTACAATATAATTTTGATATTGAAAGAGTATGTAATGTAAGCAAAACTTGTTTTGAACCAGTACCAAAAGTAGATAGTTCAGTTATTAAATTTAAAAGAAATAAGAAATTAATTGCTAATAACGAAGAACAATTCTATAAACTTATCAAAGATTCATTTACTCAAAAAAGAAAAAATTTAAGAAACAATCTTAAAGGATACAACCTAAATAAGATAGAAACAATATTAAAAAAACACAATAAAGACCTAACAGCAAGAGCAGAACAACTATCTATAGAAGAATTTATAGATATCTCAAATAACATATAATTGTGAAATGTTAAATAAAATTTTAAGAATAATAAATATATTAGAGGTAATAGTTTTAATACTACTACTTTCTTTTAGTACGACAAAAATTGTAACTTGGAACAAAGAAAATATTGAAACAAAAGCACTAATAACAGAATTAAATACAATAAAAGATACACAAAATGATACACTAAATATAAATGAATTAAAGAGTAAAAACAACGATACAATTGGGTGGATAAAAGTAAATAATACTAACATAGACTATCCATTGGTACAATCAAAAGACAATAACTACTACTTAACACATAACTATAATAAAAAGAAAACATCAGCCGGATGGATATTCTTAGATAAAAGAAACAATAAAGATCTAAGCAACAAAAATAATATAATTTATGGTCACTCAAGAAAAGATAAATCAATGTTTGGCACTTTAAAATATACTTTAAATAAAAATTGGTATAAGAATAAAGATAATCTAATCATTAAAATAACAACTGAAACAAAAAAATATAATTACGAAGTATTTTCAATTTATACAATTGAAAAAGAAAATTATTACTTACAAACAGACTTCACAACAAAAAAAGAATATAAAACTTTCCTAAATATTTTAAAAGAAAGAAGCATTTATGATTTTAAAACAGACATAGAAAACACAACTTCAATCCTAACACTAAGTACTTGTTATAAAGATAATCAAAGAGTAGTAGTACATGCTAAATTAATAAAAAATGCATAATTTCAAAACTCATCCATAAGATTTAATGGAGGAATTATGTTTAAAATAGGTGATTTAGTTACAAGAAAAAAATATGGTAATGACATAATATTTAAGATTGACAAAATAGAGAATAACGTTATTTATTTAAAAGGTTTAGACGTAAGACTTTATGCAGATACCAAAGAAGATGATTTAATACTTGCCACAATTCCTAAAAAAAAAGAAATAATTAACCCTGTAAGAACATTAAAAACTGATGACTATTTCTATATACCTGGGACAATACTACATCTAGATGGAGATAATGAATACTTAGAAAAATGTATGAGTTTTTATAAAGAACAAAAAATAAAATGTTATGGATACACATACAAAGAAAGTGAATTTAAGGATAATATTAAAAAACTTCTAATAACACATAATCCAGATATTTTAGTTATAACTGGACATGATGCACACTATCAAAAAAGAAAAAACAACGAAACATATAAGAATAGTAAATATTTCATAGAAACAGTACTAGAAGCTAGAAAGGTAAAAAAGAGTCATGAAGACTTAGTAATCATCGCAGGAGCTTGTCAAAGTGATTACGAAAACATAATAAAAGCTAAATCAACATTCGCATCAAGTCCAAAATCAATAAACATACATGCACTAGATCCAGCAATAATCGCATCAACTATCGCTTTAACAGATAAAACAGAAAAGATTGATATAGAAAAAATATTATCAAAAACCAAATATGGAAGTGATGGAATAGGTGGAATCATAATTAATGGAATGATGCACACTGGATATCCAAGAAAGGATAAAAATTGAATATAAATAAAATTAAGAATGATGTTATTGCTTTAAAAGATACAAAACTAAAAATAAAAGTAAATATTGGAAGAAATAAATATGAATATTATGAAGGGACAATAGATAAAATATATAATAATTTATTTACTATAAAAACTAACAAAGGATTGAAGTCATATACATATACTGATGTAGCTATAAAGCAAGTAATACTAAGCAAATTTACTTAAAAAGATTGATATTCAAAAATATTTGTAATATAATTAAATTAACAAAATGTTAAGGAGGTACTTATGGAAATTACATCAGTTAGAATTCGTAAGGTTGAAAGAGAAAATTCTCGTATGAAAGGAATCGCATCAGTAGTAGTAGACAATGCTATCGCTATTCATGATATTAGAATCATCGAAGGTGATAACGGACTATTCATTGCTATGCCAAGTCGTAAGACTCCAGTTGGTGAATATAAAGATATAGCTCATCCAATCAACCAAGAAGTAAGAACAATGTTTGAAAAAGCTATTCTTGATGCATATGAAAATGCAGAAGATGAAGAAACAACAGAAGATAACGAATAATTTGTAATCTTAAAGCTACATAATGTAGCTTTTTTTCATATATTAAATCTTATTGCATAAGATTTAATACCGGGGGAAAATATATGGATAAAAAAGATATAAATGAAACGTTTAATCATATGATTACATTAAATGAAAGAAAAAATATTGTACTTTCAGGAATAAAAAAACTAAATAGTTTTGATGACTCAGAATTCTTCGTAGATAGTATTATGGGGGCAATACTCATTAAAGGAGATAATCTAGAACTATTAAAACTAGATACATTTCAAGGAACACTATCTATAAAAGGAAAAATAAACTCAGTAAACTACTTAGATGATAATAAGAAATTAAGAACTGAAAATATAATGGCAAGGTTATTTAAATAATGACTCTAAATGAACAAATAATCTCATTTATATTTTCTTTTTTATATGGAATAATAGTTCAAAAACTATATCAAGTATCATATAACTACATACATACTAAAAAACAAATATACAACTTCTTAAATAGTCTATTATTTATGATAAATATAACACTAATATATTTTAAGATATTCTATTTAATAAATGATGGAATGATAAATATAATCTTTATCATAATAACCATTGCTACATTCTTATACTATAATAATAAAAATTTACAAAAAAAATGTAAAAATATGTGTAATTAATTGTATTTACATCTATAGAATATTATAATTATAGATGAAAATGGGGTTAATATGAAAAAGATGAGTCAAAAAACAAAATTTAGAGTGACTTTTTACACAATAGGCCTTATAATATCTATTGTACTTTGTACAACTTCTTTTTTAACAAAAGGACGTCAAATAGTCGATAATAAAAAAGAAATGCAAAAATTAGAACAAGAGTATCAAGACAAACTAGCTGAGGAAGAAGAACTAAAAGATGAAATAAATAAACTACAAGATCCTGAATATATGGCTAGATATGCTCGTGAAAAATACTTATATTCTAAAAACAATGAAATAATAATTAAAATAGAGGAATAGGAAAAGGCCAAAATGGAAGAAGTTTATAATTTTATAAAAAAAGATATAGAATTAAAACCAGACGATATAATTGTCATTGGTGTTTCTGGTGGTCCAGACTCAATGGCTCTTTTATATATAATGAACGAATTTAAAAATAAAATTGGTTTTAAGATTGTATGTGCTCACATAAATCATAATAAGAGAGTAGAAAGTGAGCAAGAAAAAATAGATTTAGAAAACTATTGTAAAGAAAATGATATTATATTTGAATACATTAAGATTACTAAATGGGGAGACGATAATTTTCATAATGAAGCAAGAAGTGTTAGATATAACTTCTTTGAAGAATTAGTTGAAAACTACGGAGCTAAATACTTAATGACAGCTCATCAAGGTGATGACTTAATGGAAACAATCTTAATGCGTATCGTAAGAGGTTCAACATTAAAAGGATATAGTGGATTTAGTAGAATAGTCGATAAAGGAGACTACAAAATAGTAAGACCACTAATAACTGTTACTAAAGACGAAATAAATAGATTTGATGAAGAACATAATATTAAATATGCAATAGATGAATCAAATAATGAAGATCACTATACAAGAAATAGATACAGACACACAGTACTTCCATTCTTAAAGAATGAAGAGGCAAATGTACATAAAAAATTCTTAAAGTTTAGTGAGACATTACTAGAAAATAGTAATTATATTGATACAGAAGCAAGAAAAGTATTTAATAAAGTATTTCAAAATGGAGCATTAGAAGTAGATAAATTCATGCAACTAGACCATGTAATTCAAACTAAAATAATTTATAACATACTTGAAAGAATATATGGAGATGATCTTCTAATTATAGGAGATGCCCACGTAGAACTAATATTTGACCTAATTAAATCAAATAAATCAAATAGCGTAGTTCACTTACCAAACAATGTTATAGTTATAAAATCATACAACGAACTTACTTTTAGTTTTGATGAAGACGAATATGATACTTACGAAATAGAAATAGAAAGAATAGTAAATCTACCAAATGGTAAAATAATAGAAAGAGTTGAAGACAGCAACGACACATCAAATTACACAATAAGAATAAATAGTAGTGAGGTTAAACTTCCATTATACGTAAGAAATAGAAGAGATGGAGATAAAATGGAAGTAAAAGGAATGAATGGTAGAAAGAAAATAAGTGATATATTCATCAATGAAAAAATTAAAATAAGTGATAGAAATACTTGGCCAGTAGTACTAGACTCAGAAGAAAACATAGTATGGTTACCAGGAATCAAAAAGTCAAAATTTGACAAAAAAAATACAGAAGAGTATGATATAATACTAAGATATTATTAGAAGAAAGGAAGAAAAAAATGAACATAAAAAAGAGTAAAAAAACTATGAATTTTATGCCATATTTAATACTATTAATAGTAGTGTTTGGAACATATATATTCATAAATACAGCAGGAACTAAAATTAACAAATTAGATTATAATGAATTTACTTCAGAACTAAGTAGTGGAAAAGTTACAGAGTTAAACGTAACACCAAAAAGCAGTTCAGGAGTATATATACTAACAGGTAAGTTAGAAGGATACAAAAAAGGTGAAACATTTACAGTTCAAGTACCATATACTGATACAGTAATTTCTACAATATATGAAAGTGCTGAAAAATATAACTTAAAAGTTGAAACAAATACAAACCCAGAAAATAGCGTATGGTTATCTGTATTATTTAATATTGTACCAATCATTATATTTGGAGTATTCATTTATATGATGCTTATCAAAATGGGTAATAATGGTAAAGGAACATTTGATTTCTCTAAGAGTAGAGCTAAATTATCAGAAGATGGTGGAACTAAAACATTCAAAGATGTAGCTGGACTTAAAGAGGAAAAAGAAGAAGTACAAGAATTAATAGACTTCTTAAAAAATCCTAAAAAATTTACTAAAATGGGAGCTAGAATTCCAAAAGGTGTATTACTAGTAGGTCCTCCAGGAACAGGTAAAACATTACTAGCTAAAGCAGTAGCTGGAGAAGCAAAAGTACCATTCTTCTACATAAGTGGTTCAGACTTTGTAGAATTATTCGTAGGTGTAGGAGCATCTCGTGTAAGAGATATGTTCAAACAAGCTAAACAAACAGCACCATGTTTAATATTTATAGATGAAATAGATGCAGTAGGACGTGAAAGAGGAACTGGCTTAGGTGGAGGACACGATGAAAGAGAACAAACACTTAACCAATTACTTTCAGAAATGGATGGTTTCAGTGAAAACGAAGGAATCATAATCATAGCTGCAACAAATAGACCAGACGTACTAGACCCAGCATTACTTCGACCAGGAAGATTCGATAGACAAGTAACAGTTGGAAGACCAGATGTAAGAGAAAGAGAAGAAATACTAAAGGTACATGCTAAAAATAAAATACTTGCAAAAGAAGTTAAATTAAAACATATAGCTGAAAGAACTCCAGGATACTCAGGAGCAGACTTAGAAAACTTACTAAATGAAGCAGCACTTCTAGCAGTAAGAAGAAATAAAGAAGCAATCACTATGGATGAAATAGATGAAGCTAGTGATAGAGTATTAATGGGACCAGCTAAAACAAGTAGAAAAGTAACTGACTATGAAAAGAAAATAGTTTCATATCATGAAGCTGGACATGCAGTAAGTGGTATCGTACTTCCAAATGGAGAAGAAGTACATAAGATAACAATCATACCTCGTGGTATGGCTGGTGGATATACACAAATGTTACCAAAAGAAGAAAGAACACTTGTATATACAAAAGATGAACTAGAAGAACAAATCATAACATTACTTTCAGGTCGTGTTAGTGAAGAAATGTATTGTAACGAACAATCAACAGGAGCGAGCGATGACTTCAAGAGAGCTACTAAAATAGCAAGAAGTATGGTAACAGAATATGGTATGTCATCATTAGGACCAGTTCAATTAGAACATAGAAGCGAAAGTGTATTCTTAGGAAGAGATTATAATCAAACTAAAAACTTCTCAGATCAAGTAGCACACGAAATAGATCAAGAAGTAAGAAAAATTATAGATGAATGTTATGAAAAAGCTAAAGAAATACTAAGAACTCATAAAAAACTAGTAGACGTTTTAGCAGAAACATTAATGACAAAAGAAACACTAACTAAAGAAGAAATAGAAGATTTAGTAGAAGCAAATAGTGATATCAAAATCAAAAGAGAAGAAAAAATGTCTGATCTAATTGAAGAAGATATAAAAGAAGAAAAAGAAGCTAAAGAAGAAACTGAAAACAACGAAGAAACTAAATCAAAGAAAGCAAAAACTTCTAAAAAAGAAACTGAAGAGTAGAAATACTCTTTTTCTTTTGGTATAATACCTAATCAAGCAAGAAGTCAAATAAACTAAAAACACTAAAAATAATATATTGAAAGTGATATAATATAACAAGAAAAGAGGAGTATTATGATATTATTTATAGATACACATACTGAATTAATAACAATTGCACTTAAAACAAAAGATAATCTATTCATTAAAACAAAAGAAAGTGAATATAGTCATTCAATATATACAATGCCTATGATAGAAGAAATATTTAAAGAAAATAATTTAAATGTTAAAGATTTAGAAGAAATAGTAGTGGTTAATGGACCAGGTAGTTTCACAGGTATAAGAATAGGTCTTTCAATAGCAAAAACTATCGCATATGCATTAAATCTAAAGATACATACAATATCAAGTCTTAAAGCATACTTGATAAGTAGTGATATAAAAGAAGATAAAATGGCCGTTATAGAAGATAACAAAGGATACTATATATGTGCATTTGATAAAGATAATAACACAATCGTAGAAGAAACATACAAAGAAGAAAATTCATATAAATACACTGAAGTAGAACATAAACTAGATATCAATAAAATAATAGAATACGTAGACAAATTTGATAGTGAAAATCCACATCATATAAAAGCAAACTATATAAAGAAAATAGAGGTAGAAAAATAATGATAGAAAAAGAAATACTAAGCGATACAGATTCAGTTTATAATTACATGGATAATGATAAAGTACTTGGATACTTAGAAATAAGACTAGTAGATGGCGTTATAGATATAATGAATATATTTGTAAATGAAGAAAATAGAAAACAAGGAATAGCAACTTCTCTAATGGAAGAAATGTTTAACAAAGAAGACTATAGTAGAATAATGCTAGAAGTAAATGAACATAATGATGAAGCAATAAGACTATATAATAAACTTGGATTTAAAGAAATAAGTTTAAGAGATAGATACTATGGAGAAGATACAGCTATCATAATGGAAAAGGTGAAATAATGAAGGATGTATATATTTTAGCAGTAGAATCTTCTTGCGATGAAACAAGCGTAAGCATAATTAAAAATGGAAAAGAAGATATAGCTACAATAATTAATTCTCAAATAGATGTACATACAAAATACGGAGGAGTAGTTCCAGAAGTAGCAAGTCGTCTACATTTAGAAAATATTACTATGGTAATAGATGAATGTCTTGAAAAAGCTAATATGCGCCTAGAAGATATGGATGCATTTGCTTGCACTTATGCTCCAGGTTTACTTGGTAGTCTTTTAGTAGGAGTAGAAGCAACTAAAGCTCTTTCATTCATATATAATAAGCCTTTTATAGCAGTAAACCATATGATGGGACACATATATGCTAATATGATTGGAAACACTCTAGAATACCCTCTATTATCACTTATAGTATCAGGTGGACATACTGATTTAATATTAATGGAAACAGAAGACTCATTTAAATATCTAGGGCAAACACTAGAT
Organism: uncultured Clostridium sp.; assembly: GCA_905193755.1. GTDB lineage: Bacteria > Bacillota_I > Bacilli_A > RF39 > UBA660 > CAG-1000. The sequence goes on along the minus strand of CAJJPX010000007.1, from coordinate 32,056 downwards.
GATGCGATAGGTGAAGCATATGATAAAGTCGCAAGAATACTAGATCTTCCATATCCAGGTGGACCAAACGTAGAAAAATATGCTTTGGAAGGAAAACCTACATATAAAATGCCTAACATACTTAACGATGACTCATTTAACTTTAGTTTTAGTGGCATTAAAAGTCACTGTAACAACCTAGTTCATAATGAACATCAAAGGGGAAATGAAATAAATAAACAAGACTTAGCTAGATCATTCCAAGACTGTGTAACAACACATTTAGTAGATAAAACTAAAAAAGCATTACTTAAATATAATTTAAAAACTTTATTAATTAGTGGAGGAGTTGCAAGTAACTCACACATAAGAGAATCACTAAAAGAAATGTGTGAAAGTATTGGAGTTACTATGCATGTGCCAGAAAAAAAATACTGCACAGATAATGCAGCAATGATAGGAGCAGCAGCATACATTCTATATAAGAATAATAAATTTGCTCCACTAAGTACTAATGCTCAAAGTAATATACAACTTACTAACATAAAATAAAAACTCTTCAAAAAGAGTTTTATTTTTTCTTAAATACCAATAATTTACTAATTACATAATTTAATACTGTAACCACTACTTGAACTACTAATTTCATAATCTTATCATTAAAATGAAGTAATGTTACAAATACAAACATAATACCCATATCCATAAGAAGTGTAGCTATTCTAGAACCATAGAAGCTAAGAGCTTCTTTTAATTTGTCTTTTCTTGTACTCTTAAATACAAATATTCTATTAGCAAAATAAGCAAATGTTACACAACATATCCAAGAAATAATATTAGCAAGTTGTAACTGAAAAGCATTTTCTGGATCCAAGAATGTATACACACAGAAGTAATATGTTCCAAGACTAACAACAGTAGTTAATCCACCAACTATTAAGTAATTTATTATTTCTTCATACTTTTTATATAATTTCCATATTTTTTTTAATAACTTTTTCATATTATAAGAAATCCTCATCAAAGCCTATACGTTCACGAGCAATAAATATTGGTCTTCTCTTAGTTTCATTATATGTTTTACCTAAATATTCACCAATAATTCCTAAGAATATTAATTGTATACCACCTAAGAATAACATAACACACATAAGTGAAGCATACCCTGGTGTCTCAATTCCAGTAGTAAACGTTTTAATAAGCACAACCACTAAATATATGAATGCTATAAAACTTGTAAGAATACCAGTATATGTAGCAAATCTAAGTGGTTTTGTACTAAAACTAACTATACCATCAAAAGCATAATTAAGAAGTTTAAGTTTATTCCACTTAGAAACTCCAGCTTTTCTTTCCTTAACTTTATATGAGTCATAATAAGTCTTAAAACCTACATAACTAAATATACCTTTAGAAAATCTATTTCTTTCACTCATTTCAAGTATAGCATCTACAACATTTCTTCTAAACATTCTAAAATCAGAAGCACCATCAACTATTTCCATATTTGAAAGTTTACCCATTAATTTATAGAACATTCTTTGAAGTCCTCTTTTTTCTTTTTGCTTTTGACACATACATACTGCATCATATTGATCATTTTCTCTTAAAAACTTATACATCTTTACAAGATAAGCAGGATCTTGTTGTAAATCACAATCTATTATACAAGTAAAGTCTGCCTTAGAATGTAAAAATCCAGCATACATTGCAGCTTCTTTTCCAAAATTTTTTGAAAAACTAACAATTTTTACACACTCATCATCTTTTTTATGTAATTCTTTTAATTTTTGTAGCGTTTTATCCTTTGAACCATCATCTACAAATATAAAATTATGTTTAATTCCTTTTAAAGCTTCATTAACTGCATCATAAAAATTGAAAATATTTTCTTCTTCATTATATGCAGGCACAATAATATCTAATTTCATTTATTTTTACTCCTAATATCCTAATTTTCCATCAAGACTTTCATCATCATTAACCCAGTCTTGAACGTCTATTTCTCTATATTTATCTTTACTATCTCTAACGATTACTTTTGTTATACCACTGTTGATAACAACTCTTTTGCACATAGAACAACTTGAAGAATTTTCTACGTACTCACCAGTTTTAGAATCTTTTCCAACCATATATAATGTTGCACCAATCATATCTTTTCTAGGAGCAGATATGATAGCATTTTGTTCTGCATGAACACTTCTACATAATTCATATCTTTCTCCACGAGGGATATTAAGTTTTTCACGAACACAATAACCTAAGTCATCACAATTCTTTCTACCACGAGGAGCACCATTATAACCTGTAGATATAATTTCATCATTCTTAACTATTACAGCCCCCCATTTTTTTCTAAGACAAGTAGCTCTTTCTAAAGTTGCTTCTGCAATATCTAAATAATAATTATTTTTATCTATTCTTTCCATACTAAAACCTCTATAGATATTCTACCATAAAAACAAATAAAAGAATATATTTTAAATCAAACTTGTATTTTATTTACTGAATGATATAATATTTATAGATAAAATAGGGAGTACGTATGAAAAATTATATAAAAAGGATATTAAAAAAATCCAAAAAAGAAATAATTATAGAAGCCTTAGTATGTATAGTTCTAAGAGCAATTCTTCTATTAAATCCAATATTTTATAGTGATGCAGTAAATGCTATATCAGCAAACTCATATCAAACAGCAATTAATATATTAATAATTTATATAATTTCGATAAGTGTTTATAAGTTATTTGAGTACTTTAGACAATACACTTTCTATAATGTTTATAACAAAATATACAAGGAAAGCACAAGTATTGGTCTTCAATATACTAACGATAACTCAATATTTAGTTTATCTAGATTTAGTGCAGGAGAATATTTAAATATAATGAGTACAGACATAGATATCATATGTAGTTTCATAACAAATGGTATTTATAGAGTAATCCAAATACTAGAGTTTTCTGTTATCTATTACTACTTCTTTAGTGTTAATATCACTTTATTCTTAATAACAGTTGTTCTTTCTATAATAGTATTAATATTTATAATAATATCAGGCAATAAAATACAAGCATACAACAAAGAGAGAAAAGAAAACTATGATAAAAAGACTAGTGCAGTAAATGATGTATTCACTGGTATTAAAGAAATAAAAGGATTCAATCTTGGTAAAAACATCAATAATAAAGTAAACTTTGAAACAAGTAAATATGTTCAATCTAATAAGAAATATACTGTTATATATTATGCTATAAATATAGTTTCTGTTTATGTATTCGAAGTTTTAAGACTAGCTGTATTTATCTACGGAGTTTATGAAATCGCAAAAGGTAAAATGGAACTAGGAATACTTCTTGTGATATATAGTTACTACCAAAAAATAATAGATAACTTCTCATTAGTTTCTACTATGAATCTAGAATATAAAAATTTTAAAATATCACTTCAAAGAATGAATAAACTATTTGAATATGCAAAAGAAAACAATGAAAATGATGTGACTATAGAAGATCCTAAAGGACTTATTGAATTTAATCATGTACTTTATGGATATAGACATGACCCAATGCTTAATGATTTCAGCATAGAAGTAAAACCAAACTCAATAACAGCTGTAACTGGTAAAACTGGTAGTGGTAAAACAGGTGTATTTGATTTACTTATGAAAATGAATAGACAGATACAAGGAAGCATTATGATAGATGGAATAGATATATCTTCTATAAGTGATTCAAATTATTATAACCTAGTTTCTATCGCAAGAAAAAGTCCATTCTTCTTTAACTGTAGTATCAAAGATAACCTAACAATGCTTGGTAAAACAGAAGAAGAAATAGAAAGTGTATGTAAACAAGTAGGAATTCATGATGCCATAATGAATCTTGAAAAAGGATATGACACAATAATTAAAAATGATACTAAACTTCTATCCTCATCACAAAAAAGACTTTTAGCTATCGCAAGAGTGCTACTTAAAGATACTAAGATATATCTATTTGATGAAATAATCGAAACACTAGATAAAGAAAATAGAACTAATATAATGAAAATACTAAAAGAAAAGAAAAAGAATCATACTATTATGATAATATCTAGAGATAAAAAAATATTAAAAACCGTAGATAACATAGTACTTATAGACAGTGGTATCTTACAAGCAACAGGTACTCACGAAGAACTATCAAAAACAAATGAATTATACAAAGAAATAAGTTAAATACCTTAATTGGTATTTTTTCTTTTATATATTAATAAACTTTACTAGAGGAACTATGAGAACAAATATTAAAACAGGACTTAGTAGTAAAGAAGTAATAAATAGAAGAAACAAATATGGAAGTAATAAGTTAACTTCTAAAAACAAAAATACATTTATAAAACTAGTTTTAGAATCTTTAGGTGATCCAATCATTAAGATATTACTAATTGCACTAGCTATAAAAGTAATATTTCTATTTAAAGATTCAGATATTTATGAAACAGTAGGTATATTTATAGCTATCTTTTTAGCAACCATTATTTCTACATTATCAGAGTATGGCAGTGAGAAAGCATTTGAAAAACTAAACGAAGAAAATTCAATTATAAAAGTAAAAGTCTTAAGAAATGCAAAGAAGGAAACTATTAATATTGATGAGTTAGTAGTAGGGGATATAGTTTATCTTGAAAGTGGAGACAAAGTACCAGCAGACTCAATAATTATAAAAGGTGAACTATATATAGATGAAAGTATCCTAACAGGAGAAACAAAAGAAAGACATGCAACTATTAATGATGATATTTATATGGGCTCAATCGTAACAGATAAAAGTGCAACTATAGAAGTAACTAACGTAGGAGACAAAACTTTCTATGGAAAGATAGCAAATGATATTCAAGAAAAACCAGTAGAAAGTCCATTAAAATCAAGACTTAGAGTTTTAGCTAGTCAAATAAGTAAACTAGGATATACTGCAGCTCTTTTAATACTTATTTCATATATGTTTAATGCAGTAGTAGTTTCAAATAACTTTGATTTATCTAAAATACTAGAATTCAAAGACTTTTCATCTCATCTTCTTTATGCCTTGACACTCAGTGTCGCAGTAGTAGTAATGGCAGTACCAGAAGGACTTCCGATGATGATAACACTAGTTCTATCATCTAATATGAAAAGACTATTAAAAAGAAATGTACTTGTAAGAAAACTAGTTGGTATTGAAACAGCTGGTTCTCTAAACATTTTATTCACAGATAAAACGGGTACACTAACAGAAGGAAAACTGAGTGTAGAGTTATTCACAGATGCAGAACTTACTGAATATAAAAATATAAACAAGTTATCAACACATAAATATGAACTTCTATATCAGTCACTTGTCTATAACAATAGCTCATTTCTAAATAATGGAATTCCTGAAGGAGGAAACACAACAGATAGGGCACTTCTTTCATACATTGGAAGAGATGACAAAACAACTTATAAAATTATTAACAAAAAAGAATTTAATTCTAAACTAAAGTATTCAACAGTAGAGACAAACTATAAAGGACACACAATATTCATTAAAGGAGCATATGAAAAGATACTAGAGAAGTGTAATAAATATCAAAAAAATGACGGCTCAGTAAGAGTGCTTATCAACAAAGAAAAAATAATTAACTATGTAAACGCTAAAACAAGTGAAGGCATTCGTGCATTAGCTTTAGCATATAAAGAAAATAACTTTGATGCTTATATACTTTTAGGATTCATTTTCTTAAAAGATAACATTAGAAAAGAAGCATACGAGGGCATTAAAAAGATAAAAAGTGCTGGTATACAAGTAGTGATGGTAACGGGAGATGCTAAAAACACAGCAGTATCTATCGCAAAAGAATTAAGAATTATAACAAAACCCACTGACAAAGTATTAACAAGTGATGAATTTAACAACATGACTGATGAAGAAGTAAAAACTATACTTCCTAATTTGAGAGTACTAAGTCGTAGCCTTCCACAAGATAAAAATAGACTAGTAAAACTTGCTCAAGAATTAGACTTAATAGTTGGTATGACAGGAGATGGAATAAATGACGCTCCAGCACTTAAAAGAGCAGATGTAGGTTTTAGTATGGGAAGTGGTACTGAAATTGCAAAAGAAACAAGTGACATCATAATAATTGATAACAACATACTTTCTATTTCAGTCGCAATTCTTTATGGAAGAACAATATTCAAAAGCATAAGAAAATTCATAATATTTCAACTAAGTGTTAACATATGTGCAGTACTTCTAAGTATAATAGGTCCATTCATAGGTATCTTGTCTCCAATAACAATAATACAAATGTTATGGATAAATATGGTAATGGACACTCTCGCAGGACTAGCTTTCTCATACGAACCAGCACTTGATGAATACATGGAAGAACCACCCAAAAAAAGAAACGAAAAAATAATAAACAAATATATGACCAATCAAATACTATTTAATGGTCTTTATGGAGCAATTCTATGCATATGGTTCTTAAAATCAAAATTCATAAGTTCAATCTATAGAATAGACCCATCAAACAAATACCTCTTAACAGCATTCTTTGGACTATTCATATTTATAGCAATCTTTAATGCTTTTAATGCTAGAACCTATAGACTAAACATCTTATCAAACATACTTAAAAACAAAGTCTTTATAGCGATCATAACATTCATCGCAATAGTACAAATAATACTAATATACTATGGAGGAGAAGTATTTAGAACAACCGGACTTACAATGTATGAATTTGAAATAATGATAATTCTAGCATTCTCTATAATACCATTTGACATAATAAGAAAAATAATCTTAAAGAAAAATAAAATAACTAGGACAATCTAGTTATTTCTTTTTAATAAGTCTTGCTTCTCTTTCAAATTCACCTTTCATTAGTGATAACTCAACACTTCTTTGATTAAAATATTTAGCCATTTTTTCAAATTCATACTCATCAAAATCACATTCCATGTCTTTAAATAGAAATTGATGAAACAAGTATTGATTTTCAAAATCAGGATATCTTCTAAGAGGATCACTAGAGTGACTGTAATGTGGATATCCAAGTCCAGCATGTTTAGATGGCACAGTCGAATAAACACTTTCTAAATAAACATTATCTAGTACTTTCTTTGTATAATCATCAACATACATTCCCATATCTTTAACAATACCAGAGATATATTCATCATCTTGAACTCTATAATAAAATGGAATTCCCTCATCTTTAGCAATCTTAGAAGTTAAAAAGTTATATAAACTCATAAATTCACGAACAATTACATCACTCTTAAGTTTTCTATATCTTTCTAACTTTTTACTTCTTTCTTTCTTTTGCCAATAAGCTTCTTTATTTTGATTTTTACTTTCAAGAGCTTTAGCTATCGTAAACAAATCATTGATTCTTCTCTCAAATCCATTCGTATATAAATGATCCAATATGTTTTCAGTTTGTAAATAAGTAAGATTTTGGCTAACTATAATACTATTATTTTCAATATAATAATCTAATATTTCACCAGAATCATTTAGTACAACATATAAAGTAATAACACCTCTTTGTTTACCTTCATTAAGTGAAAGAGCATTTTCGACTTTACTAGGAAACATACGAGTTCTAGCACCTCTCCAATATAAACATTTATAATTATTTCTAGCATTTAAATCTAAATCACTATTTTTAGGAATACTTCTAGCAACGTCAGCAACATAAATACCAACTATATATTTATTACCATCTTTTCTAATACTAATACCATCATCTCTTAAAAAAGTACTTGTTCCATCTATAGTAATAATATCTTCCTCTTTAACAGCACCTTTTATTTTGATTATAGGTCCATTAGGTATATTAGTAATAATTCCATACTTTTCAAGTATTTCATCAGTAGTAAGACCTCTCTTAACACCATTAATAATTAAATATATTTCATAACTAAATAGATTATTTTTACTAGTAGAATTATGTAAGAATCTTAAATATTTATCTTTATCAATCTTAGAAGAGTAAAGTAATTTAAGAAGAGTAATATAGTAATAAATGTCTCTATTCTCAGTTTCAAGAGCCTTCATGGCTTTAAAAAAGACAAAATCGAATAGTTCATTATTTTTAGTCATAAGAGTTTCTTTATTAATATTTAAAAATTTCTTAATTATATCAACATCTTCTTTTTTATCTATCAAAGTAATAATAAGTTTAACTAAAGCATCAGCATCAATATTTTTATCAAGAACTATTTCATCAAGTTGATTAGCTGAGTCAAGTAATATTGAATTGCTATTTTCTTTTAGAATTGCCAAGATAGGTTCTCTTATTTTTTTAATTCTTTTTCTATTAATTTCTATTTCTTCTCTATTAAAATTAAGCATATCACAAAGAATACAAAATAAATCTATTCCATTTTTAATAATAGTAGTATGATAATCATCATTAGAAAAAGTATTTATATTAGTTAGCAAAGCTCTGTATACATCGCGTAGCATTTGACGTGTACTATAATCACAATCTTCTAAATAAAGTTTAATAGCTTCATCTGTAAAATTGCCATAAAGAATAAAATTAAATATTCTTGGGTCAGAACTCATAAGCAACTCACTTTCTAAAATAATAATAACACAATAACTAAAAAAATAACAAGGTTTTTAAATGATATGATATAATTTATGTAGGAGTGATAAAATGTATAAAGTAAAAAAGACTATATTATATGTATTAACATTATTTTTTATGATATTGTCATTGATAGAATTAATAAAGTATTTTAAAGTTGACACTACATTATATGGAGTTTTATACTTATCTATCAATCTTATTATATTGTTTTTACTTATACCTGTTACATATAATTATAAAAGAAATTATTCTCCTGCTAGAATAAGTAAACTATTATTAATCATAATAATCGGAATATTCAATTCTTTTATACTTAATAATATAGTATTAAATAACATGAGCTATGTAGATAGTTCTATTTTGTATATTTCATCAATAAAAATAATTAAAAACATTTTAAAAGGAATATTTTATGGTTTATTAGGAATATTTACATTTTTTGAAGCGAAAATGGACAAAAAAATATCCAAAATGATCAAAAATATTAAAAAAAGTTGATTTATTAGGCAACTTATGTTATAATATGAACCGAAAAGTTGATAGGGTAAATATGACAAATATTGACAAAAACGTTAGTTTGTGGTATAATACAAAGCATATTTACAAAGGGGGTAAATAATATGAATAAAAAATTAGTAAGTAAAATCAAAACTATCAAAAATCAACGTGCAAAAAAAGTAAATGAATTACTTGATGAACATGATGCAATAAAAAGAATGGAGCCAAAAAATATAGCAGCACAAAATGCTAAGGCAGAAGAAGCAAATAAGGAATATGCAGAATATCAATTAGCAACTGAAGAATTAAAGAAATATGAAATGATATCTGAAAAAGTAGAAGATGCATATCGTGCTTCATTAAAAGAAGAAAAAGGTTCTGAAGAAGAGAAAGCAGCATATAATATGTTCCTTCAATATTTAAAAGTATTAAGAGAATTTGAAGAAAAATTAGCTGAAAAATATGAAGTAGAACTAGATGTTGAAGAGAAAAAAGAAGAAACTCCAGTAGACGATGAAGAACTAGATGAGAAAAAAGACAACAAGAAAAAAGGAACAGGTAAAAGAGTAATCGCTGGTGTATTAGCAATTGCTGCAGCAGCAGGACTTGGATATGGTCTTAGAGGATGCTCAGATAAATCTCAAACTCAAGATGGAAATATAGCTATAGTTGATACTGAATTAGATGAAGAGTTAACTGGTAAATATGGAGAGTTCACAGACGCATCTAACGAAGAACAAGTAAAGGCTAGAGCACAATATATATATGATAACTATTATAGTGATTGGGTTAATGAATTAACTCCAGATCAACAAAAAAATATTACACCAGAAAAAATTGCCAACATAATTAGAGTAATGAACGGAGAACTTCCATTAGATGCAGATGGTAATAGATATTATGATGTTAACGTAGTTGATGAAACAGTAAACTCATTTGTTAATATAACAGCTAACTTACCATCATCATCAACATTAGATAGTAAAACTAATGAAGAGATAGGACAAATAAAAGATATTCCAATGCATATGTTTGCTGTAGATGGAAGCGAAACTTCAGAATTTATTAAGCCATATGATGAAGACTTCACAAATATAATTGATGGTAGAAATCATCACAATGGTGAAAAAACTGTAAATGCAATCAAATCTCTTGGTGAAAAGATGTGGCGTGAATTTGTAATGGTTGGTAGAAATTATCAAAATGATGATGGAACATTAACAAATTATAGAAATCCATATGATTTACCAGCACAACAAAGAGCATTAGCTTGGATAGGAGCAACACAAAGATATGGTGCAATAGCTCTTCCATATAATTTAAATGGTATGCAAGCTGTATGTATAGATGTGTGTGTAAACTATAATACAAAAGAATTAAATGCTGTTCCAGTAAACGAAATATATGAAGGATATCATTCAGGGTTATATAGTTCTGTAATTGCAAGATTAGCTGGCTTACCTGAAAAACATGATCCAGATACAATAGGTTTCGTACAAGATTTAAATGATCAATTAGAATTCAAATATAAAGAATTAAAACAAATGACATTAAAGTAATTTAAAAGGGGGAAATGATTATGTATAGTAATGAAAGAGGTTCTAGATTTAGTATACTTGATATATTTGTAAAATTAATATTTGCAGCATTGTTTATCTTTATATTAGCTTGGTTATTCCAAAAGAATGTACCTAACATGGCTCCATTCTATAGCAATGTATTTAGAGAAAATATTAAATATATGCAAGAAGCTGGAGAAAGTTATTTTACAGATGACAAGTTACCTAAAGAAATAGGACAATCAAATAGAATATCACTTTCAGATATGTTTGATAGAAAATTAGTATTACCTTTCGTAGATGAAGATGGTAATTCATGTAATCAATATGATTCATATGTAAGCGTTACTAAAACAGACAATGGTTATGAATTAAAAACAAACCTAGTATGTAATAAAGAAAGTAATTATACAATCAAAATATTAGGATGTCATAATTATTGTAAAGATTCATTATGTAGTAAGACTTGTAGTGTAGAACAAATTACAGAATATAAATACAAAAAATTAAGCAATGTTACTACTTATAAATGTCCAAGTGGATACAAAAAAGATGGTAAATATTGTGTTAAAAGTAAAATAGTTGATTCTAAATCAGCTAATGTAACAAATACAACAACAAGAGTAGATGTAATCGATGCAGATAAAGTATATGACAGTGGTAAGAAAACACAAGTTGATGTAATTAAAGTTAAAAATGGTGATTCATATGAAAGAGTTTATATAAATCCAATTAAAGAAGTAACAGAAGGAACAACGACTAAAACTAAAGTTTATGTAGACCCAATTAAATCAACATCAAATGGAAGTACAACAACTAAAAAAGAAGCATACAATTGTACTAAATATAAAACTGAAACTCAATGTACTACAAAATATAAAAAAGAATCTTATAAATGTGAATGTTCAACAGTTATAGTTGGTGGTGTTTCTCAAACTAGATGTAACACTTGTTATAAATCAGTACCATACCAATCTTGTAGTGAAGTAAGCAAAGCTTATACAGATACATGTTATAGAGATGTAACAACATCAACACCTGGATCAACAACTTATAGTTGTCCATCAAATGCTGAAGGTAGTGAAGGTTCAGGAAAGAACTTAAGATGTTATTATTATAAAACAACAACAACTAGTGGTAGTATAACTTATAGATGTCCAGCTAAAGCTGACGGAAGTACTGGTTCTGGTGCTAATCTAAAATGTTATTATTTAGAAAAAGTATTTGGTGGATACTCATATAAATGTCCATCAAAAGCAAATTATTCAACTGGTTCAGGAAAGAACTTAAGATGTTATGTAGTTACTAATGGTTCTTATCATTATGAATGTTCAGAAAAAGGATATAAACTTGATGGTAAATATTGTAAGAAAACTATAAAAGAAACTTCAACAACTAAGAAATGTGACAGCGGTTATAAACTAGAAGGAAATAAATGTAATAAATACTCTACTACTAAAATTGATGCAACTAAGACAACATCAAAGAAGACAATCTACAAGTGGAGTAAGAGTGAAAGTTTATCTGGATGGACAAAAACTGGAGAAACAAGAACAGTACAAGGCGAAGAGAAATGTGAATAATTAGAGAAATATTAGAGAATATTTCTCTTTTTTCTTGTAATTTCTAAGAAAAAAAGATAAACTTAATATGGAGGTAAATATATGGCAACAGCTAAAAACAATAAAAAAGGAAAAAAGATAAATGATACTACTAAAAAATCAACAAGAACAACAAATACTACTAAAAAAGTTACTATAAATAAAAAAGAAACTAAAGTAGTAAAAGCACCAAAGATGGAAAAAGAAACAGTTGAAGTAAAAGAAGTAGTGAAACCAATTAAGAAAAACAAAGATTTAGGATGGTTATGGATTCTTTTAGGAATTATCCTACCACCAGTTGGAATTATCTTATACTTTGTTTGGAAAAATAAAAGAAAACAAGATGCGTTAAAAGCAGGTAAGGCAGGACTTGCTGCATTATGTGTATGGCTATTTGTTGGAATGTCATTTATATTAACTGATAATGGTGACAATAACAATAAAGATGAAAGCACAGAATTAAAAACTGTAGATGTTAAATTAGCATCAGATACTATTAAAAACTGGTATAACGATTTAAATAGTGGAAGAGGAGTAGTAACAGTTATTGCTAGTTCAACTTGTCCACACTGCAAAAACTATAAACCAATTATTACTGAAGTATGTGAAAAAGAGAATATTAAATTATACTTCTTTGAATCAGATGAATTATCAGAAGACGATTATACAATCTTAACTAATTCAATCAATCTTAAAAACTATGAAGGATATGTACCTTATACATTTATTGTAAAAGATAGAAACTTCGTTTTAGATCACACTGGTGAACAAGATGAAACTGCTACAAGAGATATGCTTAAAGAAGCTGGTTTATTAGAAGGTTAATAAAGTAAAGAAAAACTAGGAAACTAGTTTTTTTTCTTACTATATAGTATAATTTTATTAGGGTGAAGTATATGAAAAAGAGTTTATTTTTAATAATTATAATAAGCTTAATAGCAATTTTTACTAAGTATTATATATCAAATTATAAAATAGAATATAAAGTAAATGGTTATGATGTAACAACTATATATAAAGATTCTAGATTTTATTTTGAAATAACTAAAGATTTAACATATAACTTTGATATTTATGAAAAAAGAAAACTATCTAAAACAAAACTATCTAATATAGAAGAGTTAGAATTAACTAACTATACTTGTATAGTACCTTATATAGATAATAAAAAGACTTATCCGTTATGTTATGACAAAGAAAATAAAGAATACATAGATTATAACTTAATAGATGATGAATTATTAGTAGAATATCAAAATAAGACAAATACTGACTCAAAACCAGATAAAGATTTTATATATTATAATTTACTTAAGAATAATGAGTTTATGGCTCTATGGAACTATAAAGGCTATATAGTAATGAATGGTGATTCATACAAGAATATAAATATATTTAAAAAAGATAGATATGATAACTCAATATCATATATGATTAAAAACACTATATATATGCCAAACTATGATGAAGAACATGAATACTCAAAAATAGTAACATTTAATATAGAAACACAAAAAATAGACTATATTAACTTAGACAAAAAAATAGATTTTGATTCATACATAGTAGGAGATATAAAAAACAAATTATACATATTTGATAACAAAAATAGTATTCTGTATGAACTAAATCTAAAGAAAAATAAATTAGATATACTATCTAATAATGAAAAAGGATTTGTTAAATATAAAGATGGAGAGTGGGTAACTTGTAGTAAAACAGAATACAAAATAGACAAAATTAAATATAATGAAAATAGTGATTCTAATTACATATATACTATTAAAGATGGAACTTTATATAAAAAAATAAAAAATAATGAATCTATAAATACTAAAATATCAAATAATATTACTAATGTTATATTTGAATATAATGATGACATTTACTACATATATGAAGATAATTTATACTTATATAACCCAATAAATGGTAATAAGAAAGTATTCTATAACTATGAACTAAATTTCAATAAAGACAATACTATTTTTACATACATTAAATAACAAATAAAAAACATAAACATATAATACTTTAGGTGATTATATGTTAGATAATAATATTAAGGAATTAGAAAGTCCTTTCTATACTTTATATGAAATTAAAAAAGGAGATTCTCTATACAAGATATCAAAAGAATTTAATGTTAATACTAAATTATTAGCAGAACTAAATGGACTTAATTTAGATGATTATATATATCCGGGGCAAACTCTATTAATACCAAAAAAAGATGTAAGTTATTATATTACCAAAGATGGAGATACACTATATAATGTAAGTAATATTTTTGGAGTAAAAGAGTCAGATATAATTGATAATAATAAGACAATATATTTACTACCTGGACAAATGATTTACTATAAAAGATAGACTAACTACTAGTCTTTTTTTATGTTACGTGATATACTTTTTATAATAGGAGCTGGTAGATGTGATAATTAAGAAACCTTATGCTTTTCTAATTAAAAAATTTAGATGGATACATGGTATTCTTTTTACAATGCTTGCATATTTATCAGTAAGATCAATAGATATTTATACATTCTTCAGTGATTATGCGGCTAATCAATCATACACAATGTCATCAACATTAGCTTCAGACTATATAGATTTCATATTATTTGGTGTAAACATATTAGCTATACTTTTTAGTGCATTAATATACTTTATATTATCAATGAAAAATAAAGACAGGAAAACATACATGTGGTTATGTTTATACTATATATTGTTATTTGCATATTTCTTATATATTTTCTCAATATTTACAGGATTACAACAAGTAGGATTAAAATATCAAGCAGTAAGTGCAATAAAAGATATAAGTATAATAGTTCTATTACCACAATTAGTTTTCTTATTTATAATATTAGGAAGAACATTAGGTTTTAATATAAAACAATTTGATTTTAAAAAAGATCTTGAAGAATTACAAATAGACACATCAGACTATGAAGAAGTAGAAGTAGTCTTCGGAAAAAATAATTATAAAGCAGCTAGATTTATAAGAAAATTCATAAGACTTACAAAATACTTCATACTAGAAAATAAATTTTTTGTTACAATATGTGCATCAATAGTAGTATTAGTAACATCTTTAGTAATATTTATAAATATGAAAGTATATAACGTAGATTATAATGAAAATGAAGAAATAATTGCTAATAACTTATCATATAAAATAACTAATTCATATGTTGTTTCAAAAGATTTAAGTGGTAAAACACTCTCAGAAGATAAATACTACATAATAGTAAAATTAACAGTAAGTAATAAAATGCAATATAGTTCAAATTTGGTAAGAGAAACATTTAGATTAGAAGATGGAGATAATTTGCTAATACCAACATTCGGATTAGAACATCAACTAAGTGATTTAGGTAAATCATATACACCTATGGAAATTCAATCTGGTAAAACAGAAACTATCATCGTAGCATTTGAAATATCGGCTAAATCATTAAAAGGAGAATATATATTCAAAATAAAAAATTATAATGATGGTCAATTTGGAAACATAGAAACTAAATATAAAGATATAATTATAAATCCAAAAGCAATAGATACTAAAGAAACTGAAATAGGAAAATACTATATACCTATAGAAGCAAGTCTCGATAAAAGTGTACTTGAAAATAGTAAAATAGCAATAACAGAATATGATATTGATAATACATTTAAAGAAACATATAAATATTGTATAAAAGAAAATGAATGTTTTGATAATACTAATATAATAAAGCCAAATACAGTTGGAAAAGGTAATATGGCTGTACTAAGATTAAAAACTAGAACAACAATAGATGATAATATTTATATAAAAAAATATATAAAAGATGCAGCAGATATAATAAGTAATTTTGGAAAAATCGAATATAGAGTGTATGGAAAATACAAATCAACAAGTGTAACTAAAATAAATAATAAGTTAACAACTAGTGAATATATATACTTAGAAGTACCTTATGATTTATCTGAAGCTAATAAAATTGAAATAATTTTAATAATTAGAGGCTTAAAATATACATTTGTGTTGAAATGATGCATATAATTTGATATAATTATATGCAGTGGAGCCATAGCCAAGTGGTAAGGCACAGGTCTGCAACACCTCCATCGTCGGTTCAAATCCGACTGGCTCCTCCAAAATGATAAAGAATAAACTAACATAATTTGTTAGTTTTTTTATATACAAAAAAACGAGTAAGTTCTACTCGTGATTTATATATTCTCCAGGTATTTCAATATTACCCAATATAAAGTAATTAAATATATCATTAATAATTTTAATTATTAAATCAAAACACTCATTACTAATTAAACCATTATTAAGATAATCATTACTAATTATATTCTTAACTTCATTATAAAGAACTTGATATTTATTCTTATCTAATGTATCTATATCTAAAATCTTATTAGTAAAATTCTTAATAACATTAATTTCATATTCTATCTTTTTATCCACTAATTCTTCAATACGATTAGCATCTTCAAATAAATTCAAAGCATCATGATAAGAAGTAAAATCACTATCACTTTCTTTTTCATAGAAATTAATAAATTCATGTAATTGATTTATTGAATAGTTATGTTTATACTTATCATTTAAATATTTACAAATAGGAGAATCAAGAACATAACCCTGTAAATATATTTTATTCAATTTAATATTTTTTTGTATCTCAAATTTATGATTAGATGTTTCTTCAAACATGATAGAACTTGTAATAAAGCTTAATAACTTATTATTTATTACTTGATCATATTCTCTAATCTTCTTTAAACTTTCCATTATAATTTCATTATAATTTATTTCTTTCATAATAACCTCTAACTATATAAATAATATACTAACAAGAATAAAGCAAAAGATATAAAAGTAGAAATAATAGTAAGTATCAATTTATTAGCAGATCCTTTTGAAGTTCTACCAAGTGTCATTGTACTTTTATCACTAATTCCTCTTGATAAATTAAGTTCTTCAGTTATTTTAGATTGTATTTCATATATTTCCTTTTTTATACTAGAAATTTGATTTATATTTTGAGAAGTGAATTCTCTTTGTTCCTTATTTCTTCTAAAAGTATATAAATCACTACTATCGGTAATTGTTGTTTCTTTTTTATCTAACTCTTGAATTTTCTCTTCAAGCATAGCTTTAGCCTTCATAACATTATCTACCATTTTAGAAGGCATTCTAGAGGCATTTTTAATAGCTCTTTTAATTATTGCGTAATTGCTTCTAGGATTAGTTAAATGTTCTTTAGATTCACGATTATACCCTTCAACCTTAATATATTTATTAGCTTCAGGTATACTAGTAAATACTATATCAGATGGACTAATTGTATCATAATAAACATTACCTTGATGTTCAGTATATTCAGATGCTTTATCTTTCATGGTATAAGTTATAGTATCAAGAAGTCCTAAATCATCAGGAACTGCCTTTGATATATCACTTTTACCAACTAATTGTTTTGATATTAAACCAACATTAAGTTTAGGAGAACTAAATTCACTATAATTCTTTTGATAAAAAGAAATTACTCTTTCTGTTTCTTCATTAGATAGTCCAGCATTAGAACATAAATCCATAACATTTCTTTTACAAGCTTCTTGGTCTCTTAATATATAAGGAGAATTCTCAATACTTTGAAAACTCAATAAATGATCAGAAGAAGTAAACCAGCTAAACCATTCAGGTGAATATATAGCATGCTGAAAGATCTTAGAATAATTATGTTCATAATATATACCGGAACCACCATAATAAGGATATCCTCCGATAGGAGCAACAACACCTTTACTCATAAATGTTTCTTGTACCCATTGTTTCTCATCGGGAGTATTAGATCTATTATTTGGATTAGATATTAAACCATTTGTCATAATTGATTCACTATATGTTTCAGGAAAAGAATGACTTACATATCAATTTTTAATAAATTCATGTAAATAAAAATCTTTAATAGCTTTTTCTTCTTCATTAGAAAGTTCTTTTGATGCATCAATTCCAAGTTTACTAGCAATAACTGCTGAAATAACTTTTGCTTTCTCTGTATCAAATTGTTCCATATCAATTTGTTTAGTTCCAAGTTTAGAATACAAAGCTTCCATTTGGCTCATATAATATTCAAAACCATATCCATCTTTATGAATAATCATATGAGTATATACTTCTCCGAATAAATTGCCTAAAACACCAACACTTCTACTAGACTCCCAATTTCTTTTCATCATTTGAATTATAAAATCAGACTTTAAAGCATTATTAATATTAGTAGTTAAAGACATTCTATCATCCATAGTAAATACTCCTTAATATATTCTTATATATTTATATTATAACATTCAATAAAGCTAACATTAAATATTTAGTAAAACTTTACACTTTTTGTATTATAACATTAATCACTAAATGTAAATGGTTACTTAAATAATTTTTTTTTATTTATAAAAGTGTTAAAATTAAAATGGTGAATAATATGAAAATAGCAGTATTCTCTGATATACATGGAAATTATCAAGCATTAGAATCTATCATAAAAGATATAAAAGGAAAGCATATAGATAAAACTATATTTTTAGGAGATGCTATTTCTTTAGGACCTGATTCAAATAAATGCTTAGATTTGCTTTTTAAAGAGAAAGTAACTTTTATACTTGGTAATCACGAACTATATTCAACAGAAGGTGTCTCTATAGATCCAGATAGTAATATAGATAAAAAGAATCATAATTTATGGGTAACAACAACATTATCAAAAGAGAATTTAAAAAAACTAAAAGAACAAAAACTAATTTATGAACTTTCTATTAACAATAAAAAATATACATTTATACACTTCTTACTAGATGAAAAGAGTAAATATCCATTTAAACACTTAAGTATTTTTAGAGATAAAACTTATAAAAAAGATATGAATAAAATTGATAGTAACTATGTGTTTTATGGACATGAACATACTGGTAGAATAGATTTTATAAATGGTAAATCATTCTATGGAATAGGTAGTAGTGGTTGTAGAAAAGATGATACTACATACTATTACATAATAGATACAAAGAAAGATAAAGTTAAAAAGATACCTCTTAAATATAATAGAAGAAAGTTCTTACAAAGTATCGACAGTATTGAATTTCCAAATAAAGAGCACATTAAAGAAGTATTTTTTGGTATAGAAAAAGGAGATCACGAATGATCTCTTTTAATTATCTATTTTAATAGTTATATCACTTGTAGGATAACTGCAACATGGATGAATATAATTGAATTTTATGTCTGCCTTACGTCTATGTTCCATACCTTCTTTAACACGGATAGTACCCCAAAGAAGCAAACTTCTACAGTAACCACATTCTCCGCATCTACATTTACTTCTAACTCTAACATTACTAAGTTCTAGAGCAGAAAGTATTGTTTGATTTTCAAAACAAGTTACATTATATTCTTCATTATTAGAAAATACTTTTATATTATATTGTTTTGGAAGCTCTTCAGCTTCGCTTTTAACTTCTTCTTTTACCTCAGTGGTTTCTTCTTCACTCTCATCATTTTTTTTAGTTTTTTTCTTTTTCTTAGGTTCTTCATCAACAATATCTACAACAATTGGTGTTTCTATAGAGTCTCCAATATTTTCTTCAATAATAGGACTACCTTCAAATCTTAAATCCTTTATACCAAGATTTAAAACTTCTAATTCTTTTTTCATTTCATCATAAAAGTCTAAACTACCACAAGCAAACACTGTAAATTTTGCTGTGACAAAACTTTTGATCATACTAACAGTAATTCTATTTTTAGCATTCTCTTTATTAACAAATATAACTTTAATACTATTGTTAGTGTTAGAAAGTCTATTAAGTTCATCTTTATATATAAATTCATTTTCACTATTAGCTTCATAAAATATAGTTATATCCTTATCAAGAGATTTATCTTCAATACTTTTAGCTATTGAAAGTAGGGGACTTATTCCATAACCACGAGCTATACCAACTAATTGTTTCTTGTCTCTTATAGTTGATGGAAAGAAATTACCTGATGGACTAAGAGAATCTATTGTGTCTCCAATATCAAGTTTATCTAACATATAATTAGAAACTATACCATTACTTACTCTAGTAACACTTATTCTATAAACATTATTAATAGCTTCATTAGGAGAACTAGACAAAGAGTAAGCACGACTAACAAACTTATTATCAAACTGAAATAAAAGAGTAATATACTGTCCAGGTCTAAACGTAGCTAGACTACCACCTTCAGCATTACAAAAATAGAATATCTTAGTATTAGGATTAACATCAATAATATTTTTGATCATTAACTTCTGATGAGAAGGGTGTATACTTTTAGCAATTCTATCAACTATATATTCATTATTTATAGGACTAGTAGATGTTCTATTTATTATTTTTTCTCTATTTTCTTTTAGATTTTTAAAATTCTTTATATCTTTATTAGGAAAAGATGATATCTTTATTGGTTTCATACTTCACCTTCCTTTTCTATATCTTTAAGTGTCATATTAGATATTTCATAACCATTTTGATATGTAGAATCATATCCATGTCCATAGTATGAGTAAGAACCACAAAGTCTTAGTCCATCTATTAAATAGTCTTCGTTCTTATTAGTTATTCTAGAAAGTACTGAATCAAAATTATTAAGCATATAACCATAAATACATCCATCAGGAGAACTATTATATTTAGAATATGTAATTGGTGAAGATATTTCTAATTCTTCGATATACTCTTTAATATTAACTCCTAAAGAAGTTTCAAATCTATTAATTAGCTTACTAGCAAGTCTCTCTTTAAAACTATAATAATTTTCTTCGTTCAATACTTTATCAAAAGGATTATCATAATATAAAGCAGTTATTGTTATTATAGAAGTTCCTTCTTCTGAAGCATCACTAATCGCATTATTTAAACAAGTAACAATTAAAGTATTAGAATCTAATGACTTCATACGTTCCGCCTCACTATTACTATCTAAACTATTATATATAAGATATTGATAATTCTTAAGACCAAGCTCACTTATACTTTTATCAAGACCTAAATATATAGTAAATGCTGTAGCACCTAGTTTTCTACTATTAGTAAGTTTTAACGCATTAACAGGAACAGTATCTATCATAGAACCAAATACATTCATAGGACTACTGTTAACTATAATATGTTTACTTTTATATAGATTACCTTTCTTAGTAGTAACACCACTTACTTTATTATTATCTATTAATATTTTATTAACACTTTCGTTATAATAAATCTTACCACCATATCCAATTATCTTATTCTCAATAGCATTAGAAATCTCTTGACTTCTATTTTTAGGAATATATCCTTTCTTAGTAATATATTGATAGAAGAAATAAACATAGTGAGCAAAATTCATATTTATAGAAGACACACCAAAATATATCCAGTATGACTTTATAATATCCTCTACTGTTTTAGGAAGTTTAAGTTTCTTAAATACTTCATCCATTGTATACGTAGATACATTTAAGAAGTTAGGATAGTTCTTCTTAAGAAATTCAATATCACAACTATTATTCTTCAAATAGTTAAAACCATTATATACTTCTTTAGCAAGTTCAAAGAATTCTGATATTTTGTCTTTACATCCAGGTTCTATCTCTTCCATTTTTTTAATAAATTCATCTACTCCAAAAGGTATAACATATTCACATCTAGGATTATCAGTTTTAACAATTTTATATGCTTCAGGAATTTCTACCCATTCAATCTTTTCATTTAAATCAAATTTATTAAATAAACTTCTTATATCTCCCTCATCACTTTCACTACCAAAGTTATTAAGTTCTCTTAAAGAAGCTTCAAATTCAAATCTACCACGAACAAAACTAGTAGCAAGACCACCTGGAGTACTATTAGATTCTAAAACCAAAACACTCTTACCATTAAAAGCAATATTTAAAGCAGCCATCAAACCACCATTACCAGCACCTACTACTATAACATCATATTCTTCGTTCATCTCTAAACTCCTTATTATAATATAATTGTAGCAAATTATTAGAAATAAATAAATAAAAAAACTAACTAAATGTTAGTTCTTACACTCTTCGTCATCACACTTTTCATTAGAGTATTCTACTTCTAAAGTTATATGACTTATTTTATCTTCTATAAGTTTATTCTTAATATTATTTTTAGTATTAATGATATCTTGTTCACTAAGTACTTTATTTAAATGAATATGAGCTGTCATATAATTATTAACTCCATCCATAGACCATATATGTATATGATGAACATTATCTACGTTTTCATTACTTTCTATATCTTTTTTAATAGTATCAATCTTAACATTCTTAGGTACTTTCTCCATAAATATATTATAGATATTTTTCATATATTTATATACTTGATATAAGATATATACAGCAATTAATAATGAAAGAATTGGATCTATAATAATTAAATTCCATACTTTTATACAAATACTACCAATAAGTAAGAATAACCATATAACAGAATCTTCTATTAAATGAATATTAATCTTTCTATCTTTTTCTTTACTTCTAACAACTTTAATAGTTGCATATAAATTAATAAGAAGTCCAAATATACCAAATATAATCATAGCATCATAATTAACATCTTGTGGATTCATTAGTCTTGGAACAACGTTATAAATAATAACAACACTACCAACTAATAATATAAATGAAGCAATTAATGAGCCAAGCATAGTATATCTTAAATATCCATAAGAATACTCTTTATTAGGAAGTTTCTTGCTTTTCTTTTCAAAGAAATATGTAATACCAATAGTAATAGAATCACCTAAATTATGAAGTGAATCAGATACTATAGAAATACTATTAGTAAGTACCCCACCTATAGCTTCTATAATAGAAAACACTAAGTTTAAAAGAAATGCTATTCTAATATTTTCAGGTGTCTTACTAAGTAAACTTACTTTCTCATTTACTTTTTCTTCTAATTTTTTTTCTTTCTCTTTAATATCTTCTTTAATATCTTCTTTAATATTCTTTTTCATACTTACACCTCTAAAATATTATAACATACTTAAATTATATAGTACATAAATAATATTGAATGAAAACCTTATTTTTAGTATAATTATAGTGGTGATTTAAATGAAATTATTAGCGGAAATTCTTAATATATCAGAAACTAGTTATGAAGTAGAATTAGCTATATTATTATTAGTTATGCTTCTAATAGTACTAGCAATAATTTGTTTAACAATAATTAAGAAAGTAAAAGATAAATAAATATGAAAAATAAAAAAATAGTAATCCATCTATGGTGGATATTTTATATTATATTTTTAGAGTTAGTTTATAGAGGATTTATAATTGGAAATATACTATCTGTTAATACATTAATGGTTATATTATTTAGTATTCCTTTTATAGTAATCTTTAGTACCATAACAACTATTTTTAATGAAAAAGTAAATAGAGTTTTAAATATTATTTTAGTGTCAGCTTTAACTTTAGTAACGCTAGCTCAAATAGTATATTATAACTTTTATGACTCTATATTCTCATTCTTTTCACTTACGACAGGTACAGGTCAAGTAATGCAATTTTGGCAAATGATAATAGATGTAATACTAAGAATATGGTATATCTTTGTAATTATATTGGTTCCATTTATTTTATACTTAGTATTCAATAAAAAGTTTAGTTATAAAAGACCAAATAAAACAATAATTATTAGTGAAATTCTAGCATTTATTCTTTCATTTGTTGGTATATTCTTCGTAGTAAAATATGATAATAAAGGAATTTACTCACTTAGAAGATTACTTTTTAGTACCCATGCACCAATGCTTACAATAGATAAAACTGGATTACTTACTATGGAAGCAGTAGATGTTTATAGATATATGTTTGGTTTTGAAGAAGAAATATATATTGAAGAATCTACTCCGGTAGTAAAAGAAGAAACTAAAGAATATAACATTTATAATATAGATTTTGATAAATTAATAAGTGAAACTAATGATAAGAATTTAATAAGTATGCATAAATACTTTAAGAGTGTAGAAGCAACTGAAAAGAATAAGTACACAGGACTTTTCAAAGGCAAGAACTTAATCTTTATAACAGCAGAAGCATTCGATACAATAGCTATAAATAAAGATATAACACCAACACTATATAAAATGGCTAATAATTCATTCGTATTTAATAACTATTATCAACCATTATATCCAGTATCTACTTCTGATGGAGAATATATGAACTTAATAAGTTTAATTCCTAAAGAAGGTATATGGAGTTTTAAAAAGACTAGTAAACTAAGTATGCCACTAGGTATAGGAAACATGTTTAAAAAAGAAGGTTACAACGCATATGCATTTCATAATCATTCATACAAGTACTATGAAAGAAATAAATCACACCCAAATATAGGATTTAATTACTATGGATGTGGTAATGGTCTTGAAAAGAAAATGAACTGTAAACATTGGCCAAATAGTGATTTAGAAATGGTAGAAGCATCATTTGATTACTTCTTAAAAGACGATAAACCATTCTTAACATATTATATGACAGTAAGTGGGCACTTAAATTATAATTTCTATGGTAATAATATGGCTTCAAGAAATAAAAAAGCAGTAAAAGATTTAAAATATAGTGATGCTGTTAAAGCATATTATGCTACTCAAATAGAGTTAGATAAAGCATTAGAAAAACTATTGAAAACATTAGATGAAAAGAATTTATTAGAAGATACACTTATAGTTTTAGGACCAGATCATTTCCCTTATGGACTAACTACTAAAGAGATGAATGAAGTAAGTAAAACTGATAGAGGAGACAAGTTTGAAAACTACCATACAACACTTATAATGTATAATCCATCTATAGAAAGAACTGAAATAAATAAAGTAGTTTCAGGACTAGACTTACTACCAACAATATACAATTTATATGGAATAGATTATGATTCAAGACTATTAATGGGAAGAGATATATTTAGTGATTCTGAAGGTTTAGCTATATTATCAGATAGAAGCTGGGTAACTAATAAAGGAACATATAACACAGTATCAAAGAAATTCACAAGTACTACTGCTGAAGAAGTAACTGAAAAATATATAAATGAAATAAACTCAATCGTATATCAAAAATTTAGTATGTCATCATTAATATTATATTATGACTACTATAAGAAACTAGGACTATAATATGAAAATAGAAGTAAAAGATTTTGATTTAAAAAGTACGTTACTAAGTGGGGCATGCTTTAGAGTTATAGAAGAAGATGATGGAAGCTTCACTAATATATTAAAAGATAGAGTTATAAATATCAAACAAGTTACTAACACTTTAATAGTAGAATCTAATAATACAAACAACTTAAAGGAAGTAATAACAGAATACTTTGACTTAGATAGAGACTACAATAAAATAAATGAACAACTTATCAACAACGATTCTAAGATGGAAGATATTATTAACAAATGTAAAGGTTATAAAATATTAAATCAAGATTCATTCGAAATGTGTATAAGCTACATAATAAGTCAAAATAATAATGTAAAAAGAATCACAAACAGTATAAACTCTTTATCAGAAAAATATGGTAAGAAAGTAATATTTAATAATAAAGAATATTTCTTATTTCCAACATACGAAGAATTAAAAAAATTAAAGAGTGAAGACTTTAGAACACTAGGAGTAGGTTTTAGAGACAAATACCTAGAAGATTTCTTAGCAAAATATAAGTCATTAAAAGATATAAACAACTTATCAACAAGTGAAGCTACTAAAGAGTTAATGACAGTCAAAGGAATAGGTTTGAAGGTGGCTTCATGTATTCTATTATTTGGTTATAAAAGATTAGATACTTTTCCAATAGATACTTGGGTAAAACAAAACATCAAAGAAATCTATGGAATAAAAGATGATCAAAAGACAATAGAAAAATACACACGTGAAAAATATAAAGAATATTCAGGTCTCGCAATACAATATTTATTTCATAGTAAAAGAAATATCAAGTAACATAAATTGTTACTTTTTTCTTATAAAAAATGTGTTATAGTTATAATAGATGAGTATGAAGAATAAATTAATTAAAATTTTATTAACAATGAGTTTTAGTATACTAGTAATAACTATAACTATTATTGGTTTTTTTGAACAGAAAAAAATGGATACTATAGAAGAAGGATTTAATCTAAAAGGAGATAGAGAAGTAGTTATAGAATATGGAAATAACTATGAAGAAAATGGTTATACTGCATTAATAGATGGAATAAATAAAACAGATGAAGTAGAAGTAATAAATAATGTTGATATCACTAAAGTTGGTACATATGAAATAAAATATATATTAAGATACAAAAATTATAATAAAACACTTACAAGAACAGTAAAAGTAGTAGATACTGAGGCACCAAAACTAACACTTAGTGAAAAAGAAATTTATTGCACAGTAAATGATAAATGTGATGATATAACATACAAAGTAACAGATAATTATGATACTGATTTATCTACAAAAGTAACAAAAACTTCAAACATAAATATGTCTAAAAAAGGTAATTATGAAGTTAAATATATGGTAGAAGACTCAAGTGGTAATGAAGCACAAGAAACATTAAAAGTACATGTCACTAATAAATTTGATCACACATATGTAGAAGTTAAAATATCAACACAAAAACTAGTTTATTATGTTAAGAAAAAACCAGTACTAACTACAGATGTAACAACTGGTAAAAACGGAGCAACTAAACTAGGAAACTTCAAAATACTTAGAAAAACTAAAAATCAATGGCTTGTTACTAAAAAATATAAATCATTTGTTAAATACTGGATGGCCTATGATGGAAGAAGTTTTGGTTTACATGATGCTTCATGGAGAAAAAAATTTGGAGGACAAATCTATAAAACAAACGGAAGCCATGGATGTGTAAATCTTCCAACTAAAGCAGCAGAAAAATTATTTTCAATGATAGAAGTTGGGACACCAGTTTATATAAAGAGATAATATCTCTTTTTTATTGCTTTTTTTATTAAATTAAGGTATAATATACACTCAGCAAAGAGGGGAAAAAGGAGTGATAAATATGAAAATAATTAGAAAAACTAATATTTGTTCATTTAGAGCTAATAATAAATCTATAGGAGACTCTAGTATTGATGGACTACATTTTATAACTAAAAGTGGTTTTACATTTGATAGAGAAAGTGTAAATAAACATATATATACTAAAAAACCAATAATATATGAAACATCAAACGATGAAACTTCTTCATATGATTATACAATATATAATCTAATGCTTTTTAAAAAGAGATTTCCTAATATGATAGTATCACTTGAAGACTATAAAATGGCACTTAATATAAGAGAAATGCTTGGTCTTGAAGGACAAGAATTAAAAGTTTCTACACCGGTAACAGGATCACTAGAAGGAGATTACATTGAGTATTCACATAATTCACTTGCATCACGTAAAGGAGAAATAGAAAGAACAAACGTATCTAAAATGTTAGAACTATTACGTGAGAAAAAGAAATTAATACTAGACTATGAAGCATTTAAAGACTCAGTTGGTGTTGAAGTACTAGACGAATTAGAAAGAAAAACACAAGGTAGTGATGATATATTTATTAGTACATGGACTCCAAAAAGAATATTAAAATAATTAATAAAAAATAGTTGCATTAATAAAATATATATGTTAATATTTTAACGAGGTAAAAAATATATGATGGAATTAAAATCAAAACATCCTAACTATGTTTATAAAAAGTGTCTATGTGATACTATCGATTTTAATTTCTTTGGATTTCTCATCATTTAATGGTGAGATTTTTTTTGCCATAATTTATTGTTTAGGAGGAGGATTTATGAAAAAGAACAATAAAATGTTACTCGATGTTAATGAGAAACCACCAGTATTAAAGTGGATACTATTATCACTTCAACATGTATTTGCGATGTTTGGAGCTACTATACTAGTACCAATATTAGTTAATACTGCATCAGGAACAGAAGTACTATCTATACCAGTAGCACTTATATCTTCAGGGATAGGAACACTTATCTATATTATTTGTACAAGAGGAAAGAGCCCGGTATATTTAGGAAGTTCATTTGCATTTATTACACCAATGATAGTAGGGTTTGCTAAAAGTGGAAAAGCAAGCGTTTTTACAGCAATAATGGCGGTAGGATTAGTATATGTACTAGTAGCATTAATAATCAAACTAGTAGGTAAAAAATGGATTAATAAGTTATTACCACCAATAGTAGTAGGACCTATGATAATGATTATAGGTTTATCACTAGCACCAACAGCAGTAGAAGAAATAGGACTTAATATGGAAACAGTTCCATGGAAAAATATAGTAGTAGCACTAGTTGCATTCTTAACAACAGGAATACTTGCCGTAAGAGGAAAAGGATTCTTAAAAGTAATACCGTTCTTAATGGGTATGGTAGCAGGTTATATAGCATCAATGATACTAGGTATGGTAGATTATAGTGGAATAGTAAGTGCTAAAATAATAGCAAAACCAGACTTTTATCTACCATTTGTACACTATAAATTAAATTTCGGAGCATTACTTACAATAGTACCAATCGCACTAGTAACTATATCAGAACATATAGGAGATCATAAAGTATTAAGTGAAATAATAGATAAAGATTTAATAGAAGACCCAGGACTAGATAACACACTTATGGGTGATGGAATTGCAACATTTGCAGCTGGACTTATCGGTGGACCAGCAAATACAACATATGGAGAAAATACTTCAGTAGTAGGTATGACTAAAGTAGCTTCAGTCTGGGTAATAGGCCTAGCAGCAATAATAGCAATAATATTTGGATTCTTAGGACAACTAACAGCAATTATCTCATCAATTCCTACACCAGTATTAGGAGGAGTATCAATCTTACTTTATGGATTTATATCAGTAAATGGACTTAAAATATTAATTCAAAATAAAGTTGACTTCGGAAATACGAAAAATGTAATCGTAGCTTCTTCAATGTTAGTTCTAGGACTTGGTGGAGCCGTTATATCAGTAGTAACTAAAAATATAAATCTTTCAATATCAGGAATGAGCTTAGCAGCAATTGTAGGTATACTTCTAAACTTATTAATTAAGGAGGAAAAAGAATGAAAGAAATAGTATTAAATCATCCACTAGTTACTCACAAATTATCAATACTTAGAAATGAGAAAACAGGTACTAAAGAATTTAGAGAAATAATAAGTGAAATATCAGTATTACTTTGTTATGAAGCAACAAAAGATGCAAAACTTGAAGAATGTGAAATAAAAACTCCTCTTGAAAAATATAAAACTTATAAATTGAATGAAGATAATTATGCATTTGTACCAATTCTAAGAGCTGGAATGAGTATGGTAGATGGTATATTAACAGTAATACCAAATGCTAAAATAGGACATATAGGTCTTTATAGAAATGAAAAAACATTTGAACCAGTAGAATACTACTATAAAATGCCAAAAGGAATAGAGAATAGAGAAGTATTTGTTTTGGATCCAATGCTAGCTACCGGAGGAAGTGCTATCGCAACAATAGATAGACTTAAAAAAGATGGTGTTAAGAAAATAAAATTCTTATGTATTATCTCATCACCAGAAGGAATTAAAGCATTAAAAAAAGCACACAAAGATGTGCAAATATATACTTCTTGTGTAGATAGATGCTTAAATGAAAATAAATATATTCTACCAGGACTTGGAGATGCAGGAGACAGAGTTTACGGTACAAAATAAACAAATGGTTAAATAAGAAAAAAGTATGTTATAATAATAATATGATAAAGAAGATACTAAAAGAAAATTGGATATATATGTTAATTATTATCTTATTGATAGTATCTTTTATTGTGATAAAAAATAGTAGTCTTTACAAAGATGTTGTAAACTTTGACTATAAAGTAATTGAATTTTTTGGAAACATAAATGACAAGAGGTTAACAGCTGCTATGAGTTACATAACAAATTTTGGCGATTGGTACATACCAATTATAATAATCGTGTGTATATTTCTATTTTTAAAGAATAAATGGTACTTCTATCTTATATCAGGTAGTTATTTATTTTCTGGAATAGTTGTATTCATTACAAAGAGTTTAGTTCAAAGACCAAGACCACTAGAAGCGCTAATAAAAATACCAAGTAGCTTTAGTTTTCCAAGTGGACACACTCTGACATCAATAGTATTTTATATGACATTATTTTATCTTATGACTGAAAAGTCAAACAACTTTATAAGAATATTTTTTGGATTATTATTTTGTTTTTTAATAGCTATAGTTGCATTCTCAAGAGTTTGTCTAGGAGTCCATTTCTTCTCAGATGTAGTAGGTGGATTCATATTAGGTATACCTTGTTTACTATGTAGTATAAATATAATAGAAAAGAATTTTAAGGAGAAATTAGTATGAAAGCATTAGCCTTAGAAGGTGGAGGAGCAAGAGGAGCATATGAAGCAGGTGCTATAAAAGCACTATCTAAAAAGAAAATATTTTTTGATGCAGTTGCAGGTACATCAATAGGAGCAATAAACGCAGCATTCTATGCATGCAATAATCTAGATGGAATGTACAAACTATGGGAAACAACTGATAGTAAAGAACTATTCGGATTAAATGGAAAATTCTTAAATGATATTTCAAAACATAAATTCAATTTAAAAGAAATAAAAGAAAATAAAGAAGAGATTGAAAAGATAATAAAAAATATAGGCGTAGACACAACTAATATAAGAAAGCTTCTATCAAAGAATCTAAAAGAAGATAAATTCTATAAAAGTAAGATTAACTTTGGTTTAGTAACTTTTAGTATAAGTGATTTAAAACCACTTGAGATATTCAAGCGTGATATACCAAAAGGTAAATTTGTAGATTATGTTTTAGCTAGTGCGTACTTACCAGGTTTTAAGCTAGAAAGAATTATTGATGACAAGTACTATTTAGATGGCGGAGTACATATGAATTGTCCTATAGATATGCTTCTAGACGAAGGATATGATGAAGTATATGCAGTAAGAGCATGGGACAATAGAAAGCTAAAATATAAGCCAAGAAAGAATACAAAAGTTCACATTATTACACCAAGAGAAGACTTAGGTTCAATATTAGTATTTACTCCTGAAGTATCACTCTATAGAATGAATTTAGGTTACTTTGATACTTTAAAATACTTAGATAACTTAGATGGTAATAAATACTATTTCAAACACAAAGATGAAACATACTATGATAGACTATTTGATAAAGTAACACTAAAAAGAATGATAAAAAAATATAACAAAGGATTACCACCTAGATCAAATAAAGACTTTATCATAAAAATAATAGAGAAGGTATGTAAGCAAAAAGACATACAAAGATTCAAAATATATAATATTCCATATCTAATTACTAAACTAAAATACCAATTCGCAGGTGATAAGAATAATATTTATTATGATTTTATAAAAAATATAAAAGTAGATTTTGAAGAATAATCTACTTTTTTTAATAAAGGACTTGCAAAAAACATATTTTATTGCTAAAATATTATTTGCAAATGCAGGTATAGTTCAACGGTTAGAATGTGGCCTTGCCAAGGCTAAGATGCCGGTTCGATTCCGGTTACTTGCTCCAATTGAATACAACTTACGAACCTATTATGGTGTTGTAAGTTTTTTAATGTCTAAAATCTAACTCACTGTTAGCTTGGAAGACATATATAGATGTTCTCTTTCTAGGAAGGAGGACATT